>PANW01000092.1 GCA_002707785.1 Cellvibrionaceae bacterium | reverse complement strand
GAATCACTTCTACCCGCCCCTGCTCGCGCAACGACTGCAGGGGCTGCAACGTGGCTTTTATAGAACTCGCTTCATTGAAGGTTGGGATAACAATGCTAATCAACATCGGAGCCGTTAAGTTTGCCTTCGCCTTCACTCAAGCGCACCGCCGCAGCTGCTGCCCTGCCCAGCCGTACAACCATAGCAATGTTCGCCGATGACGATCGGCTCACCCTCGAGCGATCGCTGCAACAGATCACGAAGATGAACCTTGCGGCTATCGCTGGCCAACAAATCACCTAGGGGTGAAGAGTCGGTTGTCGACAACTGCATGGGCCATTCCAACATCTGATTAAAATCGCAATCATAGACGTGCCCCTGCCAATCCACACTGATCAAACTGCGACACATGACACCGCCTAAATTGCTTTCGCTATAGTTGTCTTTGAGCAACGTCAAATAGGACTCCAGCTGACCTTTGCTCATCAACATGCTGCCAAAACGACTGATTGGCATATTGGTAATGGTTAACAATTCGTCGAATTCGATACCGTGATGCGCGAGCAACTGCTGCTTATACTCGGCTTGCAAACTTGCCTGAGGCGGAGGCAAGAAAGCTCCGTTGGGGTTGTAAACCAGGTCCAACTTCAGACCCCCACCTTTTCCATACCCCAAACGATTCAATCGCTGCAAAGCCTCGATCGATGTTTGATAAACGCCTTTACCTCGCTGCTCATTAACATTGGCCTCCTCATAACAAGGCAAGGAAGCACTGATGTAAACACCACTGTCGGCCAGAAATTGAGCCAAGTCCTCATAGCCTGGTTCTTCTAGAATCGTTAAATTGCAGCGATCAATGACTTCCACTCCGCGCGCTCGAGCCTCGGCCACCAGATAGCGAAAATGCGGATTCATTTCCGGCGCTCCACCGGTAAGATCTAGGCATTGTATTTTTTTTGCGTCGATAAATTGCAGCAGTAAATCGATGACGTCACGAGTCATTAACTCGGTTCGCTTAGGGCCGGCATTAACATGGCAATGGGTGCAACTCAGATTACACAGATAGCCTAAATTGACTTGTAACGTGTGTAACTCCGTGCGATGGAGGGGCGGGAAATCCGTTTTAAGTAAACGCGGAGCCGTGTCTTTCATAACTCAAAACCAGCAAAAGAGGATGTGTGTAAGACCTACACTTTAAGAAATAATTCACCGCAGAGCTTAGAGTGCGAGAAATGGCCCGCCCTAGTGGATTCGAACCACTGGCCTTCCCCTTAGGAGGGGGACGCTCTATCCAGCTGAGCTAAGGGCGGTCAGATTGAACAAATAGCAGCCAACATGAGCACAACATCTTAGCCTTTGTCTAGATTGCCTCACACTGGATAAGCTCCCTAGGTGCAACCCACACAACCGTGCCAGTACTGACTCGCTAACTGCGAAGGCAATCCTAAACGCTTCACCCATGAATCTCAACAGAGCTGACTATACAGAGTACAGCTCCAGCCGATAAAATGACGCCCTTCCTACTGATCAGCTGCAGCCTGAGCACTCCCACCTACGACAAGTACTGAACCAATGAATCTATTGCTACTACGTGAATCTGACTTTACCGATACCCATACAGTAACTCTCTTCGGGCGTCGTCACACTCATATGCGAACGGTGCAACAAGTATCCGTAGGCACGGAGCTAAAAGCCGGAATAATCAATGGCAATACCGGAATTGCTAAGGTCACAGCCTTAACGGATGAATCGACAAGCCTGCAGGTCGCACTTACAGAAATACCCCCAGCACCCCTACCCCTGACACTGATCGTAGCTCTACCGCGCCCCAAAATGCTGAAACGTATCCTGCAAACAGTTTCCACCATGGGAGTCAAAGAGCTGATACTCATCAACAGCTATCGAGTGGAGAAAAGCTTCTGGCAAACCCCGTTCCTAGAAACACAAAAGATTGAGGAACAACTGACATTGGGGCTTGAGCAAGGAGTGGACACACGGATGCCAAGTGTGACTTTAGAAAAGCGATTCAAGCCTTTCGTCGAAGACCAGCTACCCGATCTCTGCAAACATAAACGTGCGTTAGTCGCACACCCCAAAAATGCGGTGACTTGCCCTGCTCCGACTCGTGAAGAAAGTGTTCTAGTGATAGGTCCTGAAGGTGGATTTATCGACTACGAGATAGAGAAATTGAACCAAGCAGGTTGTCAGACCATACATCTCGGACCGAGAATTCTAAGGGTTGAAACCGCAGTGCCGGTGCTATTGTCGAGACTTTTTCCAGTCTTTTAACGCATCACGGAGAAACGCAGATCTAACCCTGAATACCTACCTGATTGCCTTTCAATAGCGATTCGAATTCACCGAAAGGAACTGGACGACTAAAGTAGTAACCTTGATAACAGTTGCAACCGAAGGCTGTGAGAATATCCAGCTGGCTTTTCTCTTCGACCCCCTCAGCTACCACATTCAAATCCAATAGCTGACCCATAGTGACAATGGTCTCCACCAAAACTCGATCACTGCGATCATCAACAATATCACGCACAAAGCTGTAGTCGATCTTCAAAGTTGATACCGGCAAGCGCTTCAAATAACTAATCGACGAATAACCGGTCCCAAAATCATCGAGAGAAAAGCTAATACCCATGGCCGACAAAGCCGTCATAGTGGCAATGGTTTCATCGACGTTGTGAATCACCACCCCTTCAGTGATTTCAAGGTCGAGACTATCGCGCGGAATGACAATTTCATGAAGGGTTTTGGCCATATCGTCAACAAACGTCTGCCCCCTAAACTGTCGAGGGCTGACATTTAAGCTCAGCCGCATGCCCTCATGCCAAACGCCACTCTTGTCCAGTGAATTAAGCGCCCGACAGCCCTCTTCGATAATCCAACGACCGACTTCCACCATCAAACCCGAAGATTCCAGCACCGGAATAAACTCTCCAGGAGAAATCATACCGCGCTCAGGATGTTGCCAGCGCAATAGTGCTTCCGCCCCTAGAATCTTGTTGGAGGCCACATCGACTTTCGGCTGAAAAAACAATTCAAATTGGTTTTCCGCCAGTGCTTTGTGGAGCTCACTTTCCAACCGCAACTGATAGCTGACCTTATCGGCCATCCCCAAGTTGAAGAACTCGATTGCATCACGGCCCTTCGCCTTAACTTGATACATGGCGGTATCAGCAAAACGCAACAATTCATGCACGGAGCTTTCTTTGTCGGCATAAACAACAATCCCGATGCTGCACGACACATGCAATTTGATATCTTTGTAGGGATAGGGCTCCGATAAACTCTTGCGTATCTTCTCCGCGACTTCACCCGCCTTTAGGCCTGCAGCATCTAAGTCATGATCCAACACGGTCAACACCACCACAAACTCATCGCCACTTAGACGGGCAACTAAGTCCTCTTCTCTGACAACGTTACCTAAACGCTCGGCCACTTGCTTGAGCAGCTGATCGCCCACAGGATGCCCGAGAGAATCATTAATGTTTTTAAAATGATCAAGATCGATAAAAAGAATCGCACCGTAATACTTATGTCGACGCGCACGAACAATTTCATGTTCAAGTCGTTCAACCAGGTGCACGCGATTAGGAAGATTAGTCAGCGCATCGTGATACGCCATGTATTCCATCTTCTCTTCGGCTTCCTTTCTCGCAGTGATGTCATTGGCGACCATCAGCACTAGGCGCTCACCCTGCATAACGATGGATTTTGCATGCCCCTGCAAGTAACGTTTCTCACCGACCGCGGAAATAAAATAACCTTCGAAAGCGCCCTCATCCAACACATCCCCACTTTCCGAGGTCGCACCTATGGCGTTATACACATTTGGGGCTTCCCCGAAGGCAAAGCCGAACTCTAGAATATTAAGCCCGGAAATCGTCTCCGTGGTCTTTCCAAAGAATTCGGCCATATTTTGATTGGCAAATTCCATGGTACCGTCTGTGTGACGCAGCCCAACCATCGCCGGCAGTTCGTTAACAATCAGACGTATAGCCTCTTCACTTTCCCGTAGCGCCGACTCAACCTCTAAGCGCTTGGTAAAGGCCTCCTCAATTGCATCTAACATGCTATTGGAAGAAAGTGCCAGCTGAGTGAGTTCATCATGACGTTCAGGGTGCGCTACCGTAATACGACGCGCGCCCGGCTTATCTGGACGTATGGATTTAATCTCTTGCACCATACGAATCAGAGGGTTTGTCAGCATGTAATAGAATGCTATAAATAGCAGCAACACCAAAATTGAGTTGCGAATCAGACCACTTAAAATCACGAAGGTAGAGCGCTGATAGAAAGTCTCCAACGCTTTGTTGAGATCTACCCTGAAAGTAATCGAGCCTGCGGTACTCTTATCGTAACCAGGAATACTGAGGCTCGCAGAGTAGCTTTTGCTGTCTTCTACAAAGTAGCTGGTTAACCAGCTGGTGGGGGAGCTGGATCTTGGCTTATCGCCTTGCGCAAGCACGTTGCCTAACTCATCGAGTATGGCAACATCGAAGATAAAATCGTAGGCCAACATACCATTGACCACTTCCATGGAAAGATCGTCATCTAAAGTATGAACGGCTCGAGTGGCCGGCGGTGCGGCAACCTCGATCACGCGCTCGATCAACAAGTCCAGCTCTTGCTCTTGGGATAAATAATCAAGATACAATTGAAAGGAACTCATCCCCAAACCCAGCACAAAGGCAAGAATAACGCCCACTTTGGCAAGACGATAGGAAATTCCTTGGAAGAATGACTGCACTCGTGGTCCTCTATTGGCTGACGGATTTGATGACTACCCACCTAAGCGAGTCAACTAAGATTTTAGTTGGAAATCATTAGTTTATAGCAATCGCAGTGCTGAAAAGCGAATTTCTGCGCAACGCCGTCATCATAAATCAGGATAGAAGCTACCACAAAGTTTGTCGCCATTCTCTGGCATAAACTGAAGACAAATGGGTAAAAAGGTGACGACTCTCTGTCGTCGAAAGAAACAAGGCCGTCCACTGCCTCCGTCGAGACAAAACATCGACGATCGAATGAGCGCAAATCAAACTATGCAGCCAGCTAATAAACGCGCTTCCCAAGTCAACGCACCTATGAGCTGGCTGTTTGAAGCATCTTCTTTAAGTACTCACCCTTAAGTAACAACTCTCAAAGAAGACTAACTCTCGCGATTAGGCTGCTCTTACTGTCTCGAGCAAAGCCACCGGCTTTACGTAAGGCATATCCAGAGCCTTGGCCACCGCTTCGCAGGTAATCTGCCCCTGATAAACGTTAAGCCCAGCAAACAAATGTTCGTCCGCCTGCATGGCTTGTTCTGCCCCTTTATCAGCGAGCGCCAACACAAAGGGTAAAGTGGCATTGTTCAGCGCCATGGTAGACGTTCTGGCAACGGCTCCCGGCATATTAGCAACACAGTAGTGGATGACCTCTTCAACCACGTAGGTAGGATCTTGATGAGTTGTGGCTTTTGACGTTTCAAAACACCCGCCCTGATCAATGGCCACATCAACCACGACGGCACCTTTTTTCATCCGAGCAATTAATTCTTGAGTCAACAACTTAGGCGCTGCTGCCCCGGGAATCAGTACCGCCCCAACCACCAAATCCGCCTCAAGTGCATGCTGTTCAATAGCATCAATACTAGAATACACGCACTTCACTCGACCGGAGAACTCGACGTCTAACTGACGTAAACGAGGCAATGAGCGATCAAGAATGGTGACATCCGCCCCCAAGCCAATAGCCATAGACGCCGCTTGAGTCCCTACGACACCCCCACCGATAACCACGACTTTGGCCGGTGCAACGCCAGGTACACCTCCCAGTAAGGCCCCCATTCCACCTTGAGCTTTCTGCAAGTGGTAAGCTCCGGCTTGCACAGATAAACGCCCTGCGACCTCTGACATAGGCGCCAGCAAAGGCAGCGCACCTCTAGCATCTGTTACCGTTTCATAGGCAATACAGGTGGCCCCGGACTCCGCTAATAATTGTGCTTGAAGGCTATCAGCCGCTAGATGCAAATAGGTGAATAGGATTTGACCCGCTCGCAACTGTCGACACTCATGGGGCTGGGGCTCTTTGACTTTGACGATCATGTCAGCTTTCGCAAATATCTCTTCCGCTGTAGCCACTATCGAGGCGCCGGCATCCAGATAGGCTTGGTCTTCAAAGCCAATTTCAGCCCCCCCTTGTGTTTCAATCATCACTTGATGACCTCGGCCAACAAGCTCTCGTGCACTGGCCGGGGTTAAACCAATACGATACTCATGGTTCTTAATTTCTTTGGGAACGCCGATCAACATTATTATTTCTCCTTAAAGACTCTCTGATTCACACAGTCACCGCAGTTAGCGGGCCTTGTCAGTAGTTATGGGCCCTATGTCAGTGATAAAGACAAAATCACCAACAACGAATGACCATCTTAGGCTTCTCAAATAAGAGCATTTTATGTAGATTGGAAAAAAGGCAGTTGAATCAACTGGAAAGAAAACACTAAACGGGCACAAACAGCTACCCCATGAAAAAACTAAATACCGTTGATAAAAATATTATTCGCGTACTGCAAAAAGACGGAAGAACCAGTTTCGCGGAGCTTTCAAGACAAGTAGGCCTCAGCGCAACCCCCTGCAAAGAGCGAGTAAAGCGATTGGAGCGAGAAGGAGTCATCAAAGGTTACACCGCCCTGATCAATCCCGACTATCTGGACGCAGGCCTTGTGGTATTCGTGCAGATTCGCCTATCTCGCTCAGCAAAAGATACCTTTGAGGCCTTTCGCGAAGCCGCCATGGCGCTACCAGAGATCCAAGAGTGCTACTTAGTATCCGGCAGCTTCGACTATCTGCTCAAAGCCAGAGTTGCCGATATGAGTTCCTACCGACAATTTTACGGGGAAACGCTGCTTACCCTGCCGGGCGTCCACGAATGCACCAGCTACGTGGTGATGGAAGAGGTAAAAGATACCACCGAGATTCCTGTCCACTATAATCGCTAATAGCATTGCCTTTAATGCTATAGCCTTTGAACCAAAGCCCCGTTCCCGAATACCGTAATCAAGGGGATGGTCAACTCCGCTAAAGGATGCTCACATATGGTTTTTGATGAATTCTTGATTCGTTCGCACATTCCAACCGTCGAGAACTGGCCGCAAGAAGGTGTTAGTTTTCGCGATATAACGCCGCTATTTCAGAATCCCGCCACCGCACGCATGATTACCGACAGCCTTGCTTGGCGGTATCTCAATCAAGACATCACCCACATTGCCGCGTTAGATGCGCGCGGCTTCTTACTCGGCTCCAATCTCGCCTACGCACTGAACAAGCCTCTTGTGCTAATCCGAAAACCGGGAAAGCTGCCAGGAGAGGTGGATCGTGTCAGCTATGACAGTGAGTACGCTAAGGGTGAACTAGAACTACAAAAGAGTGCTTTTTCAGTTGGTGATAAGGTGGTCATCGTTGATGATTTAATCGCCACTGGTGGTACCTTATTGGCCGCTAGCCGTTTAATCCGCAATCAAGGCGCAGAGATTAATGAAGTGGCAGCGATTGTTGATCTGATCAACCTCAAAGGAAGCGAGCGTCTAACGGAATCAAGTATTCCCTGCTTTAGTCTCATCAGCTTCGACGATTGAAGCTCGATTAGAGATGCCGCGCGATCACCTGATGCTTTCTAACTATTGAGATGCGCAGGCATAAAGCGAGCCCAGTTGCTCACTAATCCACGAACAAATCTATTAGTGGCTTCGATTGTCACCACTCCGTCGCCCCATACCGTAGCGGCGGTCAGGAAGGATTGAGGAGCCTCGAAAGTTCCCTCGACGATCAAGAGTTTGACGTCGCGCATCGTGACGACGCTCATGAAAGCTGCCGTCGGGCGACATTTCTTGAATCCAACAAACGCCTCCACTGCCTTTGATGGCATGCTCAAATTTTCGCGCTTCATCGAAAGAAATCCCTTTCTTGACGACAATCGGCATACCGCAAGACAAGGTACTTAACATGTGGTCGTTCAGCCCGAAGGTACGTCGTAAGTTCTCCCGAGCTAATTCTGCACTGGCCATATCAGAGAATTTATCGATATAAACCACTTCATAGGCTTTTTGGCCTGCCGTCATTTGAACCTCCGCTGCTCACTTTACAGCTCTGTTTCATCCATGAATCTGGCGTTAAATTACACCTCGTATAAGATTAAATAGCAGGCGGGTCTATTTTTGACAAAGAATCAATAGTTTGGAGAGCGTATCAGTTCTATAACTGTTGAAACTCTACCCGTTAAAGTCTGAATTCGTGCCGCGAAGCCTGCCCTCCTAGAAACCTGTCTTCCTAGAAATTACTTTCGAGCATCAATCAGCACAGACAAGCGCCTCGGCTCGACCACAGGGCTAAGGTAATTGAACGGTTTCGACGATCTGTACGCCCAAGGGGATGTCCGCAGTAGCGCTGCTTGAGTCGTTTATGTTTGAAGCCCCGATAGTCGCTTCATCGTAATCATATTCAGAGCGTTCACCCTGACGATCGAGCGGTAAATTGACGAAATCAAACAGCTCGCGATCCGCGAGCTGGCTAGGCGAAACGTTTTGAATGGACTTAAAAATACGCTCGACTCGACTGACATCGTTTTTTTCCCATTCCATCAACATCCCCTTCACCGCTTGGCGCTGAAGATTCTCTTGAGAGCCACAGAGGTTGCACGGAATAATCGGGAATTGCTTGTGATCCGCGTAGGCAATCAAATCGGCTTCACGGCAATAGGCCAAGGGACGGATGACAACATTGCGCTGATCATCAGAACGCAGTTTAGGCGGCATTGCTTTCAGACGACTGCCGTAGAACATATTCAGAAACAGCGTTTCGACGATATCATCCATGTGATGACCCAAGGCCAGTTTGGTCGCGCCAATCTTTTCAGCAAAGGCATAGAGCGTCCTCCGTCGCAGTCGAGAACACAGACCGCAGGTTTTTTTCCCTTCTGGAATTTTCTCCCGCACAACACTGTAAGTGTCTTTATCAACAATATAGTAAGGTACCCCGATAGACTCGAAATACTCTGGCAGCACATGCTCGGGAAAGCCGGGCTGCTTTTGATCCATGTTGACCGCGACCACGTCAAACCGAATGGGCGCGGTTTTTTGTAGGTGCAACAAAATGTCCAACATGGCAAAGCTGTCTTTACCCCCGCTGATGCAGGCCATCACCACATCGCCCTCTTCGATCATGTTGTAGTCGACAATAGCGTTTCCCACATTTCGACGAAGTCGCTTGTGCAGCTTATTGACTTCTAGGCGCTGTTTACGCTCGTCGCTGGATGAAGGTTGGGGCTGAAGATCAGTCATGGCAAAACCTGGCACATCGGAGGTGATTTTAAGGCCGGCTATTGTACGGATTTTGTGCGGCACAAGAAACCGGCAAGTTCACTCATCAACTTTGCCGCTCTAGCGGCACACTTCTGCCCACTGGCGATAGTTTGAGCAATGGCTTCTGACCGCTCGACAGGAGCAAGAGCCAGTATCTATAAGCCCTGCGAAATAAGCACGAGCAGCTCATCTCGTTTGGCACAGGCATTGCAATTCCCTTTGTAGAAACTACCAGGCCTCAGCCAAGAGCCTGGACGTAGCCCATTTTTAGGAGTGACTTTCTATGGCCATTTTGCAATCTGTTCTGCAAAAATTTAGCCGCAAAGCCAGCACCATCGACGTTGACCAAGGCGTTCGCTCTCTGTCGAGCAAAATCGCGAATTACGCCCCCTTATTCGAACTTCAAGAAAAGCGTCAGTTAATCGAAGTCATCAGTGATCGTACCGGTGAAACCTATCAGAGTATGATTCTGGCCATCGATCTAAACCAACTCCATATTGAGCTCGATGAACTCTTCCCCCAACCGGCCGACTTTATCTACCAGCCGGGGGATACCTTTACCATTAAGCACCACCATCAAGGGCTTATTTTGTCCTTCTCCTGCCAGCTCAGCAGTATTGTCATGAGCTTGTCCTCCCCTATTTACTCACTATCGCTGTCCGACGAGGTGCAATATCAGCAACGCCGCCGCTCTACTCGTCTCACTCTCAGTAAACAGCAACCGCTGTCGGTAAGACTGCAATCGCCTCGGCGAACCCCTTGGTATGCCACCGCCAATAATATCTCGGCTGGAGGCATGCGATTGGTCATCGGCGGCAATGTGCTTGATCAACTGCATCACAACAGCTATCTACCCGAATGCGAATTCCGTTTTAACGACGAATTTCAAGTGCGGTGCCAGGCTCGAGTCAAAGGCTTCCGATTCTTACGACGCCCCTACCGCCATACCGAGCTCAGCATTGAATTCAAAGACATCGGACCTCAACAACGAAACCAGCTACAACATCTGATCGAAGCGTTTGGCACCTCCGTTGAGGCGGCCTGACGCACAAATCATCTTTTGATTATTTCGATGAATGACTTCAGAATGCGCGCAAGATGCCGTTAAAAGCAAATATAGAGAGCTCCTGATAGACCTACAAATGCCGGCTATCAGGCAAAAGTAGGTTTTCGAACTATGCTTTTCACATACGATATAAGCAGATCAACAGCTGGAAAATGAATCATGCGTAAAATGGGACCGGTGACGGGACGAGAAGTCACTTTTGCGAGCACAGATGAAATTGTCTCCGCAACCACAGACAAAGGTGTCATCACATTCTGCAATGACACCTTTTGTAGAATCGCCGGATACAACCGGGATGAGCTGATCGGTCAAGCCCACAATATACTGCGCCATCCCGATATGCCGGCTGCGGCCTTTCAAGGCCTGTGGGACACCATCAAGCAGGGCAAACCTTGGATGGGAATTGTCAAAAACCGCTGTAAGAATGGCGATCACTATTGGGTAGATGCCTATGTCACTCCCCTGCGGGAGAACAATCAAGTCACCGGCTATGAGTCGGTGCGTTTTAAAGCCGATGCGGCCGCCATCCAACGTGCTGAAAAAACCTATCAGCGTATCAACAACGGACAAAACCCCATTCCCGCCCTGGAAAAATGGCGCCACAAGTTAATCGATTTTACGCTGACAACCGCAGTCGTACTCACAGTATTGTTGATTGACTTGGCCGTTTTTGCCGAACTTTCCGCAATTGCAGGTGTGATGGCTATATTTACCAGCGCCGCGGCCGGTGTTCTCAGCACTTGGCTCGCGCAGCGGGGTCAAAATGAAGCCGCAACGTTGGCTCGGCGGGAGATCAATGATCCCTTAGCCGCCTACATTTATACCGGTCGTGGCGATGCCGTTGGTGAAATTGAACTGTCGCAATTGGCTCAGAAAGCCCGACTCCGCACCGCCCTAGGTCGCTTTGTGGAATCTTCTAAAGAAGTCATGCAGCGCTCGGAGCTCGCTCTGGAGCAATCGCGTTGCAGCCACAACGGTATGACAGCCCAGCTGCAAGAAACTGAAAATGTAGCCAGATCCATGCAACAAATGTCATTGGCCGTGCAAGAAGTCGCTGCCGGAGCCACCCAGACCTCTACGGCTACCAACGACGCAATCAATCAAGTCGCCCATGGTAATCAAGTACTCAGCGGGGCCAGCGGGGCTATTCAGGGGCTTTCTAGCACCGTATCAGACCTTGGTACAGTGATTGATCGACTCTCTGCTGATAGCGCTCAAATTGCCAGCGTGGTGGATGTAATCCGCGGCATTGCAGAGCAAACCAACCTGCTTGCACTAAACGCCGCCATCGAGGCTGCACGAGCGGGCGAGCAAGGCCGAGGATTTGCCGTGGTAGCCGATGAAGTCCGCACCTTAGCGCAGCGCACCCAAGAATCGACACAACATATTCAGGACATTATTGAGAAGCTCGGCAAGGCGACCAATGATGCCTCCGACAACATGGGCTCCTGTCTCAATCTTGCCGACAAAAGCGTTGAGGAGATGAATAACGTCAGCAGTGCGTTAAGCGGTATCTCAGAGTCTGTCGGTATGATTGACACTATGTCACAACGCATTGCATCAGCCGCCGAAGAGCAGTCTGCCACTGCCATTGGCGTTGAACAAAACACACAGTCGATCTCGGACATTGCCTCGCAGACACAGCAAGAAGCCGAATCTGCGGCTCAGCTCAGCCAAGAAATGGCCGATCTGACTCAGAAACAATTTCATTTGGTTGAGAGATTCAACTGATAACCGGACACATAAGAAGCCAGCACCAACCCATCGCTCAAGCGACGGCCAACTTTGCCAAACAGTAACTTTTTTATATGCCAAATGGTAACTGGGGCCGACTTGCCTAGCCCCTGAATCTCGAGCAATGATTCAGTGGGCTCAATAGCCTTGCGTTTACTTGCTAGCCTCCTACAATGTCGCCAATCCATATTCAGAGGCGAGCATGAGCGATACACCTTCTATCCTTGGCGACACTAAACACACAGCAGAATCCATTACCGAGCTGGATCGCCAGTACGTGTGGCACCCCTACGCCTCATTTATTGACGCCCCCCCCATCTATGCGGTGGAATCGGCTAGCGGTTGCACCCTGACCTTAACCGACGGGCGACAACTGCTCGATGGCATGTCCTCTTGGTGGTGTACCATCCATGGCTACAATCACCCCACCTTAAACGCCGCCGCCAAACAACAGATCGACAAGATGTCGCACGTCATGTTTGGCGGCCTCACGCATCAACCGGCCGCTGAATTGGCTCAGCTATTGGTTGAGATTACTCCCCCCAACTTAAGCAAAGTATTTTTCTCGGATTCGGGTTCCGTGGCTGTGGAAGTCGCCATGAAGATGGCCGTCCAGTATTGGCACAGTCAGGCTCAGCCACACAAGAACAAACTGCTCAGCTTACGCAGCGGCTATCATGGCGACACCATTGGTGCCATGTCGGTCTGCGACCCAGTGACGGGTATGCACCATCTATTTAAAGACAGCCTCACTCAACAACATTTCACAGAAGCACCTATCGCAGGCTTCGATACGCCTTGGAAAGCAGAATACATTCAGGATTTTGAGCAACAGCTGTCCTCTCATCACCACGAGCTCGCAGCGGTCATTTTGGAGCCGATTGTGCAAGGTGCCGGCGGCATGCGTTTCTATCCACCAGAATATCTCCGCCAGGCACGTAAGCTCTGCGATCAGTACAAGGTGCTTCTCATTGCTGACGAGATTGCCACCGGCTTTGGTCGAACAGGAAAACTGTTTGCCTGCGAACACGCCGACGTAGAACCCGATATCCTATGCCTCGGCAAGGCGCTCACCGGCGGAACCATGACGATGGCAGCTACGCTTTGCTCTGACAAGATCAGTGACGGAATCTGCCGGGGCGAAGCCGGCGTCTTTATGCACGGCCCTACGTTCATGGGTAACCCGCTGGCGGCAGCGACCGCTTTAGCGAGCACCCGCCTGCTATTGAGCGACGACTGGCAAAGTAACATCCAACGTATTCATCGGCAGCTGAGCGAAGGCCTCTCCCCCTGCAAAGACTACTCACACGTGCAGGAAGTAAGATGCCTAGGCGCCATTGGTGTAGTCGAGATGCAACAGCCGGTGGATATGGCAAAGATTCAAGAAGCATTTATCAAACAAGGAGTGTGGATTAGGCCGTTCGGAAAACTCGTCTACGTTATGCCGCCCTACGTTATGAGCGACGACGAATTGAAGCAGCTGACGCAAGCGATGGTCGCCGTACTCGCCGATGAGTCACTGTTTCAATCGTAATTACTCTGCCAGAAGCCCAAGGACGGGTGAGCCGTAAATACGGCCTGCTAGCTCGCGTCAATCCAATCGATAGACAACAGTGACTGTGCTTCCTCCATCACTGTAAACCACCGAATCACAAAGCGAGCGAATCAAATCAATGCCACGCCCAAATGAATGATCCTGTTCGTTTACATCGAAGTCGCTCACGTGTTGCAAGGCCTCTACATCAAACCCTTTGCCTGAATCACTCACAATGATTTTTAGCTTATTAGTATTGGTTCCGGTCAACTGCAAGCTGAGGTCAATAGAACCGCCATTCAAAGTCTCCAGCCGCTGTCGACGCAAGCGATAGTAGCGCTCAAACCCATCGGTCGTTTCCTTAATCGCGGAATCAAGTTCCAACAAACCATGCTCGAGTGAATTGTTGATTAGCTCACTGAGTAACGTGTATAAAATATCAAGATGGGATTTAAAAGTTACATCCCCGCCCAACAAACGCACCACCTCTGCGACTAGATCCGGCTTGCCAAGTTCATCAGGCGTTAGTGAAAAGCTCAGTGTCCAAGGTAATGACAGCGATCCGTCACCCGTATCTCGATGAGCCAGCCCGTCGGCATACTCCACCGGGCAACAGGTTAGCTCGACCAATGTCATGTCATCAGTTTGTTCTGCCTGCTGACGATACTCATTAACGGCCTCATAGATCCGATCTACATAACAGTCTGCAGGTGTCGCCAGTAACGCCTCGAGACGCTCCTCACCAAACATCTGCCCCTGATCATCTTGGCTTTCTATAATTCCATCGGTGTAGATGACCACCCGAGTACCCGCGGGCGGATTAACGACATCCACAGTTGCATCGAACTCATGATCGTCCAGAACCCCTAAAGGCATATGTTGAGCTTGTAATCGCTCGACCACTCCCCCCGAGGGTGAAACCAACAACAGATCGTTTATGCCACCCACCCAGTAACTGAGCCGATCTCCGTTCGCCGACAACTCCATGATTGCCGCGCAAAAAAACATGTTGCTGGGCAACAGCCCCTGCAATTTGTGATTAATTTCTGTTGCCAGTTCAGCAATACTCGCCTGCTTATTGCTCATGGCGTAGAAAATATCCGCCACCGGAAGACAACCAATAGCCGCAGATAAACCGTGCCCGGTAAAATCACCCAAAACCAAATACACACCGCCCGAAGGACTGGGTGCAGCCAAAAATATGTCGCCATTGAACATCGACATCGGTGAAATTCGGTGCTTGAGATTTCGACAGTCGGAACCTACTCGCTGCAGTCCATTTTGAAATACGTGTTCAACAATGGCGTGTTCGCGATCCATCAAGCGCTGATGATAAGACAGCCGTTCATTCGTTTCCCGCAACTCTTGATAGAGATTAGCGGTGCGCAAATGTGCTGCAATTTTCGCTAGCAACACACTTTCATTGACAGGTTTGGAGATAAAATCATCACCGCCGGCACTGAGACATTCTGCCAAAGCCTGATCTTCATCTAAGGCCGTTACGAAAACAATGGGGATGAAACGATCGGTAATTGCTTCTTTGATACGTTTGGTGGCTTCACGACCATCCATGACCGGCATATTGACGTCCATCAATATCACGCCGATCGAGGCATCACTAACTACCCGATCCAGAGCTTCCTGGCCATTGGTGGCAAAACAGGATTGATAGTCGTGATCTTCGAGAATAAACGCCAGTAGGTCGAGATTGTACTGGTGATCATCAACGATCAGCACTTTCATCTCGTTCAAGAAAATCCCTCCCTATTCGATCGTAAATTTCTTATCGAATCTCGATATGGCGAATATTTTTCTGACTTGAGGGTTGGTGTTAATAAGACGAATATCCGAGCACCGACCATCCCAATATTTTTGCATGTTAATCAGCATCCCCAATGCCGAACTATCCATGTAATGAGTGCTGCGGAAATCGATAATAAACTGCGCGGCTCCTTTGACACTCACAGACTCATAGGCTCGGCGAAACTCTTCAACACAATTAAAGTCGAAGGTTTCATCCAATGATATCTCGTAGCACCCAGCGCTGACCGTCTTTATGGTGATCGCCATTGAAAACTCCCCTGGTTAATAAAAAATGTGTTTCTACTCTACGTCTAACCTCGTTCTTTCACCATAGACACAAACTGCCTGCCTAGAACAGATCGGCCTCTCCTGCAGACAAAGAGGCGACTACGCTACTCGCTTGAATACGCTGCTGAACGATTTCTTTCAACTGCGAGACTTCAAATTCCGACACCTGATCACGGTCCTTTGGCAAACTGGCCAACGCACTCTTTAAACCGCTGATTTTTTCGCTGAGACGACTGACTTCTTGGCTGACAATATCGGCAAACTGCAAAGCGGTAATTGCGCTATTGACATCGTGATGAGTTTTTTCACTGGCGTCAGCCATCTTGCTTACGCCATCAGAGACCCCTTGATTAACGTTCTCAAGCTGCTGCAGCATGCCATCCAGATGCCCCTTAGCATCAATGGCGATACTCATGTCCAGCGATGCAATTTCGCCTACCACCTTCTCAACTCGAGTAATGGTAGATTTTGCAACTTCGGCCTTTTCTCGGATTTGATCATTCAAAAGACTGGAGCTCTGTGAGAGCTTACGCACTTCATCGGCGACCACGGCAAAGCCTCGACCGGCCTCTCCTGCTCTCGCAGCTTCGATGGCCGCGTTAAGCGCCAACAAATTGGTTTGATCAGCGATCCCTCGGATATCGTTGATGAGTAAGAACATACTATCAAAATGCTGAACCATGTCTTGGATGTTGTGTACGGCACTGACACTCTTGTCGCTAACGTCGACAAACAGCTTCACATAATCATCCAATATAGTGCCGACTTCTTCAGCAAAGTGACTGAGGGTCACTGCCTCGCCGTCAGTGTCACCCGGGGACCCTGAAATTTCAGCGACGAGCTCGTGCATCAAACTCTGCTGTTCTTGCGCTCGCGCAGACAGGCCTTGAAAGCTCTGAGAGAGAGATTCAACGCTTGTGCCGACCACGTCATTAATATTCCTACCGCTGGTCTCCAACGCCTCGCACAGCACGCCTCCCTCAACGTCGAGCACTTCGCCTACTTGAATCAAAGCGCGCTCCACATCGTCACTCGATTCGACCTTGTCTTCAGAAACAAGGCCACACCGGGCAATCATCACCCAGTTCACGACCGCGCCGCCAACGATTACCGCTACAGTGGCCTCCACCCCAAAGACCAGACACACAATTAGGGCCGCCGTCCAAGTAACACCAGACACGACCAACAGTTTGACATTCGACTCCATGAATCACTCACCAATTGCAACATGACTATAGGGATATCGGCCAAGTTGAGAATTATTGATGGGCAATTTGGCAGACAATCAAAGAAAGCCTAGTCCTTGTGCCAGAGGTTTGCCAACGACAATGGATTGCGAGAGTAGAGTTTGTTGCGCGGCCGTTCACCGTTGCTGATAATCAGACGTTAATGGCCGCTAGAAGCAGAGGTGAATGTCGACAAGAGGCGCCAGGTCAAAACGATAGAGGCAGGAACGAAGAAACCCCCGATCCAACACTATCGCGCCCTCTTGGCGATCTCGGAGTACAACATTCTGTATATAAAGAAGGGATAAAACCCCTCGTCGAGGGGCTTATCGGGAATACAAAAAAGGCCCTGCGCTAGCTCGCCTAGCACGACCGGAGCACTGAGGGTCCTAGCATGGCGGGAGCTTAGCCTATCGGGCGAATACCCACTGATTTTCTGCACTTGGCCAACAAAGGCGAACTGAAAGAACGCGCTTTTTCAGCGCCTTGCTGCAGTTTTTCTTCAATCGCTGCAGGATTGGCCAACAGCTCGTTATAGCGCTCTCGAGCCTCCGCCAGCTCTCCATTAACCAACTCAAACAACTGCTTCTTGGCTTCACCCCAAGCGATGCCATCGGCAAATGCCTGACGCATATCGACGGTTTGTTGCTCACTGGCAAAAGCCTGCCAAATTTGAAACACCGTGGAGCTATCGGGATCTTTCGGCTCTCCGGGCTCCAGCAAGTTGGTTTTGATTTTGTTGATGTGTTTTTTCAGTTGTTTTTCGGTCAAGAACAGAGGAATGGTATTGCCGTAGCTCTTGCTCATTTTACGACCATCGAGCCCTTGCAACACCGCCACCTTGTCATCAACTACGGCTTCAGGAGCCACAAAGTGCTGGCCATAGTGATGATTAAAACGCGCCGCGATATCGCGAGCCATCTCGACGTGTTGAATTTGATCTTTGCCGACAGGTACTTTGTTGGCGTTAAACATCAAAATATCAGCTGCCATCAGCACAGGGTAGCTATACAAACCCATGGTCACGCCGTAATCCGTATCTTCACCCGCCTCTTGGTTGGCGGCAACGGCCGCCTTATAGGCGTGAGCACGATTCATTAAGCCTTTCGCAGCCATACAATTGAGCATCCAGCACAATTCTGGGATCTCTGGAATGTCAGATTGACGGTAAAACACCACATTATCAGTATCCAGCCCTAGCGCCAGCCAAGTGGCCGCGATTTCCATAGTGGACTGATGAACTTGTTCAGGGTCCTGACATTTAATCAACGCATGAAAATCGGCCAAGAAGTAAAAAGACAGATTGTCCTGATTCTGACTAGCGGCAATCGCCGGACGAATGGCGCCGACATAATTACCAAGATGAGGTGTACCGGTGGTGGTAATGCCAGTGAGGATGCGTGATTTTGCCATAATTCTACTAGTGCTCTAATAAACTTCGAAGTGGCGCTATGATACTAGGCGACCCACGCCGAAGCCAGCCTCTAAGACGCCTCAACAACTGAGTGAAACACGTCAGCATATTGAGATTTGAGCTGGCTCCAACTTAAATCCGGAATCTCAACCGAGAGTTCCTTCCTACCAAGTGACAAAATCAACTCCAGCGCATTTTCGGCTTGCCGCTCGAGGCTCAACCCCCCCACATCATAGAGAAAGTCCTCGCTCACCCACTCTGGATAAGCCAAGCGTTTGGGTAGCGCTGGGCGACAACCCGCGGCCATCGCCTCCAATACAGCCAACCCCTGGAACTCATGCAACGCAGTAGACAGTACGACGTCCGCCGAAACCAACCACTGCCGATAGCGCTCCCCTGACTCTTCATATCCATACTGAACCAGTTGCGGCTGAAAGCGCTCTCGAATTTGATCAAACGCCTCAGGGTACTGTCTAAATGTCTGACCTAACAAACAGAGTCGAAAATCAATCTTTTGCGCTTGTAGGGAATCGAGAATGGCGAGCAGTAAATCAGGCCCCTTGTCGTACTCCCACCGAGCCGCCCACAGGAGTTTGATAGGAGCTGCGAGCGCAGCGCGCTCAGAAGATGATGCGTCGCCCCATAAAGCTTGCCGCTCTCGCTCAGACAAACGAGCATGTCCATAGCAAGAGTCTGCGAGAGGCACCGGCAACACCGAGGCCCTTTTCTCGATACTTGGACGTATATTCTTCGGCACGTGATCTGGGAGACGTTTGAGCAATGCCTCGACGCCGGCGAGAAAAGTATCTCGATTGTAGGCACTGTTGAACAGTATATGATCGGCGCAGAGCGCAGTGTATAGGTTCAACACTTGCGGCTCGACGCTCGAGTGAGCCTTATCGCTATTGGGGTAGCCGAATTGATTTTCGTGAAAATAGACAATCGTTGGCAGGCTCGCCAATGAAGGGACAAAACCTCTCAAGGCCGAGAGATCCGTCATGGAGGTGACAATCAAAAGATCATAGGGCCGCTCTAACAGCGATCGCTGCTCCATCGCCCACGTCAAACTATTGCCGCGTATTCGCCAACTAAAATAGCGTGGTGGTAAGGTTAATACCGTCCACTCCCAATCAGAAAAAGCCGTCGCCAGCCCTTTGCGCCAACTTTGATGACTGTCTGCATCATAGGCAGACAACAGCAGTACTTTCACTAAGCACTTTTCTCGTAACGCTGAGCGGATTCTTGCAAAATACCGGCATTAAACCCTGCCTGGCATAGCAAATAAGCAGCTAGATGGCTGCGCCTACCGGCATCATCAGTAATTAAATAGTATTCATTGGCGGATAGGCTCGGCAATCGATCTCGCAAAGACGCCAAAGGTAGATTTTTCGAACCCGGCACGTGATGGCAACGAAATTCAAGAGGCATACGGACATCAACTAAGGTGTAACGTGAGCGCTCGGTAATAAATTGGTCATAACTGAAAACAGATTCTATCGGTTCGTGCAATAGCGTGATGAAATCCTCCTTCGCCAAACGCATCAGCAATCCAGGACTCAACATAGTGACCGAAGCATTACGCGGTGTTTCTGCCACCAGAGCTTCTTCACCAAAAAATTGCCCCTCTTCCAGCATTACATTGATCTTTCTCGTCAAATTCGTGACATGGGCCGATCCATGAACAATCACATAAAAATAGTCACCAGATGCTCCCTCTTTCACAATTACATCCCCTTTAGCCACCTCTTGTGCCTCAAAGCGGGTAAACAGGGTTTGTATATGCGCGGGAGGTACGCGAGCAAATAAAGGTGACGCCAGAAGCCCCGACATCCAATCCCCTCCCTCCTCATCTTCTACCTCTACGTGAGCTGAAGCCAAATCGAGATTATCAAGCATCTCTTGATCACTGCGGGTGTCGGCCACAGGCTCAGTCTTAAACAGCGCTTTAGGCTCTTCATGGGCAACTGGAGCCTGACTCCACGCAAGAGCCAAATCTAAAAAATCTGCCTCCACCTTAAGTAAGGTAACCGCCGATTTAGCCACCGCAGACACCTGTGTTGGAGAGGTGTCGGTAAGAGTCACTTTGGCGCGTTCTTGCTCGGCGTCGACCCTTTCACTGTCAAAGCTGGCACCCACTAAATCGACCACCCCCTCTACAAGATAATACCGGTGGTCGGCTGGCTTACCGCGTCGAAATATCAATTTGCCCTTCTCTGCGGTAATCAGTTCGGCGTGTTCGGCGACTTGATCAATGTACTGGTGCTCGAGATCATCAAATGGCGAGAAACGGGTGAGAATGCTTAGGAGATCAGACATGGACAACTCATCTATAACAGGATTAACGGCGCGCTCAATCGATAAGCGGCGCCTTTAGATCAATTCCCGAGTATATACCCTGCTTTTCGCCGACTCTGTGAACGGCATCACCCAGCAGCATCACCCAGTGATGCGGAATGCTTAAAAAACTC
Source organism: Cellvibrionaceae bacterium (assembly GCA_002707785.1). Taxonomy (GTDB): domain Bacteria; phylum Pseudomonadota; class Gammaproteobacteria; order Pseudomonadales; family Cellvibrionaceae; genus Pseudomaricurvus. The sequence goes on along the minus strand of PANW01000092.1, from coordinate 26,509 downwards.
CATTAAGACCCTAAATAGGTTGTGCGCGTCATCCACGCCAGCCAACTCTCGAATAGAATGCATGCCAAAAGTGGGCACGCCAATATCGAGGGTCCTCACTCCAACCTCGGCTGCGGTAATCGGACCAATCGTGCTGCCACAGCCCATATCGGTTCGGGTCACGAAAGCTTGTACGGTGACATCGGCCAGTTCGGCCCAATGGCGAAACAAAGCCGAAGTTTCACTGTTGGTGGCATAGCTTTGGTTGGCATTGACTTTGATCACCGGCCCCTTATTGAGCAACGGGCCATGATTGCCGTCGTGCTTGTCACTGAAATTCGGGTGAATACCATGAGCATTATCGGCCGACACCATTAAAGAGTGCGAAATGGTGCGCAAGCGATCTTGAGCGTCCGGTAGCAAACGACTCAGAAAATCAGCCAACATAGGCCCCTGTGCACCACAAGCTGAGCGGCTCCCCACCTCTTCATGGTCATTGCACATCAGCAATACCGATTGCTCTCCATCGGCAGCTAAGATTGCTTCTAAGCCAATAAAACAACTCAATAAGTTATCGAGACGGGCACTGGCAACAAACTCGTTGTTCCAACCAATGATTTCCGGCGTTTGAGTATCGTAGAAGCTCAAGTCGTAATCGAGTACCTTAGCCACATCGGCTGTCCCTTGGTCGATTAAGTAGCCCTTTAGAAGATCACGAAAGTCCACGGACTTATCACCCGCAACCTGCATCAGTACGGGCGGTATATCTTTTTGTGAATTGATGCTTCTGTTTTTGTTTGCCTCACGATCCAGATGGATAGCAAGACTCGGAATGGTGGCGATAGCTCGCTCAAAATTAATCAAACTGCTGGTCACTGCCCCTGCGCTGTTGCGATAGCTCACGCGCCCAGCCAGCGATAAGTCGCGATCAAACCAAGGGTTCAACAGCACTCCGCCATAGGTCTCAACACCCAACTGAAAATACCCCTGCCGAGTCAGCTCTGGTTGAGGTTTAACTTTCAGGCACGGACTATCGGTGTGAGCCCCAACCATGCGAATACCACTCTGCGGCAATGGCTCTTGACCGTAGACAAAGGCAATAATCGACGAATCATTGCGGCATACGTAGTATTTCTCTCCCGCGTTAAGATCCCAGTGATCCGTTTCTGAGAGCGATTGAAAGCCAGCCGCTTCAAGTAGCTGACTCATGCTTTCAACGGCGTGAAAAGGCGTAGGGGATGCTGCTAAAAAGGACAATAATCGCTGATTAAAATCCTTGGAAAAATTCGATTGGCTCATGACAAAACTCTTCGTGAAAGTCTGTGGAATCGTAAGATGCGCTAAACTACTCCGAGAATCTATTGTGAGTCGAGTTAACGCCAATTCTAATTAAGGGGATTTTTTCAAGCGCGCCAACAAGCTGGAGGTATCCCAGCGTCCGCCGCCCATCTCTTGAACATCAGCATAAAATTGATCAACCAAGGCAGTAACCGGGAGCTTCGCTCCGTTGTCTCGAGCTTCAGACAGCACAATGGATAGGTCTTTTCTCATCCAATCAACCGCAAATCCGTGTTCATATTCGTCCGCCAGCATGGTGTTGTGTCGATTGTCCATTTGCCAGGATTGAGCGGCGCCCTTGCCGATAACATCAATGACTTTGTGGCCATCTAAACCCGCTTTTTCAGCAAAATGTAAACCTTCAGCCAACCCTTGTACCAAGCCAGCAATACAAATTTGATTCACCATTTTGCACAGCTGACCACTGCCCACCGGTCCCATTAACTGTGCTGAACGCGCAAAGCAGTCGATCACAGGTTTTACTTGGGAGAAGATATCAGCCTCGCCTCCCACCATCACGGTAAGCGCACCGTTTTCAGCCCCCTGCTGCCCCCCAGATACCGGAGCATCCAGAAAATAACAGCCACGCGATTCAAGCTCGCATGCGACTTGCCGCGCAACTTCTGCTGAGGCAGTGGTGTGATCAACTAACACTGCGCCCTTTTTCAGCCCCGTCGCGATGCCCTGCTCGCCCAACACCACCTGCCTTAAATCGTCATCATTACCGACACAGCAAAAGACCACATCAGCATTGGCACAGGCACCCGCAGGCGTCTGATGATGTTCTCCTTTATACTCATCACACCAAGCCAGCGCTTTTTGTTCCGTTCGGTTGTACACCGTTACCGAGTGCCCAGCCTTCTGTAAGTGGCCGGCCATCGGATAACCCATGACGCCCAAACCTATAAACGCTACCTTCTTCATTGGCTATTATCCCTTGTTAGGAAAATTCGGCAGTGACTCATAAAAAGCCAGCCGCCCCCCTCCATCATTTTTCAATAGGCTAGACTGAACAGCCATGCACCTAGCAACAATCGATAGACCACAAAAGGCCACATGCCCACGCGATCGATCCATTTAAGAAATAAGTGAATACAAGCCGCCGCACTGACTGCCGCCAGCACAGCCCCAATCGCTAAATCACTCCAATTGATATTACTTTGTCCAGCCAGCTCCAGTCCCTTATACCCGCCACTGAGTGTGATTAACGGTATGGACAACAAGAACGAAAAACGCGCTGCTGCTTGCCGTTCGAGACCAAGTGCTAAAGCGGCTGTAATGGTGACTCCCGATCGAGATGTACCAGGAATAAGAGCAAGAGCCTGAGCACAACCGATCAACAAAGCTTGTTTCCAGCTCATTTCCTTAAGTGCTGTTCGTCGCGTTCCTTGCCAATCGGCAAGACCGAGGAAAACACCGAAGATCATGGTCGTCGCCGCGATCACAGCAATGGTTCGCAAATTCTGCTCAATAAAATCATTAAACACTAAACCCGCTAAGCCTGCTGGCACCGTCGCCCAAATAACATACCATGCGAGACGACTATCATTACTTGATGCCCCTTTCAGGCTAACAAACCACGCCTCAATTAAAGTGATTATATCGCGGCGAAAGTACCCCAACACAGCAATCAACGATCCCACATGCACGGCGACGTCGAAGGCTAAACCCTGATCTTGCCATCCAAGAATTTCGCTAGGCAAAATCAGATGCCCAGAGCTGGAAATAGGAAGAAACTCAGTAATCCCTTGAATCAGCGCCAAGAGAGCTAGCTGTAAAGTATCCATAACGTCCTTGAAAAAAGATTAACGGCGAATTCTTTCGCGTTTTTTCCAAGCAACACTGTCCCTCAGATAGACAGGTTGCGTATCTTCGGCAGCCACAAACTCGCCTTGCGCGAAGGCCGCGTCAGCGAGAATCAACATATCTTCAGCTCGCGCCAATAACGCCTGATCTTCGTGGCGGGTATCGATAGCTTGCACCGCCTCATAGTGACAACCAGCACCAACCTTGATCAACTTCGCTGCTGGCACGTCTAGGATCTGCGGGCATTCACTCAATTGCTCTGGTGCACCCACAAATTCAGACACCAACTCACTGGGAAGCGGCGTATCTCCGGTATAAACGGCACCATAAATCTCGTTCATTCTGGCATCCAAAGCGACCAAAACGCGATCATCTCCGCTCAATGAAAACTGGCGAATCGCTCCTACCGCCATGGTTTTTAAGGTAGACACAGGTATCACTGGAATATTTGCGGAAAATGCCAGTCCTTGAACGACACCGAGACAAATTCTCAACCCAGTAAAAGAACCTGGCCCTCTGCCATAGGCAATAGCATCTAGATCACCGAGGGTAATTCCTTGTGAAACCAATAGCTGATCAATCATGGGGAGTAAACGTTGAGTATGTTGACGAGGCGCCAATACAAACTCACTCGTTATCTCGCCGTTTCGGGACAATGCAATCGAGCACGCCTCACTAGATGTATCGACCGCCAAAATTGTACTCATGCCTAACCTAACCTTTGAACCTAAGGGCGAATGGCGCACATTTTCTCAGATTTTGGCCAGTTGAGACAGCTTAGAACGAAAAAATCCCCGGAGCATTAGGCCCTCGGGGATTTTTTGAAACGTAATTTGGAGAATTACCCCCCAAATTGGACCGATATTTACTTCTTCTTAGCGGCACGCTTCTTGGCTGCAGGCTTCTTCTTAGCCACAGCCTTTTTAGGAGCAGCTTTCTTAGCAGCAGGTTTACGCTTCTTAGGAGCAGCCTTTTTCTTAGCTTTAGCAGCGGCTTTCTTCTCCGCTGCTTTAGCTTTAGCGGCCGCTTTCTTCTCTGCAGCCTTTGCTTTAGCGGCAGCTTTCTTCTCGGCAGCTTTGGCTTTAGCAGCGGCTTTCTTCTCAGCAGCTTTCGCTTTAGTCGCAGCTTTCTTCTCTGCAGCTTTGGCTTTATCCATCGCCTTCTTTGCTACGGCTTTTGCTTTAGCAGCCAATTTCTTCTTAGCTGCAGCAACTTTCTTAGCATTGGCCGCGGCGCGCTGTTTCTTCCACTTAGCTTCAAACGCTTTAGCGGCTTTCTCCAGATCCGCCTCTGCTTTAGTTGCCAAAGAAGCAGACAGAGCATCAACCTTCGCCAATACTGCAGCTTCAGCAGCTTTTGCAGCAGCAACGCTCTTGGCCGTTGAAAGAGTCAGTTTGGCACTTGCAGCCTTACCGCGCAGAGTCTTAACCTTGGCACCCACTTTTGCGGCAGCCTTAGTCGCGGCTTGAGCGGCACGCTTATCAGCGGCTTTCTTAGACTTGGCAGCCTTGTTTTTAGCAGAAGCCGCTTTCTTACGAGCAGCAGCTTGAGCCTTCGCTTGGGCTTGGATTTCTTTTTGAAGTTTACTCAGGGCATCCTGAGCTTTGGTAACAGCCGGGGCGGCAACTGCTGCCGGGGCTTTTTTTACTTTTGCTTTTGCTTTAGCCGGTGCACGACGTTTTGCCGGCGCCTTTTTAGCTTTCGCTTTTGCTACTCTAGCCATCTTCAATTCTCCTCAGTATAAAAAGATGCACAACCACTAACACAATGAACCATAGCACAAATATTAAACGCCTAAGACGTCGACCAGAATATTATTTAAAAAAACAAGCTTTTGCACCCTTTCACTGCTTTTTTTTTAGAAAAATACGATTTTTTTGAGTTTTTTTACCGTTAACGGTGTTTTTTACACCTCAAAACTTCATTCCTCATCGTTAAGACGCTTTTTTAGGGAAAAACCTCATAGATATATTTAGGCCTCAAACGAAAAACAAAAAACAAAAAACAACAACGTTGCTTTCGACTCCATTTTCTTATCTCAAATACCGCTAATCAGAACGGACTGCACCTAGCAAAGGAAACTGACAAACCTGCCACACCTGAAAAATGAAAAGTAGTGTTTCTACCTCACAGTTCACTGCCACATAACAAATGCCAGTAGCGCACAACTCAGAACAACGTAAATGGAAAATATCGCAGTGAGTCAAAACGCAAAACTCACTGCCCTTCGTTATGCGCGAACAAACCAGAATCATCACCGTCTCACTGCTTCCTCGACAGCTTGAATAGAAAACCTCATAGATTCCACTTTTGCATCTATATATAGAAGCAATAACCTCAAGACCTCATAAAAGACAGGATCTCAACCGTGCAAACAAAACCAATAAAGAAATGAAAAAGGAATATGGCTGTCCTCCTGAACTCAAACGTTTGGAAAAATGGACCACTCAATGTAGAAATCGTGCCACCCCATAGGTGATGAGGAGAATCAAACCAACAAGAGCAGGCTGCACTAGAAATGGAGCGAAAATAATCGTGGAACAAGAAGCTATGAAGGGAGAAGTCGTCAATGAACGCTTCGGCGAGCATCTACGGCCACAGGAGTCGACTGACTAGAAACCTATCCATCGCCAAAGGCACCGACATCAAAAGCATGCCGAAATCAAACGCATTTGACACAGCGGATATCAAACGCCGTTTGCACCTATATCGAAGTCACATTGATCTATAGCCGTTTCAAATACCGCGCTAAATACACCAGACACAAAAAAGGGCCCTGAGGGCCCTTTTTTGTGTCTGGAAACTCCCTCGACGGGGAGGCTTTTCACTTAATCCAATACGGCGAACACTTTGGACTTAATATCAGCCAATTCACCAACACCAGGAATACAGGTGTATTTTGCTGCATCACTGCTCTTTGACGCTAAGTCCTGATAAAAGCCTACCAGTGGTTTTGTTTGCTCGTGATAGACGCCTAAACGTTTTCGAACGGTTTCTTCTTGATCATCTTCACGCTGAATCAAGTCTTCTCCGCTTACGTCATCCTTCCCTTCGACCTTAGGAGGATTATAAACAACATGATAAGTACGACCGGAATCAGGATGAACACGACGACCACTCATGCGGCTTACGATTTCCTCATCCTCGACATTAATCTCCAACACATGATCAATAGCAACACCCGCTTCCTGAAGCGCTTCAGCTTGAGGGATTGTGCGAGGAAAGCCATCAAACAGGAAGCCATTAGCACAGTCATCCTGAGAAATTCGATCCTTAACCAGCGCTATAATCAAATCGTCAGATACCAAGCCTCCCGACGCCATAATGTCTTTTGCCTTTATACCTAATGGCGTGCCAGCTTTAACTGCTGCTCGAAGCATGTCACCGGTGGAAATCTGAGGAATACCGTATTTTTCCATGATGAACTGGGCCTGAGTGCCTTTACCGGCACCAGGTGCACCCAACAAAATGATACGCATAAGGGAATTAACTCCTGATTAGTCTGCCCTCACGGGACTACCCAATATTTACCCTCTGACTCAGTCAGTTATGGCATTTAGAGAGCTTGCGGAGAGAAGGGGTCTAAAAAAGCAGCTACCATACACTTTGCCCCTCCGAATCTCAAGAGTAGCACGACTGCGAGACTGTCTATTTATTACTAAGCACTTGTTTTAAATGTACTTTTTAGGATTGATACTAGACCAAGGTCTAGCCATTGGATAATAAACTGACGACAAGTGTACCCCGACCAGCCAACAGAATTAACAATTACCCGACTCGGCTTGAGTAAGTAGGCTATATATAGAAGATACTTACAGAAAGTCCCCCGTAGATTCGTTCGAGAGGTAACTATGAATGCTCGTCCATGGGTACAAGATTTAAAACAGCCCGCCGCGCCAGCCCAAGAGATGTGCTGTATCACTCCACTACCACTAGAAGATGCAGCCAAACTCTCTGCTTTGGCCGAACTATTTCCCAACCAAAGCCAGGAACAGATTATTTCCACGCTTTTGGCCCACGCACTTGATCAACTAACATAGCTTTCGTCGGTTAAAAGTTCCGCCTCCATGTTCCACCGCAATAGCTGAGACAAACCATGAACATGTACCAACAACTGCAGCGAAAATGGCACAAAGAAGGTGAAGGCGAGTTGACCCGCTCACCCTACTGCATCTATCTGACAGAAGAGCACAAGAATAAACTCGAGGATTTATGCCAACGCTACCCTCGAATAGGTAAAGAAACTCTGATTCGAGACTTGCTTTCCGCGGCGCTAAAAGATGTCGAAACCGCACTTCCCTATCAGCCCGGCAGCAAGGTTATCGCTTGGGACGAGTGTGGTGACGAGATTTATGAGGATTGTGGTTTAACGCCCAAACTCTTAGCCCGAACCAAACACTATCAGACACAGTTACGCTTACAACCACGTGAGTCATAGCGACTTCCCAACCAAAATGAAGGATTACTAGGAGGATATTATGGGACTTTTCAGCCGGCACGATGAGAGTATGCCCGAAGACGATTTCAGCAATGTGCAATTACCCACACAGGAAGATTTAAATGAGAGTTTCCTGGACAACGGTGATCTGACCACCCCTGCCCGCGTTTCGGCTCGTAAACCTCATTACGACATCGAAAAAGCCGTGCAATTGATGTCAGGCTTACCGGATGGCGATCCAAAGCTAGTGGTGACCATTGTCCAAAAAACACTGGAATCACTGGGTGTTGATGTTTCTGACATCATTATCAACGCCGAAGAAAAGGAGACTCGGCTCAACGAACAGCACAAACAATTACGCAGCAGCATTCAACAGCTGGAAACACAAATTGCGGATAAGAATCAGCAAATAAAGAGCTTACTGGAGGATTTGAAACAAACCTCCACGGTTAAACAGCAATTGCAGCTAGCCCAGCAACAGACCGCTAAGCCCGCCGCAATAGATTCTCCGCCAAACAGCCGGCCGGACTCGGTTAAAAAACCCGCAGTGAAGAAATCTGAAAAAAGTAGCAACGATGACAAGCCGATTCACTAGGCGCGAACGCCTGCAACGATAATTCACATACGCATCGATATCGTTTGGGCTGCCTTTAACGCAGCTGTGTTTTGGCTTCATCCCAGAGCGCATCCATAAGCTCTAAAGGCGCATCTTCTGCACTGAGACCGCGATCAGCCAGTGCCTTTTCGATGTAACTAAAACGCTGCTCAAACTTGTAGTTTGTACCGCGCAAGGCTCCCTCGGGCTCCACTTTTTGGTGCCGACTCGCGTTGACGACCGCAAAGAGCAGATCACCAAGCTCTTCTCGAACAGCGGCGGGGTTCTGATCCTTGAGGGCTTGCTTAACCTCATCCAACTCCTCTTCAATCTTTTCGATCACACCGTCCATTGACGGCCAATCAAAGCCAACCGACGACGCTCGCTTTTGAAGCTTTGTCGCTCGAGTCAGGGCCGACAAATTGAGTGGAATATCGTCGAGCAGCCCAGCCTGCCCCTTTGCTTGTCGCTCTTCCCGCTTTAGCGCCTCCCAGCGCGCCTTGATCTCGGCTTCTTGCTCTGGCGTACGAGTCGCCGAAGCTCGACTCTCCAAGGTATTTTCTGGAAACACGTGAGGGTGCCGTCGAATCAGCTTACTGACTAAATCAGAAACCACGTCATCAAGGTTAAAGCGCTCTTCCTCAAGAGCTATTTGACTGTAGAACACCACTTGAAAGAGTAAATCGCCCAATTCTTCTTTCAAGTGTTCAAGGTTATTACGCTCAATGGCATCAACAACTTCATAAGCCTCTTCGATGGTAGAAGGTGCAATACTTCGATAAGTTTGCTCTACATCCCAAGGACAGCCTGTTTGCGGGTCTCGCAAACGAGACATCAATCGTTTTAAATCATCGAACGAGTACTGACGAGACACCATAAATAATTCCGTTATCGAATCTAGGCTAAGTGGGATAAAACCAACCAGCTAGTCGTGTTTACGACGTGCCGTGGCCACGTTCGGCAACTGGTTTACGCGACTCAGCACACGACTCAACTCAGTAAAACTGCTAATTTCGATTGTCAGTAACATATCAACCGTATTCTTACGTTTGTCCGATAAGGTTTGCATGGCACTGACATTCACTCGCTCAGAATCGAGTAACGTAGTGATATCCCGCAACAAACCATGTCGATCAAAAGCTTCAATAATGACATCGACGGGATACAAGCTTTGCGGAGCCTCACCCCAGCCCACTTTGATGATTCGCTCAGGTTCATCATTCTGTAGCTGCAATATGTTGTGGCAATCTTTGCGATGAATCGAGACCCCGCGTCCCAGCGTGATATAGCCCATGATGGCATCGCCTGGCACCGGATTACAGCAACCAGCAATATGAGTCAGTAAGTTACCCACCCCATCAATAAACAGATCCGAGTCGTGATGTTCCCTAGAGGCTCGGCCAACTAAACTAACAACCGGCTCAACGGTTTCGTCGGGGGTTAGCATTTTTTGGGCGGCATTAACCACATGCTGAACGCCGATATCGCTTGCACCGACCGCCGCATAGAGATCGTCCAATCCCACCAAATTGAGTTTTTCGGCTAGAGCATCGTAGTCCAGCTCGTCCATCGCCAAGCGGCGAAACTCTTTATCCAGAACAGCACGACCTTCTGCAACATTTTGATCACGCGCCTGCAATTTAAACCATTGCTGCACTTTGGCTCGGGCGCGACCGGTTTTTAAATACCCCAGCGCAGGCGACATCCAATCGCGACTTGGCGACTCGTGTTTACCCGTCAAGACTTCCACTTGATCTGCGGTTTTCAATACATAGTTCAACGGCACAATACGGCCATTAACTTTAGCCCCGCGACAACGGTGCCCTACCTCGGTGTGCACACGATAGGCAAAATCCAGTGGTGTTGATCCGTGGGGAAAATCGATAATGTGCCCCTCTGGGGTGAACACATAAATACGATCCTGCTCCACGCCAACGGACAAATCATCTTCAAGCGGGTGACCGCCCAACTCTTCATGCCACTCTAGGACTTGACGCAACCACGCAATTTTCTGCTCGTAGCTGTCTTCACTAGACTCGTCATCGGCACCTTTATAGCGCCAGTGAGCACAGACTCCGAACTCAGCTTCTTCGTGCATAGAATGAGTACGAATTTGTACTTCCAACACTTTACGATCAGGGCCAATCACAGCCGTATGTAAGGATCGATAGCCGTTTTCTTTGGGGGATGCGATATAGTCATCAAACTCATTGGGAATGTTGCGCCACAAGCTATGAACGATACCTAAAACGGCGTAGCAATCGCGCACCGTAGGGACCAGAATCCGTACCGCTCGAATATCGTAAACCTGTGAAAAACCAATATCCTTGCGCCGCATTTTTCGCCAAATGCTGTAAATATGTTTGGCGCGTCCGCTGATATTAGCCTCAATGTTTGAGGCGGAAAGTTCACTGTTTAAATTCTCAATGACCTTATCGATAAATTCCTGGCGATCCAAACGACGTTCGTCAAGCAGGCGGGCAATGCTCATGTAGTCGTCAGGCTCAAGATAGCGAAACGAAAGATCCTCCAGCTCCCACTTAATATGGCCAATCCCTAAACGGTGGGCCAAAGGAGCGTATATGTCAGCCACCTCACGGGCGACTTTGCGCCGTTTCACCTCGTCAATATTCTTAACCGCTCGAATCGCACAGGTTCGCTCAGCCAACTTAACCAACGCAACTCGCACATCGTCAACCATGGCGACCAGCATCTTACGAACATTGTCTGACTGCTCCTGAGACAACAGGCCCAACACGCTTTCTTCTGAATCATTGAGTTGGGTACTGATCGCAGCCATGCGAATGACACCCTTGATTAACTTGGCAACCGTCTCGCCAAATTTTGCCTCAACTTCCTTTAGCGCTAGTTTGTTTTCCCGCACCGCCCGATACAGGATCGCAGCCTGCAGAGTTTCGATGTCCAATTGCAGGTCGGCCAGAATCTCTGCCATTTCCAACCCAGTGCGGAAGCTGCTGGTGCCCGCAGCCCAGATATTGTCTTCGGCGATGGCCATTTCCTCTGCCATCAAACTCACTTCACAGGCGCGCTGTAAAACAGGCAGGTCTGCCGATCTTAAGTCGTAGGTTGAACTGAATCTCTCCAGCCAGGCCTCTATGTCAACGCGGCCATCGTCTTTAACCGGATGATCTTCTCGAACTTTAACCATAATTCTTCCGCTCTACTCGGTATCGCTTCCTAATAACAGACGTGGTTATCTTGTACTGCAACAAAACAACGACGCGCTAACCACGCACAAACAGTGCCATGGTTTCCATGTGTGAAGTATGAGGGAACATATCCATCGCCCGAAGCGCTGCCATACGATAACCACCTTCCACTAAAATACTGGCGTCCCGAGCAAAACTTGCCGGATTGCAGGAGACATATACCACGCTTTCGACTTCAGTTTCTGCCATTTGTTCACTCACGGCTTTTGCACCAGCGCGGGGCGGATCTAGCACCAACTTTGTGATTTCCCGTCTACGCAGCATGCTGCTGAAGTCACTGCTGGTCAGATCCATGGCCTTAAACTCTGCACCGCTTATACCATTGCGGTCGGCGTTCTCTTGAGCTCGCACAACCATAGCCTCAACGCCTTCGATACCTAACAGCTGCTGACACTGTCGCGCAATTGCCAGAGAAAAGTTGCCCATCCCGCAGTATAAATCCGCCACCTTGTCACTGGGCTGAAGCTCCAACCACTCCATTGCCTGACTCACCATCTTTTGGTTTACGGCACGATTCACCTGAGTAAAGTCGCGGGGCGAAAACGCCAACTGAACAGACTGATCATCGAGCAGCACTAACAATCGCGGATCAACTTGAGAGCCATCGACGCCTGTCAATTGACCACCTTTCTCACCTTGAAACCAGCACTGCGCAGAACCCAACTGGCGCTGTAAGGCCTCTCTTTGCGACTGAGGGAGCGGCTTAATATGCCTCACCACCAACGCAGCTGCCTCTTGTTTCTGCGTATCTGCTGCGGCAATCATTTCTATATGGGTGACACCAGGCTTTGAGCCCAACTCATCCAACCAAGCCTGAACCTGAGGAATCAGAGCTTGCAGAGAGGGCTCTAATACTGGGCATTGATCGACGGCGACCAGTTTGTCACTGAGTTTCTGTCGAAACGACAGTTGTCTCTGGCTGTCGATACCAAACCTTACTCGGCTTCTATACCCCTCGGGTGCCGAACAGATGGGATCTAGCACTGTTTCCGGCTGCAGTTGGTATTGTCGCTGCAACAGTGACAATAAAGCCGATTGTTTGTATTGAATCTGTTTGTCCGCACGCAAATGCTGTAGCTGACAACCACCGCACTGGGCAAAAATGGGACAAACGGGCTCAACTCGCTCTGAAGAAGGCTTCACAATATGCTTAGCCTGACATTCACTAAAATTCTTCTGACGTCGATAGTGAGCGACCTCAACTTGCTCCCCCACCAAGCCACCATCGACAAAGACAGTCTTGCCCTGATGAAGGGCAATACCTCGTCCATCATGGGACAAACGGTCAATCTGCAGCTGTTTAGGTGAAGGGTCCGAAGAAACTCGTTTGGTTGTCTTAGCCTTAAAGATTCGCGCCATAATGATTAACTATAAAGTCCAGAGGACAGGTAGCGGTCACCGCGATCACAAATAATGGCCACAATAACCGCGTTTTCGACGGTTTCACTCAAGCGCAACGCGCCAGCAACTGCGCCACCACTCGATACACCACAAAAAATACCTTCTGTGCGAGCCAGCTCTCTCATGGCCTTTTCGGCGTCATCTTGGCCCATATTCATCACCCGATCCACGCGTGTTTCGTCGAAAATACTGGGGAGGTACTCTTTTGGCCAACGTCGAATACCGGGGATAGCAGCGCCTTCTTCTGGCTGGAGACCGATGATCTCTATGGCAGGGTTTTGCTCCTTCAGGTACTGAGAGGTGCCCATAATCGTCCCAGTCGTACCCATTGAGCTGACAAAATGCGTAATCTTGCCGCCTGTCTGCTGCCAAATCTCTGGCCCCGTAGAATAATAGTGAGCGAGAGGGTTATCGCCATTGGCAAACTGATCCAAAACAATACCCTGCCCTTGGGCCTGCATGCTGTGCGCCAAATCCCGAGCGCCTTCCATGCCCTGTTCCTTGGTCACTAAGATAAGCTCTGCGCCATAGGCGGCCATCGCGGCTTTACGTTCATCAGTTGCATTGTCAGGCATGATCAACACCATCTTATAGCCCTTAATGGCCGCAGCCATCGCCAGTGCTATACCGGTATTACCACTGGTCGCCTCGACCAAGGTATCGCCAGGCTTTATGTCCCCGCGAGCTTCGGCTCGATTGATCATAGATAACGCAGGCCGGTCTTTCACTGATCCTGCGGGGTTATTCCCTTCTAACTTGACTAAAATTGTGTTGCTTGTCTCGCCCTGCATGCGCTGCAGACGGACCAAAGGAGTATTGCCAATGCAAGACTCAATGGTTGGGTAATCCATAATATTTCAAACCAGTCGAGGGGTTATCGGAGAGCAATCTTGAGAGCAGACTATTTTAGCTCTGTTTGTGGTATGGTGAAACCCAAATTCATTGGTCACGGAATGGCCAAAAATCGTTGCTCGTTATTAGCACCCGGTATTCATGCCTGCAGAGCTTATATAAAACCGCAACAAAGCCAAGACAGACATGACCTCGCTGGTTATCAGCAGCCTAACTTGAAGACCGAATCGTCTGGTTCAACAGCCCAAATTACAGGAGTTAACTGGTGCGTTTGCCCATTACGTCAAAAAGCCTCGCCTTCAAAATTCAACAGCTCAGTGTCATGCCCGTCTTGATCTGCATCACTCTGATTGCTATAGGTATTGCTGCGGTACAAGCTATTGATACGCGCGATCTTGAACATAAGCGCAATGCAGTCGCTACCCGCTGGTTATCATCGCTCGTCCAACACGCTATTACCTCCCGAGAACTCACTCCAGCCTCTACCGAATACATCCTCGCCAGCTTTGACGACCTACTTGAAATGCCCAGTATGCGCGGAACCTACCTGCTCGACAGCGACGGCAAAGTGATACTCAAACGCGGCCAACGACTGTCGCTCAATCTCGAGCGTCATTTAAGCGAAGTCCCCACTCAATGGGGCAGCGATGAAAACTACTACTACGCCACACCCATTATCGATGTTCAAACTAACGGCGCCTCCGTGCACAGAGGCTGGCTGGTTGTTAGCATCAATCACGCGGGTTTGAGCATAAAGCAATACAAAGGGTTATCGGTGATCCTCGCCGCCCTGCTGCTGGCCTTTACCGTGTTAACGGCACTGGCTTGGCGACTGACTCGCACCATAGAATCGCCACTGCATGAAATGCAAAGTGCACTCCAAGATTTCAGCCAACGTAAATTCAAGACCCGGGTTAGCGCAAGTGGTGCCACTGAGCTGCAATACCTCGCCAACAGCATTAACGAACTCGGTAAGCGGCTGGAAGAAGACAGCAGCAGCGTTCGCCAACAAATCGATCAAGCCACCTCCGATTTGCAAGAAACCCTCGATACCGTCGAAATACAAAGCATCGAATTAGATCTAGCCCGCAAACGGGCAGTAGAAGCCAATCGCAGTAAATCGCAATTCTTAGCAAACACGACCCACGAAATCCGCACCCCCATTAACGGAATTTTGGGTTTTACCAGTTTGTTGCTTAAAAGTCCCTTAACCACACAGCAACGGGAATATTTACGCACCATTGCTCATTCGTCCCAAGGCTTGCTGACCATCATCAATGACATTCTGGACTTTTCTCGTCTCGAAGAGGATAGGCTCACTTTAGACAAGGCGCCACTAAACCTGCGCCAAGTCATTGAAGAAACCTTGCAAGTACTCGCCCCAGCCGCCAGTGAAAAGCAACTCTATTTGATTGCCAACAATGATGGCGAAGTCCCCCTGCATCTGCATGGTGATGCGCTGCGACTTAAGCAAGTTCTAACCAATTTAGTCAGTAACGCTATCAAATTTTCTGATACCGGCAACGTAGTGATTCAAACTCAGCTGATTGCTACTCACGGCAATCTGGCGGAAATAAAAATCTGCGTCAATGACTGTGGTATTGGCATCGATCAACACCATAAAGACAGTGTATTTGAAGCCTTTAAACAAGCAGATGCCTCAGATAGCCGTCAGCGGGGAGGCACAGGGCTAGGACTGGCCATTGCCAAAGGCCTCGTTGAGAAGATGGGCGGTAAAATTGGTATCGAGAACAACTCAGTTAAAGGCACCACGGCTTGGTTTAGCTTATCCCTGCCTGTTCAGCAACGAGTGCTGGAAGAGTCTGGCCAGCTGCTAGCAGGCAAGCGGGCAGTTGCCCTTATCCCCAACGCTCCCCTTAAAGATCAATTAAGCGATTATCTCGCACAATGGAATCTGGGGTGTGAATATTTCCCCTCCCAACAGGCTCTCACAGAGCACTGTGACATCGCTTCGGCTGAGAATACCCACACCGATCTGGCGTTGATCATTCCCGAAAACCAAGGCGATGCGAACTCACTGCTGAAGTTTGTCAAAAATAGCCGCTGCGGAAAAACCTTCATTGCAGTACTACCGGATAGCCCACTGGCCTATAACGAATCCCTCCAACATGCGGGAGCACACATTGTCTTTTTACCCCTCTCGCACGATCACTTGTATCAAGTACTCACCGACTCTTTTGATGAGCAACCGGCTCAAAACACATCGACTCCAACCTTAGAGCAACCGAAAAACGTATTGGTTGTTGACGACAACCCCGCCAACCTGCAACTGGTTAGCACCTTTTTAGACAGTTTGGGCGTCAACGTACTGGAAGCCAATAGCGGCAAAGAAGCACTGAGCTTCGTCGCCAACGCCGCGGTAGATTTGGTTTTTATGGACGTGCAGATGCCACAAATGGATGGAATTGAAACTACGCAACGCATCCGTGCCGAAGAGAGTGAAGGCAGCAGGATACCCATCATTGCCTTGACAGCTCATGACATGAGCGAGCAGAAGGCTAAGCTCATCAAGGCAGGAATGGACGATTACACCAGCAAGCCCGTTAGCGAGGAACAGTTGGCCCATCTGTTACGCCAGTGGCTTAACATTGAATCCACTCCCAGCCAACAGACTCACTCCAACTTACTCTCTATGCCTCTGGGCAAAGGTATCCCGCAAAATGCCATTATGGATCTTCAAGATGCCCTTCGTCTGAGCAACGGCAAACGTGATTTAGCCCGTGATATGCTGATGAAACTGACCGCAGACTTGGGTCAAGAGGCAGAGGAAATTTCTCAGCTATTTCAACAACAACAATGGAGTGAACTGCAAGAAAAGGTTCACCGTCTCTACGGTGGTTGTTGCTACTGCGGCGTTCCTGAGCTGCGTCTAGCCAGCGGCGAACTCGATAGCCAACTCATAAAAGGCGATCACTCGAAGCTTGCCGACTCGCTCAACAACCTGCTCAAAGCGATTCAACGACTGCGTGAATGGGTTGAAGATCACGATCTCGATATTATTTTTGACACCGAAGAGGAAAACTCTAACGCCTAACCACAGCGACAGTGACCGCCACATCGATTACAGCCCCGCAAGGAGCTTTAAGCGTTTAAGACGTAGAATCTGGCTCACGCTGTTGAACATCCCACAAGTGGGCGTAGTGTCCCTCAGCCCGCAGCAACTGTTCATGACTGCCCTGTTCAACGAGCTTTCCTTGATCCAGTACGATGATCTGATCCGCATCAACAATAGTCGACAGACGATGGGCGATAACTACGCTGGTTTGCTGCCCTGAAATTTCTTTTATAGCCTCTAGAATACTCTGCTCACTGTGACTGTCGAGCGATGAAGTGGCCTCATCAAACACCATAATGTGCGGACGCTTCAAAATCGCTCGAGCGATGGCGACTCGCTGTTTTTCACCACCCGAGAGTTTCAAGCCCCTTTCGCCAACAACGGTATCAACACCTTTGGGCAGTTGGGCAACAAAATCATCCAGATGCGCCATGCGTATAGCCTGCCATACCGCTTCATCGGAAGCCTCAATAGCACCATAACGTACGTTTTCAAAGATGGAGGTATTGAACAACACGGTATCCTGTGGAACCACGCCAATGGCTTTGCGCAAAGAATGCTGAGAGACTTGACGAATATCTTGGCCATCAATTTCAATAGCTCCCGCGTTAACATCGTAAAAACGAAACAGCAGCTTAGCCAGCGTCGACTTACCTGCCCCGCTACTTCCTACGATTGCCACTTTGCTTTTAGCCGCTACAGAAAACGATAGCTCGGACAAAATCGGGCGATCCTGATGATAGCAAAACGAGACAGAACGAAAGTCGATACTTCCTTTTGATACCCGCAACTCTGAGCAGTCTTCGGAGTCCTCAACTCGCGGAGTCTCTTGCAGCAAACCAAACATCGCCTCAATATTGGCCATCGAACCTTTCATTTCTCGATACACAAAGCCCAAAAAATTTAGCGGCATGAATATCTGCATCATGAAGGCGTTGATAAGCACAAAGTCCCCCAGAGTCATCACCTCATCAGCCACCTGATAGGCAGCCAACACCATAGCTGATGTCATGGCGGCGGCAATAATGAAGGCTTGACCACCATTGAGTGCAAACAGCGACAATCGATTCTTACGTCTCGCCTGCTCCCAGTTGGAGAGTTCTAAATCGTAATGTTCTGCCTCATGTTCTTCATTGGTAAAGTACTTTACCGTTTCGTAGTTCATAAGACTGTCGATGGAGCGTGTACTGGAGTTCGATTCAGCGCGATTGGCCTCACGTACAAACCCTGTGCGCCACTCAGTAGCGATCACCGAAAAGGCCACGTAGCACACCACCGCCATAGCAACGATAAGAGCGAATCCCACATGATAGTTCCACCATAGGAGACCGATCACCAGCCCGATCTCTAGCAAAGTGGGCACAATATTGAACACCATGAAGCGCAGGATAAAGCTGATGCCATTGGTGCCGCGCTCGATATCACGAGAGAGACCACCGGTGCGACGGTTTAAATGGAAATCCAAATCAAGCGCATGTAAATGTCGAAAGACCCTCATACCAATACGACGCATGGCCCGCTCGGTAACACGCCCAAACAGCGTATCTCTGAGTTCACCAAAGAGTACGTTGGAAAAGCGCACCAACCCATAGGCCAATAGCAAACCAACGGGAACGGCCACCAAACCGGCCAGATCCGATGATTGATCGAGATCATCAACAATGTGTTTGAGAATAAAAGGCAAACCGACACTGGCGAGTTTCGCCATCACCAAGCAGAGAATCGCCAACCCCATACGGGCTTTAAATTCTGTCAGATAAGGGATGAGTGACTTAAGGGTTGACCAGTTGACATCGCCAAAAGCAACATCGGTTCTCATACTGCGCATCTTTGATACTCACGATAAAAAATGTCGATTTCACCAACGCTCGCGATGAGTGGGAGAAACCCGCTCGAGCGTTCGGCGGCGCAAGGATAACACGCGGGAATAGTTATCTTGCCCTATCAACATAATCTTTCTTTACCTTGCTGTCCTCTATCGCCCTTTTTTGATCTCGCTTGGCACGACTATACTCTGACTCAAATCGCCCTATTGCGAATAACAATAACATCGATCTGAGGAATCCTATGTCCAGTTCACAGACTTCAAGCCCTCTCGCGCAAGACATCACACTGCCTTGCGGCGTCACACTTCCCAACCGCTTCGGCAAGAGCGCAATGACTGAAGGACTAGCGGACGCGCAAGACAATCCCACCGACAAACACCAGGCACTCTACGGCACTTGGTCTGACGGCGGCTGCGGTTTACACATTACAGGAAACGTCATGATTGACCGGCGCTACCTCGAACGAGCAGGCAATGTAGTCTTAGAAGACGATAGAGCTATGCCGATGTTGCAGCAATGGGCTCAAGCCGGTACCCGAGGAGGCAACCATTTGTGGATGCAGATCAGTCACCCAGGGCGTCAATGTCCAAAGCTGGTCAACAGCAATCCGATGTCGCCATCGGACGTACAGCTCAATATGCTCGGTAATTTTGGCAAACCCGTCCCCATGAGTGAGGCGGATATTGAAGATGTCATCACCCGCTTTGCCACTACCGCCACATTGGCCAAACAAGCCGGCTTCACCGGTGTCCAACTGCATTGCGCCCATGGCTACCTGATCAGCCAGTTTTTATCCCCTAAAACCAACCAACGTACCGATCAATGGGGCGGAAGCTTAGAGAACCGAGCACGCCTCGCCCGCCGTGCAGTTCAAGCCGTTCGCGCCGCCGTTGGCGCCGAGTTCCCCGTCGCCGTAAAACTGAATTCAGCTGATTTTCAAAAAGGAGGTTTCTCACTAGAGGATTGTGTCACCGTTGCTCGCTGGCTCAGTGAAGACGGTATTGATCTATTGGAAGTCTCCGGTGGAACTTACGAACAGCTTAGCCTCATGGGGGTTGAATCGACCGAGGTTAGGGAGAGTACACGCAAGCGCGAAGCCTATTTCATTGAATACGCCGAGGCGATCAAACAAGCCGCACAAGTGCCGCTGATGATTACCGGTGGTTTTCGCAGTCGCAAAGTCATGGAAAACGCCATTGAAGACGGAGAAATCGATCTTGTGGGACTAGCACGACCGCTATGCACACAGCCAGATCTACCACGGAAACTGATCGAGAAAAAAGTCGACTTTGCCGATAGTTACGAAGACTCTCTGGTTTTAGGGACAGGTTTTTGGGGGCACAACAGCCCACTGTCTCTGATCAAAGGCATCAATTCCTTTGGCCCGGTCGGCTTCTATTACTGGCAGATTATAAGACTGGCCGAAGGCTTAGTCCCACAAACGGACTTGGGTGTTTTGAGAGCATTTTTCCGACACTTAGCGAATGATTTTAAGCTCACCATGCGGCGTAAAAAACAAGCGGGCTGATAACTCGCTCTTGCGCAAGCCGCCACCTTACTCTCTATAGGTGGCCGGCACTATCTCTACTTAACGTTGCGGACCAGATGACCATAGACAACAGTCTCACCCCCAACCACTCCACCAATCAACCAATCAACCAATCAACTAATCAACTGCCTCCAGCCTACCAGTAGACATCCGGTATCTGTTGGGCCACCTGCTCAGACAAAACCGGCATCTTAGCGGGAGGTGAAGCCTTGAGAGGATTACCGTTAGCTCGCTGAGCAATATCCGCCTCGAAGCTGCCCTTAAAATAGGGAATTTCCACTCTTTCCTCTGCGCCATCAAGGGAGAAGAACATCTGATCGGATTCCGGAGGACATACGACCACTTCACAGGAGTCTTGCACCTCAGTTACGCCGTGAAGGAAATCTTTAAACTGAAGGTACATTTCTTGATAGCTGTCTCCCTCCAGCGTCATTTCACACTCTGTGGTAAAACGAAAGGTCATACTTGGCATAGCAACATCCCCTGCTTAAAAGCACGTCAATGGAGTTTTTAGACAGTCCGTAAAGGTGTCTCTATGAGTTTACGCAAGGATCTTCAAATCGGCTTATACCGAATACCTCTAAGTTCACTGGTGGTTATAGATTGCCATTCTTGAATATCCGTCTAAATTAGTAATCACACTGATCGAGACGCCACTCATGAGCATCACCGCCAGACAAATCCTGTTGGTTCAGGAAAGTTTCAAACAGGTTGAACCTATTTCGGAGCAAGCTGCTGAGATTTTTTATAACAAGCTGTTCGAATACGATCCTAACTTGCGCTCTCTATTCAAAGGGGATCTCAAAGCGCAGGGTAAAAAACTCATGGCCACCCTAAAGGTCGCGGTGAATGGCGCCAGTAATCTCGATGAACTCATCCCCGTACTGCACGACCTTGCCGAACGGCACGTCGGTTATGGCGTCAAGCCACAAGACTACACACCCGTAGGCAATGCCCTGCTCTTCACCCTCAAATCCGGACTAGGCCAGAGCTACACGCCTGAGTTGCGGCAAGCTTGGGTGGATACCTTCCGCTTAATTGCCAAAACTATGAAAGCGCACGCGTATTCTTGAACTCAGGCGAAGCGGAACTCGAAGCTCAGACGAACATTGCTATACTGATAGCAATCAATAAACGACTCTCCCAAGAGTCGGCCAATGAAAAATAACAGTAGGCGATTAGCGGCATTCCATGCCTGAGCGAGTGTGATACTTCAATCTTCTCATTGCGCCGGAGCCGTTCCTGCGAGCGCCCTCTGGCGGTTCAACCACTTGTTTAGGCAAAGTTGCTCTAAATCAAGTCCCCTAAATAGAGCGCCCTAAATTGAGCGCCTTAAATAACAGTCTTTACACAGGAGCGGCCAATAATGAACAGAACAACAACTCGATTGATAAAAACGACCGTAGCCAAGATGTTCTTCTGTTTGGCGGCGACGCCGCTGATCAGTGTTCAAGCGGATCTCGACAAATCAGAAGATAACGCTGACGCATCCAGTGTTCTCGCTTCACAGGTCATCGAGACCTCGGCCTTGATTCCTGCAGTCGGCCATCAAGGTACAAGCTTAGGGGCAAGAATTGAGGCCGTCGAAAACAGCGACGACGGAAAAATGGTTAAAATTGCCATTTCACTGCCTACCACCGAGAGCGACAACAGCGATGACTCTGATAGCCCGCAACTCGAAGAAGTGATCGTCTACGGCACACCAGAACAACAAGATCGTATAGAGCTCAATCAGCAGCAAGAATTTGAAGTGGTCAATAATCTCGATGAGGGTCGCAGCGGTATTATCATCTACCTAGATAAACAACAGGATTTTGTCCTACGTCTAAATTATACCGAGCCTAGACCTGACGTTGAGCCAGATCTCTACAACCGATAGATCTCTGCAACCGATAGCTCTCTCCCGAACCTTGTCATAGAGCAGCTTACGCACATGTCGCCAAGCTGCTAGAATCCCCCCCCCCAACAAATCCCTAAGCTCTGCGAGCGGTGTTTTGTCGCTTAGGGTCATACACTATTCCCTAGACTTAATAACCCCCGCGAGATCGTGGCTTTAGGTTTTGGTATTGCCCTCGAATGATTGCCTCTAGCGATTGCATCTAAAGGCAGCCCAACTGGACGGGATGATAATCTGTCCGAAGAGACTCCAGCCGCCTTTGCCATCATCACTTGAACAAACACGTCCATGAATGATTTATCTCTGCTACAGCTAACCCTTATAGCCATTATTTTCGTTTGGTCCGGTTTTGTTCGGTCCGGCTTAGGATTTGGCGGAGCCGTACTTTCACTGCCGTTTCTGCTGATGGTCAGTAATCAACCGGTGGTTTATCTGCCGTTGATATCGGTGCACTTATTGGTGTTCTCTTCGATTACAGTGTGGCAGAGCCAACGTAAACAAGCCTCTGGGGCTCGCGTAAGTACCGTCGACTGGCGTTACCTGAAAAAATCATTGAGTATCATGATCGTGCCAAAACTGATCGGGGTTTTTGGTTTGATAGTGCTACCCAATACCCTGATGAGCGCCATCATTTTCACCATCGTTGCCTGTTATTCGCTCACTTACATCTTTAATCGCCCGTTCAAGAGTAATAATCCATGGATTGACGGCGTGTTTCTCATGCTCGGTGGCTACATAAGTGGAACATCGCTTATTGGGGCTCCACTCATCATGGCGGTATTTGCAAACCATGTGGCCAAACATCAACTGAGAGACACAATCTTTGTGCTTTGGTTTATTTTGGTGAGTATTAAAATGGTCGCTTTCGTACTGGCCGACATTGACCTTCAATTGATTCATCATCTATGGCTGCTGCCCTGCGCCGCACTCGGACACGTCATTGGCACTCGCTTACATAAGCGACTGCTGGAGGCTGAAACTCCGGTGTTTTTTCGAGTGTTGGGCAGCGCGTTGTTGGTCATCAGCTTAATCGGTTTGTATCAAGGATTAACATCGTCATGAGCCTCGCGTTAGTCACTCACCCGAATTACAGTTTTGATTTTCCGGCCAAACATCGATTTCCAATGGAGAAGTTTCGGCTACTGCATCAGCACCTACAGGCACAAGGTTTAGCCACGCCTGAAAACACGTTTCGCCCAGGCAAAGCCAAGCTAGAACTGCTGCAGTTGGGGCACTGTCCGAATTACCTGGATCGATTCATACATAATCGACAAACGCCACAAGAAGTTCGCCGCATGGGGCTACCTTGGTCCCCTGCACTGATGAAACGCACGTTGATCTCCCCTAACGGCACCTTCCTGACGGCTAATCTCGCTCTTGAAAAGGGGATTGCCTGTCATTTGGCCGGCGGTACCCACCATGCTCACTATGACGCGGCTTCAGGTTTTTGTGTGCTCAATGATTTAGCCATTGCCGCACTCGCCCTGCTGCATAAAAGCCGGCGAACGCAACTCAACCGCCCCTCGGTGATGATCTTCGACTGCGACGTTCATCAAGGCGACGGAACCGCCAATATCCTTGCGGAAGAACCCCGAGCATTTACCTGCTCGGTCCACTGCGATAAGAACTTCCCCGCCCGCAAAGCTCGCAGCGATATGGATGTTGAAGTTGCCAAGGGCACCAGCGACGACGAATACCTCAGCACTGTCGATAAGGCTCTTCACAAAGCCATAGACCAATCCAAGCCCTCGCTGATCTTCTATGATGCCGGCGTTGATATTTATCATCATGATCCATTAGGCTTGCTTAATGTGAGCTTGGATGGGATTCGCCAACGCGATCGTCTAGTACTTGAAACCTGTCGCAGTAAAGGTATTCCCATCGCCACCGTCATCGGCGGCGGTTATGACGATGATCGGTTGGCACTGGCTAGGCGTCACGCCATCGTTGTGGAAGAAGCCTTTCAAGTATTTCAAAACCAGCGTGAAGCCTAGCTTTACCCTCATTAACACTTCTGTTCAGCGGTTTGACGACAAAATCCGTTAGGATAGCAACTCTATCTCCAGTGTAGCCCCACCCATGAATACTCCCGTACCTGTAGACTCAGCCAGTGACCACGCCACTCCCGCAGCAACTTCTGCGGCCCGGTTCGACAACAATGACCATAATGAATCAGGTTCAGAGGATTTAGTCAGCCAAGAGCCTCCCCAAAAAAAACTGTCGGTCTTACTCAGTTTGTGGCAATTCATGAAGCCCTATAAAAAGACCTTAATCGGAGCCGGTATTGCACTGGTTATCACCGCGGGCATTACCCTTTCTATTGGCCAAGGGGTCAAACACCTTATTGACGACGGTTTTGTGGCTCAATCCAGTCAAGCATTGCAACAAACGGTGTTGGTCATTCTCGCCCTCTCCCTACTGATGGCCGCGGGAACCTTCGTTCGCTTTTATCTGGTGTCTTGGCTGGGAGAGCGAGTCAGTGCCGATTTGCGCAAAGCGGTGTTTAACCATGTAGTGACCTTGCACCCCAGTTTCTTTGAGACCAATCGCAGTGGCGAAATCATGTCTCGCCTAACCACGGATACCACGCTGCTACAGACCATTATTGGCTCGTCTTTTTCCATGGCGCTGCGCAGTGCGCTCACGTTTGTCGGCGCCTTGGTGCTGTTGTTGGCGACCAATCTCAAACTCAGTTTGATCGTACTCATTTCCGTACCACTCGTGTTGATGCCAATCTTACTGTACGGGCGCCGCGTACGTAAATTATCCAAGAAGAGCCAAGACTCAATCGCCGACGTCGGCAGCTACGCCGGCGAGATCATCCAACACATCAAAACGGTACAGAGCTACACCCGCGAACAACACGAGCAACAAGCCTTTGGCCAGGAGGTAGAAACGGCATTTGGCATTGCCCGACGCCGGGTGTGGCAGCGAGCGTTTCTCATCGCCAGCGTCATTCTAATGGTGTTTGGTGCTATTACTGGCTTGCTTTGGGTGGGCGGCAACGACATGTTAGCCGGTAAAATGACGGGCGGTGAATTAGGCGCTTTTGTCTTCTACGCCATTATGATGGCCAGCGCAGTAGCCACCATTTCAGAGGTCTACGGTGAACTCCAACGAGCCTCTGGCGCCACCGAACGATTGATCAATCTGTTGAACGAGCGCTCTGAGATTATTTCTAAGACTCCCGATCCTGTTCGGTCTGTGCACACAACACCGACAGCCGCCGACACCACCTCATTGGTGCACTTCGACAAGGTTAATTTCAGTTACCCGGCTCGCCCAGACATCAAAGCGATCGACTCACTCACGCTCGACATCCGCGAAGGAGAAAGCTTGGCACTAGTGGGTCCGTCTGGCGCAGGAAAATCCACCTTATTCGAATTACTGCAACGATTCTATGACCCTCAATTGGGAGAGATATCCTTTGAAGGCATTAACCTTCGTCAACTAGAAACCCAAGCATTGCGTCAGCAGATGGCAGTCGTTCCTCAGCAACCCGCACTGTTTACCGCAGACGTTTGGTACAACATCCGCTACGGCAAACCAGATGCCACTGACGAAGAGGTGATCGCCGCCGCCAAAGCAGCCCACGCCCATGAATTTATCAGCGCTCTGCCTGAGGGCTACGCCAGTCACCTAGGCGAACAAGGTACACGACTGTCGGGCGGACAAAAACAGCGCATTGCCATTGCTCGAGCAATCCTCAAAGATCCGAAACTTCTGTTACTAGACGAAGCCACCAGTGCCCTTGATGCCGAGAGTGAATACCACGTCCAACAGGCACTGGAAGAGCTCATGAAAAACCGTACCACCATTATTATCGCCCACCGACTGGCCACCATTCTTCACGCAGACTCCATCGCCGTGCTCGAGAATGGCCGTATTTGCGCACGCGGCAGTCATCAGACGTTGCTGCAGAGTAGCGAGCTGTATAGGCGTTTGGCCAATCTACAGTTTCAACAACCGGACAGCATTCAAGCCGTCAGCTCTTCCAGCTCGTAACCCACAGCCCCCTAGAAAACCGTCACCTAGAAATTGGGGGCTACGGAACTAGCGCATTTCGCTGCCGTTTCTGCTAACTTTTAAGCGCACCTAAGATCCCGCACGAGAGAGTTAACAGAAACGATGCTTCGCCAATGCTTAGTTTTATTCGCCCCCTTAATGGGAATTGCCCTACTGTCTGGTTGTGCGACACAGCTACCACCGCTCACCGCCGAGCAGAAACCTGCAAGCCAAACGCTAGTCAGTGATGCCTCTCAATCAGAGATGGCTACAACGATAAGCACAATGAGTGAAGCCCGCCCCGCAGAGTCCGGGGTTTACCCTTTAGGCGACGGCATCGATGCGTTTGTTGCCAGATTAGCTTTGATTAACAGCGCAACAACGAGCGTTGATGTGCAGTATTACATCTATCGCGCGGATACCACGGGCAATTTGGTGACCGCGGTATTGATGAAGGCTGCCGAACGCGGTGTACGTGTGAGATTGTTGCTCGACGACATGAATACATGGGGTAAAG
>PANW01000091.1 GCA_002707785.1 Cellvibrionaceae bacterium | reverse complement strand
CATCAATTACTCGATGATTTTAGATACAACACCAGCACCAACGGTACGGCCACCTTCGCGAATTGCGAAACGCAGACCTTCATCCATGGCGATTGGGTGAATCAGGGTAACAGACATTTGAATGTTGTCACCTGGCATTACCATCTCAACGCCTTCTGGAAGCTCACAAGCGCCAGTTACGTCAGTGGTACGGAAGTAGAACTGTGGACGGTAGCCTTTAAAGAAAGGAGTGTGACGACCACCCTCATCTTTAGACAGTACGTACACTTCGCCTTCGAACGCAGTGTGAGGAGTGATTGAGCCAGGCTTAGCCAATACTTGGCCACGCTGAACTTCTTCACGCTTAGTACCACGCAACAGAACACCACAGTTCTCACCGGCACGACCTTCGTCGAGCAGCTTGCGGAACATCTCTACACCGGTACAGGTAGTAGTCGTGGTTTCTTTGATACCAACGATTTCGATTTCTTCACCAACTTTGATGATACCGCGCTCAACACGACCGGTAACAACAGTACCACGACCTTGGATAGAGAATACGTCCTCGATCGGCATAATGAAGGCGCCGTCGATAGCACGCTCAGGCTCAGGGATGTAAGAATCCAGAGTCTCAACCAAAGTCTTAACAGCAGTTGTACCCAAACCGTCAGTGTCTTCGCCGTTCAGAGCCATCAAGGCAGAACCCGCGATGATTGGAGTGTCGTCGCCTGGGAACTCGTAAGTTTCCAGAAGCTCACGCAATTCCATTTCAACCAACTCCAGCATTTCTTCGTACTCTTCAGTACCGAAACCGCCACAGTCTTCAGCCAACAAGTCAGCTTTGTTTAGGAATACTACGATGTATGGAACACCAACCTGACGAGACAGCAAGATGTGCTCGCGAGTCTGAGGCATAGGGCCGTCAGTTGCGCCACATACCAAGATAGCGCCGTCCATTTGAGCAGCACCGGTGATCATGTTTTTAACGTAATCGGCGTGACCTGGGCAGTCGACGTGCGCGTAGTGACGGCTCGGAGAGTCGTACTCTACATGAGAGGTAGCGATGGTAATACCACGCTCACGCTCTTCAGGTGCATTGTCGATACCGTCGAATGCAACGGATTCGCCACCCCAAACTTCCGCACATACGCGAGTCAGGGCTGCAGTTAGGGTAGTTTTACCATGGTCAACGTGACCAATGGTGCCAACGTTTACGTGCGGCTTGGACCGCTCAAATTGCTCTTTTGCCACTGTTTTAGTCCTCTAAAAAGATTCAGTAACGAAGTTAAAAAAGCCCCAGTTAACTGGCGCCCTTGTTTTTGGCTATCACTTCATCAGCGATATTTTTTGGAGCTTCGGCATAGCGCTCAAACTCCATGGTAAAGGTCGCACGACCCTGAGTTGCCGAACGCAGGTCAGTGGCGTAGCCAAACATTTCGGCTAACGGCACCTCAGCGTTAACAACCTTACCAGATGGATTTTCATCCATACCCTGAATCATGCCACGGCGACGGTTGAGATCTCCCACCACGTCACCCATGTTTTCTTCAGGGGTTACTACTTCAACCTTCATCATTGGTTCCAACAAGACGGCACTGCCTTCGTCGGCCAATTTTTTGGTTGCCATTGAGGCTGCAATTTTAAATGCCATCTCGTTAGAGTCAACATCATGAAAAGAGCCATCATAAAGAGTAGCCTTCAGACCCAGCAATGGAAAGCCAGCGAGAACGCCGTTTCGCATTTGCTCGGCAATACCTTTTTCGATTGCTGGGATGTATTCACGCGGAACCGCACCACCAACAATCTCATTGATAAACTCAAGCCCTTCGGCATTGGTGTCTTCGGCAGGCTCAAATTTCACCCACACATGACCGTACTGGCCGCGGCCACCGGATTGACGTACAAACTTGCCTTCAATATCAGACAAACGAGTAATACGCTCACGGTAGGCGACCTGAGGCTTACCAATATTTGCCTCGACACTGAACTCGCGCTTCATACGGTCTACAAGAATATCGAGATGCAGCTCACCCATACCGGAGATAATGGTCTGGCCTGTCTCTTCGTCGGTTTTCACCTTAAACGAAGGATCTTCTTGCGCCAGCTTGCCCAAAGCGAGACCCATTTTTTCTTGGTCAGCTTGAGTTCTAGGCTCTACCGCCACTGAAATAACCGGCTCCGGAAACTCCATGCGCTCGAGCACAATTTTGCCATCTTCAGCACACAGGGTATCGCCGGTGGTGGTATCTTTTAGACCAATAGCGGCAGCGATATCGCCCGCCAATACTTCTTTGATTTCTTCTCGTGAATTCGAATGCATCTGCACCATACGGCCGACACGTTCTTTTTTCATTTTCACGGAATTATACACCGCAGTACCGCTTTCCAACTTACCGGAATAGACACGAAAGAAGGTCAAGGTGCCGACAAACGGGTCGGTGGCAATTTTGAATGCCAAAGCGGAAAAAGGTGCATCGTCTTCGGCTTCACGAATGGCGACGGTCTCTCCGTCTTCCAAGGTACCTTCTATCGCTTTTACTTCTTTTGGCGAAGGTAGATATTCCACCACAGCATCAAGCATCGCTTGCACGCCTTTGTTCTTAAACGCAGAACCGCCAATCACCGGAATGATTTCGTTGGCGAGCGTGCGCTGTCGAATCGCGGCTTTAATTTCTTCTTCGGAAAGCTCCTCGCCTTCGAGGTACTTTTCCATCAATTCTTCTGAGGCTTCAGCGGCAGACTCGATCAAGTATTCGCGCATCTCTTCGCACTGATCTTGCATGTCTGCGGGGATATCACCGTATTCAAAGGTGGTGCCCATATCCTCTTCGTTCCAGAGAATGGCTTTCATCTTAATCAGATCAACCACGCCCTTGAACTGGTCTTCTGCACCAATCGTCATCTGCAAAGGTACAGGGTTCGCCTTAAGGCGAGTTTTGAGCTGGTCAACGACCATATCGAAGTCTGCGCCGGCACGATCCATCTTATTGACGAATACCATGCGCGGTACTTCATATTTATTGGCTTGGCGCCAGACAGTTTCGGTTTGAGGCTGCACACCAGAGGAGCCACACAAAACCACAACCGCGCCATCGAGCACACGCAATGAACGCTCTACCTCAATGGTAAAGTCAACGTGCCCCGGAGTATCAATAATGTTGATTCGGTGTTTATCGAACTGCTGCTGCATACCGGACCAAAAACAGGTGGTCGCCGCAGAGGTGATGGTAATACCACGCTCTTGCTCTTGCTCCATCCAATCCATAGTTGCAGCACCGTCATGCACCTCACCAATTTTGTGAGAGATTCCGGTATAAAACAAAACACGCTCAGTAGTGGTAGTTTTACCTGCATCTACGTGAGCACAAATACCGATGTTGCGATAACGTGCAATGGGTGTTGTACGTGCCACGGAAGCCTTCCCCAACTATTGATTCGTATTTCGATTCGTGTAAACGGTAAAAGGCAGCGATGATAGCTGCCTTTTATTTCGACTCTCTTACAGAGCAGCCTTGCGACCGCTCTGTCCGCCTGCTTAGAAGCGGTAGTGAGAGAAGGCCTTGTTGGCGTCTGCCATGCGATGAACGTCTTCACGCTTCTTGACTGCACCACCTTTAGACTGGGATGCATCCATCAGCTCGCCGGCCAATCGTTGAGCCATAGACTTCTCACCGCGCTTGCGAGAGAACTCTACCAACCAACGCATTGCTAGCGCTTGACGACGTGCAGGACGAACTTCAACCGGCACTTGGTAGGTTGCACCACCAACACGACGAGATTTAACCTCGACCAGTGGAGCAATCTTTTCCAGAGCTTCATCAAAAACTTCGATGGCGTCCTGGTTAGTTTTTTCAGTAACGATATCCAGTGCACCGTAAACGATGCGCTCAGCGACAGATTTCTTACCGCTGATCATTACCATGTTCATAAATTTCGCGAGGGTGATATTACCGAACTTAGGATCTGGTAATACTTCACGCTTCGCGACAACGCGTCTTCTTGGCATTTTACTCGCCTCTTCTTCAGGTTTGTTCTAAGACAACGCTCTCACAACTTTATATCTGCTTATCACAGACTCTCACTATGAGCGCGCTTAGCCTTACTCGGTTCAACCGAAAACGTTAATACAGTTTCACAGCGCCTAATTACTTAGGACGCTTGGCACCGTACTTGGAACGACCTTGCTTACGATCGCTCACGCCAGAGGTATCGAGGCTACCGCGTACAGTGTGGTATCGAACACCTGGCAGATCTTTAACACGACCGCCACGAATCAATACAACGCTGTGCTCTTGCAAGTTGTGACCTTCACCGCCAATGTAAGAAGTAACTTCAAATCCGCTAGTAAGGCGCACACGGCAAACCTTACGCAAAGCTGAGTTTGGCTTCTTAGGAGTAGTGGTGTAAACGCGGGTGCAAACACCACGACGCTGAGGACAAGCTTGTAGAGCAGGTACATCGCTCTTCTGAACTTTACGTTTTCTAGGCTTACGAACCAATTGGTTGATCGTTGCCATGAAAAATAACTCCAAAATATTAATGCCTTACGAATAAGGCCAGTTGAAAATGAACGGACACAAAGTCCTACCCCAATTTCTAGGGGTCGCGCATTGTACGGGTACACCGAACTCGGGTCAAGACTAGAAAACAGTAGCCGTTATCAGTTCTCGGCCAAACTGAGCGAAATCTGCTATCATCGCCCTCCGATTTATGACTAGCCGTATACGTCGAGCGCAAGTACGGCCTATTTGACACGTGATCAGAGATGCACAGACGGCCAAGATTGATTAAAACCTCCTCCAAACCCAGCCTAACTGGAATCATTCCACTAATTTTGGCCGCATTGTCGATAAACGTCTCTGCCGAGACGGTTGCAAACCTTTGCGACAAAATCGGCAATACCTTGGGCAGCGTCAGTGTTGCTCAGTGCAATCAACAAGAGTTTGTCGATACCCGGGGCCGCTCGGTCAAGCAATACCCCTTGGTCATAAAAGAATATGCCCCCGTGGAAGGCCGCCAGCCTCTGGGGAAGGTACTGATCATGGGAGGTATTCACGGAGATGAGTACTCATCGGTGTCGCTTATGTTTCGCTGGCTGGAAAAGCTTAACCAACACCATTCGGGGCTATTTCACTGGCAAGTTGTACCGCTAATGAATCCCGATGGCTTACTGCAGAAGCCCAAAGCCACTCGCCAAAACAGCAATGGCGTCGACCTCAATCGAAACTTTCCCACTCCTGACTGGTACGACTTAGCCCTCTCCTACTGGAAAGATCGTACCTATAAGAACCCCCGTCGCTACCCTGGCCCCATGGCCAACAGCGAGCCCGAAACGCGTTGGTTTATTGAACGTATTAAAAGCTTTCAACCGGACGCCATAGTCGCGGTTCACGCGCCTCACCATTTGGTGGATTTTGACGGGCCACACAACCCACCTATCAAACTCGGTAAATTGCAATTGCGCCGCCTAGGCACTTACCCAGGAAGCTTGGGCAACTATGGGGGCAGTGCTTTGGAAATCCCAGTAGTGACTGTGGAGCTCTCATCCGCCGGCATTATGCCCAGTGATCGCGAGATCAGTCGTATGTGGGTAGATTTGGTTCGCTGGTTGCGCAGTGAAGTCCCGAAACAGCGATCAGCAGTCCTAGAAAAGCAAAAGAATGCGATTGCACCCGTGGCAAGCCACCCTTGAACACCGCATTCCAAAGCCACAAAAACAGAGTAAGCACCCACTTACAGAAAGAATATGAAAACCGTTTTATCGAGGTATTAAGCAGCCATGCTTAGACATCTGACGCTAGTCATCTCAAGCGCCATCATTTTTCAACTCGTCGCCACGGCCGCACAGGCTCGCGAGGCTGATCAATTGGCGCTGCTCAAACAACCAACCCCAGTGCTTGATCTGCAGCCGGCCAGCATTTGGGATCTCCCTATTGCCGATCGCTATGTATTGGTGGCAGAACTGGAGCAGGGACGCCTGCGGGTGTTCGAGAAGTTCTCAGGCACACGGTTGGAACAGGTCGCCTCCTACCCCATCACCATTGGTAAGCAGGGATTTGGCAAAACCGCAGAAGGCGATGAGCGCACCCCGGTAGGCGTCTACCGCATCACCAGTGAACTCAACGCCCAGCAACTCGACGACTTTTATGGCGATGCAGCCTATCCGCTGAACTATCCCAATGTATGGGATCGCCTCAATCAATTCACGGGCTCCGGCATTTGGCTACACGGCGTAGAAGATGACTCGATACAGCGCCCATTAAGAGACAGCGATGGCTGCATTGTATTGTCCAACGCTGACTTAGAGGATTTGAGCCAATACCTTAACATTGGCTACACCAAAGTATTGGGTGTTCCACAGATCAACTGGGTTACCAATGAAGAAATCAGCGAATCTCGCCAACAATTGACCCAGCGCATGAGAGATTGGGCACGAGCGTGGGAGAGTCGCGACCAGGAGAAATACTTGGCTTTTTATTCCACAGAGTTTTCCGACACGGAAAAAGACTATCAGCAGTGGGCCTCTTACAAGCGACGGGTTAACACCAACAAACGTTTCATTAAAATTCGACTATCTGACCTAGGTATCTACGCCTACCCAGGACAGAAAGAGCTGGCCATGGCGGAATTCTATCAAGACTACGCCAGCAATCGCTTTCATTCCAAAGGCTGGAAGCGCCAGCTTTGGAAAAAAGAAGCAGACGGCCGCTGGCGCATCATCTATGAAAAAGGCGGCTAGCTGCCTTTTTGGCTATTCCGTGTTTCCTATAAATCCGTGCTTCCTACAAACACAAGCTGAAACACGGGGTCAGACAATCACGCCATGAACTCAGACAAGCGCCCTCACCGAACCAATAGTTAAGTTCGAATTCCAGCCCATCACACATCATCACAACTGACGCACCTCGTCTCTCCATAGTACAAACCTCAAGTGCTAGACCATTCGAGAATGGCAAACTAACTCTGCTATAGCAGTTTTCGAGATCACGAGGAAAAATCTCAAGTGAGAACAAAATAACCCGCGGCCGCCTGTTTGTAGATCAAGCTCGCTTCATCCCTCGAACTATTACTTCATTTATAGGCGACGTCCCTATTCGTCAGAGACGATACTTTGAGAGCCATGAACACTGGCGACCAAAAACCAGCAAACACCAGCAGTGCATAACAGAAACCGACAGGCACAAAAAAGCCCGAACGATGCCGGGTTTTTTTGTGAGCTTTCACCCCTTACGGGGTTGAGATCTTACCGCTTAGGAAGCGGAAGATTTCAGAGCTTCGGTCAGAGCTGCTTCAACTTCTGCTGCAGTTGGGCCATCACTCTCGATCGCCATCTCAGCACTACGCTGACGACGACGCTCGGTGTGATACGCCAAACCAGTACCGGCAGGAATCAAGCGACCAACAACCACGTTCTCTTTCAGACCACGGAGGTTATCGACTTTTCCGGTTACCGCTGCTTCGGTTAGTACACGAGTGGTTTCCTGGAACGATGCCGCAGAGATAAACGACTCAGTTGCCAAGGACGCCTTGGTAATACCCAGAAGCTGACGCTGGTATGTTGCTGGCTGATGTTCATCTGCGCGCAACTTCTCGTTCTCTTCCAAGACACGAGTGAACTCGGCTTGCTCACCTTTAACGAAGCTGGAATCACCCATAGAGGAGATTTCAACTTTACGCAGCATCTGGCGAATGATCACCTCAATGTGCTTATCGTTAATTTTCACACCCTGTAGACGGTAAACGTCTTGGATTTCGTTGGTGATGTAACGAGCCAGAGCCTCAACACCTTGTAAACGCAAGATATCGTGAGGATTACTTGGACCATCGGATACAACTTCACCCTTCTCAACCTGCTCACCTTCGAACACGGTCATAATACGATGCTTAGGAATCAGCACTTCGTAGTGAGTAGATCCATCTTCCAAAGGCTTGCCATCAGTCGGTGTAATCACCAGACGACGCTTACCTTTGGTCTCTTTACCATAAGAAATGGTACCGGAGATTTCAGCAAGGATAGACGGCTCTTTAGGCTTACGCGCTTCGAACAAGTCAGCAACTCGTGGCAGACCACCAGTAATATCTCGAGTCTTTGAACTCTCTTGCGGAATACGAGCAATAATGTCACCGACATTGATGTCGTCGCTGTTAGCAATACTCAAGATCGCTTTGGCTGGCAACATGTAGTGAGCAGGTACGTTGGTATTCGCCAAGCACAACTCATTACCGTCAGCGTCAACCAAGGTCACAGCAGGCTTCAGATCTTTACCAGCCGCTGGACGCTCGGCAGGATCAAGAACTTCAATAGAAGACAGACCTGTCAGTTCATCGGTTTGACGACGAATAGACAGACCATCTTCCATACCAGCAAACACAACCTTACCCGCAACTTCCGTTACGATTGGGTGTGTATGCGGATCCCACTTAGCGATGAACTGACCACCTTCGACAGCTTCGCCATCTTTAACGGTAATTTCAGCACCGTAAGGAACCTTATAACGCTCACGCTCTCGGCCGTTCATATCGGCAACCGCCAACTCACCGGAACGAGATACTGCAACCAAGTTGCCCGCTGCGTTCTCAACAACTTTTACGTTGATCAGACGCACGGTACCGTCTTGTTTAACTTGTACACTATCAACCGCAGACGCACGAGATGCCGCACCACCAATGTGGAAAGTACGCATAGTCAGCTGGGTGCCCGGCTCACCAATTGATTGTGCCGCAATAACACCAACCGATTCACCTGGGTTAGCGCGGTGACCACGAGCCAAGTCGCGACCGTAACACTGAGCACAAATACCGTGGCGAGTTTCACAGGTAATCGGCGAGCGAACCATCACTTCGTCGATGCTCATCTCTTCGATGCGCTCTACCCATTTCTCGTCGATCATGGTGCCCGCGGAAATGAGGATCTCGTCGCTGTCGGAGCGCATAACATCACGCGCAACTACTCGACCCAAGATACGATCACCCAAAGATTCGATGATGTCACCACCTTCGATCACAGGCGCCATGGTCAAACCGTAATCGGTGCCACAATCCGTTTCAGTCACAACCACATCTTGCGCAACGTCAACCAAACGACGAGTCAAGTAACCGGAGTTAGCGGTTTTCAATGCGGTATCGGCCAAACCTTTACGCGCACCGTGTGTTGAGATGAAGTACTGACCAACGTTCAAGCCTTCACGGAAGTTTGCCGTAATCGGCGTCTCAATAATGGAGCCATCTGGCTTAGCCATCAGACCACGCATACCGGCCAACTGACGAATCTGAGCGGGGGAACCACGAGCACCGGAATCAGCGTACATGTACACGGAGTTAAAGGAGGCTTGCTCTTCTTCAACACCATCGCGATTAGTAACGAACTCTTTACTGATGCCTTCCATCATCGACTTAGCAACCAAGTCGTTCGCGCGGGACCAGATATCGATCACTTTGTTGTACTTCTCACCCTGGGTTACCAGACCTGAGGCGTACTGTGATTCGATTTCTTTAACTTCCGCTTCAGCCGCAGCAACCAAAGTGTGCTTCTCATCTGGAATTGCAAAATCGTTCACCCCGATTGAAGAGCCTGAGCGAGTAGAGTACTCATAACCCATGTACATCAATTGGTCAGCAAAGATAACGGTCGCTTTCAAACCCACGATACGGTAGCAGTAGTTAATTACACCGGAGATGGCTTTCTTAACCATCGGGCGGTTAACTTGCTCGAATGGCATGCCCTTAGGAACGATTTCCCACAACAGCACACGACCAACCGTGGTATCAAAGATTACGGTATTGGTTTCCAACTCGCCGTCTTCACGAGTGATGGTTTCTTCAACACGAACTTTAATGCGAGCCTGCAAATCAACTTGCTTGGCGTGGTAGGCGCGAGAGACTTCTTGAGTATCGGCAAACACCATACCTTCACCGCGAGCGTTAACGCGCTCACGAGTCATCCAATAAAGACCCAATACAACGTCCTGTGACGGTACGATGATCGGCTCACCGGATGCAGGCGACAAGATGTTGTTGGTTGACATCATCAAGGCACGCGCTTCCAACTGAGCTTCAAGCGTCAGCGGAACGTGTACAGCCATCTGGTCACCATCGAAGTCGGCGTTGTATGCCGCACAAACCAATGGGTGCAACTGAATAGCTTTACCTTCAATCAACACAGGCTCGAACGCCTGGATACCCAAACGGTGAAGCGTCGGTGCACGGTTAAGCATAACCGGGTGCTCGCGAATCACTTCGTCGAGAATATCCCAAACGATAGATTCTTCACGCTCTACCATTTTCTTAGCGGCTTTAATGGTGGTGGCAAGACCACGCAGCTCAAGCTTGCTGAAGATAAACGGCTTGAACAATTCCAGAGCCATTTTCTTCGGCAGACCACACTGGTGCAAACGCAGAGTAGGACCAACTACGATCACTGAACGACCGGAGTAATCTACACGTTTACCCAACAAGTTCTGACGGAAACGACCCTGCTTACCTTTGATCATATCGGCCAAAGATTTCAGCGGGCGCTTGTTAGAACCGGTGATGGCACGACCGCGACGACCGTTATCAAGCAACGCATCCACAGACTCCTGCAGCATACGCTTTTCGTTGCGCACGATGATGTCAGGAGCGTTCAGATCAAGAAGACGCTTCAAACGGTTGTTACGGTTAATCACTCGACGATACAAGTCGTTCAAGTCGGAGGTAGCGAAACGGCCACCGTCCAATGGTACCAACGGACGCAGATCTGGCGGCAGAACCGGCAGCGCTTCCATCACCATCCACTCAGGCTTGTTGCCGGAGTTAAAGAACGCTTCCAGCAGCTTCAAACGCTTGGACAGTTTCTTAATTTTGGTTTCAGAGTTGGTGTTCGGAATCTCTTCGCGCAACTCTTGAATCTCAGCTTCCAGATCGATGTCTTTCATCAATTCCTGAATCGCTTCGGCACCCATCTTGGCTTCGAATTCGTCACCGAACTCTTCCATGGCTTCGAAGTACTGCTCGTCAGTCAGTAACTGACTCTTCTCCAAGGTGGTCATGCCAGGATCGGTTACCACGTAAGATTCAAAATACAGCACACGCTCAATGTTGCGCAGAGTCATGTCCAGCAACAAACCCATACGGCTTGGCAGTGATTTCAAGAACCAAATGTGTGCAGTTGGACAAGCCAACTCAATGTGACCCATGCGCTCACGACGCACTTTGGACAAGGTCACTTCTACACCACATTTCTCACAGATAATGCCGCGGTGCTTCATACGCTTGTACTTGCCGCACAAACATTCGTAGTCTTTTACTGGACCAAAAATCTTGGCACAGAACAGACCTTCACGCTCGGGCTTAAACGTACGATAGTTAATGGTTTCCGGCTTTTTAACTTCACCGAAAGACCAAGAACGAATCATTTCTGGCGACGCCAGAGCAATACGGATCGCATCAAACTCTTCAGTTTGACCCTGGGACTTGAGCAGATTAAGTAAGTCTTTCAAGGGACTGTCTCCAGTTGTCTCCAATTGAATCTTGCCAATTATTAGCAAGACTCATGTTATTTCAGTTCCTGTCAGTGTGGTCATTGTCGTGCTCATGACCACTCAGGAGTTTCTGGCATAGCCGGGGGCGAACCCCCGACCATTACTGATCAACAATTTAGTTGTTGTCAGCTTCCAACTCGATATTGATACCAAGGGAGCGAATCTCTTTAACAAGTACGTTAAAGGATTCTGGCATGCCAGGCTCCATACGGTGATCGCCGTCGACGATGTTTTTGTACATTTTGGTACGACCTGCAACGTCATCGGACTTAACCGTCAACATTTCCTGCAAGGTGTAAGCAGCACCGTATGCTTCCAGTGCCCACACTTCCATCTCACCGAAGCGCTGACCACCGAACTGGGCTTTACCACCCAACGGTTGCTGCGTAACCAAGCTGTAAGAACCAGTAGAACGAGCGTGCATCTTGTCGTCGACCAAGTGGTTCAGTTTCAGCATGTACATGTAACCAACGGTGGTATGACGCTGGAACGGATCGCCGGTACGACCATCGTGCAACTGCACCTGACCGGTATCGGACAGATCAGCCAAACGCAGAAGATCTTTAATCTCAGACTCTTTAGCACCATCGAATACCGCTGTGGCCATTGGCACACCAGCGCGAAGGTTCTGAGCCATTTCCATCAACTGTTCGTCGTTGAAAGAATCCAGATCTTCTTTGTCGGAAGCATCGCCAGTTTTGTTGTAAACCTCTTCCAAGAATTTACGAACTTCGCTAACTTTCTTCTGCTCTTCGATCATGTAGTTGATCTTGTCGCCAAGACCACGAGCCGCCATACCCAAGTGCATTTCCAACACCTGACCAACGTTCATCCGCGAGGGAACACCCAGTGGGTTTAGAACGATATCGACAGGTTCACCGTTGGCATCGTGCGGCATATCTTCCACAGGCATGATGACCGAGATAACACCTTTGTTACCGTGACGGCCAGCCATTTTATCACCCGGCTGAATACGACGTTTGATCGCCAGATATACCTTAACGATTTTGAGTACGCCAGGCGCCAGATCATCGCCAGTTTCAAGCTTGCGTTTCTTATCTTCAAAACGCTCATCAAGAATCTTGCGACGCTCAATCAATTGCTCTTCGGCACGATCAAGTTGCTCGTTAAGCGCATCGTCAGCCATACGAATCTTGAACCACTGCTCAGTATCAAGCTCGTCCAGAACCTCATCAGTCAGAGCTTCGCCTTTCTTAACGCCTTTGCCGCTGGAAACCTTTTGGCCCAACAGAGATTTACGCAGACGCTCGAAAGTCGCACTTTCAACAATGCGGTACTCTTCATTCAAGTCTTTACGGATGCCGTCCAACTGAGACTTTTCAATCTCCAGTGAACGCTGATCTTTCTCTAAGCCGTCGCGAGTGAACACTTGTACGTCGATAACAGTGCCGCGAGTACTGGTAGGCACACGCAGAGAGGTATCTTTCACGTCAGAGGCTTTTTCACCAAAGATCGCGCGCAACAGTTTCTCTTCTGGAGTTAGCTGAGTTTCGCCTTTCGGCGTCACCTTACCAACCAGAATATCACCAGGACCAACTTCAGCACCGATGTAAACAATACCGGATTCATCCAGTTTGCTCAGAGCACCTTCACCGACGTTAGGAATATCAGCGGAAATCTCTTCGCTGCCCAACTTGGTGTCACGAGCGATACACGTCAGCTCTTGGATGTGAATAGTGGTGAAACGATCTTCCTGTACAACACGTTCGGAAACGAGAATTGAATCCTCAAAGTTGTAACCATTCCAAGGCATAAATGCGATACGCATGTTTTGCCCCAGAGCCAACTCACCCAAATCCACAGACGGACCGTCAGCAAGAATGTCGCCGCGAGACACGCTATCACCGGTGCGTACAATTGGACGCTGGTTGATACAGGTGTTCTGGTTTGAACGGGTGTATTTGGTCAGGTTGTAGATATCCACACCCGCATCGCCGGATTCGGTTTCAGCATCGTGTGCTTTAACAACGATTCGGCCAGCATCAACGCGTTCGATAATACCGCCGCGCTTGGCTACCACACAGACGCCGGAGTCAGCGGCAACATTGCGCTCCATACCGGTACCAACCAATGGCTTCTGCGCCTTCAGAGTTGGAACAGCCTGACGCTGCATGTTTGATCCCATCAATGCACGGTTTGCATCATCGTGCTCGAGGAATGGAATCAAAGACGCTGCTACGGAGACCACCTGACGCGGTGATACATCCATATACTGAACTTCGTCGCGGGCCTTCAGGGTAAACTCACCCATATGACGAACCGACACTAAGTCATCGACCAAGCGGTTATTCTTGTCTAGCTCGGCAGACGCCTGAGCAATAACGTAACCCGCTTCGTTAATCGCCGACAGGTATTCGATTTCATCAGTCGCAATACCGTCATTAACTTTACGGTAAGGTGCTTCTAGGAAACCATAGCTGTTGGTACGTGAGTAAGTCGCCAACGAGTTGATCAAACCAATGTTTGGTCCCTCTGGCGTCTCAATAGGACAAACACGACCGTAGTGGGTTGGATGCACATCTCGCACCTCAAAGCCCGCACGCTCACGAGTCAAACCACCTGGTCCTAATGCGGACACACGACGTTTGTGAGTTACTTCAGACAGCGGGTTGTTCTGATCCATAAACTGTGACAGCTGAGACGAACCAAAGAACTCTTTCACTGCCGCCGCAACCGGCTTGGCATTGATCAAGTCTTGTGGCATCAAGCCCTCAGACTCAGCCATGGATAGACGCTCTTTAACCGCACGCTCAACACGAACCAAACCTACACGGAATTGGTTTTCTGCCATTTCACCAACAGAACGAACACGACGGTTACCCAAGTGATCGATATCATCCACAACGCCTTTACCGTTACGGATATCAACCAGAGTCTTCAGAACATCAACGATATCATCGTTAGACAGAGTACCTTCACCAGTATCTACGCCACGCTGTAGACGACGGTTGAACTTCATACGGCCGACGCCAGAAAGGTCATAGCGCTCTTGAGTGAAGAACAAGTTCTGGAATAGCGCTTCTGCTGATTCTTTGGTCGGTGGCTCACCAGGACGCATCATACGGTAGATTTCTACCAATGCTTCCAGCTCGCTACGAGTTGGATCGACACGCAAAGTATCAGAAACGAATGGACCACAATCCAATTCGTTGGTGTAAAGAGTTTCGAGGGTAGTGAGGCCTAGGGCTTCTACTTGCTCAAGTATCTCTTCTGTAATTTCAGAGTTACACTCAAACAGCAACTCACCGGTATTGGTATCGGCAAGATCGCGAGCCAAAGCACGGCCCAACAAGTACTCTCGAGGCACTTGCATTTCGGTAACACCGGCTTTCTCTAGCTGACGAATATGGCGAGCTGTAATACGACGACCTTCTTCAACGACCAACTTGCCGCTGTCATCTTTAATATCGAAGGTAGCAACATCACCACGCAGACGCGCAGGCACTAGCTCAAGCTTGTATTCGCCATCGGCAACACTGAAATGGCTGGTTTCGAAGAACATTTCGAGCATTTGCTCGGAGGTATAACCCAAGGCGCGCAAAAGAATAGTCGCAGGCAATTTACGGCGACGATCGATACGTACGTATACCAGATCCTTTGGATCAAATTCGAAATCCAACCATGAACCACGGTAAGGAATGACTCGTGCAGAGTACAGCAGCTTACCGGAGGAATGAGTTTTACCTTTATCGTGATCGAAGAATACACCAGGCGAACGGTGCAGCTGGGAAACGATCACTCGCTCAGTACCATTGATAACAAAGGTACCGTTGTCTGTCATGAGCGGTATTTCACCCATGTAGACTTCTTGTTCTTTGATGTCCTTGATTGTTTTATTTGATGATTCTTTATCATAAATAATCAATCGGACTTTAACGCGCAAAGGTACAGCATATGTGATACCTCGCGACTGACATTCTGTTACGTCGAATGCCGGCTTGCCCAATACGTAGCTCACGTATTCCAAGGCAGCACTGCCCGAATAACTGACAATCGGGAATACAGATTTGAATGCAGCGTGAAGACCGACGTCTAAACGCGCCTCAGGCGAAGTTCCTGCCTGAGTAAACTTCCGGTATGAATCCAACTGTATCGCCAGGAGGAACGGTACATCCATGACGTGCGGCAACTTGCCGAAGTCCTTGCGGATACGTTTTTTCTCAGTATATGAGTAAGCCATCAGTATTCCCCAGCTTTTTTACGGATAAGGCTTCATCTCGCCACGGCAATGCAAGTTACTCATTTTGCACCGATGTTACCCGTGGTATTCAGCTCGCAGAGTGGCATTCCTGGGATCAACGAAACACGTTCCATTCATCCTGCCCCCTACTTATAACCCTTCAAAGTTAGCGGCCTAAAAAGTAAAAATCAGGCAGTTAACTTCACCGTTGGTTACAAACGGCAAAAAGGCCGGCGGGCAAAAGCCC
Source organism: Cellvibrionaceae bacterium (assembly GCA_002707785.1). Classification (GTDB taxonomy): domain Bacteria; phylum Pseudomonadota; class Gammaproteobacteria; order Pseudomonadales; family Cellvibrionaceae; genus Pseudomaricurvus. The sequence continues at coordinate 3,799 of PANW01000091.1, read as the reverse complement.
ACCAGCCTCAAGTCAGACAGCGGTTACTTCGAACAATAATCGCAAACGTCAGACTTATATTTGCTATAACTGAATTACTTCAGTTCAGCAGAAGCGCCGGCTTCTTCCAAAGTCTTAAGGGCTTCTTCAGCAGCGTCTTTAGCAGCAGCTTCAAGAACAACTGCAGGTACTGCTTCAACCATGCCTTTAGCTTCTTTCAAGCCCAAGCCAGTGATTGCACGTACTGCTTTAATAGCGTTAACTTTCTTCTCACCAGCACCGGTCAGTACTACGTCGAATTCAGTCTTCTCTTCAGCAGCGCCGCCAGCGTCGCCACCAGCAACAGCAACAGCTGCAGCAGCAGCGGTTACGCCGAACTTCTCTTCCATTGCTTCGATCAGTTCTACAACATCTTTAACAGACATTTCAGCAACAGCATTGATGATATCGTCTTTAGTCAGAGACATGAGTCTATTCCTACATAAATGGAGCTTTCACGGCCTTATGCGGCCAGCTCAAAAAATTGTTTACAAAAGCACTTATCGATAATTCGATTAAGCAGCTTCTTGCTCTTTTTGGTCGCGAACGGCCGCAATAGTGCGAACCAATTTGCCAGCGGCTGCTTCTTTCATCACGCTCATCAGTTTGGCGATTGCTTCGTCGTATGTTGGCAAAGTTGCCAGCATGTTAACGTCAACCACTTCACCTTCAAAGGCTGCTGATTTCAGCTCCAACAGATCGTTACCCTTAGCGAACTCCTTAAAAATACGCGCACCGGCGCCTGGATGTTCGTTAGAGAATGCGATCAGGGTCGGGCCGACAAAAGTGTCGGTTAGACACTCGTAATCAGTACCTTCAACTGCGCGACGCGCCAGAGTGTTACGAACGACTTTTACCCAAACGCCATTCTCACGAGCCTCTTTACGCAGGGCCGTCATGTCGGTTACAGATACACCACGTGCATCGGCAACAACAGCAGACAGAGCGCCCTTAGCAGCTTCCTGGACTTCAGCGACAATCGCTTTTTTGTCTTCGAGTCCTAATGCCACAAGATTTCTCCTGGATTTGATTAGCTCAACTTTAATTCGCAAATGCGAACAAGGAGCGCCAATCGTTACGTCACTCTTCTTTCAAACTTCGAAAGAAGACATTTCTCGGTGATCAAATCCAGCGGGTTTAAATGCCGAAACACTCAAACCCTTAAAACTGAATTGGGTCTCACCGTCTGCGCAGGAAATTAAGAATCTAAATCTCTAGCCACTATTTACTAGCGACTAGACAACTCAGTTTCACCTACGGTCTTTGACGGCCTAGCTCAATAAAGAACCAGACCCCAAAGTACGGTTAACCAGCCTACTTAAACTTCTAGAGTAGACTGATCCAAAACAACACTTGGTCCCATGGTTGTGCTCATGGTGATTTTCTTCAAGAAAACACCTTTTGCAGACGCTGGCTTACCCTTTTTCAGGTCTGCCAACAGGGCTTCCAAGTTTACTTTCAAATCGTTTGCGTCAAACGTCAGTTTGCCGATAGCGCCGTGAATGATGCCGCCTTTGTCTGTGCGGTAACGCACCTGACCAGCCTTGGCATTCTTAACAGCAGTAGCAACATCTGGAGTTACAGTGCCAGTCTTAGGGTTTGGCATCAGACCGCGAGGACCTAGAACCTGACCCAATTGACCCACAACACGCATAGCAGCAGGATCAGCGATAACAACGTCGAAATCCATCTTGCCAGCTTTAACGTCGGCAGCCAGATCGTCCATACCTACCAAGTCAGCACCGGCTTCTTTAGCAGCATCGGCGTTGGCGCCTTGAGTAAATACGGCAACACGAACGTTTTTACCAGAACCGTTAGGCAGAGTGGTGGCACCACGAACTGCTTGATCGGATTTACGTGGGTCAATGCCCAAGTTGATGGCAACGTCGACAGTTTCGCCGAACTTAACAGTTGAGACTTCTTTCAACAGAGCAACAGCTTCTTCAATGCCGTATTGCTTGGTTGAATCCAATTTTTCGCGGATAACGCGTTGGCGCTTAGTTAACTTAGCCATTAAACAACACCCTCCGTTTCCAAGCCCATAGCACGTGCTGAACCAGCGATAGTACGTACAGCGGCGTCCATATCGGCAGCGGTCAGATCCGGCTGCTTAGCAGTAGCAATTTCTTCCAACTGCGCGCGGGTAACTTTGCCCACTTTCTCAGTATTCGGACGACCAGAACCACTCTTGATACCAGCAGCTTTCTTCAACAAGAAGGCAGCAGGTGGAGTTTTCATGGTGAACGTGAAACTGCGATCGCTGTATACGCTGATAACAACAGGTACAGGAGCGCCGTTTTCTAAGTTCTGGGTCTGTGCGTTAAACGCTTTACAGAACTCCATGATGTTTACACCGTGTTGACCCAAAGCTGGACCAACCGGGGGACTTGGGTTTGCCTGACCTGCAGGCACTTGTAGCTTGATATAAGCTTCAACTTTCTTAGCCATGTTAATACTCCCAATGTTGGGTGTTAGCGCCTCGAACTTGCTGTGGCGCAGCAAGCTGTCTTAGGCTCCCCTGTCTCCGAACGCTCAAAAACCATACAAGTGTTGCGGAGACGCGAAAGCCCTCCTCCGCACAAGACGGAAGAGGGCCAAATTCTTTAAACTTGATTAGGCTTTTTCTACCTGACCAAATTCCAACTCAACCGGAGTTGAGCGACCGAAGATCAGCACTGCCACTTGCAGCCTGCTCTTCTCATAATTCACTTCTTCAACGACACCATTAAAGTCGTTGAACGGACCATCGATAACACGAACCATTTCACCTGGCTCAAACATGGTCTTGGGCTTAGGCTTGTCAACAGAATCATCCACACGCTGCAGAATCGCGTCGGCTTCTTTCTCTGTAATGGGTGCAGGCTTATCGGCCTTACCACCAATGAAACCCATCACACGAGGAGTCTCTTTGACCAAATGCCAACTGTCATCAGACAGTTCCATTTGCACAAGCACATAACCAGGGAAGAACTTACGCTCGGACTTACGCTTTTGTCCGCCACGCATCTCTACCACTTCTTCAGTGGGCACCAAAATGTCGCCAAACTGGTCTTGCATCCCAGTTAGTTCAACGCGTTCTTTAAGTGCTGCAGCTACTTTCTTTTCGTAACCGGAGTAAGCGTGAACCACATACCAGCGTTTTGCCATGTGCCACCTCTAACCAATAATGAGTGATGCAATCCAACCTAAAAAGGTATCGAGCATCCACAATACAATTGCCATCACCACAACAACCGCAACGACAATCAATGTTGTTTGATTGACTTCCTGACGAGTGGGCCATACCACTCGGCGAAATTCCGCCTGAGCTTCTTGAAGCAAAGTCCAGAAAGCCATACCTTTAGCCGTATTCACTGCGACAAACGCAGCGGCTACGCCACCAGCAACCAGCGCTAGCACTCGGTACAACACAGCCACATCAGAAAAATAGGAATTGCCGACAACACCAGCAGCCACCAACAGCACCACCAACAACCACTTTAGGCCATCGAGGCGAAATTCTTTGGCGTCAGCCTTAGCGTTCATCTTATCGCAATCCTTAATACAGATTTCTAACACGGAGAATATGGCAGGCCAGGAGGGACTCGAACCCCCAACACCCGGTTTTGGAGACCGGTGCTCTACCAATTGAACTACTGGCCTAAAAATAGCTTTCGCCGGGCGAACCCAGCGAAAGACAAACCATCAATTACTCGATGATTTTAGATACAACACCAGCACCAACGGTACGGCCACCTTCGCGAATTGCGAAACGCAGACCTTCATCCATGGCGATTGGGTG
>PANW01000090.1 GCA_002707785.1 Cellvibrionaceae bacterium | reverse complement strand
GTGGGCTTCAGTCAGGTCTTTCCTTTTCCTGGAAAGTTGAGTTTAAAGGAAGAGGCCGCCGAGTACGATGCGCAGGCGGCGGGGCATTTTGTCGATGAGTTGCGTTTGCAGCTTATAAAGAATGTGAAGAGCAAATGGTGGCAGCTCTACTATATGGATCGTGCCCTAGAGACAGTGGACAGCAATCAAGCTTTGTTGCGTCAGTTTATTACCGTAGCTAAAACCAAATACGAAACCGGTAAGGGTTTACAACAGGATGTTTTACTTTCACAGCTGGAACTCTCCCGGTTGGTGGACCAGGAAATTCAGCTAGAAGCCATACGGCGCAACCAGGCTATACAGCTCAATATCTTGATGGACAGACCTGCTAACGATCCTATAACGCTGCCGGATAAGGTTTCCAAAATGATGCCAAATCTTGTTAATGAGAGTGAGCTTTACCAGAAAGCGGCGTCCGTGCGACCGCGCTTGAAACAAATGGAAACGCAGATTGATGCTGCGAGATCTCGTCTCGATCTGGCTAAGCGCGATTACTATCCTGATTTTAAACTGGGTGTGACCTACGGCGATCGAACCGGGGAAAATCCCTCCACTCCAGGTGGCGCACGCTCAGATTTGGTTTCTGTCATGGTGGGAGTAAAAATTCCACTCTACGCTGGCCGGAAACAATCCAAGGCAGTTTCTCAGAAAAGTTTGGAACTACAGAAAAACCACTACGCATTACTCGATGAAAAAGGCCTGTTGACGGCGGCAATTTCATCCGCCGTTACAGATTACCACCGGGCAAAGCAACAATATTCGCTCTTTGGTAGCGGCATTGTTCCGCAAGCTCAACAAACGGTTCAATCAATGTTGGCAGGCTACCAGGTCAGTGAAGTGGACTTCCTGAACTTGGTGCGAAGCCAAATGACACTTTTTAATTACGAACTGCAATACTGGAACGCGTTAAGCGATGCGAAGCAAGCATTAGCCCGCCTTGAGGCCGCCGTTGGCGAGGAAACTGTTTATGAATAAATCTACCCTTTTAACCGCCATCCTAATGCTAGGCATTGGGCTTGGTGCTGGTTACTGGTTGTCCGGTAATAGCAGCTCGACAGTGGCAGTAACAGAGCAGGATGAAAAGCCTTTGTTTTACCGTGATCCGATGAACCCGAGCATTACATCGCCGGTACCAGCAAAAGACTCCATGGGTATGGATTACATACCTGTCTATGCGGATGAAGATAAACCATCGTCCGAACGAAAAATCCTTTTCTATCGGAGCCCAATGAATCCATCAGTGACTTCGCCTGTACCGGCTAAGGATTCGATGGGAATGGATTATGTACCGGTTTACGCCGACAACGAAGCCAGTGAAGTTGCAGGTACAGTGAAGATCGACCCGGTAGTGGTTCAGAATATTGGTGTTCGTACCGCCATAGCCAAGCAGGAGCCAATCAGCCGAACCATTCGCGCTGTTGGTCGAGTGGATTTTGATGAGGAGAGTATGGCGCGCTTCCATCCCAAGGTTGAAGGATGGATTGAAGAAATCCGTGTTGATAAGACGGGGCAGAATGTGGCTAAGGACGATATTTTGCTAAGTATCTACTCGCCTAAGTTGGTTTCGACTCAGCAGGAATATTTATTGGCACTCAATAACCTGTCTGCTTTGAGTAAAAGCCAATTTGAAGAAATCAGGCAAGGTGCAGAGGATCTGGTAAAGAGTTCTCGCGAACGTTTGGAATTACTGGACGTGCCTGAGCATCAGATTCAAGAGCTAGAACAAACCCGAAAAATTAAGAAACGTTTGCATATACATTCACAGGTAGCGGGTACGGTTATACGTATTGGCTCCCGCCAAGGGCAATATGTTACGCCAAAAACCGAGTTGTACATGATGGTTGACCTTAGCCAGGTATGGGTTTACGCCGATGTCTACGAATACGAATTACCTTGGGTCAAGCTTGGCGATGAAGTTGAGATGACCTTGGCATCTGTGCCCGGTAAAACCTTTAAAGGCTCCCTGGCCTATATCTACCCCTATGCGGAATCGAAAACACGGACCACGAAAGTACGTTTGGTGTTTGATAATCGTGAACTGTTACTACGCCCGGATATGTTTGCGGAGGTCAGCATACAGTCCGATACGCTGGATAACGCCATCGTCATACCCGCTGAATCGGTTATCCGCTCCGGCGGCAGGACGCAAGTTTTTGTTGTGAGAGGCCCCGGTAAATTTGAACCGAGAACCGTTAAGTTGGGTATTGAGTCCAGTGGCCAGGTGGCTGTACTGGAGGGTGTTGCGGCGGGCGAGGAGGTCGTGACCTCCGCCCAGTTCCTGGTAGATTCCGAATCCAAATTGCGGGAAGCGACGGCCAAAATGATGGACGCGCTAAACGGCTCTGAAAGTATTTCAGAAGATGATTCGAGGAGCATGGAAAGCCATAAAGGAATGGTTCACGGCAATGAGGAGATGACTGATCATTCCCAGATGCAGATGGACAGTCACGCCGATATGGAAATGAGCGAGCAGATGGATGGCCCAGAGCATGGAGTGCATGATCATGATTAATGCCATTATCAATGCCTCCCTGCGCGATCGTTTTATGGTGCTGATCGCGACTGTCATTATTGCGCTAGTCGGCTTGTTTGCTTATAAAAACGCCCCGCTGGACGCAATACCGGATTTATCGGATGTACAGGTCATCATCTTTACCGAATATCCCGGCCAGTCGCCACAAGTAGTTGAAGATCAGGTTACATACCCGTTAACCACCTCGATGTTGGCGGTACCACGTACCAAAGTGGTTAGAGGGTACTCCTTCTTTGGTCTTTCTTTCGTGTACATCATTTTTGAAGATGGTACCGATATGTACTGGGCACGTTCTCGGGTGCTGGAATCTATTAACTATGTCAGTGGCCGATTACCGCAAGGCATTACGCCGACATTAGGGCCAGATGCAACAGGTGTTGGCTGGGTCTACGAATATGCACTGGTGGATAAAACGGGTAAACACGACTTAGCCCAACTCCGTTCTTTGCAGGATTGGTATTTACGTTACCCGTTGCAGACTGTAGAGGGTGTTTCAGAAGTCGCCTCAGTGGGAGGCTACGTTAAACAATATCAGGTAGAAGTCGATCCCAATGCCTTGTTGCGTTACAACATCCCGCTGAACAAAATTAAGATGGCCATCAAAATGTCCAACAAGGATGTGGGTGGGCGTCTGGTTGAGATGGCGGAAACCGAATATATGGTTCGGGGCCTGGGTTACATACAGTCGATTGATGATCTCAACAGTATTCCAGTAGCTGTTGATGCGAACGGTACGCCCATACGCCTACAGGATGTGGCGCATGTTCAAATTGGCCCTGAGCTGCGTCGAGGTCTCGTAGATTTGAATGGCGAGGGCGAGGTTGCCGGTGGTGTGGTGATTATGCGCTTCGGCGAAAATGCTCTGGCTACTATCCAAGCGGTGCGAGCTAAGTTAGAGGAATTGAAACCCGGTTTACCAGACGGTGTAGAGATTGTCCCAGTCTATGATCGTGGTGACTTGATCGAGCGTGCAGTAAAAAGCCTGAACACCTCACTGATGCAGGAACTGATAATCGTCAGTTTAGTGGTTATCCTGTTTCTGCTACATGCACGCTCGGCTTTCGTGGCGATCATTACGCTGCCATTGGGTGTTTTGATGGCTTTTATCGTCATGCGCCTCCAGGGGCTCAACGCCAATATTATGTCCTTGGGTGGTATTGCTATTACCATCGGCACCATGGTCGATGGGGCTATTGTGATGGTTGAGAATGCGCATAGTCGGTTAGCCGAAGCCAGTGAAAAAAAGGCAAGTGAAGGAAAAGGCAGTGAGCTGACACTGGATGAGCGCTGGAAGACGATTGGCGCGTCCTGTCATGAAGTCGGCCCGGCCCTGTTTTTCTCTCTGTTGGTCATTACAGTATCGTTTTTACCGATCTTTACTATGCAGGCCCAGGAAGGTCGGCTATTCAGCCCGCTGGCCTTTACCGCTACTTATGCTATGGCCGCTTCGGCAATTTTGGCTATTACCTTAGTACCAGTGATGATGGGCTATCTCCTACGAGGGAAAATCATTGCTGAACACAAGAATCCGATTAATCGGGCACTACATGCGTTGCATAAACCTGCGTTGACGCTGGCGATGCGGTGGAGAAGCATTACTTTAATTGTGGCTGTAGGCTTGTTGGCAGTGACCTACTATCCCTATTCCAAGCTGGGTAGCGAGTTTATGCCACCGTTGGATGAAGGCGATATTTTGTATATGCCGACTACCTTCCCTGGCATCTCCATTACCAAAGCCAAGGAGTTGTTACAGCAAACCGACAAAATATTATCGACATTTCCTGAAGTGCATCATGTGTTCGGCAAAGTAGGGCGCGCGGAATCTGCAACAGACTCGGCACCTTTGGCCATGATAGAAACCACGGTTCGATTAAAACCGAAAGAGGAATGGCCAGACCCCAAAAAATCAACCAAAGACTTGATGAATGAAATGGATAAGGCGATTCAATTCCCTGGATTGGCTAACGCCTGGACAATGCCGATCAAAACCCGAATCGATATGTTATCGACGGGTATTAAAACGCCTATTGGTATCAAAGTCTCTGGCCCCGATCTGAATGTCTTACAACAGGTGTCTCAGGATATTGAGCAAGCCATGAAAACACTACCGGAGACTACTTCGGCCTTTGGTGACAGGGCAGTTGGGGGCTATTACCTGGACTTTAACATCAATCGGGAAAGCGCAGCGCGCTACGGGCTAACGGTTGGAGCGGTTCAGGATATTATTCAAAGCGCGATTGGCGGTATGAATATCACCGAAACTGTCGAGGGGCTTGAGCGGTACCCGGTCAATTTACGCTACCCGCGTGAGTTGCGCGATGATCTGGAAACCCTCAAGCGTGTATTAATACCCACGCCTACGGGCACTCAAATTCCCCTGGCGATGGTGGCGGATATTGACTATCAACGGGGTCCTCCGGTCATTAAAAGCGAAGATGCGCGGCCTAACGCCTGGATTTATGTTGATATTTCCACTTCGGATATCGGTGGTTATGTTGCCAAGGCAAAACGTGTTTTGGAAGAGCAGGTCACAGTGCCCTCTGGGTATACCATTACCTGGTCAGGGCAATTTGAGTACATGGAACGTGCTGCTGAGCGCCTGAGCATTGTGGCACCAGCAACACTGCTCATTATTTTCCTACTCCTGTATTTCAATTTCCGAAACATCACCGAGCCATTAGTTGTGATGATGTCGATTCCGTTTGGTCTCGTAGGAGGAATCTGGCTCATCTATATCAATGATTACAATATGTCGGTGGCTGTTGCTGTGGGCTTTATTGCGTTAGCAGGGATGGCGGCAGAAATTGGTGTTCTGGTCTTAAGCTTTATTGATGTCGAGATCGCCAAACGACGCGCCGAATCGAGGCAGTTGCTATCGCTAGAGGAAATAAAGGATGCGGTACTGTCAGCAACCTCAAAGCGGGTACGACCTGTGGCGATGACGGCGATATCCACGATGGCTGGACTGATTCCTATCATGCTAAGTAGCGGCACTGGCTCCGATGTTACGCACCGTATTGCCGCGCCGATGTTAGGCGGGATGTTGACGGTCATGATACTGAATCTTTTGGTACTGCCTGTGATTTATAGCCTTATTCTGCAATACCAAGAAAAGCGTCGAGAATTGCCTGCGATTGCCGACTATCAGGTATTAACCGAAGAAGGAGATACAGCATGATCTTAACGATTGTGTTGACTTTTGAACTAGTTTCGGTCAAGAGTATATACATTACTTGCATTGAATAAACCAACTACGTGTTGGGCAAGCGACCCTTGAGGGAAATATGTGTAACAGGAATCAATTTGCGGTGGTAAGTGGAGTGTACAAGGTTATTGTTGGTTATATAGCGTACTTGTGGCCCTGTTTCTTTTCTACGTGCAGATGACTGCACATGTGGCTCAGATCTATATCATGCAGATGGGCTAGATGTTGGTATGGTCTGGTTTTTTGATTGAATTAGTTGGTTGGATGATTCTGATGAAGGGTTACTTGCGGTTATATACAGTCGGACAGTTAGCAGCGAAGCGAATTAGGCCAAACTTTAAGTATACTTGACAGCAATTGTTTTGAAGAATTTTGCTAATACTGAAAGGAGGGGCTTTAACCAGCTAGAATTTTTGTCGAAAGCTGATGCTGTCTGAGAAGCATGTATACAACAAGATAGCCTTGCTCATTGTAATTGTTCGGACTGGGATAAACGTAATAGGGATGTAGCCGTTAGTGCGGTGATGTATAGAGGGTTCTTTTCAAACCTATCAATTGGTGGTTAGCTGGGTAGTCAACACATTGGTATAGCAAGTAGGGTAAGCACAAGGGATGCTTGGTCTTGCTTATGGTATTTTGGCAGTAATCATTAAGAAAAAATTATTCGGTGTTGATGTGGTGGGTGTGAGCGGCGATGCTAGAGCACCTAAAATTAAGCAAGTTAAAACCGATAGCGCTTAGAATTTGATCGGGGTTTGAATTCGGCTTCCTTATAATGATTTGAACTCTCCACACTTGTTTGTTATATAGGTAATAGCGATACACACCACGCGTTCACTGAAACTTCGAATTTAGTGGATAAATATGGTCATCAGGGAAATGACAAAGCCCCCTTTGGTTTGTTCTATTTAGTGGTCGAGTGGTGTTTGACCACGAGATACTGTGTAGATGGTCAGTTCTCTAGTTTAATTCGCAGGTTTGAATGATGTGTGAAAAGATCATCAAATTAGCGGATTTCAGGTGCATTAACGCATTTTTGAGCTACCATAGATAGAAGATTCATCTTAAGAAAAATTTGGGAAGATGGTGTGTAGTAATCACGATGTAACTCGATAGGAAGAAGACTCTTTAACTTAGGATACATATCATGGGGATCAATTTTGAACGGGCGTTGGGGATTCATGAACCAGCATTAAAATTTCGTAGCCAAAGGGCAGCTGTGTTGGCTAGCAACCTTGCGAATACAGATACACCAAATTTCAAAGCACGGGACGTGAGTTTTCAGAGTGTTCTGCAGGAACAAATGTCGAAACAAGTTAATTTGAATCTGACTAGTCAAGGTCACCTCGAGGCGCCCAGTGCAGTTAGGGGCCCTAATCTCTTTTATCGTACTCCTCAGCAATCATCGATTGATGGGAATACGGTTGAAGAGCAGGTGGAGCATGCCGAGACTATGAAGAACTCACTGGACTTTCAGTTCAGCTTTCTCAGGCTTAATGGTGGCTTTAAGGGATTAATGAAAGCAATCAAGGGGGAGTGAGCACGGAAACAAAAAACTCACCTGTCTGTACATGTACAGCACTAAAATTATATTGAGCTAGAGTCTGTTTTGTAGCTAAGTTGTGAGTAGACTTGGCAGTCTACACGTAACGAGCAGCTAGATTCGGTGCAAGTTAGGTCTGGCTGATAAACTTGTTGAATCTATTAGCTTCATCTGTAGTGGTCAACTTTTACCGGACACTGATTTAAGTTTTTCTTCCTTCACAGCCGGCGGCAAGCCATCATTGGCTGCATGTGGCCTGCTCTGATTGTAGTAAGTCATCAGATGCCAGCCTATATTCATAGTGGCTTCTGTTTAAGCAGAGGTCTATTTTGTGCTCCCTTGTAGTTTATAGAGCGAGGCTTAAGGAAATAAGAACGGATTACTTGGGTAGTGTTTTCCAAAGGTGCCTGTCTAAAACTGGTAAGACAAAGCTACATGCCAGGAGCGGTATTGAAATTTGAGGCCCTTAATTAATGTTGACGTACTTCCAGTTTGAACTCGGATGATTTGTAATTAGGAGTGTGTAGTCCTTGCGAAAGGGGAATAATTGAAATACAATCCATAGCTTGGTATTTTCACCATGGTTGGAATCATGAGAGCAGCAAAATATAGACATACATTCGTTGCGATACTGATGATGGTATTCATCGGCCAAGTGGTTGCTGCGTCTATAGATGTGTCTTGCCAAAGCCTGTCCGCCCAGGAAGAGATGATGGATCATTCTCAGCATATGGGCTCAAATGCGTTCTCGTTAGATGGTGCGGCTACCGCCGACTGCTGTCCTGATTGCGATTGCAGTTTGGGTGGGTGCTCCTCAGTAGCATTGCCTGCATACCAGTCCACTTTTTCTTCTAGTCTTAAATCGAAAACTGGTCACTATGACGAGTCGGCTAATTTTCAGTTAGCTGTTTCTCTCTTTCGTCCCCCTATTACCCGCTAATACAGGGTAAGTGCGCCTGAAATTCGGCGCTTCTTACTCGATTGTTATTAGCGGGAGTCTCCAAGCTCCCAAATAGAAAGTCTGAAAAGACCTGCGCTCTATGGGAGTTTCCATGAAATGGGTTGTTAGAAGTATAAGGTGGTTTGCCACCACCACGCTGTTGCTGGTGAGTGTTGTTGCATGTTCCGATAATGAAAATTTAACCACTGCATCAAATTCAATTACCAGCGAAATAGTCTCGCTGGATGTCTATAAAAGTCGAACTTGCGGTTGCTGCAAAAAGTGGATCTCGCATATCGAGGATTTCGGCTTTGAATCGGAAGTACATCACCCGGCGAATTTGAACAAGATAAAAGCTGATAAAGGCATAGAGCCACGTTATCAGTCTTGCCATACAGCTGTCTCAAGTGATGGCTATGTATTTGAAGGCCATATCCCTGGCCATATCATCCAGCAGTTTCTTGCCGCCCCCCCTAAAGATGCCATTGGTTTGGCTGTACCTGGTATGCCCGTGGGTAGTCCTGGTATGGAGGTGGGTGATCGCTTCGACCCCTACGACGTATTGCTATTAAGCAAGGATGGTAGCTACACAGTTTATGAACATGTCAATGGAAAGCCTTAGCTGGCATTTGATTTTGAGAGGTATGAAATGAAAAACAGTTTGCAAGACGAGACACTATTGGAGTCGCCTTTAATGTCTCGCAGACGTTTTGTGACAGGCATTGCAGCAGGTAGCGCCCTTTTAGGTTTAGGGCTTGGACCGGGATTGTCAATCGCCTCGCCCTCAAATCGCCTGGGGCCAACGATGCTAAGAGGAAATGAGTTTGATCTCAACATAGGCTATCAGCCGGTTAATTACACTGGTAAGAGCCGTATGGCGACGGCTGTTAATGGTTCAGTGCCAGCGCCAGTTTTGCGTTGGCGCGAGGGTGATCGAGTGACGTTACGGGTTAAGAATAACCTTGCTGAAGATAGTTCAATTCATTGGCATGGCATTATCTTACCAACGGACATGGATGGCGTTCCCGGCCTTAGTTTTAACGGCATAAAGCCGGGTGAAACTTTTGAGTATCAGTTCGATATTAATCAAAGCGGTACCTATTGGTACCACAGTCACTCGGGCTTTCAGGAGCCGACAGGGATGTACGGTGCGATCATTATTGACCCCAAGGACCCCGATCCGGTTAGTTATGATCGAGATTATGTGGTCATGTTGTCGGATTGGTCTGACGAAGATCCGCAGGCGATTTACGCTAAATTAAAAAAACTTAGTCATTACTACAACTTTCGTGAACGCACAGTTGGTGATCTCTGGCGGGATATTAAGGATAAAGGTGTCGCTCAAACATGGAATGAGCGCTCTATGTGGAACCAAATGCGCATGAGTGAGACCGATATATCCGATGTTACGGGTTACACCTACACCTATTTGATGAACGGTGTTACGCCTGATGAAGGCTGGATCGGTCTGTTTAAACGCGGTGAAAAAGTACGTTTACGATTTATCAATGGCTCGTCAATGACTATTTTTGACGTGCGTATTCCTGGTTTAAAAATGACAGTAGTGGCCGCTGATGGCCAAAATATTGAGCCGGTCACGATTGACGAATTTCGTATCGGTGTTGCCGAGACCTACGATGTTGTTGTTGAACCCAGTAATGACAGCGCGTATACCGTTTTCGCACAAAGCATTGATCGCACGGGTTATACCCGTGGCACATTAACACCGGATATCGAGCTGGTCTCATCAGTACCCGCCATGGATGACGCACCCACATTAGGGCATCGAGATATGGGCATGGGCATGGGCATGGGCATGGGTATGGATCACAGCATGCACGGTATGACTGGTATGGCGGGAACGGCTGCTATGGATCACAGCGCGCACGACATGAGCGAAATGCCGGATATGGATCATAGTCAACATCAGATGAGCGGCATGAAGACCATGGAGAACAAAAACCATCGGAACCAAGCAGAAGCGTTAGGGAAGGCTGGCTTCGGCAGCACTCGTGAAATAACCCATGTTGCCAGTGAAACGGGGCCGCATGTTGATATGCGTGCCGAGAGCCCTCAAAGCGGCTTGCACGATCCAGGCATCGGCCTGCGGAATCACCAGCGGCTTTATGGGCGGCGGGTGCTGACTTATGGCGACATTAAAAACCTATATCAAACATCTGATCCGCGTGAACCCAGTCGTGAAATAGAACTCCACCTAACCGGGAATATGGGTCGCTATATGTGGTCGATGAACGGTATAAAATTCACCGATGCCGAGCCATTGCAGCTGAAATATGGTGAGCGAGTGCGAATCACACTGGTAAACGACACCATGATGAGTCATCCCATGCATCTACATGGCATGTGGAGTGAACTGGAAACTGGTGATCCACAATCTATTCCTCGTAAGCATACAGTGATGGTTCAGCCGGGATCAAAAATCAGCTATTTAGTCACTGCTGACGCCATTGGACGGTGGGCTTTCCACTGTCACTTGGTGTATCACATGTCCGGTATGTTCCGCGAAGTCCGAGTGAGCTAAGGAGAATCAATTGATGAAGTTATTTAATAGACGACCACCAAACTCACTCTTGTTTAACAGGAAATTCTGCTTATCCACACTTATCGTATCTTTGTTGGTGGGTTCTGCAAACCATGTGTTAGCGGGCGGTAAGGATGACCCACTGTTAACTAAGGTGTTAATTGATCAATTTGAAGTACGCGACGCAGATGATGGCGATCCGTGGGTTTTGAGTGGGCAAGGCTGGATTGGAAAGGATTTGCAAAAACTATGGTTCAAGGCAGAAGTAGAACGAAGCGATGGAGAAACCGAAGAGGCCGAATTACAGGCCCTCTACAGCCAGGCAATTGCGCCGTTTTGGGATGTACAGGTAGGGTTACGGCAGGACTTTCAACCCACTCCGAATCGGAGCTGGGCGGTCATTGGTCTTCAAGGTCTCGCGCCCTATTTTTTTGAAATCGACGCAGCATTATTTATCGGAGAAAGTGGGCGTACTGCATTACGACTGGAAGCCGAGTATGAACTGTTGTTTACCCAGAGGTTGATTTTAACGCCTGAGATCGAAGTCAATTTTTATGGGCAAAACGATGAGGGTCTCGGCATCGGTTCCGGTCTTTCTGATGTTGAGGCTGGATTAAGGTTGCGCTACGAAATTCGACGTGAATTCGCCCCATACATAGGTGTTAATTGGAGCAAAGGTTTTGGTAATACCGCTGACTTCACGCGTGCCGAAGGAGGGGACACCGATGATCTCCAATGGGTGATAGGAGTACGGGCATGGTTTTAACGCCGTTACCACTTTAATTAACTAAATATACTCTAAATCAATATGAGGATTTACCAATGAAGAATATACAAGTCACTTTTTGCTTTTTGTTAGTCAGCTTATTTTCAATCGCATCTGTTCATGCTCACGATCCATCTGAACATAAGACAAAGAGGGAGAAACCCAACTGTGAAGCAATGAAAAATATGGATCATTCAAAAAAGGATGCGAATGATCCAATCAGGATGGCAATGATGAAAAAGTGTATGAGTGAAGAATCTGCTGAAAACCATCATGGTGGTGATACTGAAAAAAATACAACCGATGACAGCGATGCTAACAAAGTGGATCAACATAATGATGGACATAACCACTAGCCTGAACTGTTGAGATGTGGCGCGTTGTAATCAGGCTTGCCGCAGCCAATTTTGACAAGCGCGACCACTGATGTCGCCAGGGATATAAAAATGAAAACAGTGAAATACCTCATTCTTATTGCCATCGGTGTATTCGCAGGTGGAGCAATTTATGTGTATTCCGGTGCTTATCCAATGGGAGCCGATGTGCCTCACAATAAGTTGACTTATTGGCTCTTGGAAACGGTGCGCGAACAATCAATCAAGAGGGCCGCCCAAAACATAAGTGTTCCTTCGTTAGATGATCCAGAGTTGCTTCTGGCGGGCGGGCCGGACTATAACGATATGTGTGTCGCTTGCCACCTAAAACCCGGAAAAATACAGAGTGATATGAGTATAGGCTTGTATCCTGCACCGCCTAATCTCAGTAAAAAAGAAGATGAGCATGGGCACGATCATGCTGATTCCGAGCAAAGCGCTCGACGTCAATTCTGGATTATAAAACACGGAATTAAGGCGTCCGGTATGCCGGCTTGGGGACCTACACATGACGATCAGCGTATTTGGGCAATGGTCGCGTTTTTGCAAAAATTGCCCGACTTAACCCCAGAGCAATATCAAATCCTTACAGCACGAGACGAAACCAATGGTTCGTCACATCACTAATCAAAGCGCGAGAACAATGAAAACAATTTTTCCTGCAATAGCTGTGCTATTTTTATCCATGATGGCTAGTGCGCACAACGGTGAAGATCCAGCCGCAGAAGTAGTAAAAAAGCGATCCTACGTACTTCAGTACCAAAAGGAATACCCGGCTGCGACAAATCAAGAAGAGAGAATTCGTAACATCAAGAAGCAAATATCTACACTACAAAGTACAATTCTATTGCTGAGAAATTCGCTGGTTAAAGATAATCGGTCGGTTCGTTCTGATTTAAGTAAGTATGACTTAGACTATTTGGCGGCGATCAAGAACAGTCTGAAAGACATGCAAAAGTTACTTAAGCAATTAGAGGCAGCGGTAGACAGTTGATCCACTATATTCCATGGCCACTAGCCGCTTGCATTCATTCTGCCGTTATTGCAGGAGTGACTCCTAGGATTAAAACCTAAGTGTGTATTGCTTGATTTAAGTCAAAACTTGCAGTCTGCACTGGGTATATGCTGCAATTGATCAATATAAGGGAAAGTTTATGTTTCGTTCGATAGGCATAGTGTTGGTTATTTGGGGGTTGATTGCTCAGCCACTAATGGCTGCTATGCCTGCACCAATGACGGACGATAGCTCTCACTCCCTTATCGCGGCGGATTTTGGTATCGATGAATAAGTCACGCCATTGACATGCCTTTATTATTTAATATCCTCTGGTATCTCGTGAACTTGATGGTTGCCCCATTGTTGAATAATATTAGGGTTTTAATTATTTCTCTTATGCTGTTGGCCTTTGTGGGTCAAGCGGTAGCGTCAGTTATTATGCCTTTCCAAATGGATATGAGTCAGTCTGGTATATCGACGTCTATGGATACCCATTCAGGGCATCATGAAATGAATCAGATGGACAAAACTGATGTTGCTGGTTTATTCGATTGTTGTAAGCATGATTGCAATTGTTCCATGGCAGGCTGCAGTGCCGCTTTAGTCAATGAAACGGCATTAGGCCTAGGGGTAGAACCCTCTCAACCAGTTTTTGCACCATTAATGACCTTGCAAAGCCGGTATTTTTCCTCTCTATTCCGCCCCCCAATAACCCGCTAATACAGGACAAATCCGTCTAGAATTTGGCGGGATGTTCATATTTTTTGTGCGCGGCGGGGGCTTATCCCCAAAATATTAATATCCAATGCCTCTTCATAATCTGGCATTGACGTCACTGCGCTTGTTCGCTATGCACTAGTGTTTTAAAAGCGCCGGGACCGATTTAGAAAAAGGGGAAGACCACCATGTCCACTAAACCTTTATTACGTATTTCGCTGCTAGTCGTAGCGGCATTTTCGCTGGAGGCTTTTTCAGAATCCGAAAAGTTAGTGGCCTCAGGCGGAGGTGAAATATCAGAATCGACCCTGTTGGATGTTTATAAAAGTCCAACCTGCCGTTGCTGCAGCAAGTGGATCACTCACCTAAAGAGCCATAATCCTCAGGGCCAGGGTTTTAAGGTGCAGGCGCACAATAAAAGCAATATGCCGGCACTCAAAGCCGAGAGAGGTATTGCGCCACGGCATCAATCCTGCCATACAGGCGTGTCCAAAGAAGGCTATGTGTTTGAAGGCCATATTCCGGCCCGCATTATTCAACAATTTCTCTCCGAGAAACCCGAGGGCGCAATTGGTTTGGCCGTGCCAGGTATGCCCAAGGGTAGTCCTGGAATGGAGATGGGTGCTATGTTTTCGCCTTATAACGTCTTGCTGTTGAAGGCTGATGGCAGTAGCACTATATATGCCCAAATAACACAACAACAGGAGCAATATTAGTGTCCATATTTATCCTCCCATGCTTTTACAGATTAGGGTTTAGACGTGTAATTGCAGTCTATTTTTTTGTGGCCGGAATATCCGCAGTTCAGGCTGGCGATGATGGTGAGTCAAATGCTCCCCGGGCCAACGATACTCATGTCTTAACTCTGGAAAAGGCGGTACGAAGCGCACAGGCCAATGACCCCTGGCTACTGGGAAACCAACATACCCAGGACTCAATAGAATCATTGAGTGTCGCTTCCGGCACATTGCCTGACCCTAAAATGTCGGTCGGTTTTTCTAATTTACCCACTGATACCTTTGATCTTGACCAAGAAGGTATGACCCAATTTAAAGTTGGGGTTTCGCAGATATTTCCCCGTGGTGACAGCCTCAATATTAAGCGTAAACAGCTTGAACTAGTGGGCAGCCAGTACCCCTATCAGCGGCAGAATCGTAAGGCCAAAGTGGTGGTTACCGTTGCGCAGCTTTGGTTGGATGCTTATAAAGCCCAGGAAAGTATTGCTTTGATCGAACAGGATCGATCCTTGTTCGAGCAGCTTGCTGATGTTGCAGAAGCTAGTTACTCCGCCGCTCTGGGTAGAACAAGGCAGCAGGATGTTGTCCGTGCGCAGCTGGAGTTAACGCGCTTGGATGATCGTCTAACGGTTCTAAATCAACAGCGGGAAGTTGCCATTCAGCGCTTGGCTGAGTGGCGCAGTGTCTATTTTATGCCTCAAGAATCAACTGATAACTACGGTGAAATTTATGGTTTAGAAAGCACATTGACCTCACTGCAGCTGAGTCTTAATCGGCAGCTACCTGAAATTACATTGCTCAACCCTGAGCTTTACATCCATGCTGAAGAAATCCAACCGCAAACGCTGTATCAGTATCTTGTAGGCCATGCAGCCGTGAAGGGGCTAGAGCAAAAAATAGCAGCCAGTCGTGTCGCTATCGACTTGGCGAAGCAAAAATACAAGCCAGAATGGGGCATCAATGCCAGTTATGGTTATCGGGATCAAGACCCCTTGGGGCGTGATCGAGCTGACCTCTTTTCTGTGGGAATTAGTTTTGATATGCCTCTGTTTACCGAAAATAGACAGGACAGGCAGCTGCAGTCGGCGGTTTCCAAAACGGCAGCGGTGCATACGGAAAAGTGGTTATTACTGCGCAAAATGATGGCTTCTTTTGAGGCGTCGAAAGCGCAGTTATGGCGTTTGAATGAGCGCCGAGAACTGTATCGCAAACAGCTATTACCGCAAATGCGCGAACAAGCTGAGGCTTCACTCACCGCCTATACCAACGATGATGGGGATTTTGCTGAGGTGGTACGCGCTCGTATTGCCGAGCTCAATGCCAATATTGATGCTTTGAGCATTGATGTTGACAGGCAAAAATCACGTGTGCAATTGAATTACTTTTTCATGGATAGAGCCGATCAAATTATTGCTAGCCGCCCCAGTGCGAGCCAGCCGGAGAATAACGATGAACAATAACCGCAATACCGCATTTACACTGGCAGGCGGCATTATTTTGGGAGCATTGGTGGCTGTCGGTGCTTACAAATTATTGGGTAGCAGCAACGATGCAGCTGTCAGTTCAGCTGCAGCCGATGAACCCTTGTACTGGGTAGCGCCTATGGACCCCAATTACCGGCGTGACAAACCGGGCAAGTCGCCGATGGGAATGGACTTAATTCCGGTTTACGCTGAAGAGTCTGGAGGTACGGACGCAGGCCCCGGTACCATTACCATTTCTTCAGAAGTAGTGAATAACCTAGGTGTGCGTACAGCTCTCGTCGAGCGTAAAACCCTGCATACAGAAATTAAAACCGTCGGTTATGTCAAGTACGATGAAGACCAGCTGCTTCATATCCACCCTCGGGTTGAGGGTTGGATTGATAAACTCTATATAAAAGCTGAAGGTGACCCGGTAGAGAAAGGCCAGCCTCTGTACGAAATCTACTCTCCGGCCTTGGTAAATGCCCAGGAAGAGCTGGTATTGGCCATGAGTCGAAAAAATCAGCGCTTGATTCGTGCTGCGGAAGACCGATTGACCGCACTACAGCTACCGGCGCGCGCTATTAAAACATTAAAAAACACCGGCAAAGTTGAACAAAATGTTGTGTTTTATTCACCTCAAACAGGCGTGTTGGATAACCTAAATATTCGGCAGGGATTTTTTGTCAAACCCGGCACCAGCTTGATGTCGATTGGCGTACTTGACCAGGTATGGGTGGAGGCTGAAATTTTTGAAAGTCAAGCCGCTGCCGTCACCGCGGGGTTGCCCGTTACCATGACCTTGGGGTTTTTACCAGGCGAGCTTTGGCAGGGGCAAGTGGACTATGTTTATCCCACGTTGGATGTCAAAACCCGAACCATCAAAGTGAGATTGCGATTTGATAATAACAGCGGAGAATTAAAACCCAATATGTTTGCTCAGGTTGCCATTCATGCCAAGAGTAATGATGAAACTCTGCTGGTTCCGAAAGAAGCGGTAGTACGAACAGGCTCTGTTGATCGTGTGGTTCTAGCCCTCGGTGAAGGTCGCTATAAATCTGTTGAGGTAAAGCTCGGGCGCTCAGGCGAAGATAATACCGAGATTTTAATGGGTGTTGAGGCCGGTGAACGTGTGGTGACCTCGGCACAATTTTTACTCGATTCCGAGTCCAGTAAAACCTCAGATTTCAAACGCATGAATCACCAGAGTGATAATGTGGCCAATACGTTGGCTGAGGACTCAGTCTGGGCTGAAGCTGAAATTAATAGCGTGATAGTGAATCGCCGCATGATCAACGTTAGCCATGATGCCATCGGTTTGTGGAACTGGCCCGCCATGACAATGGACTTTATAGTCGCTTCTGATGTTGACATGAGCCAATTGCAACCCGGTACAAAACTGAAAATTGAAATTCAAAACAACGCTGACAACACCTATGAAGTAATCAATGTGCGTCCTGCTGATAACGCTTATTCCGATTCGGCTACGGTGGAAGGGGTTATCAATAGCATTATGGTTGATCACCGCATGATAAATATCAGTCGTGGCCCCATTGTTAAATGGAATCGACCGGCAGCTACCGTCGATTTTCTGGTTGACAGCGGTGTCGATATGTCAATTTTGAGTGAAAGCATGAAGGTTCAATTCAGTTTCAATGTCAGTGAGGGCGAATTCACAATCACTGATATTAAAGCCAGCGACATACAACCCATTGGCGCTTCCAGCCATCAGCAACATTAGGAGTTCATAGAATGATTGAATCTATTATTCGCTGGTCGGTCGGAAATCGATTTTTTGTGTTGCTAGCGACACTGATTGTGGTGGGGTTGGGGTTTTATTCGGTAAAAAATACCCCGATAGATGCACTGCCTGACCTTTCCGATGTGCAGGTGATCATCAAGACTAGTTATGCAGGGCAAGCACCGCAGGTAGTGGAAGATCAAGTCACAT
Organism: Cellvibrionaceae bacterium; assembly: GCA_002707785.1. GTDB lineage: Bacteria > Pseudomonadota > Gammaproteobacteria > Pseudomonadales > Cellvibrionaceae > Pseudomaricurvus. Next base: position 4,151 of record PANW01000090.1, on the reverse strand, counting down.
ACCCCCTGACAACGGCTATGTTGTCGGTGCCAGGCGCGGTGACCGTACGCGGTTACTCTTTCTTTGGTGATTCTTATGTTTATGTCATCTTCGATGAAGATACTGATCTCTACTGGGCTCGCTCGCGGGTACTGGAATACTTGAGTCAAGTGGCGGCGGAGCTGCCTGAAGGGGCGCGACCGCAGTTGGGCCCGGATGCCACTGGGGTCGGTTGGGTGTATTTATACGCCCTAACTGATAAGACAGGCAATCACGATATCAGCCAGCTGCGCAGCTTGCAGGACTGGTTTTTAAAGTATGAGCTGCAGACGGTACCCGGCGTATCCGAGGTCACATCCCTGGGGGGCATGGTCAAGCAGTATCAGGTTAAGGTTGACCCTGACAAATTGCGAGCCTTTGGTATCCCGCTTTCTCATATTCAAATGGCCATTAAACGCGGCAATCAGGAAATCGGAGCCTCTGTGGTGGAAATGGCTGAAGCCGAATATATGGTGCGCGCCACAGGTTATTTGAAGAGTGAACAGGATCTGGGCAATATCCCTTTGGGTGTTAACCAAAACGGTACACCGCTGTTGCTCAAAGATGTCGCAGATATCGGCGTAGGTCCACAGATGCGGCGCGGTGTCGCCGAGCTTAATGGCGAAGGTGAGGCCGCCGGCGGCATTATCGTTATGCGCTTTGGCGAAAATGCGCAGCAAACCATTAACGGTGTTAAAGAAAAAATACAGCAGTTGAAAAAGGGCTTGCCTGAAGGTGTTGAGGTGGTCACTGTTTATGATCGTAGCGGCTTAATTGAACGAGCTGTGAATAACCTGGGCTTTAAACTACTGGAAGAATTCATCGTGGTGGCGTTGGTGTGCATGGTTTTTTTATTTCATGTCCGTTCGTCTCTGGTGGCTATTTTTAGTTTGCCAGTGGGTATTTTGGCGGCATTTATTGTTATGCATCTGCAGGGACTCAATGCCAATATTATGTCCCTGGGGGGGATCGCCATTGCCATTGGAGCCATGATCGATGGTGCCATTGTGATGATTGAAAATATGCATAAACACATGGAACGAACGCCTATCACGAAAGAGAACCGCTGGGACATCGTCGCCAATTCCGCCGCTGAAGTAGGGCCAGCATTGTTCTTCAGCTTGCTCATTATTACCGTCAGCTTTGTACCTGTGTTTACTTTGGAGGCTCAGGAAGGACGCATGTTCTCACCTCTGGCATTTACCAAGACGTATGCCATGGCAGCCTCGGCAGCACTGGCTATTACCCTGGTACCCGTGTTGATGGGCTACTTTATCCGCGGCAAGATATTACCGGAACACAAGAACCCAGTTAATCGTCTCCTGACTAGCGCTTATTTACCGGTATTGAAGGAGGTGTTGCAGCGACCAAAAACTACGCTGGCGCTAGCATTACTGGTATTGTTAGTCGGCCTTTGGCCGTTGGATAAAATTGGCAGCGAATTTATTCCGCCCCTTGATGAAGGTGATTTGATGTATATGCCGACCACCTACCCGGGTATTTCCATTGGCAAGGCAAGGGAACTGCTACAGCAAACAGATAAGCTAATTTATACTCTGCCTGAAGTTAAATCGGTATTTGGTAAAGTAGGTCGTGCCGATACTGCCACCGATCCAGCCCCTTTGACCATGATCGAAACCTTTATTCAGCTAAAGCCGCGCGATCAATGGCGTGAAGGCGTCACTACAGCAAGCCTGATTAAAGAACTGGATGCATTGGTTAAATTCCCCGGCGTGACTAATGCTTGGGTGATGCCTATAAAAACCCGTATCGACATGCTGGCAACCGGTATCAAGACCCCCGTCGGCATCAAGATTGCCGGACCGGAATTATCACAAATTCAAGCCATTGGTCAGCAGCTGGAAGTTATCCTTAAGGATGTCCCTGGAACCGCGTCGGTTTATTCCGAGCGGGTAGCGGGTGGTCGCTACATTAAAGTAGATATTCAGCGAGAAAAAGCAGCACGCTATGGCCTCAACATTACCGATGTCCAGCAGGTGGTTGCCTCGGCGATTGGCGGTATGAACGTGTCGCAAACCGTCGAGGGGTTGGAACGCTACCCAATCAACATTCGCTACCCGCAGGATTTTCGCAATTCACCTGAGCAATTGGCTCTGTTGCCGATTGTGACGCCATCGGGACAGCGTATTCCCCTGCGTGCGGTGGCCGATATCTTTGTCGAAGACGGCCCGCCTGGCATCAAGAGTGAAAATGCCCGCCTCAATGGCTGGTCCTTTATCGACATCGAAGACGTTGATGTTGGTAGCTATGTTGAACATGCTCAACGGGTGGTGGCAGATCAGCTGGACTTACCCGCGGGTTATTCCATTGCCTGGTCCGGACAGTATGAATATATGCAGCGGGCTAAGGAAAAACTGACCTATGTTGTTCCCTTGACCTTGGCAATTATTGTGATCTTGCTGTTCATTAATTTCCGTAATTTTGTCGAGGTCGGCATTATTATGGGCACGTTGCCTTTGGCGATGGTAGGCAGTATTTGGCTGATGTATCTGCAGGGTTATAATTTTTCCGTGGCTGTGGCTGTTGGTTTTATCGCCCTGGCTGGCGTAGCTGTGGAGATAGGTGTCATTATGCTGGTCTACCTGAATCAGGCTTACTGTGAAATGCTAAACGGCTGCGAAAAGCAGGGCATCACACCGACGACAGAAGTACTTGCACGCGCTGTACTCAACGGTGCCGGTATGCGAGTGCGCCCAGTGATGATGACGGCGGCAGCGATTATTGCTGGCCTACTGCCCATTTTATACGGTACAGGCACCGGTTCGGAAGTGATGAGCCGTATCGCTGCACCGATGGTCGGCGGTATGGTTAGCGCTGTTGTTTTGACTTTATTGGTAGTACCTGCGATTTATTTCTTGTGGCGTAAGAAAACGCTGGATCTTTGAATCCCTAACGAAAATTGTAAACCATAAGCAAGCGTATAAAAGGAAAAAATGATGACATTTAAAACTACATTTATCGCTACAGTATTGATTAGCTCTTTTTCCCATGCCAGCCTAGCGAGCGGTGAGCGCGGTAGTTACGGCAAAATGACAAGCCACGAAGCAGTGACAACGGATGATCAAAGTGCGCGACGAACCCTGTACTTCTAGTGCGGGGAAGGATAGCGTCTACCGTATCGCAGAATAAATCCATCTGTGTTCTTATGCAGTAATGACAAGATTGAGCAAAACACTAAAGTTGCGAGTAAAAGACAAGCATGTTGCTTGTCTTAATGAGATGGCTCGATCTGTCAATTTTGTCTGGAACTATATAAACGAGTTAAGCGCTAGGTCGATCAAAGAAAGAGGCGTGTGGCTCTCACGCTATGTCTACACCCGTTCACTGTAGGTGCTGATAAAGAGCTTGGTTTGCATAGTCATACTTTGCAATGTATTTCTGGTGAATACGTCACTCGCCGTAAGCAATTTCAGAAAGCTAAATTGAGCTGGCGTAAGTCTGGTGGAGCAAGACGATCCCTCGGCTGAATTCCTATCAATACCAATGCCGCCAAATGGAAAAACGGGTAGGTATTCCACAACGGGAAATACTTCAAAGTTTGGGACTCTTACGGGCTCTCAAAATATTAGTTCCGATCGGCGAGTTTCAATGAAGACGTAAGAGGTCGCTGGTATTTCAATGTTGTTGTGACTGCAAACGTTGAAACATCTAACGGCACTCAATCCACTGGTGTCGATCTTGGCTGCAAAGAAGCGGCTACTGACTCGAGCGGAGACGGTGTTCAAGGTCGAGAGTATCGTAGGCTCGAAGCAAAACTGGGCATTGCGCAAAGAGCGAAAAACAAGGATCGCGTTAAAGCAATACATGCAAAAATCAGGAACCGCAGGCAAGACTCCCTACACAAATACAGCCGTAAACTCGTGAATGAGAATGCGGCTATCTTCGTTGGCAACGTATCAAGTTCCGGTCTAGCAAAAACCAAAATGGCAAAATCTGTTTTGGATGCTGGTTGGGCTTCACTCAAGACAATGTTGGAATACAAAAGCGATCACGCAGGCATTGTCTTTTAAGAAATCAACGAAGCGTACTCCACCCAATCCTGTTCGTGCTGCGGGACCATCCCTGCAAGCAGTCCGAAGGGTAGATCAGGATTGCGAATAAGAGAATGGACT
>PANW01000089.1 GCA_002707785.1 Cellvibrionaceae bacterium | reverse complement strand
TTCGAGACATTGGACCATGAGGTCAGAGGCTTTCATTTCCTTATACCCTTTTGTTGGCACAGTGCCTACAGCATAGACCACTCATAGAGTTTGAGGGAATCTTGGGTCGTCAAGGGTAGGTGCCGATTGCTGTGTGGGTATTCACGCTGCTGTTTGAGCCGTTGACCCTGTCGCTCGGCGTGCACTCTGTTGGCAGCAACCAGGTTGGGTTGTCTCCAATGTTGGTCGGCAGTATGCTGATTTTTGAGTGGGTTGCTTGCCTAGCCTTGTCGCTTTACTGCGATCTCCAGCTCCTACGTTCTAACTTTCGTGTTTATTCAGATGTCTACTCTGAGCACCACAATAGCAATGAGTGTATCAGGCAGGGGGAAGGGGCATTAGATAGGGGAGAGCGGAGTCTGTGCGAAAACGATTCTGGTCTTTTGGCGTAGATAGGGAGGTAGCAGCCCAGTGTTCGTCCATCAACACACTGAGCTTTCGCCGAGAGTGAGAGGCAATAACTTAGTTGATGTACTCCACAGCTTTGACAACCTTCTGCACTCCACCAATAGTACTGACTACGTTAGCGGCTTTATCCGCTTCTACCTGGCTGAGCAAACCCAGTAGATAGACGACACCGTCTTCGGTGACCACTTTGATGCGGCCACTGTCGATGTCTTTATTTGAGATTAAGGTGCTTTTGACCTTGGTGGTCAACCAGCCGTCGTTGGTTCGTGACAGAAATGAGGTCTTGCCCTGCACCTGAATTTCGTTAAAAACTTGGCGCACTCCGTGAATCTGTTTCACCGTATCTCCGGCCTTGAGTCGCAAATCGTTGCTGGGAACTTGACCGGTGAGCAGAATAATTCCGTTGAAGGCCACGGTGTTGATGTGGGCTTGATCCAGAGCCGGATCCGTTTTGTTGATATTGACTTGGGCAACGGTTTCCAATTGTTCGTCGTCAATCATGGCACCTAGTGTGCGTTTGCCGGGATTGAGTTGAATGGGTTTGTCGTTGGTTGCTTCTAATACCGAGGTGCAACCGCTGGCTGCCAGAGTGAGGCTAAGCAAGCCTAGGCGCAAGGTGCGATTCATCATAAGTCTCCCCCAAAGAGCTGTTGATCGATAAGGTCACATAGACAAAAAATACTGAGCAAATGAATTTCGTGCAGGCGAGTGTGTTCCTCCACCGGCACGCGCAGCTCCAAATCGTGCGCATCCAGAACTGAGGCGATGTTGCCGCCGTCGCGGCCCGACAAGGCAATAACGTTCATTTCTCGCTCGTGAGCGGCTGCGACGGCTTGCACCAAATTGCTAGGGTTGCCGCTGGTGGTCACCAAAACCAAACAATCACCGGGTTGGCCAAGCGCTCTGACTTGCTTGGCAAAAATTTCATTGAAGCTGTAATCGTTGGCGATAGAAGTCTGGGTGGTGAAGTCGGCGCCCAACGTCATGGCCGGTAGAGAGGGGCGCTCGCGTTCAAAGCGGTTACAGAGGTTGGCGCTGAGAATTTGCGCATTGGCGGCAGAGACACCATTGCCGGCAGTGAGGATTTTACCCTCATTCAACAGGCAGTGAACCAGTATTTCGCTGGCTTCGCCAATCAGCGGTGCAAGGTATTCACCGGCCTGCATTTTGGCTTCGATACTTTCGTGAAAGAGGGTGATGACACGCTGTTCCATAGACTCGCTACTATTATTCTGGTTGGCCGGTATTTGTTATCCGCTGGCTGCTACGCCAATCATGCCACTGCCGTATTACAGGGTGAAGGCATTGGGCAGCCATTCTAACGGTTTTTTGCTGTTATTACCTGCAATTGCGATCACATCGAAGCGACAAGGCGGCTCATTGTGACGATATTGCTTCAATAAATAGTGTTGCGCGGCCTTGATCAGTTTTTGTTGTTTGCGCCGATCGACACTTTCACTGGCCGAGCCATAGGCGCTGTGTTTACGGTAGCGCACTTCTACGAAGACGAGGATTTCACCGTCGGTCATGATGAGGTCTATTTCGCCTCGCCGGCTGTGATAGTTTCGCTCCTTCAGTGTTAGTCCCTGTCGAATAAGAAATTGTTCCGCAATGGCTTCGTGTTTTTTACCCACATCGACCGTTAGAGGTGTGGATAACTTACTTGCGAGGGTTTTCGATCGCTTTAGAAGTTGGGTCGATTTGCGCAGCCACGAGGATGGATCATTAGACATGTGTCATCGGCCTCCTTGCCGAATGATGAGAGGTTAGCAATCAGTTGTGACTGACCACCATCGGCAGAGATTGGGCTCTGCCATTGTTCATTTTTGCCCAAATTTGTTCCCGCTCAACCCGTCGTTGTGCATTCATGCTGAGCGAACCCGTGACCCCGTAGAGGCGGGTGTACTCTGATTGTTGCAGCTGTTTTAGCCGCGGGTAGAGTTGAAAGCTATCGACGCCTAGGGCGTAGAGTCGCTGGTAGGAAGGTGCCGGATTGGCGGCCTGTTGGATCACTTGCTTGGTCGCGTTATTGTTGTCAAAGAACCAAGGTAGAGTGGAGAAACGAATATTGTTCAAATCTCGATCAGCTTTACGATCTTCGGTACCGCTATAAATATGGCTGGTGGCATAAACCGGAAGTTTGCTGGCGTAATGGAACGCAAGGGTTGGCTTAATCTGACGGGCTTCGGTCGGTCTCGCCACCATAAACAGCATGTCGGCGTCTTGGCGACGGCGCGGTTCAAACTCCACCGGTTGAGGAAACAGTGCCCTTACACCTTGCGCGCGCTTTTGGCTTTCATTGATGTGTAGGGCTTGTTTGATGACGTTAGAAAAGTCCCCTTCGCCAGTAAATTCACTCTGAGTAATAATGGTGCCACCGAGATTTTCCCATGCCTGTCGGAAGGCGTCGGCGCTGCGTCGACCCCAGTTGGCGTCGGTGGTGAGAATCATGGCGTAGCGATGGCCCTCCACCCAGGCGCGACGGGCAATTTGGCGGGCCTCGTCTTCGGCTGACAATCCAAACTGAAACAGATTGGTCGCCGGTTCCGCGACGTCTTCGCTGTAGTTCACCGCTAAGGTGGGGATGGGCAGGCTTTCTTGCTGGCTAAGCGTGGTGACTTTGTTCTTGTCCAGTGGCCCGATCATCAGATCCGCGCCATCAAGAGAGGCGCGATTGTAGACATCGACAATGTCACCTTCCGAGGTGTCATAGAACTTGAGCACAGGGGTGTGACTGCCGTTGGCCAGTGCTTGGTAGTAAGCGGCAACAAAACCATCGCGCACGGCCTTGCCCGCTTTAGCCAGCCGACCCTGCTGTGGCAGTAACACCGCCACCTGCGCGGGTCGTTCCTCGATCAGCTGTTGCAGCAGTTGCAGGTCTTTCGGTAAGCGCAAGCTAGCGGGATGCTGCGGCCAGCGGGCGACCCATTGGTTTATCTGGAACAGCTGCTTATCGAGATTGCCCTGATTGTTTTTACTGATTAACGCGAGGCTATACCAGCCGCGCAGATCTTCGTTTTGCAGCGTGGGAGTGTTAGCGGCCTTTTGGCTGCGATAAGTCAGCTCGGCCACAGGCATTGACATCAATGCTTGCCAGAGCACGTCTTGATTGTCGATATCGAGCAGCGGGTCGTTGATCAAAGGCTGTAGTGCTAATAGCTCTTCAATACTGGCGTTAGGCTCGCCCAGTACCATGAATAGGTCGGCGCGACGCTGTCGCAATAGCACTTGTTGTTCGACCGCCAGTGTTTGCCACTGTTGATCGAGGCGCGGGTTGGTTAGAATGCGCTGCGCCAGAAAAAAGGCGTCATCGGCCAAGGCAATCTCACTGAAGGTTAGGGTGTAGGCAATGAACTGCTCGTCATCCAGCAGCGTGGGATCGATACTGTTGAGTAGATTGCGAGCCCAATGTTGTTCGCCCTGCAGGCTCAGGTGCTGTGCAGCTTGCAGCAATAGCTGCTCTTTTTGGGGGGAACGGCTCATTTGAGCCTGATTGAGCAAAGCGTCGATATCCACCGCAGCAGCTTGTTCTATGTCAGTGGTGGGCCGATCGTCAATAATCGGGGTGCTGCCGCCGCAGCCGTGGAGACCCGCCGCGACAATGCTAGCGAGGGTAAAACGTCCCACATGTTTGATAAAATCCATGCTCTTACAGCCTTACAGTTGAGCGATCTTTAATTAATTCCACCGGACAGAGTATTTACCATGACGGAGCCTAAAACCTCGATGATCGAGACGGCACTCTACGTCGTTGCAACCCCCATTGGCAATCTGGGCGATATGGTACCGCGTGCGGTCGAAGTTCTCCAAAAAGTCGATGTCATCGCCGCCGAGGATACTCGTCACAGCGCTCGATTGATGTCGCATTTTAGCATTGATACGCCTCTCGTCGCCTACCACGATCACACCGATGAGCGGCAGGTGTCACAATTGCTCGAGCGGCTCAGCAGCGGGCAATCAATAGCTCTGATCAGCGATGCGGGTACGCCGCTGGTCTCTGATCCCGGCTACCGACTGGTGCGAGCCGCGCGCGAAGCCGGCATACGGGTGGTGCCGATACCCGGTGCCTGCGCTATGGTCGCAGCCTTAAGCGCATCGGGCTTACCTTCTGACCGTTTTTCTTTCGAAGGGTTTCTGCCGGCCAAAAGCGGACAGCGAATGAACCGGCTGCAGCTGTTGGTGACCGATGAGCGCACTTTGATATTTTATGAGGCGCCACACCGCATTGAAGCTTGCCTGCGAGATATGGGCGAGGTGTTTGGCGAGGATCGAGAGGCGGTGATTGCCCGTGAAATCACCAAAGCCTTTGAAACCATCAAGGGCGGGAGTCTGGCAGTACTGAGTGATTTCGTCGCTTCTGACCCCAATCAGCGCAAGGGCGAAATCGTCTTGATGGTTCGCGGCAAGCCAAGACTGAGCGAGCAGAGTATGGATGCAGAGGCCCAGCGTGTGATGTCTATTCTGCTGAAAGACCTCTCGGTCAAGCAGGCCAGTCAATTGGGGGCTGAAATCACGGGCCTCAAAAAGAAAGCGCTCTACCAGTGGGCGCTTGAACAGAAGGACGATTCTTGAACTAGAGGGCGATCATCCCATGGTCGCCTGTCACAATATTGTCTATATCAGCCGACGAGCTGAGACTTTTTGACAAATCTGCTGTTGGTTTCGCACATTCCCCAGTCGCTCGCTTAGGCGCATAGTTAGCTCCATCATCAATTCAAAGAATGTATGGAGAAGGAATATGTCTAAAGCCATTGTAGCTGGCGTCGATATGGTGAAATTCGCCAAGCCAGGCCAGTCTGAGTCCTACCGTGTAATGGCCTCGACAGCCATTCAAGGCGCCGTTAAAGAGGCGGGGATCGATCACAAGCTAATTGAGCAGGCATATGCGGGTTACGTATACGGTGATTCCACCTGCGGCCAGCACGCTCTCTACGATGCGTTTCAGACAGGTATTCCGGTTCTCAACGTTAACAATAACTGCTCGACCGGCTCTTCAGCACTATTTTTGGCCCGCCAAGCGGTTAAGTCCGGTGCGGTAGAGTGTGCTTTAGCCTTCGGTTTTGAAGAAATGCAGCCCGGCGCGCTGGGTTCACACTGGGATGATCGCGAAAGCCCTTTCAATCGTTTCCTCGATGTTCTCGATGAGCGCGATTATCCACAGGCGCCATTAGCGTTGCGTTGCTTTGGTGCTGCCGGTCATCACTACATGGAGAAATATGGCGCGACGGCTGATTTGTTCGCCAAAGTTTCTGTAAAAACCCGTAACCACGCACTCAATAATCCTTATTCATTGCTGCAAACGCCGCTGACCGAAGAAGATGTCATGAACGCGCCAGTGGTTTACATGGATTACCTGACTCGTTTCATGTGCTGTCCTCCGACCTGTGGTGCGGGCGCCGCAGTTGTGGTCAGTGAAGCTTTCGCCAAGAAACATGGCATCAGTAACGGCGTTGAAATTATCGGTCAGGCGATGACTACCGATACCCCGGATTCTTGGACCGATCCTATCAAGTTGGTGGGTTCCGACATGACCGCGCGTGCAATCGCACAAGTCACCGAAGAGGCGGGTATTGGTATCAACGAGGTGGATGTTGTCGAGTTGCATGACTGCTTTACCACAAACGAGGTAATTACCTACGAAGGCTTGGGTCTGTGTGGCGAAGGCGAGGCCAGCAAATTTGTCGCTGATGGCGATAACACTTACGGCGGCAAATTTGTCGTCAATCCGTCCGGTGGTTTGATGTCCAAAGGTCACCCGCTGGGTGCGACTGGTTTGGCTCAGTGTTATGAGTTGGTCAATCAGTTGCGTGGTAATGCTGATCGTCGTCAAGTTGACGGTGCCAAGGTTGCCTTGCAGCACAATCTTGGATTGGGTGGCGCGGCCGTTGTCACCATGTATCGCAAATAACCCATTTTAATACACTGATTCTTTCCGCACTGTCGTGACACCATGATTGTTGAGCAATCATGGTGATTGATGATCCGTTCGTGGTTTGAGGCTTTAAGACTGCTCGAGCTGGTGCTGAATACAAAAGTGATTTCCGAAGAGATAAAACTATGTTGGATCGTTCAAAAGTAGGGCATGAATTCGATACCTTCAGTGTCGATATTGAAAAAGGTCGTTTGGCGTTTTTTGCCAAGGCGATCGGCGAAAACAATCCTATCTACTGCTCTGAAGAGGCGGCCAAAGCGGCCGGCTACAAAACCATTCCGGCACCACCGACATTTATGATGTCGGTCGATTTGGATGGTCCGGTTTTCCTGCCGGTATTGGGGTTGTTGGAAATGGATCTGGGACGTGTGTTACACGGTTCGCAGGATTTCCAGTATCTTGGGCAAATTTATGCCGGTGATCGCATAACCCAGACCAGCAAAATCCTCGACATGTTTGATAAAAAAGGTGGCGCACTGGAATTTGTCGTGATGGAAAGTAGCTATACCAATCAAGACGGTGAGTTGGTGGGCAAAGCTCAGCAAACATTGGTTTATCGTAACTAAACAGCGGGAGTTAAACGATGTCAGAGATTACTGTAGGAACTGAAATTCCAGCCTTGGAGCTACCGCCGATTACTCGTACCACCTTAGCACTGTTTGGTGGCGCATCCGGTGACCACAACCCGATTCATATCGATATAGATTTTGCCAAGAAAGCGGGCATGCCCGATGTATTTGCACACGGCATGCTGTCCATGGCGTATTTGGGACGCATGATCACCAATTGGCAGCCTCAGTCTCAATTGCGTCGTTTCAGCAATAAATTTGCCGCCATTACTCACCTTCAAGATGTGATTACTTGCAGCGGAAAAGTCGTTGAAATTGTTGAGAACGATGGCGAAATCTTGGCTCGTTGCGAAATTCAAGCGGCCAAAGCCAGCGGTGAGCAGACTTTGATCGGTGAAGCCTTTGTTGCTATTGGCTAAGGCGCTAAGAGTACCGATTTGAGTTGGCTCAAATCTTAGCCTATGAGTCAAAATGAGAGAGATATTATGAATAATTTTGCCGACAAAGCGGAGCTGGAACTGTTTCGCGATAACGTAAAGCGATACATCAAAGAGCAGGTTGAGCCCAATTACGAGGCGTGGGAAAAAGAAGAAATCTTCCCGCGTGAGGTTTGGAATCAATTGGGCGAGCAAGGCTTCTTGGCGGTCGATATCCCAGAAGAATATGGCGGTTACGGCAGTAGTTTCGAGTTTTCTATGGTGGTTGCGGAAGAATTCTCTCGCGCCAACTTTGGCGGTTTGGGTGGCCCGATGATGGTGCACTCAGACATCGTCTGCCACTACATCCTCAACAACGGCAGTGAAGAGCAGAAGCAGAAGTACCTGCCTAAAATGGTGTCGGGTGAATGCGTGGGTGCTGTGGCGATGACCGAGCCGGGGGCCGGTAGTGATTTACAGGGGGTTCGCACCACGGCTAAACGCGACGGGGATGATTACATCATCAATGGCAGCAAGACGTTCATTACTAACGGCCAGCACTGTGATGTTGTGGTGGTGGTCGCGCGTACCAATCTCGATGTGTCGGGCGCTAAAGGCACTACCTTGTTTTTGGTGGATGCCGATACAAAAGGCTTCAGCCGCGGTCGCAACCTAGAGAAAATTGGTTTGCATGCCAGCGATACCTCCGAGTTGTTTTTCGAAGATGTTCGTGTGCCGGCTTCGGCCATTCTCGGTCAGCTAGATGCGGGTTTTGCCGTGCTGATGGGAGAGTTGCAGCGCGAGCGCTTGGCGTTGTCTATTGGAGCTGTCGCTGCGTCTGAAGGTATTCTGCAAGAAACCGTCAACTACGTAAATGAGCGTCAAGCCTTTGGTGCGCCTTTGTCGAAGTTGCAAAATACGCGCTTCAAAATGGCTGAATTGGCAACTGATGTAAGAATTAATCGCGCTTTTGTCGATGAATGTATGCGCAGTTTTGTGGAAGGCAGCTTAGATGTCGGCACCGTCAGCATGGCAAAGCTCTCTTCGACTGAGATGCAGAACCGTGTGGCTGATGGATGTCTTCAGCTTCACGGCGGTTACGGTTATATGCGTGAATACGGGGTTTCCCGCGCGTTTGTCGATGCTCGTATTCAGCGTATCTACGGCGGTACCTCTGAAATTATGAAAGAGCTAATTTCGCGCTCCGTATTATCTCAATAGACCTCCTAAAGGCGTCCATAGAGGCGCCTTCTTTCCTCTGCTGGCTCGCTCTTGTGTATATGCAGAGTGGATGTCAGTGTTTCGAATAGCTCAGTTGGCTCTTTTCGTTGTCTATGCATACAATAGCCAGACAATGCCCCTCTATTTTGTATGAATGTATCTGAGCCACCGTTTATGAGCGAAGCAAGTACCCCGCGAATTACCATTCCCAGCCATTACCTTCGAGTCTTACGACCCACACTCGAACGTGCGGGGCACGATTGTGATGCGCTGTTGGAAGAATTGGGTGTCGCTCCAGAAATTAGCCAGTCCGAAGACGGCTTGGCTCACGCGGATCAATTTGTTGGGTTGGTCCAGCGCACCTGGGAATTGCTTGACGATGAGTTTATGGGCTTGAGTCGAGAGCCTTGTCCGCTAGGATTGTTTGGCTTGATGGTACGCTATACGTCTCATATGGATACTCTGCAGGGCGTTTTGAAAGAGTGCGCACGTTTTTATCGTGTCACTCGAAAAGACCTGTTGTTTGATTATGAAATCAACGAAAAAGAAGTTTTCCTCTTTATCGATTTACTTCCTCCCAATGGCGATGACCAGCACTTTATGACAGAGTTTTTATTGGTGGTTTTCCATCGCTATCTCTGCTGGGTGACTGGGACAAAGGTCTTCCCTAATCAATTGTGGTTGTCTTATGACGAGCCTGATCATGTTCGTCATTATTCTGGACTTTTTAATTGTGAACGTGCATTTAATAAAGCTCGGACGGGTTTCAGTTTTGATCGCAAATACCTGTCGTGTCCGGTTATTGTAAGCCCAGAAGAACTCAAGGTATTTCTTGAAAAAGCGCCGGCAGATCTAATGGTAACCCCAGGCACTGACAACAGCTACGCGACTCGTATCAAGGGTATGGCGATCAAGCAGCAGCGTGAAGGGCGTGGGTTTCCAGATTTTGTGACTGTCGCATCTGAATTGTGTGTCAGTCCGCAAACCCTAAGGCGCAAACTGCAGGCCGAGAATACCAGCTATCAAACGTTGAAAGATGTTCTACGTCGAGACATGGCGATTGATAAACTGGTGAATGAAAAGCTGCCGGTGGCGGAAATTGGTCAGCAATTGGGTTTTGTAGAACCGGCGTCTTTTACCCGCGCGTTTAAGCAGTGGACAGGGGTCAGCCCGGCACAATACCGATCTAATCCTTCAGCCAAAAATCAATAGAGCACTATTCACCTTTAAAGATCGGTGGGCGTTTTTCTGCAATTGCCTGAAAGCCTTCCTTAAGATCTCTGGAATTGTTACACGCCTGAGCAATGATGTTAGCTTCTTCTTTGTTCAGTTGACTTAGTGATGCTTGATTACAAATATCTTTCATGCTCTTAAGTGCCAATGGCGCGTAGCCAGCCATACGTTCGGCCAGCTCGGTGGTTTTCGAAAGGCGTTCTTGTGGTGTTACTAAATGTGTTAGATAACCCGCACCCAATAGTTCTTCAGCGTTAAATTCTTCACTGGAAATCAGCAAACGCTTGGCCATGTTCACGCCCAATACACTGACAAATCGTTGGATGCCATTGACCGGATAACAAAGACCAATACGCGCCGGAGGCACAAATAAGCGCATGCCTTCAATCCCAATTCTAAAATCACATGCTAGACCGATCTCTGATCCTCCGCCATAGGCACTGCCGTTAAAGGAGCAGATTGTTGGCACCGAAATGGCCGCCAATTGATCCGTCATTTCGGCAAACAGTTCACCACTGATAGAACCGGAACCAAGCTGATTAAGTGCTGCGCCAGAGCAGAATGTTTTATCGCCTGCTCCCGTTATTATCAATACGCGAACCTGTGAATTCTCTTCAACCTTAGTGAGATGCTGTCGCAGCAGTTCAATTTCTTCACCGGCCAGTGAATTGTGGCGCGATGGAATATTCAAGGTGATAGTGGCAATAGACTCGTTGATACGTAGATCGATGCCGTCGGCAAGTTCCGTCATGGGAGAATCTCCAAAATGAATAGCGTGCCATATTATACCCGATCGCGGATTTCTTGTTGCAGCTTTGCAGGTCTGACTTCATATTGTGTTGGCGTCGTTAAACAAGAAAACGAATAAATCGATCAAACTGGACTCTTGTGGATAAATGCTTGGCGTCTAGGGATAAATAACTTTGCGTGAATACTTCTATACTCGATAGCGCGATGAAGTAATAACTCGGGAGTTTTTAACAGCGCTCCCCAGAGATCTATAAAGAAAACGTGAAGTGATGGTTAACCATCACTCGTAGTGATAACTGTTTATAACCGTCATATGACGATCCAAATGGGAGATGAGAGATGCAATCTGCGAATGAGATGCCTCGCTATCCACTGTTTATTAACGGTGAATATTGTGAGCCAGCTAGCGGTGAATACACTCAGGTAATTAACCCCGCCACGGGAGATGTGGTTGGAGAGGTTGCTATGGGTAATGAGGCTGATGTCGACAAGGCCGTGGCAGCCGCGCGAAATGCGTTTGATAACAATAGCGACTGGCGTCGCATGTCACCTGAGAAGCGAGGCAAAGTACTCAAGCAATGTGCTCAAATTGTTCTGGCTAACGCTCAAGAGTTGGCTCTGCTAGAAGTCTCATGTTCTGGTGGTACCCTCAATCGGGTTGCAGGCATGGATATCATGGCGGTGGCCGATCTGTTTGGTAGTTTGGGTGACGAAGTCACTCAGTTTCCGTTTGTCGAAGCACTGCCAACTCGTCCACTTCCTGAGTTGGTAAATACTCAAGTTTGGCGCGAGCCCATTGGTGTCTGTAGCTTGATTACCGCATGGAATTTCCCACTTCTGTTATTCGCCATGAAAGTCGCGCCAGCATTGGCAGCGGGTAACACCATGATCGTCAAACCTGCAGAAATTACCCCAACCTCTACCGTACGTTTGGTTGAACTGTTGAATACAGTGCTCCCGAAAGGTGTGTTGAATGTCGTTGTTGGCGCAGGCTCAGTAGTCGGTGAAGCGCTCACTTTGCACAAAGACGTCGATAAAGTGTCTTTTACTGGTTCGACTTCAATCGGGCGCCACGTTCAACAAAACGCAGCACTCACCATGAAACGCGTCACGCTAGAGCTTGGTGGTAAAGGGCCGGGCATTGTGATGCCAGATGCCGATATTGAACGTGTTGCCTACGGTGCGCTGTGGGGCGTTTACATGAATGCTGGCCAGGCCTGTGAATCGGGCACTCGTTTGCTGGTGCATGAAGATATCTATGATGAAATGATTCAGCGTCTGAAAGAAGTTTCTGAAGAAGTGGTGGTTGGTAATCCAATGGACCCTGCTACAGGCATGGGGCCAATGTCTACAGAAACACATTACAACAAAGTTATGCAGTACATTGAGTCTGCGGTGGCGGACGGTGCAGAGATTGTTACCGGTGGTAAGCGCGCTGACGTAGCCGGTTGCGAGGGTGGTTTCTTTGTCGAGCCGACAGTGATTGTCGGTGTAAAGAATGATATGAAAGTGGCATGTGAAGAAATTTTTGGTCCGGTGTTGTCTGTCATTAAGTACTCCAGTCTGGATGAGGCCATCGCCATCGCTAACGATTCTGACTACGGTTTGTCAGCTGGGGTGTGGACGGAAAATGTCGTACAGGCTCAACAAATTGCTCGTGATCTGAGAGCGGGATCTGTGTGGATTAACGATTGGCATATGATGCGTACCGATGCGCCGTTTGGCGGTTACAAACAAAGCGGATACGGACGAGAGTTCGGTAAGTACAGCATCAGCTCTTACGTGGAAACCAAATCCGTATCCACATCGTTTGAACGCAACCCCGCAGCGAAAAAGATGCACAAAATTGTGCACACCAAACTCGCGTAAGCGGCGCAGAAACAGATTCGAGGATAATACTATGTCTAAGACAGGATATTTTCAGTACAACATGCGCGCGGTTGTGCATTGCGCGCCCGGTAGCATCATTCGTCTGCCCAACCTTTTTGCCGGCATGGGGGCAAAACGCGTGCTTTTGATGAGTGACGAAGGGTTAAAGAAGGTCGGTATCGTCGATCAGGTGGTTGACGTGTTTGAAAACATGTCATCGGGCAATATGCCTAAGCTGGTGGGTGTCTATGCCGAAGTAAGTCCCGACGCAGGTTGCAACACCATCAATGCGGCTTTGGCTTATGCCAGACAGGTTTCAGCCGACGCCATTTTGGCCGTTGGTGGGGGCAGCGTTATGGATGCCTCCAAGGGTGTGAAATACAGTTTGCATCATAATATTGCCAATTTTCGAGAAGTAGTATCTGGTGGTTTCCGTATGGAGAGCTGGCCAAAAGCGCAGCCCATTCCGATTCCGCATATTGCTGTACCCACGACGGCGGGTACTGGTGCAGAAGTCTCGGCAGCGGGTGTCTATCAAGACGAAGAAACTGATATCAAATGCAACTTGGCGGTGCCTTTCATCGAAGCCGATATGGCTGTGTTGGATGCAAATTTGACTCTAGGGCTGCCGGACTTTCTAACGGCGTCTACCGGGATGGATGCATTGACCCACGCGTTGGAAGGCGTTGCCTCCCCCTCGGCTAATCACTTCTCAGATGCACATTCTATTATTGCTGCTCAATTGATTGAGAAAACACTGCCAACAGCGGTGGCTGACGGCAAGAATGTTGATGCTCGAAACGATATGCTACAAGCTAGCACCATGGCGATTAATGGCTTTATCGCGTCATTGAATGCAATCCCAGTTCATAACTGTGCGCATGCATTTGGTCGTTTGTATCACGTGCCTCATGGTGATGCCAATGCGGTATTGCTGCCGATTGTGATGGAGGTTCTGCCTGAATTCTATTTGCCGAATGCCAAACGTTTAGCCAATGCGTTGAATATGAACGTTGAAGGTAGCGATGATGTCATTCTTGCGGCAGTGGTAGAGCGCTTGAAAGCCTTCCAGAAAGAAATCGGTTGTGCTACAGACTTCAAGCGCTGGGGCGCCAAAGTTGAGGATATGGAGAATATCGTAATGGCGATTGCAACCGATCCCGCGGCTTTGTTTTATCCTATTCCACCGGATCGTATTCAGCAGATAGCGATTAAAGCCGCTGGTGCTTAAATGGTCGTAGATCTTTAAACATAAAAAAGCGAGGTGATTCTCGCTTTTTTTATGTTCAGTCGATAATGCTGAGTTCCCTCGCTCGTGCAATTGCTTGGGCACGATGCTTGGCATTGAGTTTGGCGTAGATGTTCTTTAAATGCCATTTGACGGTCGATATAGCGACAAAGCGCTTATCGCTGATCTCTTGATTGGAAAGCCCATTGGCAATGTCAGTGAGTAGGACCAGCTCGCGTTTAGTGAGTGGTTCCAGCAGAGGTGTGACTAGACGACGTGCTTTGTCTGGCTCGGATATTGCCGTCGATTGCGTGTTGGATGGTGTGGCTTGCAGTTGCAGATCGGCTTTAAAGCTAGGAGTAATTAATTTGGGAAGTTTATCTTTCAAGGCTACTAGCATTTCGTCCAAGTCAGCCAAGTAGTCGCGCAATACGCAATAAAAACCTTGTTGGTTTAACTGTTCAATGATCACAGAGAGCTCATTCAGGGCGAGTTCTTTCTGTCCACTACGCCAAAATATAGCAATCTGAAAAACATCGAGAATGACATTGATGTATTGATTGTCTTTTTCTTTCAAAAAATGGCGTAGATTGTCTAAAGCAGTTTGAGCATCGTGGTAGTTGTTTTGCAAAAAATCATAAACCAAACGTCCCACACATATTAGCCCCCAGCTTTGAAAATCCTCTGTCTCGGAAATGTCTTCGGGTTGTTTGGGTGAAATTTCGTCCAATTTTAATCTTTGATAAAAGCCAATACCACGGTCAGGTTTCTTGTCTATCATCGCCTGTCGCAGGCGCTCTAGTGAGACCATCGCTACCGCTCTAGAAGAATGAGCGGTGGAGCTATGATCTAGCATACTGTTGAGTAGCTGCTCGGACTGATCTTGTTGTCCACTTCTGTACAGTAGTTTTGCATAGGTCAGTTGATAGAGGATAGTAATCTCTAAGTGTGTTTCCAGATTCATATCCGCTGCTGCGGCTTGGCAGTAGTGCAGAGATTTGTCGTGCTGATTGAGTTCATAGCAAAGCGGGGCAATGGAAACGCACATAACTACGTAACAAGGCTGCGAGCGTTGGATGTGCTTGGCTTTTAGAAATTGCTCAATATGAGTGATTGTCTCTTGAGAATGTTTGCCGGAGCTAAATTTAGAGCTGGCGTTGAGGAATTCGCTGTAGCTCTCGCCGTGAATGCTATTGGCTAATCTATGGTAGCGCAGACCTTCGTTGGCATAGGCTGCGGCCTGTTCCAGGTCGTAGTTTAAATAGGCATAAAGAGAGGCGATATTGGTGACTGTCCCCAGAACAAAATTCTCCATGAGAGTCTTGTTTTTCTTGAGCAATAATTCTTGTCGAATCCTGTCGCGCTGTTCGCTGGGTTGGTGCTGGGTATCTAATGTAAAACACGTGAGTAGTTGTCGGGTAATATCGAGTTCAGGGGCTCTTACCGGATGGGTTTCGTCATAGGTTTTCAGAGTTTGCGATGCTTCGGATGTTCTAAAGCTTAGTGTCAGGCTAAGCAAGTACTGAAGGAGAAGCTGTGTGTTGTCAAACAATCTATCCGAATCCACTTGAGCACACCAATGATTGATCTCGTTTAAATTGCCGTTGAGTAGCCAATCCTGAGTGACGTCAGTGAGATGTTGGTCAAAGAGTTCACCGTTTTTTCCAAGCAATAAATGCTGTAAACCTTGCTCGGTGATTTGATGTTCAATTAGCCACTGACCCGCACGAAGATGACGCTGCTCTCTTGTTGTCTCAGGGGCCTTCGACAAGGTCTTTTGCAGGGCGATAAAAAAGAGAGGATGAATTTGGAACCAATTCTCCTGTTGATCAAGTGGCTGGATAAACAGGCAGTTTCTCTGTAGATAGTCGATCGCTTCCCAGCTGTTTTTCGTTTGATTGATTTGATCGGCGAGCTCAGAGTTGATGGGGTTACAAATTTCAGCGGCGTATATTAAGTCGAAAACTTCTGGGGGAAGATCTGATATGGCGAGGTGTTGGAACAAATCTATGGTTTTTTGTGGAGGATGACTGTTGTTTTGAACTCCTGTGGAATGGGTGGCGAGACTCAGATTGACTCCCGCTATCCACCCCTGTGTGATGTCATAAATTGCTTGAGCGTCTTCAATGGGATATTGGCGTAAGTTTGCCAGTTCGGTGATTTCACTTACCGTTAAGTTAAGGTCTGTTGAGCCCAGTTGCTGGAATTGATCCTTAAGTTGAAGCTCGGTGAAATCCCAGTCCAGTTGTTGTTGCGACAGCAGTAGCCAGCGCACTTTACTGTAGGGGTCACAGATACATCGAAGCAAGGCATCTCGTATGGGTGAAGGACTCAAAACGTGGCTGTTATCCAAGCACACGATAAGCTCTGGGTGAGCCTCTTGAAAGTAGTGCTCTAGTGCAGCCAAATCTTCTTGTGGTGAATGCGGGGGATAGATCGGAACATTGTCGCAGGCCTCTGAGACGGATTGTCGTAAATAGCGAGAAAAGTCTACAGTGCCTTCGTCGTTTTTATCGAGATTGAGCCAAGCCAGTCGTGTCTGGGGATATTGTGATCTCCACTGCTGTACCAGTTCGGTCTTACCTGAGCCTGCCGGGGCCGCAATAATGGTCAGTTTGCTCTGCAGGCATTGATTCAGTTGTGCAGTCAATCTGCTGCGTGACAATAACTTGTCATTGAGCGGCGGCAGCGTGATTTTTCGGCGATCAAATGAAGGAGTTTGAGGCGTGGACATTGGGCTCAGCTTTGCCAATCGTTAACATGTGAAGATCATCATAGCGATTTCTCAAACTTAAAAACACTCCTAGGGTAGGGGGTGGGGCTTCGGAGTATCATTATTATGAGGGTGCTACCCTAGAGAAAATACGAGCTACTGAGAAAGAGCTTTTCTCCTCCCCCTTGTGGTATAAAGTGGGAGTTTTGCAAACTCACATTTGTGTCAACGGATTACTTTAACAGGTTGTTTATGGATTACGCAGTGTCTAAGACTCAATTTCCGCAGGGACGGAAATCCTTTGGTCAATCGTTGGTGAGACGCTTATGGCGCCGACAATTCTCTGCACCACTCAGTGAGCAGGGCATGTCGGCTGCGCAACATAAGCTGGTTAAGCTGGCTGGCCTGTCAAAACCCCTAGAAGCTCAACCCCCCGAAAAGTGCCGAAAAACCCTGCGAACCTGGGATCGATTCTTCTCATTGGATCGCCTGCCCGTTGCTGTGGTTGAGAATCATCGTATTAAGGTTGAAGGTGGGAGTATCGGTGCGCGGAGCTATAGGGTGGCGGATGCCTTGGGTTCTTCGAACAATCCTGGCTTGGTTTACTATCATGGCGGAGGTTGCGTAATTGGAGATCTAGAAACTCACGATGATTTTTGTCGTCTAGTCGCCGTAGTGACTGGCTTTGTCGTCGTTAGTATTGATTATCGCTTGGCGCCGGAGCATCGTTTCCCCACACAAATTAACGATGCCGTCGCTGGCTGGAATTGGGCGCTAGAGAATGCGCCTGAGTTGGGAATCAATCCCTCTCGTTTAGGGGTTGGTGGCGATAGTGCAGGGGGGTACTTGGCGACTTCGGTTTGTCAGCAGGCGCTAGACTCTACCGTGTCGCAGAAGCCTCAGTCTGTTCCTTGTTTTCAGTGGCTTATCTATCCATGGCTAGACTGTCGTTTAACCTCCGAATCGACTCGGCGTTGCACTGAGGGGATGTTGTTAACTCGATCTACCATGGCCTATTTTATCGATCATATGTTGGGACAAACGAACGCCAGTGACAGCGAACAGGCTCGAGATGCAACGGTGAGTCCGTTCCTCAAAGCCGATTTGCAGTCTATGCCGCGGACCTATGTGGCTACTGCCGGCTTCGATCCGTTGGAAAGCGAAGGGAAAGCTTATGCTCAGCGTCTGAGAGAGTCCGAAATTGATGTAATCGAAGATCATTTCCCTGAGTCTATTCATGGTTTTATCGGCTTAGCGGGTGTCTGTTCTCATGCTCAGCGTCGCAATCTTAAAATGATTGAGGAATTACAAAAGCTGGTGAGCTGATATTGATTCACGTATGTAATAAACCCTGATGCAGATATTCAAGTTTGTGATATCAGTATCGGGTTCCTTCCTTGCCATATGGTCATTTCTGACCAACACTCTCTAATCAGTAGCGTATAAACGCTACAGTTACGCTTGATTCTCTAGGGCGCCTGAACGCTGGGAATTAAGCTGAGCATCGGATGATATGGAGAGCTTTATGAGTGTTTCAGTATTCCCGAAAACTGCCTTATCGATGGCGGTTCTTAGCATCGCTGCAGTGTACCCATCTTCTAATCTGTTGGCTGAGACTTTTGCCTTGGAAGAAATTGTGGTCACAGCTCAAAAGCGTGAAGAGAGTTTAATGGACGTACCCATTTCGGTGAGTGCGGTGGGCGGCGAAAAAATGGCAGAAGCAGGGATTACCGAGCTCGAAGGTATGACCGCCTATGTACCCAATCTCACCATGAATCAAACAGGTATCGGTACCATTATTGCTATCCGTGGTATTAGTTCGGGGATCAATCAAGGCTTTGAGCAATCAGTGGGACAATATGTCGACGGGGTCTATTATGGCCGTGCGCAATTGGCGCGAGCCCCTTTCATGGACCTCGATCGGGTGGAAGTATTGCGAGGGCCTCAGAGTATTTTATTTGGGAAGAACAGTATTGCTGGTGCTATTAGTATGCACACAGCCAAGCCGACGGATGAATTTGAGGGGTCAATTACTGGTCTCTACGAGCCGGATCACGGTGAGCAGGATGTACGTTTGGTGCTCTCGGGTCCGTTGACGGACAACTTGTCGGGACGGTTGGCAATTCTCGATCGTACTATTGATGGTTACTACGACAACGATACCCTAGATAGAGATGAGTCCGATGAGGACGTCAGTGTAATTCGGGGTAGCTTGCGCTGGGATGCGAACGATGATCTAACGGTGAATCTGAAAGTAGAAGATGGATCCTTTGATACCAAGGGGCGTTTTCTTGAGGTGGTCAATCCTGTCGGTGCTTCTTATGGGGGGGTGTTATCCGCACTGACCGGTGGCGCTTACACCTTGGAGACGAATCAGAACTTCAAACGTCAATCTAACGGAGATAGCAGCGAGAATGACACTTAAAACGTAACTCTCAATATCGACTATGCAATCGGTGATCATACCCTAACGCTAGTGACGGGATACAACGCCTATGAGTTTGAAGAGGAGTGTGACTGTGATTTCACTGGCGCTTCTGTTTTTACCGCTGACACCAAAGAAGACTTCGAACAAATCAGTCAGGAGATTCGTTTAACCTCTCCCGGTGGTGAAACCATCGACTACATTGCAGGCTTTTTCTATCAGAGTTCAGAATTGGACTTTGAGGACGCCATCGTAATTCCAGATGATTCTCTTTTGCTCCCCGCCTTTTCTGGAACGCTGACAGCTCTGGGTTTGGCAGATCCTTCTATCATTCAGGATACTTCTACCGAGAGAAGCTTTGAGCAAGATACCGATTTATGGTCTGTGTTTGCGCAGTTTACATGGAATATCAATGATGAAATGCGGTTAACCGTCGGTGGACGTTACACCGATGAAGAAAAAGATGCGTCACGCCACCAGTTCCACGTAGATAATACCAGTGCCGTTCAGCCAGTGGGTGCTGTGGCAGATGATTTGAATGTTTTCTATGGTTTATTTCGTATTGAGCCTTATGACGAGATAGAAAACGATCGCGACGAAACCTCGTTCACGCCATTGGTGACATTTCAGTACGACGTTTCTGGCGATACCATGGTTTATGCGACCTATACCAAAGGCTTTAAATCCGGCGGCTTCGATGTTCGATCCAACGCGCATCCCGACTCTTCCGTCGTCAACGCACAGCGAGCCTTTGCGATAGATTTGGTTGGCGTATTTGAATATGAGGAAGAAGAGGCGGAAAGCATAGAGGTTGGTGCGAAACTTGGATTGGCAGATGGCGCGGCGGAACTTAACATTGCCATGTTCAGAACTGAGTATACGGATTTACAGACGAGTCAATTTGATGGAACTTTAGGCTTTAACGTTACTAATGCGGGTGAAGCAACCAGTCAGGGGGTGGAGCTCGACGGTCGTTGGAGGGTTTCCGAGGGCTTGACGCTATCGGGCTCGTTTGCCTACTTGGATTTCGAATACGATAAATTTCCTAATGCGCAGTGCTATTTTGGTCAAACTCCAAATAGTGCAACTGATCCAGGCCTATGTGACGTTGAGGGTGAGCGCCGAGAGTTTACGCCGGAATATCAGGCAACACTTTCTTTTGATTATTTTATGCCTCTTGGGGATGCGTTGGAATTTCGCACAACACTGGATGTAATTTACAGTGATGACTATCTTGCCTCGCCAACTCTGGATCCTAATTTAGAACAGGATTCCTACACAAAAGTGAATGCACGTATTTCGATAGGCGGGTCTGATGGCATGTGGGATGTGGCTTTGGTGGGGAAGAACTTAACTGATGAAGAAGTGGTCAGTTTCGGGAATACCACGCCGCTTTCAACGACATTAACCGGTGGAGCTGGCGCGGCCTATTACGGCTTTTACGATCGGCCAAGCAGCGTCGCGCTGCAGGGAACGCTGCGTTTTTAGTAATGCTCTAGCTAAAAAAGGCGTAGTCAGCGAGCTTAGCTGCGCCTTTTTTGGCCAAATATAACTCTCTTTTCTTTGCTTGCGAATGCTACAATCCGAGCATTCTATAGCTAATAATTCTTTTGAATGTCTGATTACACTTCTCTCCCCATATGGATCGATGCGGCGGTTGGTTTGCTGCAGGAGCGGGAGTATGTGCAGGGGCAATTGCCAGAATTATTGCAGCAGCAGCTCAACGTTGTGGCGCCGCATGAAGCCCGTGACCGAGTAGACATCGACGTAATTGCCGAAGCTTGGCGTCAATTGGCGCTAGTAACCGCCGATCCCGCCATCGGCCTGACAGCAGCGGGTGATTTTTTCCAGCCAGCCAGTTGGCATACCGTTGGTTTAGCGATGCTCTGTAGTTCCAGTCTTCGCGATGCCATTGATCGCCTAGGGCGCTACCAATCCTTTCTCACTGATGCAGGAAGCTTCTATGTAGAGGAGAGGGATGGGGCGTTGCATTCGTCGATGAAAGCGGGCGTCGAATCGGAGCGATTGGGTCATGAGGCCACGGACTTCGGAATGGCGGCTATCATGAAGGTGTTGAGAATTATTTATCCGGGCAGCCTGCGTCCTCAGCAGGTCAAGTTGATGCGCCCGGCGCCAGAAGATGCGACCCCCTACTATGACTACTTCGGTTGCAGTGTGTTATTTGATCAGTCGGAATTGGTTTTCTCTTTTGCCTTGGACGTGGTTGATCGGCCTCTGCCGGCGGCCAATGAAACCTTGGCAAGAATCCAGGATGATCTAACCGAAGATTATTTGGCTCGCCTGAAATCGGAGACTTTAGCTCGTCAGGTGAAGCGATTGATAGAGCCGCGACTTCCCAGTGGTGATATTAACTCTGTTGAGGTGGCTGATGCGCTTCATATGAGCAGTCGAAACCTACAGCGAAGACTGCAAGATGAAGGGGTCAATTTTAAGCAGTTGCTGAGTGAGGTCAGGCAGGAGCTGGCATTGAAATATCTCGGCTCGGCTAGATACAGTATTAGCGAAATAGCCTATTTGTTGGGCTTTTCGGATCAGAGTAACTTTACCCGTGCCTTCAAGCGTTGGTTTGGCGTATCGCCCACTGATAAGCGGGCGCAGCTGGAGGCCGTCAGTTGTGCCTCTTGATGTTTGTGAGCGCCGGCGCTAGTCTATGTCGCTGAAGTTGGTCAGGCAGTCGCCGCTAGGTGTGATTTCGGTCGCACATAGGGGAGGAAAGTCCGGGCTCCATAGGGTAGAACGCCAGGTAACTCCTGGGGGGCGAAAGCCTACGGAAAGTGCAGCAGAGAGCAAACCGCCGATGGCCCTTTAGCAATAGAGGTGCACAGGTAAGGGTGAAAGGGTGCGGTAAGAGCGCACCGCGCAACTGGTAACAGCTTGTGGCATGGTAAACCCCGTTCGGAGCAAGACCAAATAGGCCTTCTAAGGTGCGACCCGCACTGAAGGCGGGTAGGTTGCTCGAAGCTTGTGGTGACGCAAGCTCTAGATGAATGACTGTCCACGACAGAACCCGGCTTACCGACCAACTTCTTTAATTTTCGGCGTGTGCTATGTCTAGCCTGCGTCAGTTATGTGGATAAAATAGAGTTTCTTATATCCACAGCGTCTAAGTGGTACTCCTCATAGATCTGAAATATTCTCAAACTTAAAGTAATACTTTAAGTTTGAGCTTTAATTGTTTGATTTTGTTTGACTTTAACTCTCTTTCCTTTCAGCTTTTTTGCTGATTCTTTTCAAGTTCCCAACCAAACTCTGCATGTTCGCTGCTTTTAGCTGCCTATTTCCTTGACTTTGCCTTTGACGGACTTATAGTGGCAGTGTGGTGAAAAGTGGATAAAAGTGTGTTTTTGTGGAGGTTTGGTGTCGGTCGGTGGTGATCGGTGCAGTCTCAAACTTGGGGAAACAGCGTGTTTCAAGGCAGTCAGTCCATCAATATGGATACCAAAGGCCGGATGGCGATACCGAGTAAGTATCGCGATTTGCTGGCGGCTGCCTGTGATGGCCGTCTGGTCGTGACTGCTAACCCCTATGAGCGCTGTCTCAACATTTATCCCGAGCCACAATGGCGCGAAGTGAGTGCCAAAATTAGCGCCTTACCCAATAGCAACAAGCAAGTTCGACGCCTACAGCGTTTAGTACTGGGTAATGCCAATGAGTTGGAAATGGACGGTAACGGACGATTGCTGTTGCCGGCCATATTGCGCGACTACGCTGGGCTGGATAAGAAGCTGGTGTTGGTCGGTTTGAACGAAAAAGCAGAACTGTGGAGCGAAGACAGCTGGAACGCCCTGTTGGATGAACAGGACGACGAGCCGTTACCCGACGAGTTGCAGAGCCTGTCTCTTTAAGGAATAGGAAAATGAGCGACGAGCACATCACAGTTCTTCTCAATGAAGCAGTCGAGGCGTTGATTACTGACCCTAAGGGCGTCTACGTGGACGGTACCTTCGGTCGCGGTGGTCATAGTCGGCTGGTGCTTGGCAGTTTGGCTCCAGAGGGGCGCTTGATCGGCATTGATAAAGATCCGGTCGCTATTGCCGAGGCAGAGCAGTTAGCCGCAGAGGACGCACGTTTTTCTATTGTGCATGGATCTTTTGCGGGTTTGCGCGAGTTTATGGGCGAGCGTGATCTTGATGGAAAGTTAGACGGCATTCTGGTGGATTTGGGGGTGTCTTCACCCCAGTTAGATGTAGCTGAACGTGGTTTCAGCTTCCTCAACGATGGGCCACTGGATATGCGAATGGACACCACTCGGGGGATGAGTGCAGCTCAGTGGGTGAATTCTGCAGAAGAAGCAGAAATCGCTCGGGTGCTGAAGGTGTATGGCGAAGAGCGTTTCGCCAAAAGGATGGCCAGAGCAGTAGTCGCAGAGCGAGAACAAGCGCCGATAGAGCGCACTCTGCGGCTGGCCAATATCATCAAAGAGGCTAATCCCGCCTGGGAAAAAGGCAAGCATCCCGCAACTCGAGCTTTTCAGGCGATTCGTATCGAAGTCAATAACGAGCTGGGTGATTTGGAGGCCTTTTTGGATCAGGCCTTGGAGGTGTTAAAGCCTGGAGGGCGACTGGTAGCGATCAGCTTCCACTCGCTTGAAGACCGTATTGTTAAGCGCTTCATTCGCGGTCATGAAAAGGGCCTGGATTTACCTCAGGGTTTGCCAGTTATGGATTCAGAACTCAATAAACGACTCAAGTCGATTGGCAAGGCGGTTAAGGCAAAAGGTGATGAAGTTAGCGCTAACGTACGCTCTAGAAGCGCTATAATGCGGATTGCTGAAAAACTAAAATAATAAACTTGGATAGATGACGTCAACAACATGACTCAAACAGAGATCTCTAAGACAAGAAAGCAATGGGCGGTTACGCTCATTCTGTGGTTGCTGGTTTTAATCAGCGCCATGGCTGTCGTGCGTTCAACGCATGAGGCGAGAGCTCAGTTAAATCAGTTAGAAGTCATGCGGCGCGAGGCGGCACAGCTGCATGTGCAGTGGGGGCAGTACTTGCTAGAGCAGAGTGCTTGGTCGGCCTATGGAAGAATTGAAAAGCAAGCCACCGATAGTCTCGACATGGTCATTCCCCGCGGTGAGCAACTGATTGTGGTGTCCAAGTGAGTCGTGTCGCGCAGAAGAAGGCTAAGCAGGCAGTGCTTGTCGTGCCTCGTTGGCGCTTCGCCTTGGCGGTCGTGATCATGGCTATTTTGATGGTGCTGCTGCTGTGGCACGTGGCCTTGTTACAAGTGGTGCCAGGAGAGGATAAGGGGTTTGAATTCCTGCAGGGGCAGGGCGACGCTCGCACTGTCAGAACCGAAGTGCTTCCCGCCAATCGTGGGGTGATTGCTGATCGCAATGGTGAGCCTTTGGCCGTGAGTACGCCGGTGGTGTCGCTGTGGGCGAATCCGCAAGAGCTGTCCGCGGGTGCGGCGGAGTTGCCTGCGTTGGCGCAAAGTCTCGGTCTTAGTGCCGCCGGTTTAAAGAAAAAGCTGCAGCGCTATAAAGGAAAAGAATTTGTTTATCTGAAACGGCATATGCCCCCGCAAGACGCTGAAAGTGTGCTGGCAAATAGTTGGTTTGGGGTATATGGGCGCACAGAGTATCAGCGCTTTTATCCTGCAGGGGAAGTCGCGTCACACGTCGTGGGTTTTACCAATATAGATGAGCAGGGCCAAGAGGGGTTTGAGTTGGCCTATAACGATTGGCTCATTGGCGTGCCTGGATCAAAGCGGGTATTGAAAGATTTGAAAGGTCGAGTGATCAAAGATGATGGTGAGCTCAAAGCGCCGCTCCCCGGTAAAGATATTCACTTAAGTATTGATCTTCGTATGCAGTATCTGGCTTACCGCGAATTAAAGCAGGCGGTGAGTCAGCATCAGGCTAAATCTGGAACGCTGGTGTTGTTGGATGTGGAGAGTGGGGAAGTGTTGGCGATGGTTAATCAGCCGTCATATAACCCCAACGATCGCAACGGTATTCAGCTGGCGGCTTTACGTAATCGGGCTATTACCGACCAGTTCGAACCGGGTTCAACGATGAAGCCGTTGACCGTTATGGCGGCGTTGGAGAGTGGTCGCTACCACCCGCATACAGTGATAGATACCCACCCCGGATACATTCGGGTTGGTAAAAAAACATTATTAGATCCGATTAATTATGGTCGCATTGATTTGACGAAAGTGATTACCAAATCCAGTCAAGTGGGTATTAGCAAAGTCGCTCTGGATCTGAAACCGGAAACCATTCGCAACATGTTTTTCCGTTTAGGAATGGGGCAGGGTACTGGCGTCGGTTTTCCTGGCGAAAGCGTTGGCGTGTTGCCCAGTCGCAGTCGTTGGACGGCTATTGAACAGGCTAACTTCGCCTTTGGTTATGGTATGAGTGTGACCGCGTTGCAATTGGCTCAAGCCTATTCTGTTGTCGCTAATCACGGCGTAAAGCGTCCTGTGAGTATGTTGCGTGTGGATGAGCCTCAGTTGAGTGAGCGCGTTGTTGGAAAACGTGAGTCGCGCCAATTGGTCAATATGCTGAAAACAGTTTTGGAATCAGAGGGCACCGCCCGCAAGGCGCAGATAGAGGCTTACCCTGCAGCAGGAAAAACAGGAACCGTGCATAAAGTGGGTGAAAATGGCTATGCCGATGATCGATATCGCTCTGTGTTTGCCGGTATGGCGCCCGCCGAAAACCCGCGAGTTGTTGCTGTTGTGGTGATCGAAGAGCCGGAATCAGGCAAGTATTTTGGTGGTGAGGTGGCCGCTCCGGTGTTTGCTAAAGTGGCCGAAGGCGCCCTGCGATTGATGCATGTTCCGCCGGATCAAAGCTCAAAAGTGGCGCATCGGCGACCCTCTGAAAAACGGGGGCCTCTGTCATGATGGCGGGCCCAACAGCTTATTCATCGGTGACGCTCGGACAATTATTGCCCGAGTTTTCTGCTATTGAAGAGTGTAACTTTTCTGTGGGGCGGCTGGTCTTGGACAGTCGTCAGGTTTCCGCTGGCGATTGTTTCGTCGCTGTGGCCGGCTCTCAAGTCGATGGCGCTGACTATATTGAGGCGGCGATTGAAAACGGCGCACAGACAATTCTGCATGCTGGCGATACCTTTAAGATTGACCCGGCGGCAGGTTCGGTAAGCTATATTCAGGTACCTGAACTGTCAGCCAGGCTGAGTGATATCGCGGGACGTTGGTATGGTGAGCCCTCAAAAGACATGCAGGTTGTTGCGATTACCGGTACCAATGGAAAAACCACCTGTAGCCAATGGTTGGCTCAGTTGCTCAATAGTGAGATCGCTCCTGCGGCCTCTGTGGGAACTTTGGGGTATGGGATGGTGGGCGATGAGTTGGTTGAAACTGGGCTGACCACGCCTGATCCCGTGCGAGTGCAATCGATTCTGTCCGATTTTAGAAATGTCGGCGTTAAGCGTGTCGTGATGGAAGCGTCATCTCACAGTCTTGAGCAACACCGAATTGCCGGCGTCGATATTGATGTCGCTGTGTTTACTAACATCGGTCGTGATCACCTTGATTACCATGGTGATATGGAAAACTATGTCGCCGCCAAGACTCAGCTGATGGGGTTTTCATCCGTTCGTGCGGCGGTGATTAATGCGGACGACGCCTACGCTGATCAATTTGTCGCAGCGCTGCAAGATGGCGTGCGCCTGATTACGTTTGGTCGTGTGAAGTCGGCCATGGTGTCTGCCGCGGCCGTCGAATATCTCCCTAATGGCATCAAAGCTGAATTGACGATTTTCGGAGAAGTTCATCTTGTCCATCTTAATGTCTGGGGTGACTTCAACCTGAGTAATATACTGGCCGTGATCGCGGCGGCATTGGCTTGTGGTCTGAATGCTGAAGATATCGTAGAGCGCTTGCCGAATTTGACCGCCGTTCCTGGTCGTCTTCAATCCATCGAGCGCGACGCTGATATTAGTGTGCTGGTGGATTTCGCACATACTGCAGATGCATTGGAATCTGTGCTAACCGCCATTCGTGCTCATAGTCGCCAGCAGTTATGGTGCATCTTCGGCTGCGGCGGTGATCGCGATAAAGGCAAGCGTGCATTAATGGCTGCGACAGCCGAGCGTCTAGCCGACAAGGTTGTCGTCACCAGTGATAACCCACGCACTGAAAACCCACAGCAAATCATCGATGAAGTCTTGGCTGGATTTGAAAAACCTGATGTAGTGACCGTCGATGCCGATCGCGCTGCAGCAATCGACGATACCCTCGCCCGCGCGGTTTCAGGTGATTGCGTACTGATTGCTGGCAAGGGCCATGAAAATTATCAAATTATTGGTGAAGAAAAAATAGAGTTCAGTGACCTGTTGATTGCCGATCAAGCTCTCGAGCGACGACTGGTAAGAGGGGCGCAATCATGATTCGTGTGCTGCAGCTGAACGACTTGTTAGGGCCCCTCAATGCGGTATTGAGTGGAGAGAATACCAGTTTCACACGAGTCAATACCGACACACGGACTATTACCGAGGGGGATTTGTTTGTTGCCCTCCGCGGTGAGCGCTTTGATGCGCACGATTTTGTCGCCGGTGCTGCAAGCGCTGGTGCCGCTGCTGTGGTCGTAGAACAGGCGCAGGCGGGCGTTTCCATCCCGCAGCTCGAAGTCGAAGATACCACTATCGCCTTGGGCCAAATTGCTCAACTCAATCGTCGCGCTTTTTCTCGTCCAGTTATCGCGCTTACCGGTAGCTGTGGAAAAACCACGGTAAAAGAAATGTTGGCAACAGTGCTGAGGCAATCCGGAAACGTTCACGTTACCCAAGGTAATCTCAATAATCACATTGGTGTTCCCCAAACATTGCTGGCCCTAGACGGCTCTGCGGATTTTGCGGTGGTTGAAATGGGCGCTAGCGCCATGGGAGAAATTGACTATTTGGCGTCGATTGCTGAGCCAGACGTGGCGCTGGTTAACAATGTCATGCCTGCGCACCTCGAGGGCTTTGGTTCGGAGCAGGGTGTTGCCGATGAAAAATCCAACATCTATCGACAGTTGCGTACAAATGGTACCGCGATCTTGAATGCCGATGAGCCGCACAGCACAGCCTGGCGTCAAGAACTGACACAGGACCGCGGCGATCTCACGTTAGTGACTTTTTCCAGTGCATCGACCAATGCGGATATCTATGCCTCAGAAGTTCGCTTAGGTGACGCTGGTGGATACCACTTTAATTTGTGTGCCAAAGATCAATCAATCGCAGTGAAGCTGTCTTTGTTGGGTCGACAGAATGTCAGTAACGCCTTAGCTGCTGCAGCCTGTGCGCACGCTGTCAATGTGCCGCTAGCAGTTATTGCTGAAGGTCTAACCCACGCGCAACCCTTTAAAGGTCGTTTGGTGTCAGTGCTTGGAATCAACAACAGCCGGGTGATCGACGACAGTTACAATGCCAACCCAGGTTCTGTACTCGCTGCTGCCGATGTACTGATCGATATGAAAAATCAGAATCGTGAGGTCATGCTTGTCATCGGCGACTTGGGTGAGCTTGGTGCTAATGCTGAGAGCGTTCTATCAACATTGGGTGAGGATCTCGCTCGTTTAGGTGTGCCCGCCTTATGTACACAGGGTGATAACAGTCACCACATCAGCGATGCCTATATGAAATCAGCTGCTGGAAGTGCCAAGCACTTTTCATCGCAGAGTGATTTGAATCAATATTTATTAACCATTTTAACTCATAACACGGTTGTACTAGTGAAAGGATCTCGAAGCGCACGCATGGAAAATGTTGTGCAAGCAATCACGTTAGGCGGAGAACAATAACAATGCTCTTGTGGCTTGCGGAATATCTTCAACAACATATGTCGCAGTTTGCGGTCTTTCAGTACCTCACTTTGCGAGCAATCCTAGGAGTGCTGACGGCATTAGCAATCTCTCTGATGCTAGGACCGTGGATGATTCGCAAATTGAATTATTTGCAGATCGGACAGTCGGTACGTGATGACGGCCCTGAATCTCATTTGAGCAAGTCGGGTACGCCTACTATGGGCGGCACTTTGATTCTTGCGGCAATCTTTATTTCTTCGTTGCTTTGGTCTGATCTAAGCAATCGCTATGTGTGGGTGGTGTTGATTGTAACCGCCATCTTCGGTGCCGTGGGTTGGGTGGATGACTATCGTAAAGTGGTCGAGGCCAACTCGCGCGGTCTACCAGCGAAGTGGAAGTATCTGTGGCAATCAGTCGCGGGTATTGGTGCGGCAGTGTTTTTGTACACGACCGCAGCGAGCCCTGCCGAGACACAGCTGATTATTCCGTTCTTCAAAAACATCGCCATCGACATGGGCTTGTTTTACATCGTACTCACCTACTTTGTCATCGTCGGATCGAGCAATGCGGTGAACTTAACGGATGGGTTGGATGGATTGGCCATTATGCCAACCGTGTTGGTTGGTGGCGCTTTGGGCGTGATCGCCTATTTGGCTGGGCACTCTGAATTCTCCAGCTATCTGCATATTCCTCATGTTGCCGGTTCCGGTGAGTTGGTGGTCTTTTGTGCGGCACTTGGTGGTGCCGGTATGGGCTTCTTGTGGTTTAACACCTATCCCGCTCAAGTATTTATGGGGGATGTAGGCGCCTTGGCATTAGGTGCGGCATTAGGTGTAGTTGCCGTGATTGTTCGCCATGAGATTGTATTTTTTATTATGGGCGGCGTATTTGTCATGGAAACCGTGTCGGTGATCTTGCAAGTGGGTTCGTTCAAGTTAACAGGGCGTCGTATATTCCGCATGGCGCCTTTGCACCACCATTTTGAATTGAAAGGTTGGCCAGAGCCCCGCGTGATTGTGCGTTTTTGGATTATCACGGTGATGTTGGTTTTGTTTGGCTTGGCAACATTGAAGTTACGCTAAGTACGTAGTGAATACACAGCAGACCAAAAACAAGTGAAACGGTAGAATTTTTGATGGATGTGATTGCAAAAAACAACGTGAGTGTACTGATCGGAACCGGGCTTTCCGGGCGATCGGCTGCGCGCTATTTGCTGTCCGTCCATCAACCGTTCGTCTGGTTGGATACGCGTGAAAACCCGCCTGGAATCGAGGAAATTCGTCAAGAGTTTCCCTCAGTGAATTTAGAGCTAGGACCACTGAATCAAGACACTCTATTGGCAGCATCTGAAATCATTGTCAGTCCTGGAGTTTCGGTAAAAACCAAAGAGATTGCCGCAGCGAAAGAAGCCGGTATCGAAGTTTTGGGTGATGTCGCCTTATTCCTGCGTGCTGCTCAAGCACCGGTTGTCGCTATTACCGGATCAAATGCCAAGAGCACCGTCACTAGCTTGCTTGGTGAAATGGCTGCCGATGCCGGATGTAAGGTAGCGGTGGGTGGCAATATTGGTGTTCCAGTGTTGGATTTGTTGCAGCAGAGCGATGTGGAACTCTATGTGCTGGAGCTGTCCAGTTTTCAGTTGGAGACCATTGAGCAGGTGAATGCTGAAGTGGCGACGGTGTTGAATGTCAGTGAAGATCATATGGATCGTTATGACTCGCTGTTTCACTACCACTTGGCCAAGCAGCGTGTTTATTACGGGGCTAAGTTCGTCGTTACCAACCGACAAGATCCTTTAACCCGACCTCCGATTGCAGAGGGAGTAACGGAATTTAGCTTTGGCATGAATGCTCCGGATCGCAAGGGATACGGTGTTCTTCAAAAAGCAGGTGAAGACTGGTTGGCCTATGAGTTCAAGGCGCTGATGCCTTGCGCAGATATCAAGATGCCTGGTCGGCACAATATAAATAACGCACTGGCCGCGCTGGCGCTGGGTAACGCAGTTAAGCTACCCATGGCGTCGATGTTAAATACTCTGAGGCACTTCAAGGGATTGCCGCATCGCTGCGAATGGGTTGCAGAGAGTCATGGTGTCAGTTACTACAACGATTCTAAGGGAACCAATGTTGGCGCTACCTTGGCCGCTCTCGACGGTTTGCGCTCTGATCAGAGCAAGATCGTTTTAATCGCCGGTGGAGTGGGTAAAGGCGCGGATTTTTCTCCGTTAAAAATTGCCGAAAAAGATCTTCGAGCCTTGATTGTAATCGGTCAAGACGGAAATCAAATTGCCGAGGTATTTGACAGCGGTTGTGACATTCAACGTGCCGAAAACCTTATTGACGCTGTGAGTATGGCAAAAGCACTGGCGACTACTGGTGACAAAGTACTGTTGTCCCCTGCTTGTGCCAGTTTCGATATGTTTGCAGGGTTTGAGCAACGCGGTGATGTCTTTGTTAAAGCGGTGCACGAGGTGTTGGCATGACAATGTCGCCGCTGAAATCTCGTGCCCAAAAGGGAGCGCAGTTGCCTTGGAGTGAAGGAGTCAATTGGCAGCTCATTACTCTGATTTTACTTCTATCGTCTATTGGTTGGGTTATGGTCACTTCTGCATCTATGACTTTTGCAGAAGCTAATTACAATGATGGTTGGTACTTCGCAAAACGCTACGCCATCTATTGGACACTTGGTCTTATCGGAGCGGTATTGGTTGCCGCCGTGCCTGTCTCTATGTGGGAGAAGTACGGCAGCCTGTTTTTGGTGTTAGCACTATTGATGCTGACGCTAGTGCTGATCCCAGGTTTAGGGAAAAGAGTTAACGGCAGTCAACGTTGGTTACAAATTGGTCCTTTGGCATTGCAAGCTTCAGAGATGGTGAAGTTTTGTGTCATCGTATTCTATGCGAGTTTTCTGGCGCGCCGAGGAGAGGAAACGCTTGTCAATTGGCGAGGCGTTTTCAAGCCGCTATTGATCTTGGGGATGATCGTATTTCTACTGCTGCTCGAACCTGATTTCGGTGCATCGGTGGTCATGGCGGGCACGGTTATGGCGATGTTGTTCGTGGCGGGTGTGCGGTTGTGGCAATTTATGATTCTACTGGTATCAGCGCTCGGCGGCATGATGTTGGTGGCGACCCTGTCTCCCTATCGTATGCAGCGCCTGATTACATTTTTGGATCCTTGGGCTGATCAATTCAACAGCGGGTATCAGTTGACACAATCACTGATCGCATTCGGTCGTGGTGAATGGTTTGGTTTAGGCTTGGGCAACAGCGTGCAAAAACTCTTCTACTTACCTGAGGCACATACTGATTTTATTTTTGCCATCATCGCTGAAGAGTTTGGTTTGTTCGGCGTGGTAGCTGTAGTGGGTATTTTTATCGCACTGGTTGTTTGTGTGCTCAATATTGCGCAGCGGGCCATGCGTTCCGGTCAGGTATTTGCCAGTTTTGCAACCTTTGGTGTGGCTGTCATGTTTGCCGCTCAAGCATTTATCAATGTTGGTGTGGCTTCAGGATTACTTCCGACTAAGGGGTTGACCATGCCGTTCATCAGTTATGGCGGTAGTTCTCTGTTGGTCTCCTGCGCACTGATGGCGTTGGTGCTGAGAATTGATTGGGAGCAATACCGAAACAAGCTAGCCCAAGAAAGGAAACACAAGCAAAAGCAACTGAAAGCACGACGATCTTCAAAAGTCGTTAGAGCCGACGAGGATCTTCCCGTATTGACCGACATGGTGGAGGCTGCTTGATGACGGCTAAAGCTATGAAAGTTGTGATTATGGCTGGAGGCACCGGTGGGCATGTGTTTCCTGCATTGGCTGTTGCTGAAGAGTTGCGCGCTCGCGGTGCAGAAATTAGCTGGTTGGGTACCGCAAGAGGTATCGAGGCCGAATTGGTGCCGGCAGCGGATATCCCGTTGCACTGTTTGACGATTGAGGGCGTAAGAGGAAAAGGCCTGTCGGCGCTGATAAAGGCGCCTTGGCTACTATTGACCGCAGTGTGGCAAGCTCGAAAAATTCTGAAACAAGAACAGGTAGACGCAGTTTTGGGATTGGGTGGATTCGCTTCAGGTCCTGGTGGGGTGGCAGCGTGGTTGTTAAATAAGCCGTTGCTGATTCATGAGCAAAATGCAGTTGCGGGCACCACCAATCGTTGGTTGTCAAAGATTGCTGATCTGGTTATGGAGGCATTTCCAGGCAGCTTACCCAAGGCTAAACACGTGGGCAATCCAGTGCGTCGAAGCATTGCCAAAATCGCTCCGGTCGCGCCTAAACCGGATGCGCCGTTGAAATTGTTGGTGTTGGGAGGGAGCTTGGGGGCCTTGGCTCTAAATGAATTACTCCCCAAAGGTTTGAGCTTGTTAAGTGGCGAGCAGTGTCCGCAAGTGAAGCATCAAACTGGGAAACGGCATTTAGCGCTGACGACGTCGACCTACAAAGAGCAGGGTGTTGAGGCACAAGTGGTCGATTTCATTGGTGACATGGCTGCAGCTTACGAATGGGCTGACGTGGTTATTTGTCGTGCCGGTGCCCTGACCGTTTCAGAGTTAACACTCGCAGGGAGAGCGGCATTGTTAGTGCCGTTTCCCTATGCAATTGATGATCATCAAACTAAAAATGCCAGTTGGTTGGTAGAAAATGATGCAGGTGTTATGCATCAACAGGCTGAGTTAACCGCGGAAATGATCGCTGATTTTTTAACGGCATTTAATAACGACAGAGAGTCGTTGCTTGCTGTGTCGAGCAACGCTCGTGCACTAGCCATGCCGGAAGCAGCTAAACAAGTAGCTGACTATTGTGAACACGCCGTAGGCGACAACTTAAGCGAGGCGGCAAATGGAAAATGAAGTGATCGATAACAAGGCAATTATTGAAGTGCCTGAAATGCGTCGTATTAAACGTATACATTTTATCGGTATTGGCGGTGCAGGTATGAGCGGCATTGCTGAAGTGTTGCTCAATCAAGGTTATGAAATTTCGGGATCCGATCTGCGCGAATCCGCAGTGACCCGTCGACTGGCTACAAAAAAGGCCATCATCTTTATCGGTCACAACGAAAGTAATGTTGAGGGTGCCGACGTGGTGGTGAATTCATCCGCCGTTGATGATCACAACCCCGAGATGATTGGTGCCCGCAATTTGCGGATTCCCATCGTGCGTCGAGCGGAAATGCTGGGCGAATTGATGCGCTATCGACACGGTATTGCTGTTGCAGGAACTCATGGCAAAACGACCACCACCAGTTTGTTGGCTTCGGTACTGGCGGCCGGTGATCGAGATCCGACTTTTGTGATTGGCGGGCTGCTCAACAGCGCCGGCGCAAACGCGCAACTCGGCGGCAGCCGATATTTGGTGGCTGAAGCGGATGAGAGCGATGCCTCGTTTCTGCACTTGCAGCCAATGGTTGCCATCGTGACTAACATCGATGCGGATCAT
Source organism: Cellvibrionaceae bacterium (assembly GCA_002707785.1). Lineage (GTDB taxonomy): Bacteria > Pseudomonadota > Gammaproteobacteria > Pseudomonadales > Cellvibrionaceae > Pseudomaricurvus. The sequence goes on along the minus strand of PANW01000089.1, from coordinate 43,600 downwards.
ATGGACACTTATGACGGCGACTTTTCCAAAGTGAAAAAGACGTTTGTTGAATTTTTACATAATTTGCCGTTCTACGGTCTGGCAGTCGTTTGCGGTGACGACCCAGTCGTACAGGAAATTATCCCAGATATCTCTCGCCCAGTACTGACTTATGGATTTGATGAGGGCAATGACTATCGAGCCATTAATGTAAAGCAAGATGCCATGAGTACGAGCTTCACTGCGATTCGCCCCGATGGCCACAACGCAATTGATGTCACGGTAAATATGCCGGGACATCACAACGTACTGAACGCGTTGGCAACCGTAGCCGTCGCCACCGATGAGGGACTGAGTGATGCTGCCATCCAAAAGGGGTTGGAGCAATTTCAGGGTGTGGGAAGACGCTTTCAGGTCTACGGCGAATATGAGGTTGCGGAAGATGGCGGTACCGCTATGTTGGTCGATGACTATGGTCATCACCCCCGCGAGGTTGGCGCAACCGTTGCCGCTATTCGTGAGGGCTGGCCTGAACGACGTTTATTGATGATTTATCAGCCGCATCGATATACCCGTACTCGCGATCTGTATGAAGATTTTGTTGATGTACTTTCTCACGTGGATTCTTTGGTGTTGCTCGAGGTTTACAGCGCCGGCGAGACGCCAATCCCTGGTGCTGATAGTCGTCATCTCTGTCGCAGTATTCGCGGTAGGGGCCAGGTTGATCCTATTTTTGTCGAAGGTGTCGATGGCGTTCCTGAAGTAATTGCAGATATTGTTCAGCCCGGAGATATTGTTTTGACTCAGGGCGCAGGCAACGTAGGGCTGTTAGCGGTGGAGTTGGCTAAGCGTAAATTACAGTAACAAGTATCCATAAACTGGCAAATATAGAGTTAGAAGAAGTATGAGCACAATCAATCCAAAAGAATTCGGTCGCGTAGCTGTATTGTATGGCGGCGACTCTGCTGAGCGCGAAGTGTCGCTCAACAGCGGTGCTGCTGTTTGTGATGCGCTTTGTGGAGCTGGAGTTGATGCGTTCTTAATCGATGTCGATGCGGACATTGTGACGCGTTTACAATCGGAAAAGATTGATCGCGTATTTATTGCGTTGCATGGCGCAGCTGGAGAAGACGGTCGTATTCAAGCGTTGTTGGAGTTTATGCAGCTTCCTTATACCGGTAGTCGTGTTCAAGCCTCTGCACTGGCAATGGATAAATGGAAATCGAAACAGATTTTTACTGCTGAGGCAATTCCAACGCCGGAATATCGGGCCTTGAGTGCTGATAATCTCAATTCAGTGATCGAGGAGATTGGCGAGCACTTGATGGTTAAGCCCGCTCATGAAGGGTCTAGTATAGGCATGTCCAAAGTGACAAGCCGCGATCAGCTGCAGCAGGCCTATCAAGCAGCTGCTCAGTACGATAGCAATGTATTTGCAGAGCAGTTGATTGAAGCCGCTGAGTACACCGTAGCGGTATTGGGAACCGAAACTCTGCCGCCGATAAAGTTGGAAACTGATCATCAGTTCTATGACTACGATGCGAAGTACATTGCTGACGATACCCGTTACTTGTGTCCTTGTGGTCTACCATCGGAGAAAGAGGCTGAGCTTAAGAATTTGGCGGTGCAGGCTTTTCAGGCGCTGGGATGTGAAGGTTGGGGTCGAGTTGATTTTATGGCCGACGAACAAGGGGCTTTTTACACCCTAGAAGTTAATACGGTGCCGGGAATGACAGATCATAGCTTGGTTCCTATGGCAGCCAAGGCCAGTGGATTGGATTTTTCTGCACTGGTGCTGAATATCTTGTCTCAGACGTTGCCGTCGTCACAGTGAGAAATGGCAACTCAAACAAAGGTTAATAAGACTATCCGCGGCGCAAGTCGCTCGATGAAGTCTAGAGAGGAAAAGACAGGAAAGTTTGCAGCGCTTGCAGTGATTCTCCGAGTGTTGGCAGTGACGGCCGGAGTTGTTGCTGTCATATATTTTGCGGGGCTATGGATAAAAGAGCAGCTGGATCGACCGGTATCGAGTGTGAAGATAAACGGCGAATTCAATCGAGTGGTCCGGCAAGAGGTTGCCGAGCACATCTACCAGTCGATTAGTGGTGGTTTTGTAGAGGTCGATTTACGACGAATACAGACCCGACTCGAGGATCTGCCTTGGATTGATTCTGCCAAGGTGGCGCGCAGTTGGCCCGGTGGACTTGAAGTGACGGTCATTGAGCATAAGCCGATCGCGCGCTGGGGAGAAGGTGATGCTCTCAATCATCGCGGTGAGGTGATTGTATTAAGTGGCTCGGCAGACGATGAAGTTTTACTGCAAGGGTTGCCGCAATTGATTGGTATGAACGGTATGGAGCATAACGTTATGGCTCAGTACCACGCCTTGACTAAGGTGTTGGGCGAAAGAGGATTGGCCATAGCACGCTTAGAGAAAGATCTAAGCAGAAGTTGGTCACTGGTTCTCGCCGATGGCGTTGAGATCAATATTGGTCGAGATCAAGTGATGGATCGAATAGGGCGTTTTTTGATCGTATTTGAGGCGCAATTGCAGCAGCGTTGGGCTGAGTTAAGTTATATAGATTTGCGGTATTTTAATGGTGTTGCGGTGAAGTGGCGAGAGACAGAAAAGCCAGTAGATACAGCATCAAAAGGTTGAGTGGAAATGACAATACAACAAAAAAGTAAAATGGCAGTAATGCTAACAAGTGAGGTCGTGTAATGGCGCAGTCAGATGAAAATCGAATGATTGTCGGGCTGGATATTGGTACATCGAAAGTGGTGGCCATTGTTGGGGAAATCTCCGCCGAGGGCGGTCTGGAAATTGTCGGTATTGGCTCCCACCGTTCATCGGGTTTGAAGAAGGGTGTGGTGGTTAACATTGAATCCACCGTGCAATCCATACAGCGTGCAATTGAAGAAGCTGAATTGATGGCAGGCTGTCAGATTCACTCGGTCTATGCAGGTATTGCCGGAAGTCATATTCGCAGTTTGAACTCTCATGGAATAGTGGCGATTAAGGACCGTGAAGTCTTCAGTCAAGATCTCGATCGAGTGATAGATGCTGCGCAAGCGGTGGCTATTCCTGCGGACCAAAAGATTCTTCATATCTTGCCGCAAGAGTATTTGATTGATGAACAAGAAGGCGTGAAAGAGCCTATGGGCATGTCAGGTGTTCGCTTGGAAGCCAAAGTTCATTTAGTGACTTGCGCCGTCAATGCAGCGCAAAATATAGAGAAGTGTATTCGTCGTTGCGGGCTAGAAGTTGAAGACATTATTTTGGAACAGTTGGCTTCCAGTTATGCGGTTTTGACCGATGACGAAAAAGAGCTCGGCGTGTGCATGGTCGATATTGGAGGTGGTACCACGGATATTGCTATCTTCACTGAAGGGTCAATTCGTCATACCGGTGTGATTCCCATTGCCGGCGATCAAGTGACCAACGACATTGCCATGGCATTGCGTACACCCACTCCGCACGCGGAAGAAATAAAAATCAAGTACGCCTGTGCCTTGGCTAAACTCACTGGCCCAGATGAAACCATCAAAGTACCAAGTGTGGGTGATCGCGAGCCGAGAGATTTGTCTCGTCAGGCTCTGGCAGAAGTGGTCGAGCCTCGCTATGACGAATTGTTTACTTTGGTGCAAGCAGAGCTGCGTCGCAGTGGGTTTGAGGATTTGGTGGCAGCGGGAATCGTGCTCACCGGTGGCACTTCAAAAATGGAAGGTGTTATCGAGTTGGCAGAAGAGATTTTTCATATGCCGGTGCGTTTGGGTACGCCGCAAAATGTTAGCGGTCTCACAGATATTGTTAACAACCCAATTTATTCGACGGGTGTGGGGTTGTTGAAGTACGCAGAGCAGCAACAAAATGAAGGTCGTGTGACACAGTTTTCGGCAAAGACCGAAAGTAATAATTGGTGGGACAAAGTGAAGACTTGGTTCCAAGGTAATTTTTAATTTTAATATTTGTTAGTGAAAAAAATCTTTATAGATTTTGGTCAGGGAAAAAAGGGGAAAAACTATGTTTGAACTGGTCGATAGCATTCCGCAAAATGCGGTAATCAAAGTCGTTGGTGTTGGGGGCGGTGGTGGTAATGCCGTGAAACACATGATTGGCAACCAGGTAGAAGGCGTCGAGTTTGTTTGCGCCAATACCGATGCCCAAGCCTTGAAGGATATCGATGCGCGAACTGTTTTGCAGTTGGGCAACGCTGTGACTAAAGGACTGGGTGCGGGGGCAAATCCAGAGGTTGGTCGTCAAGCCGCCATGGAGGACCGTGAGCGTATTGCCGAGGTGCTCAATGGTGCTGATATGGTCTTCATTACCGCCGGCATGGGTGGCGGCACGGGTACCGGTGGTGCTCCTGTTGTGGCAGAAGTTGCCAAGGAGATGGGTATTCTTACCGTTGCCGTGGTCACCAAACCATTTCCTTTCGAAGGTAAAAAGCGTTTGGCCATAGCCGATGCTGGTATCAAAGAGTTGCAAGAGCGTGTGGATTCTTTGATCACCATTCCCAATGAGAAATTGTTGGCAGTACTGGGTAAGACCACTAGCTTGTTGGATGCTTTTAAAGCTGCCAACGATGTGCTTTTGGGTGCTGTTCAGGGAATTGCCGATTTGATTATGCGCCCGGGTATGATCAACGTCGATTTCGCGGATGTTCGCACTGTGATGTCAGAAATGGGCATGGCGATGATGGGGACAGGCACTGCCAAAGGTGAAAACCGTGCTCGCGAAGCGGCAGAAGCCGCTATCCGCAGCCCATTGTTGGAAGATATTAATCTGCAAGGTGCGCGCGGTATTTTGGTCAATATTACAGCTGGTCTCGATCTGTCTCTGGGTGAATTCTCTGAGGTGGGCGATACGGTTGAAGAGTTTGCCTCTGCCGATGCCACCGTTGTGGTGGGTACCGTAATCGACCCAGAAATGAGCGATGAACTGCGAGTAACAGTCGTCGCTACCGGTCTTGGTGGTGTTGCTGAAGAGAGCAAGCCTGCCGCGACAAAAGTCGTTGTGGATAACACTCGTCGCGCTTCTGGGCAGCCGGATTACTCCGCGCTCGATAAGCCGACCGTTATGCGCAATCAACCTGTGGCTCAAAATACCGGATCTGCGGCGCAGAAGCCTGCGCCTGACAGCGATATGGAATATTTAGATATTCCAGCGTTCTTGCGTCGCCAAGCAGATTAATTGTGCATTTGAGGTGATATTGGAACTATTCATATCACCCTAGGTCGTAGACTGATAATGAGAGTTATTTCCTATTGCGGCTAGTTCGTATGTGGGGATGGTTCCGCACCTGCAGATCCGGTTGTCGCGCCGATAGTCATTAGTGCTATCGGGCTGTTTTCGGCTGTGGGCGGTCTATTCGTTAGGGTGGCGGGTGCTCTTCGTTCTTTTGTGAGAATGGTAAGGTAACTGCCAATGTTGATGACCAAAACCGGTTTAGAGCGCACCAATCCCATTTATAGCAGTGGTTTGGTAGTGGAATGAGTATCCTTGACTGTAGCGATACGGCTTGTTTCCGCCTACTGACGCCATCCCTATAATGGATTTTGTGACTCCCCTCACAGGCAGGGACGCCAGTTTTTGCGACTTTGAGCTTGGTTTATGGTCACTAACTTTGGTAATATTCGCCGATTAATCGCTTCAACTTTGTGAAAGATACTTCGATGATAAGACAGCGTACGCTTAAAAATGCTATTCGAGCCACTGGTGTAGGGTTACACACAGGGGAAAAAATCTACCTGACGTTGCTTCCAGCACCGATAGATACAGGTATTGTTTTCCGCCGTGTTGATTTGGATCCCGTGGTGGAAATTCAGGCTAAGGCTGAAAATGTCGGCGATACAACCTTGTCGACCACTCTAGTCAAGGGTGACGTCAGGGTTTCTACTGTTGAGCATCTGTTATCGGCAATTGCCGGCATGGGGATCGATAATGCCATCGTTGAGGTGAGCGCTGCTGAAGTACCCATCATGGATGGCAGTGCGGGTCCTTTTGTGTTCTTGATACAATCTGCAGGTATTGAAGAGCAGGCCGCCGCTAAGAAGTTTATTCGCATTAAGCGTCCAGTGGTTGTTGAAGACGGCGACAAGGTTGCCAAGTTCCTGCCATTTGATGGCTTCAAAGTGTCTTTCTCGATCGACTTTGATCACCCAGTGTTTAAAGGGCGGACTCTAGATGCTGAGGTCGACTTCTCCAGCACTTCTTTCGTTAAAGAAGTCAGTAGAGCAAGAACCTTCGGTTTCATGCACGAAATTGAGTATTTACGTTCCAAAGGCTTGGCGAAAGGCGGCAGCGTTGATAATGCCATCGTGGTGGATGAGTACCGTATTATGAATGAAGATGGTCTGCGCTACGAAGATGAATTCGTTAAGCATAAAATTCTCGACGCAATTGGTGATTTGTACCTATTGGGCAATAGCTTGATCGGTGAGTTTAAGGCTCACAAGTCCGGTCACGCGTTGAACAACAAGTCCCTGCGACAATTAATTGCCCAGGAAGATGCGTGGGAGGTGGTCACTTTCGAAGATGAGAGTGCCGCGCCAATTTCCTATATTAAGCCAGTTCTGGCGGTATAAACCCCTGCATATCCAATGATTCCCAAGCTAATTGATGCTGCTATCTTGCATCAATTAGTGTTGGTAATCGCTTGATTTATATGCGATATTGGCGCATATATTGCCTCGGTCTGTGCACTTTTTGCTATCTTTAATGAGATGTTAGCGCCTTTGTTGATGCTGCATCTGAGCGCTTTTAGCAGCCAAATCAAGTTGAGGCTATTCGAACCATTTTATAGTGTTGGTAATCCACATCAATTGTGGATTGGTAAGCAGGTGAATCTCAGCCAATGAAAGTCATTGTTGTCAGTAAACATCACGGTCGCAGCCGCACTTTCACCCTTGGTGGGTGGACGCGTACGTTGCTGTCTGTGTGTTTATTGGGAATTCCCGTTGGTTTAGGGGTTCTCGTCGGCAATGAACTGAGCAAGAGTGATGGGGCTGATCTGTTTACCGGGGATTCAACCAAAGCTTGGAACGAAGCCTTATCTTCTCAGACGGATAAAGTCGAGAAAACCAAACGTCATGCCGAAGAACAGCTCGGGGCACTGACCCTAAGAATGGCCGAGCTACAAGCGCGTTTACTGCGTTTGGATGCTCTCGGTGAGCGTCTCACCACTATTGCTAAGCTGGATAAAGGCGAATTCGATTTTAGCCACCCTCCCGCTTTAGGTGGACCGGAGTCTGCAGAGTTAGGCGAGGCCTATCAAGCGCCCGACTTTCTTAAGGTTATCGATCAACTCACCGAACAAATTGCCGATCGCGAACAGCAGCTGGATACGCTGGAGGCCCTATTGGCCAAACGCAAGATTCAGCGCGACGTGTTCATTGCTGGCCGTCCAGTTAAGAAAGGCTGGATGTCTTCCCGTTATGGTCGCCGAACCGATCCGTTTAAAGGCCACGTCGCTTGGCATAACGGTGTCGATTTTGCCGGTAAGCTGGGGTCCGATGTAGTGTCAGTCGCTGCGGGAGTAGTTACCTGGTCGGGTGAGCGCAGTGGTTACGGTCAAATGGTTGAAGTGAACCACGGCAATGGGTTTACTACTCGTTACGCGCACAATACCGATAATATTGTCAAAGTCGGCGATGTGATTAAAAAAGGCCAAGTGGTCGCGTTAATGGGGTCGAGCGGTCGCTCAACAGGCCCTCATGTACACTTCGAAGTGTATAAAAACGGTCGCGCTGTCGACCCAGCTGCATATATTCATCGAACCAACCGCTAATTCCCATCTTTTACTTGCTTCCGCAAGCACCTTTAGGTTTACTTGTGCCCTTTGTCTACGCGGGCTCTAGGCCTGATATAGCTTACTGAATTACAGCACTATATCTGCTCCGATATCGCCACATAGACATCCATTAGAATAAAACGCTCAGCGTTGAAAAACGATAAAACTCGGTATTACTCATGATAGGTAAATTGGTCAAAGCAGTATTCGGATCGAAAAACGATCGCGAACTTAAGCGTATGCGCAAGTTGGTAAAACTTGTGAATGAATTAGAGCCAGAAATGGAAGCTCTGTCGGATACCCAGCTCAAGTTAAAGTCCACCGAGTACAAAGAGCGTGTTCAGAATGGTGAAACCCTAGATAAGCTGCTCCCTGAAGCTTTTGCCACCTGTCGAGAAGCCAGTCGTCGAGCCTTGGGTATGCGCCACTTTGATGTGCAGCTCATTGGTGGTATCACGCTGCACGAAGGTCGTATTGCCGAGATGCGCACCGGTGAAGGTAAGACGCTCATGTCTACCTTGGCAGCCTACCTCAACGCGCTCTCCGGCAACGGCGTTCACGTCGTTACCGTGAATGACTATCTTGCCAGTCGAGATGCGGAGTGGATGCGTCCACTTTATGAAGCTCTGGGACTCAGTGTCGGCGTTATCCAGTCTATGCAGGATCCTCAGGGTAAATTTGACGCTTACCGCTCAGACATTACCTACGGTACCAACAATGAATTTGGTTTTGACTATCTTCGCGACAACATGGCGTTGCGCAAAGAAGACAAGATGCAACGTCCACTGAATTTTGCCATTGTCGATGAGGTTGATTCGATTCTTATCGATGAGGCGCGTACGCCACTGATTATCTCTGGTGCCGCCGAAGACAGTTCGCGCATGTATCAGCAGATGAATCTACTGATTCCCAAGCTGCAACAGCAATTGGTTGACGGTGAAGAGGTGACTCAAGCCGGCGACTATGTGATTGATGAAAAGGGTCGCACGGTTGAATTGACCGAAGACGGTCACCAAAAAGTAGAAGGCATGTTGATCGAAGTTGGCTTGTTGCAAGAAGACGAAAGTCTTTATGCCGCCACTAACTTGAGCCTGCTACACCACGTACATGCGGCATTGAAAGCCTATACCTTGTTCCAAAGCGATGTGGACTACATCGTTCAAGACGGTCAAGTTGTACTGATCGATGAACACACCGGTCGAACGATGATGGGGCGTCGCTTGTCAGAGGGGCTTCATCAGGCGATAGAGGCCAAAGAAGGCGTTTCTATTCAAAATGAAAGCCAGACCTTGGCGTCGACTACTTTCCAGAACTATTTCCGACTGTTTCCTAAGTTGTCTGGTATGACCGGTACTGCGGATACCGAAGCGTTTGAGTTTCATCAAATCTATGCTTTAGATGTGGTTGTTATCCCCACCAACAAAGACGTTGCGCGTAAAGACCACAATGACTTGGTGTTCTTAACGGTCGAAGAGAAATTTGAAGCGATTGCTGAGGCCGTGAAAGAGTTGCAACAGCAAAACGTACCCGTATTGGTGGGCACGGCATCCATTGAAGCGTCGGAAGAAATGGCTCGTCGTTTGACGGCGGCGAAAATTAAACACCAAGTCTTGAATGCAAAGTTCCACGAGAAAGAAGCTTCAATTATTGCCCAAGCGGGCCGCCATGGTGCTGTCACCATTGCCACCAACATGGCTGGCCGTGGTACCGATATCGTATTAGGGGGCAACTTCGAGGCAGAAATGGCCGCGATGGACAATCCTAGCGAAGCGGAGTTGGCTGCGGCCAAGGCAGACTGGCAAAAGCGCCACGATATGGTGATCGAGGCCGGTGGTCTTCACATTATTGGTACCGAACGACACGAATCACGTCGAATTGATAATCAGCTTCGCGGTCGTGCCGGACGTCAGGGCGATCCCGGTTTGTCTCGATTCTATCTGTCGATGGAAGATAACTTAATGCGTATCTTTGCGTCCGATCGCGTGCGTGGCTTTATGCAGGCCTTGGGCATGGAGAAAGGCGAAGCGATTGAGCATCGTATGGTGACCAACGCCATCGAAAAAGCTCAGCGCAAGGTAGAAGGTCGTAACTTCGATATTCGTAAACAGCTCCTTGAGTTTGATGATGTCGCCAACGATCAGCGTCAAGTGGTTTATCAGCAGCGCAACGAGTTGTTGGAGTCAGAAGATATTGTAGAGGCAGTAACTGCCATTCGCGCAGATGTGGTCCGCGAAACCGTGGCTGATTACATTCCGCCACAAAGCTTGGAAGAGCAATGGGATGTACCAGGATTGGAACAATTCTTACAGGCTGAATTTGGTTTACCTCTGCCGATCGCACAGTGGCTGGAAGAAGACAAAAAGCTGCATGAAGAGAGCCTGACTGAAAAAATTCTCGCAGAAATCCAAGGTGCTTATGATGCTAAGTGCGATCACTTTGGACCAGTGATGCGCGAAGTTGAGCGTCAAATTATGCTGAATGTATTGGATATGCTGTGGAAAGAGCATCTTGCCAATATGGATCATTTACGCCAAGGCATTGGTTTACGCGCCTTTGCTCAAAAGAATCCTAAGCAAGAATACAAGCGTGAGTCATTCGAGTTGTTTGAGTCCATGCTCGGCAGTTTGAAGAGCGAAGTGGTGCGTATGTTGGCTCGTGTTGAGCCGGTATCCGAAGAAGAAATGGAACAAATGGAAGCTCAGCGTCGTGAGGCATTAGAGCAGCAGCGCATGCAGTTGGAGCACGCGCAAGCGTCGGCGATGGATACTGAGGATAACGATACCGAATCAGAATCTTCAGCTGATCAGCCTAAGCCGTTTGTGAGGGAAGCTGCCAAGGTCGGCCGAAACGATGCCTGCCCTTGTGGATCAGGCAAAAAATACAAGCAGTGTCACGGTCGTCTGGCCTGATATTGCGCGCTCTATTGTGCGTTTTCAATCTTGATTGGGGACTCGATTAAAAGGTAATTTCTATGGCCGTGGGACAATTTCCTTTTCCGCAAATGGTGCCAGTTTCCGGGATTCGTCTCGGTACTGCCAGTGCGGGAATCAAAACGGCGGGACGCCAAGATCTAGTGGTATTGGGATTGGCCCAAGATACTAGAGTTGCGGGTGTCTTCACTCAGAATGCCTTCTGTGCGGCACCGGTCACTGTGTCTAAAGAGCATCTCGCCAGAGGCGATGTGCGCTACCTGGTGATCAACTCTGGTAACGCCAACGCGTGCACTGGGGATGAAGGTTTGGCCGATGCGCGTCTCACCTGCAGTAAACTGGCTGAATTGGCCGGAGGTCGTGCCGAGCAGGTATTGCCCTATTCAACAGGGGTCATTGGTGAGCGTTTACCGATGGCGCGTTTGTTGGCGGGCCTACCGCAAGCTTTGGAAAACCTATCAGAAGATGGCTGGGAAAGCGCCGCTCGTGGCATCATGACCACAGATACTCGCCCCAAAGGTGCGTCGGTTCAATTTACCTATGAAGGTGAAACCATTACCGTCACGGGGATTGCCAAGGGTTCTGGCATGATCAAACCCAATATGGCGACTATGTTGGCGTATATCGCCACAGATGCGAAGGTGAGTCAGTCGCTATTGGATCAGTTGGCCGTTAAAGCCTCGGATCAGTCGTTTAATCGAATTACTGTTGATGGCGACACTTCAACCAACGATTCCTGTATGTTGATCGCCACGGGGCAAACCTCGCTCCCAGAAATCAACAGCACTCAGGGCGAATTGTTCGCTAAGTTTTATAACGCGGTGGTATCTGTACACATTCAATTGGCGCAGAACATAGTCAGTGACGGCGAGGGCGCGACCAAGTTTGTTACCGTGCAAGTGGAAGGGGCAACATCGAAGCCCGAAGCGGCCAAAGTCGCTTACTCTGTGGCACAGTCTCCGCTGGTAAAAACCGCGTTGTTTGCATCCGACCCCAATTGGGGGCGAATTGTTGCAGCCATCGGTTATGCAGGTGTTGAGGGTTTGGATGCCGATACCGTTAAGGTTTGGTTGGGTCGAGTGCTGATTGTCGAAAATGGCGGTCGCGCGGCGAGCTATACCGAGGAGCAGGGGCAGGCGGTGATGGATCAGGAAGAAATAATGATCCGTATTGATCTCGGTCGAGGACAATCCAAAGATCGAGTCTGGACGACCGATCTCTCTCACGATTATATAAAGATCAACGCCGAATACCGCTCTTAATATTTGTAGCGATCGATTGCTCTCGTAATCGATCGCCTATTTCTTCAGCCTAGATCCCATGACTAAAATCATTCATGTAGCCGCTGGTGTCATTAGTAATACTCGCGGTGAAATTCTCATTGCAAAACGTGATCAAAATGCACATCAAGGCGGCCTGTGGGAGTTTCCCGGGGGTAAGCTTGAGTCCGGCGAGACGGTTGATGTCGCACTAGTGCGAGAGCTTCAAGAAGAGCTGGGCATTACCGCGACACAGTTATCCCCCCTAATTCAGATACGGCACGACTACAGTGATAAATCGGTCTTGCTAGATGTATGGCGGGTGACTGATTTTGATGGTGAAGCCCATGGCAAAGAAGGACAGCCGGTTCGTTGGGTGTCCCCAGTAGAGCTCAATCAATACAACTTTCCTGCGGCCAATGTCCCCATCGTTGCGGCGGCTCAACTGCCCAGTGTGCTTGTCATTTCCGACGCAGAGCAGAGTGTTGAGTCTTTTCTTGAGACACTAAAACACTGCCTAACAGAAGGTGTGAATCTGATTCAGTTGCGTCAACACCAATGGTCGCCTGACCAGTGGCATCGAGCGGTGGCGGAGGCTTGGCCTCTGTGCCGGAACGCGGGTGCACTGTTGATGTTAAACTCTCCCAAGGGGGATGCCAGAGCTGATGGTGTACATTTGACCGCGCAACAATTGATGGCCTCCGATCAACCGTTGCAGAAGCAAGCGGGGCAATGGCTGAGTGCCTCTTGTCACAACGCGAAGGAAATACAGCAGGCGCAAGATCGCGGTGTCGACTTTGTTACCTTGTCGCCGGTTCTTCCGACACAGAGTCATCCAGGCAGGCCTGTGCTGGGATGGGCTGAGTTTTCCCAGTTGGCAGCGAGAGCCAAGATTCCTGTGTATGCGTTGGGCGGTCTAACCGATGAAGATCTCAAACCGGCGATAGCGGCCGGTGCCCAAGGTGTGGCGGGGATTCGGAGTTGGTGGCAATGAGAGAAGATTACTTCTACTGAGCCGCCGCCCTAGGCTCTGCTGTTCGAGTGATTCATCGGTAGCGCCGACAGACTCAGCGATTCACCGTTAAGGATCGCTGGGCCGCCATTAGCTGCCCAGAATTTTCTTCTTGGTTTCTAGAAATTCACTCTCGGTTAGACTGCCCGCTTCCCTGAGCACTTGCAGCGCTTGTAACTGTTGAATTTGCTCGGCCGAATTTGATGTCTGTGTTTGACTCCGCGGATCATCGGCGGCGTTTTTATCCGTGATTGAATTGTCCCGTTCTTTTGCCGCTTGTTCCGCTGTCGCTTTATCCACTAAGCCTAGCCAGCTACCGATCTTCAAAATGATGGCTTTCAGTACCCGCCAGATCTTTGGCAATAACCAAATCGCCATAACGATGAAGCCAAACAATAAAACCAAAAACACAACCGGATGATTGAGGGCAGTCCAAAGTCCGGCAAACACCACTACATCTTCCGATAGTGACGCGCCCCAGTTGGAGAAAGGCTCAGGCGAAGTGTTGATCAGTGCTCGGCTACCGGCTTTAGTCGCGTGGCTGGTGGCCGACAGAGAGCCACCCATAATCCCCGCTGCGATTTCCAGAGCGGGAGTCACATCACCGACGGCTCCCGCGGCCAACATTGCCCCCGCCGGAATTCGAATGAAGGTATGTAGCGTATCCCATCCGGTATCAACGCCAGGGGTTTTATCCACAAAGAACTCAACGAAGTACATTAGCCCCGCGGCACCGATAATCATGGGGTCGCCCAATACTTGCAGATCGGGTGGCAGATCGATATTGCCAGTGCTACCGCCAATACCCAGAACCAACAGCACCGCGTAAAGGTTGATACCACTGGCCCAAGATGCACCTAAGGTCAATCCTAAGGTTGCCAGTAAGGCTTCGTAACTTTCCATGCAATTACCTCAAAAAATGGTTCTTTGGCGCGAATGAAAGAAGTCTAACACAGGCCGATGAACAGACTATTAGTGAACGTTGTAGCAAATGTTAAATCCATGAAAATGGTGTCGGCTGCGATTGAACCCAATAGGCTTTATCGTTAGGTAGACGTTTTCACCGTGATGATCTCTGTTGTGACGATTATGGCGGGATAGTTGGCCTGCCTGATAGCTGTGTGCGTAGTATCGATGATGACGCTTCTGCTTTTTGGCGTGCTGCTTTTTGCGCTTGGCGGTGTAGTGTTCTACATAGTGGCGATCTTCATATCGATTCTCATAACGATGGTTATCGTGGTGAGTGTCGTTGTGCGACCAAACGACGGGGCTGAGCAGGGCAAGAGTGATTAATAGTGTGCCGGTGAGCGTGTTCATAGCGCCTCCTTTGAAGGGATTACGCCGCTATAGTGCGGGTCGTCAACTGAATATTCTCTGAATGTTGTACGCCGGCGGGGAGTGTTGTTGCTGGAGTATTTATCGTGCAACAGACGGTTTCGAGGAGACTGAGTTGAGCGCGGACAGGCAGTAGAAACGTCGATCAAATGGAAGGTGAACGCAGATTCTTGAGTCGTCTCTGAGTGTCAGCGAGATCGCGAAGACAGAAAGTAGAAGGATGAACAAAGGCAGCTAAACACATGCTGCCTTTGTGAATTCCATAAGACCGAGCTTTATTGCTCGAGCTTACATGGCTTCTTTGTAGAGTGATTGTTTGGGCTGTGCGAATACTCTTTCCATCATCGGAATGAAAAACTCCAATGGCTCACTGTCGTAGTCTTTGTCGAAGCTATTCTGGTCATAGGCATGACAAAAGTGCGCACAGGCTTGGTAATGGGGATGATCTTTAAAGGCATCTCGTGCATTTCTATCTAGGCCCAAATGGTGGAAGAAGTAGTAACCCTGGAAAATACCGTGGTGCTTAATAATCCAGTAGTTTTCTTCGCTAATGTAAGGCTGCAAGATAGTGGCTGCCACGTCGGCGTGATTGGTTGGCCCTAAGGTATCACCGATATCGTGTAGCAGCGCGCAGATGACGTATTCTTCGTCTCGTCCATCTCTGTGCGCCCGAGTGGCGGTTTGTAGACAGTGCTCTAGACGATCAATGGGAAAGCCACCAAAGTCTCCGTCCAGCAGTTTTAAATGGTCCACCAGACGCTGTGTCAGGCCTTTGGCAAATTCGAAATAATGGCTACCTATAATGCCCCAGTCTTCGGCGGTGGCATTGGTCATGGCGGTGAAAGTGGCGTGTTTAGCATTCACGGGTAGTACCTCGCGGCGTTGTTATTATAAAGATGATTGTTTTCTAGTCGTGATACACAGTGTAGTCGAGTGAGTTGATAAGGAATGCCAGATAGGTGACATTTGATCTACCACTTTAGCGACAGTGGATTCGAAGCGGGTATTGCGCAGTGGGTGCACCACCCGAAGGAAACAGGCCGACAGGCCTTTGTGAGGGCTGCGCCCTACTCACAGACCGTTGGAGTAAGGCGCGGATACAGGAAATGGCTAGGAGATTACTGTTCCTGTCCCCACTGAGCAAAAGTCTTGCCTTCTTCAGCAAGCTGCTTTAACAGCGCTGACGGTTGCCAGAACTCTTCCCCAAACTCTTTGGCGTACTGACAGATCGTCTCGTAGATCGTCTTGAGACCAACACTATCGGCGTAGTGCATTGGGCCGCCGCGCGATACCGGATAACCGTAGCCGTAGATATAGACCACATCGATATCGCTGGGGCGTTGTGCAATGCCTTCTTCCAGTACTTTAGCGCCTTCGTTAATGAGGCCAAAGGTCATGCGGTTGAGTAGCTCTTCATCATTGATATCACGACGACTGATGCCCTGTGCCTGCGCCTGTTCTTCGACGACTTTCATGACGGCAGCGTCGTTGACACGCTGACGTGTTTGAGGATCATAGCTGTAAAATCCTGCGCCAGATTTTTGCCCCAAACGTCCCATTTCAACCAGACTATCGGAAACACAGAAGCACTTGGCAGGGCCTTTTTCTTCGTCGGTCAACGTTTCTCGCGCTTTATAGCCGATATCGATGCCGGCGAGATCACTCACGGCAATAGGGCCCATGGCCATGCCAAAGTTCTCCATGACGCTGTCGATCTTTTCGGGTGTGGAGCCTTCAATCAAGCACAACTGAGCTTCTCGGAAGTAAGGCTGCAACATACGATTGCCGATAAAGCCGTAACAAACTCGCGCCAATACCGGCACCTTGCGAATGGTCTTGGCAATTTTCATGCTGGTGGCAATGACGTCGTCTGCGGTTTTTTCTCCGCGAACGATTTCCAGCAGTTTCATCACGTTGGCGGGGCTAAAGAAGTGCAAGCCGATAACGTCTTGTGGACGTTTGGTGACTGCGGCAATTTGATCGACATCTTGATAGGAGGTGTTGGTGGCGAGGATGGCACCTTGTTTACAAACGCTGTCGAGTTTGGTGAAGACTTCTTTCTTGATGTTGATGTTTTCGAATACCGCTTCGATAACGAGATCGACATCACCAAGGTCTTCGTAGTTGGTTGTCCCTTCTACCATGCTCATGCACTGTTGCATTTGCTCTTCGGTGAGCTTGCCCTTCTTGGCGCTAATAGCGTAGTTTTTCTCGATAATACCGAGGCCTCGGGCGAGGGCGTCGTCGCTAATTTCTAGCAACTTTACAGGAATGCCGACGTTGGCAAAGTTCATGGCGATACCGCCGCCCATGGTTCCGCCACCAATGATACCGACAGATTTAATCTCTCGTAACGGGGTGTCTTTGGGAAGATCTTTAACCTTTGCCGCTTCGCGTTCGGCGAAGAACATGTGGCGCATGGCCGCGGACTGTGACGAGGTAATGCACTCCATGAACAAATTGCGTTCAACCTCTAGGCCATCGCTTAGGGCTTTGTTCGCTGCCGCTTCGACGCAACTGACAATGTGTTGGGGAGCAATCTGGCCTTTGGCGCGACGTGCTAGAGTGGCGCGATAGCCGTCAAAAAACTCGGCGTTGTTATTGTCATCTGCAACGGAAAGCTCACCCGATCGTTTGATTGGGGCTTTGGTGGCGATCAGATTCTTGGCAAAAGCAACGGCACCTTCAAGGAGGTCTCCGTCGATGATTTCATCCACTAGATTGATGGCTTGTGCGTTCTTTGCGCCAATGGGGTTGCCTGATGTCATTAGATCCAGTGCCGCTTTAACACCTGCCAGTCGAGGCGTGCGTTGGGTGCCGCCTGCACCGGGCAGTAAGCCGAGCTTCACTTCTGGGAGGCCGACTTTGGCGCTCGCAAGTGCTACGCGATAATGACTGCTTAGTGCCACTTCCAAACCACCGCCCAATGCTGTGCCGTGAATAGCGGCCACAACGGGCTTATTCGACTGTTCGATTTCTTCAACCACTTGAGGGAGTGACGGTGATAGGGGCGGCTTGCCAAATTCGGTAATGTCAGCCCCAGCAATAAACGTTCTACCTTCACAAATAATGACAATGGCTTCGCTGTCATCGGATTGAGCCGCCTTGATGGCCTCTTGAATACCGATACGCAATGCTTGTGAGAGTGCGTTTACCGGAGGATTATTGGCGCGGATAATACCGATACCGTTTTCGACTTGATAATTTACAACTGACATAGTCTTCTCCTGTCTGTGTCGTCTATTTGTTTTTGAGTATTCGCTGTGCGCGATATTCTGTATTTTTCTGGTCTACGGTTGAGTGGTTCAGACTCTTTCGATAATGACCGCGATGCCTTGTCCGATACCAATGCACATAGTGGCCAGTGCATAGCGTCCGCCGCTAAGCTCCAGTTGTCTCAGCGCCGTGTAGAGAATTCTCGCCCCAGATGCGCCCAGCGGATGGCCGATCGCAATGGCACCACCATTGGGATTTACGCGAGGATCATCAAATGCAATTCCAAGCTCTTTCATACAGCCCAGTGCCTGCACCGCAAACGCTTCGTTGAACTCCATAACATCGAGATCATCGAGCGTTAAACCGGCACGAGCTAAGGCTTTGCGCGTTGCGGGCACTGGCCCCAACCCCATTACCCGAGGTTCGACACCGGCTATGGCGCCGCTAACAATACGAGCTCGAGGCTGAATGCCGGCAGACTTGCCCGCAGCTTCGCTGCCAATGAGTACGGCAGAGGCGCCATCGTTAATTCCTGAGGCATTACCCGCGGTCACCACGCCCCCCTCGAATAGAGGTCTTAATTTTGTCAGCGAGGAAAGCTCTGTTTGTGCTCTGGGATGTTCATCGCTATCGACGACAAGTGGCGGTTGTTTACGACCTTGTTTTACTTCGATAGGGATAATTTCATCGACAAAAAAGCCCTTGTCTTTCGCCGCCTGATACTTCTGTTGTGAGGCGAGTGCAAACAGATCGCAGCTGTCACGATCGATGTTGAGATCGGCAGCAATATTGTCCGCGGTCTGCGGCATGGTATGGCCGCCAAATTGTTCAACAATCAGTGGGTTAGTAAAACGTGCGCCCATGGTGGTGTCGGCGATTTCCTGATTGCGATCGAAGGCTGAAGTGGCCTTAGAAATTACCAGTGGTGCGCGACTCATGGATTCCACTCCGCCGGCAACGAACAGCTCACCTTCGTTAACCTTCACGCAGCGCGATGCGTCTAGTGCGGCAGCAAGACCGGAGCCACACAATCGATTGACGGTGATGCCTCCGGTTTGTTGGGGTAATCCGGCCAACAGACCGGCAAAGCGAGCGACATTGCGACTGTCTTCGCCGGCCTGATTAGTTGAGCCGGCGATGACATCTTCGTAGTCGCTGGAGGCAAAACCGTTGCGATTGACCAACGTGGCAATGACATGGGCCAGCAAGTTGTCTGGTCGAACCGCCGAAAGTGCCCCCGAGTGTCGACCAAAAGCGGTGCGCCCGCCGTCATAGATAAAAGCGTTTTTGCTCATCGCAGTTTGCTCCTGCTGGCGTTGGTTTAGGAAAAATCGATATGCACAGGGAATGACTGCAGCAGTGCTTCAGTGTCCGCTTGTTGATCTTTTTTCGCCAGTACCACTTGCGCCTGCAAACCTTTCAGCTGATCGGTCGAGGCAGAGACTTCGGCTTCAATATCAGCCTCAGTGAGCAGTGCTGAAAGTGCGTGTTCGGTGGCCATTTCGCGCAACTTCGGTTTGAAAATTTTGGCCACGGCAGTCAAGGGGATTTCCTCAATCACGTGAATGCGTTTGGGGATGGCGGCGCGTTCGGAAATGTTCTCCGCTGCGTAGGCCAGCAAGGCGTCAACATCGATGTCGCGACTCGGTGTGGCAACCACAAAAGCCATCGGCAGTTCGCCGGCGTGAGGATCGGGTTGACCAACCGCTACCGCTGCGGATACATCGGGATGCGCCAGTAAAGGCTCTTCAATCAGTACTGGATCAATATTGTGCCCGCCGCGAATAATCAGATCCTTTGCTCGACCGGTCAGAAACAGGAATCCGTTTTCGTCTTCGTAACCCATGTCTCCGGTATTGAACCAGCCATCGACCCAGGCTTTGTCGTTATCTTCTTGTTCCAGATAACCCGCAAAGATATTCGGTCCACGCGATAGCACCACGCCAGCTTCATTGGCCTCACAGATTTTGACCAAACGGTTGCCGTCTACATGGGCGACGATGCGTTCCGCGTAAGGTACGCGCAAACCACAACTGCCCATGGGCACAGCAGTATCGCGTTGGCTGTGGGAGAGTACACAGCTACTTTCCGTCATGCCGTAGCCGTTGCGCACCCAGCAATCGAAGCGCTTTTCGAAATTAATCTTCAAATGATCAGGCAGAGGGGCGGCGCCACTGACAATCTCATCCAGTGAGGAGATGTCGTTGTCACCAATCGGCACTTCATAAAGTACCGACAGAATGGTCGGGACTGCGGCAATACCTTGGAACTTGAAGCGATCCACATGGGCCCAGAAATTTTGAACGACGTTGGGGTTGCGGAAACCGGTGGGGGACATAATGACTACGTTGCGACCGGAGACAAATGCCGCGATGCCCGTGGCGACTAAGCCAAAGATGTGGAACATGGGCAGTGCGCAGGGAGTCGGCGTACGAGGACGATTCTTGGTCATGTCGTCGGTCAATTGGGCGATGAATGCAAAGTGGCCGTGGTTAAGTTGGGCCACTTTAGGTCGGCCAGTGGTGCCACCCGTGTGCATGTAAGCGGCGGGATCATCGGCATGAAAAACACGTTTAGAATCGAGTTCGGCCGCATTCTGCTGATCAATCAAGGCGGTGAAGTCCACCATGGTAATACCGTCACGAGGCGCTTCTGGCAGTTCTTCGGTTAAGCCTGGAACCGTAATGACCACCATATGGGTCAGATCGTTGGCTTGCTGGGCGACAGCGACGGCCTTGTCCCAAAGTTCACGATTTCCGTGGGCAGGAGCCATGGTAATTAGAACTTTAGAACCCGTCACGCCGATGATTTCAGCTAGGTGGTGCGCTTCTAATAGGGGATTGAGCGGGCTGGTTACGCCAGCGGCCTGGGCTCCCCAAATGCAGTAGAAAGTTTGAGGCAAGGTGGGCAGCATAATGGAGACCGCATCCTTGGCTCTCACACCCAGACCATGCAACAGGTTGGCGGTCTGATTCATACGTCCGGCCAGCTGCAAGTAGCTGATTGGCAGGCTTGCTTCGTCTTTTTCGGCGGTCGGCAAGAACTCAAGCGCCGTGTCTTCGCCCCATTTCTGACAGGCATTGATGATTAAGTCGTAGGTGTTGGTCCAAGGGTAGCGCTCGGCCAATGGCAAACTTTCGAAGCCTTCGATGGCTTTCATATCGTGTAATTCTGTGGCTAAAGGCCCTTGCTGTGCGGGTTGGGTGGACATCGCTCTTCTCTCTCTCATTATCTTTATCGCATCAAATTGGCAGTTCTCATGTTGAATAGCCGCCAAAGCGTGCCCTATTTTTACCACTTTTGAATCTATGATTCCACTCTGCGGAATTGCTTGTTAGTATTTACACCTATAGTTGATGAAAATATCACCAGAGGATGCTGGCGTGATCAGAGATACTGAAACCCTAAATGCGCTATTGGATACCATTCACCGCTACGTGCGAGATCGGCTGGTGCCGCTGGAGGCAAAAGTTGCCGAAGACGATGAGATCCCCGATGACGTGATCGCAGAGATGCGGGAGATGGGATTGTTTGGTTTAACCATTCCTGAAGCCTATGGTGGACTTGGCTTGACCATGGAAGAAGAAGTCTTAGTCGCCATGGAGCTGGGGCGCACGTCGCCGGCATTTCGCTCTCTGATAGGGACCAATAACGGCATCGGCTCTGCGGGTATCGTCTTTGATGGTACGGAAGAGCAGAAACAAAAATATCTGCCTAAATACGCCTCAGGTGAGCTCATTGGATCCTTTTGTTTGACAGAACCTGACGTAGGATCTGACTCAGCGGCCGTAAAAACCACGGCAGTTCGCGATGGCGATAGCTATATTCTTAGCGGCACTAAACGCTTTATCACCAATGCGCCACGAGCTGGAACCTTTACGGTGATGGCTCGCACTAATCCTGACATCAGCGGTGCCAAAGGGGTGTCGGCCTTTATTGTCGAGGCGGGGAGTGAGGGTTTATCGCTAGGTGCAAAAGATAAAAAGATGGGACAGGCGGGCTCCTGTACCTGTGATGTGATTTTCGACAATGTGCGTGTGCCCGCTGAAAACCTTATCGGTGGTGTCGAGGGTAAAGGCTTCTATACCGCCATGAAAGTGCTGGATCGGGGACGGCTACACATTTCATCGGTGAGTGTGGGGATTGCTGAGCGTCTTATTGACGATGCGTTGCGTTTTTCCATGGAGCGCGAGCAATTTGGCAAACCCATCTGCGAGCATCAATTGATTCAAGCGATGCTGTCCGACAGCAAAGCAGAAGCCTATGCCGGCAAGGCGATGGTGTTAGATGCGGCCAGAAAACGTGATCAAGGCGATGCCATACCGACGGAAGCGGCCTGTTGTAAATTATTTTGTACTGAAATGGTGGGCCGAGTCGCAGATAAGGCCGTACAGATCCATGGTGGTGCAGGCTATATTTCAGAATATGCGGTGGAGCGTTTTTATCGTGATGTGCGCCTGCTGCGTTTGTATGAAGGTACGACCCAGATCCAACAAATTGTGATTGCTCGCAATATGGTGAAAGAGGCTTCTCTTTAACCCTTGTAAGCAATAGTGACTGAAAACCAAAAGAAGTGGGAGAGAAACCATGAACGTAGAATTTTCTGCGGAAGAACTCGCCTTTCAACAGGAAGTGCGTCAGTTCTTAAACGATAAACTACCGGCAAAGATTGCCGAAAAATCCAAAAAAGAGCTTCATTTTACCAAAGAAGATTTTGTTGAATGGCAGCAAATCTTGGCGGAAAAAGGCTGGGCTGCGGTTAACTGGCCAGTGGAGCACGGCGGTACCGGTTGGACACCTACTCAAAAGTACATTTGGAGCAATGAGTGTGCAAAAGCTGGAGCTCCCGGCGTGATTCCTTTTGGTATGAGCATGGTTGCGCCAGTGATCTACTCCTTTGGTAACGAAGAGCAGAAACAGCGTTTCCTACCCGATATTCTCGGCAGTAAAGTGTGGTGGTGTCAGGGCTATTCTGAGCCTAACTCTGGTTCTGACTTGGCCTCTTTGAAAACTACTGCCACCCGCGACGGTGACGAGTACGTCGTCAACGGAACCAAAACCTGGACCACACTGGGACAGCACGCGGATTGGATTTTCTGTTTAGTCCGTACTGCAGGTAGTGAAGCGAAAAACCAAGAGTCTATTAGCTTCTTGCTGATCGATATGAAAACGCCGGGTATCAATGTTTCACCCATCTACTTGTTGGACGAAACCCGAGAAGTGAATGAAATTCATTTTGACAACGTGCGTGTTCCCGCGGAAAACCTGATCGGTGAAGAAGGTAAGGGCTGGACTTACGCAAAAGTCTTACTGACTCACGAACGTACCGGTATTGCGGGCGTTGCCAAGAGTAAAGACAGTTTAGCCAAGGTTAAGCAGCTGGCCAGTGAGACCAATCACTTCGGCAGCCCGCTGATGGACGATCCAGCGTTTGCTCAAAAAGTGGCAGACTTGGAAATCGATTTGTTGGCTCTGGAATACACCGATTTACGTACCCTCGCGGCAGTTAGCACCGGTAAAGCACCAGGCCCGGAGTCGTCAATCTTGAAGATCAAAGGTACTGAAATCGCTCAGCAGATCGACGAACTTAAGATGGAAATCGCCGGTTACTACGCGATTCCTTTTGTCAAAGATCAATTTGAATACGGTTTTGAAGGTCCTATGGTCGGGCCAGGTTCAGCGGCTAACAGTGCACCGCTGTACTTTAACCATCGTAAGACCACTATTTATGGTGGCAGTAACGAAATTCAAAAAAATATTATCTGCAAAGCTGTTTTAGGTTTGTAAGGGGGCGATCATGGATTTTTCTTATAGCGAAGAGCAACAAATGCTGCAGGACAGCGTTGCTAAATTTGTACAAAATGACTACGACTTTGATTCACGCATGAAAGTGGTTAAGGGTGACGTGGGTTACAACCAAGATCATTGGAAGCTGTTTGCTGAATTGGGCTGGTTGATGGTGCCCTTTAAAGAGGAAGACGGTGGTCTCGGCGGCAGTGCTCTCGATTTGATGGTAGTGATGGAAGAGTTTGGTAAAGGTATCGTTATTGAGCCTTTTCTGACCACCGCCGTGTTAGGCGGAGGCCTGATTGCCAACGCCGGCAGCGACGCACAAAAAGCCCAATATATAGCGGGTATTATGGAAGGCACCACTCAGTTGGCATTTGCCTATGCTGAGCCACAAGGTCGCTACGACTTGAGTGATGTGACCACTACGGCAGAAAAAACTGACGCAGGTTTCCGTTTGAACGGCCACAAAGCGGTTGTGCTTAACGGTGGTATTGCCGATACCTTGATCGTTTCTGCCAGAACATCGGGTGCACAAACGGATAACGACGGCATTTCTCTGTTCCTGGTTGATGCTAAGGCCACTGGCGTAGAGGTGCAGAGCTATCGTACACAAGATGGTGCTCGCGCAGCTGAAGTGAAGCTAAACAATGTTGAAGTGACCGCAGACAGCTTATTGGCCGCTGAAGGCAAAGCACTGCCGATCATCGAAGACGTGATTCAGCGCGCTACCCTGGCTATTTGTGCTGAAGCCGTTGGCGCCATGGAAGTGGCTTACCAAAAGACCGTCGAGTACACCAAAACTCGTGTACAGTTTGGCGTTCCTATTGCCAAATTCCAGGCGTTGCAACATCGTATGGCTGACATGTTCATCGAGCATCAACAGGCCAAATCCATTGTCTTGATGGCAGCGATGAAACTGGATCAAGGTGGCGAAGGGGTGGCCAAAGCCGTTTCTGCCATGAAGGCGAGAATTGGTAAGGCTGGCCGTGCTGTTGGTCAGGAGGCTGTACAAATCCACGGTGGTATCGGTGTGACCGAAGAGCTCGACGTGGGGCACTATTTCAAACGTCTAACGATGATTGAATTGTTGTTTGGTAATACTGCTTACCATACGCAGAACTTCGCGCGCTCTTAAGCCGGAGGAGGGCATCACCAGTACCGATTGGGATTGGTGATGTCCTTGATTGAGGTTCATCGACACAGGCTTAGTCTACGCTGTGGGTCAGGGCTTACTAACGGTTTGTTCTTCGTAAACCGGCATCTTCAACCAAACCTTCCTTCTATTCTTACTTGTTCTGTAAAGATTTCATCAAAACAGGCTTGTCGCGATAATCCCTATT
Source organism: Cellvibrionaceae bacterium (assembly GCA_002707785.1). GTDB lineage: Bacteria > Pseudomonadota > Gammaproteobacteria > Pseudomonadales > Cellvibrionaceae > Pseudomaricurvus. Next base: position 18,946 of record PANW01000089.1, on the reverse strand, counting down.
CCTAAAATTGATGTGTTAAGCTGCAATTTTTCTACTATTCTGTGTTATTGCAGAAATGGATTTTAAACGGGGATTGGATGTTGAGTCTGGCATTTAAGTCTATGCCTAGGGTCGGGCGAGGCTTAGCGTTGTTGACACGCTGGAGACGTTACCTAACGGTCAAATACCCCGTTAATTGTTTTCGTTTTGTTGCTCTGTTGTCCTTGGCTGTTCCCGCTGCGGTGGCGATGGACGACATGATGGAGCAGCTGACACTTCAGCATGGCCTCAGTCAAAGTACAGTATTTGCCATCGAGCAAGATGCTGTGGGCTTTATGTGGTTTGGGACTCGCAATGGCCTGAATCGATTCGATGGTTACCAATTTCGTCACTACATGGCTGATCAGGGCTTGCCGAGTAGCTTTGTTTGGAGTGTTGAGCGAGAAGGAGACTCACTCTGGCTCGGGACTCAGGGTGGTGGTTTGGTCGAACGGCTCAAAAATGGGGAGTTCGTCAGTTATGCTTCTACGCCAGCAGAGCGTTTGGAGTCTTCCAGCGACACGGAAGTGCGCCCACAGGCGTCAAATGATTCCAGTTCCAGCCCCAAGGTTATTGTTGATGTTAAACGCAGCCATGACGGTGGTTTGTGGCTAGCAACCTAGGATCAAGGCCTGCAGTACTTCAACACCCAAACTCATGAGTTTCAACGTATTGGCGCAGAGGTCGGAGACTCTATTTGGTCCGTATTCGAAGACAGCGTCAATAATTTATGGGTCGGTACCGGTGATCGTGGGCTATCACGCTTTGACGTGCAACAGCAGCGATGGACTCACTATCGACACAGCGCGGATGACACAAAGAGCCTATCGCATAATGCGGTGTGGGATGTTCAGGAAGATTCCAATCATTGGATTTGGGTGGCTACCTTTGGCGGTGGCTTGAATCGTTTCGACCCTCGCAACGGCGAATTTACCCATTTTCGTTTTGATGCAGAAGACAATAGCAGCCTCAGCAACGACTTCGTTTGGACCATCTATGAAGATCGCAAGGGGCGATTGTGGGTGGGTACCAACGGCGGGTTAAATCTGTTTGATCGATCCACGCAAACCTTTACTCGCTATTTGCCGGGACAAGAAATCAAATCTCTGTTTGAAGACAACGCCGGTACACTTTGGGCGGGTACTTACTACGGTGGAGTATTCAAACTGGATGAAAAACGCAATAAGTTCCAGCTAACACGGCATCAACCTGGCAATCCTAACTCTCTCGCAACCGATACTGTAAATGGCATGTTGGAGGATCCCGACGGCACACTGTGGGTGGTGGGTGACGGTGGTGGTATGAGTCGTATTGATGGTGCCACAGGCGCGGTCAAGCGCTTTCAGAATGATCCAAAAAATAGCGCAAGCATTAGCAACAACCATCCCATGAATATTACCCGCATACAATCAGGGGATTTCCTGTTAGGAAATTACACCGGTGGGATGAACCGCTTTGATCCGCGGACTGAAACATTTACGCGCTATCTTCCTGACGCTGATAATCCTCACGCGATCAGTGATGACACCGTTTTTGCCATTACTGAAGATGACGAAGGGCATATTTGGTTGGGGACTTGGCGCGGTGGACTCAACCGCTATGATATCGACTCCGATCGTTTCACCGCCTATCGACACGATCCCAATGATCCTTCGTCGATTGGTGACGATTATGTACAAACACTGCTCGTGGATGCTCAGCAACGTTTGTGGGTGGGCACCGCCTCGGCAGGGCTGCATCGTTTTTTCCCCGAGTTAGAGCGTTTTGAGCGCTATGTCCATGATCCAGCAAATCCCAAAAGCATTAGCCATAACCACGTCTATAGCCTGCTGGAGCGGGAAGATGGAAAGTTGTGGGTGGGAACTGAAGCCGGTGGATTGAATTTGTTTGATCCAGTGAGTGGCACCTTCGAACATTTCATGGATTCACAAAACCATTTGCAAACGGCTATTCTGGGGATTCTTTCCGATGAGCGTGATCAGTTGTGGCTAAGTACACGAAATGGTCTTTTGCGGTATAACCCCGTCACTAATTTTGCGCAACGCTACGACGAAGGGGATGGTGTACAGTCGCGAGAGTTCATTGCTGGCAGTCAGCTCAAAGGGCGCGATGGGCTTCTATATTTTGGCGGTGTTGGCGGGCTGAATTTCTTTCAACCCAAACAAGTAGAGAATAATCAATTTGTACCGCCAGTTGTGATCACTCAGCTTTCTGTGCTGCACAGCCAGCGTCAACGGGAAATCTTACTTGAAACAGAAGATTCAATCACTCTTAACTATGACGATCAACCGTTCGCTATTGAGTTTTCTGCACTCAATTTTACTCGCAGTGAATTGAATCGTTATCGGTACAAGCTAGAAGGTCTGGATAGCAGTTGGCTATCGGACGAGTATCATCATCGCGTTGTTTATCATCAAATAAACCCTGGAACCTACAAATTTAAAGTTCGTGGCGCCAACAATGATGGTGTATGGAACGCAATACCAGCATATTTGAATATTACCATTCGACCACCCTGGTGGTTAAGTGCGTGGGCCTATTTAGCGTATAGCCTAATCGCGGCGATATTGGTTCTTCTCTATTGGCGTTGGCGTCATCGTACGTTATTGGCCGAGCGTGAACGAGATGTGGCACAGCGATCCGAACAGACAAAGCAAGAATTTCTGGCCAAAATGAGTCACGAAATCCGTACACCTTTAAGTGGTATGTTGGGAATGAGTGAGCTACTCGAGCGTACCTCTCTCGACTTTTCTCAGAAACACTACGTTAAATCTCAAATAAGTGCGGGCAATTCTCTACTCAAAATCATTAATGACATTCTAGAGTTCTCAAAAATTGAAGCCAACAAACTCGAGCTCATGCAAAAGCCCTTCAACTTGCGGCGACTGTTGGTGGATTTAGTCAGTCTCTTTGAGATAGAAACCGAGCGTCGCAACATCCAGTTGGAATTGAGTTACCCCGATGATGTACCCCAGAATTTCTTAGGCGATCCCGTACGTTTGCGACAAGTGCTGAGTAATCTTGTGGGCAATGCCGTAAAGTTTACCGAAGAGGGCGGGGTTTGGATTGAGGTGCGCTGCAGCCGTGTTGGCGACAGCTTTGCCGATCTAAACTTGGAAATAAAAGACAGTGGAATCGGTATTGAAAAGCAGAAGCTGCAAGATGTATTTGGTCATTTCTACCAAGTTGATAATAATGTGCAGCACAGCTACGGCGGCACGGGTCTAGGGCTGTCAATTTCACGCCAGCTTATCGAACTCATGGACGGCAGTATGATGCTCACCAGTCAGTACGGTGTGGGCACGACCGCGTCTATAGAACTTTCGTTGCCGCTGGTGGAAGAAAGCGAAACAGTAAAAGGCGAAAAACTCTCTATAGATAGTTATCGCAGTCGAGCGCGGGTACTCATAGTAGAAGATAATGACATCAATGCACTAGCGCTGATGCACATGCTGGTCGACTTTGGCTGTAATGTAGAGATTGTTGGTGATGGACTACAAGCAGTACAGTACCTTGAAATAAATACAGTTGATCTCGTGTTTATGGACCGACACATGCCGAAAATGGATGGCATTGAAGCGGTAAAAAGAATTCGAGCTCTACCGAAACTGGAGTACCTTCCAATTGTTGCATTAACGGCTAGTGTGTCTTTGCAGGACAAGGCCGAGTGCCTTAATGCCGGTATGAATGAGTATTTGTTGAAACCTCTATTAAGAGAGAAAACTCTGCGAGTACTCAACAAATACTGTCATCACTTACAAGTGAGAGAGATGGTTCTCAGCGAAGATAGCTAAGTTGATTGTCGTTATCTACAAAGTGCGAACTTTGACCGCAATTTGAGAGGGTATTCCCTTGCGCACTGTGAATCGCTCAGAAATACCCTGGGCACCTCTGAAAAACGTCATCGCGAGGAGCGTAGCGACGTGGCAATCCATGGTTTAGCACTATAAAACAGAGTTTATCGCCACGCTGGATTACTTGGCTTAATAGCGCCTACTTTTGGCGCTAACGTTCGCAATGACAAGTAACCCTGTTTTTCAGAGGATCCCTAGATGTCGAACTCGCCCGAATGATATAAGTCGAGCAGCCAGCATCACTAGATTATATTTGGGTTGGGGTTGTTTCTTTGTTGTTCAGCTTTGCTAGATCCGGCAGATCATTTTTACAGGATTTTTTCGCCTCGTCTTCAGTTTGATCAAACGCTTGAATCTCCATGTTGATGCAAACCGTCATCGGTTTTTCCTGCCAATAGGTCGAACAGTTGGCGAGGGTGCTGGCACCGTTCAAGGTTGGCGTTGCTCCCATCTTTGCTTGCCAGCACGCTGAGATCAGGTCTTCTTGCATCACGTTCATGGCAGCCGCACGTCCTTGATCTTTGGCATACCAGATGTAGCTTGGATGGTTGGCACCTAGAATGGGCGCTGAAACACCATCAATGGTGACTGTATCAAAACTGTTTACTCCAAAATCTTCAATGTTGAAGTAGCTTGTTACCCAGCTCCGTACCGGCCCACCATAGGCAACAATCGGCAGTGCGTCGCTACTGCCTTCATCGATATCCAGCAGCAGCGGTAGCATTTTCACCACATAGGGTTCGAAATAGCTGTAAGTCTCACTCAGGGTGCTGCCGGCACTGGCGGGCGCTGCAATCGGTGCGACATCCAGAATGCTCTCGTAGAGAGTCACCTCATCATTGGCAACATCGTTTAAAACTAGCAACTTTTCCCAGCGTTGACTGGTTTTCGAATCGAGATAGTTTTGCTCTGGCAGGGAGTAATCTGGCGGGAAGTGCAACAGCTGCACGGAACGTTGATTGATAATCGACAGCCCCAGCGGTAAGAAGAATCGCCATTCGTCTTCGTTCCATAACTTGTTGTTCTTCAGATTCACGACAGCCTTTGCTGCTAACTCACCGTTGGCTAAAAAGGTGGAGATTTGTGACTGGTAGTCACTGATATGATCGTAGTCTCCACTGAGAACAGCTTCGTAGTCCCCGTCGCTATTTATGCTGACGATGGCCGATGCATTGCCAATGGTATCTCGCTGTAGGCGCTGATTGAGGTAATGCTCGATAGTGTCTGTTAACGACTCAGCAGAGGACGGAGAGTTTGGATAACTGTACAGCACCTTGAGTGTGTCTTCGGCACCGAGATCAATGGTGACTTGATGTGTTTCATCCTCGGATGCGAGAGACGGTGTTGTGGTGGCAGTATTGGGGGTAGCGACAGCTGCAGCAGCGCTGTCATTTTGAGTTGACTCCGGACTGCAGGCCACGACCAAAAGTACACATGCGAGGAGTGAGAGTCCATTCGCTATTCTGGATTTCATTGTGATTATTTCTCCATCTGTAGAGGTTGGTTAACCAAACTATAAGTTATTTGACGTTTATGTGCACGAAACCTCCTATTTTAAGGTGGAAGGTGAAGTGTTAGTCCTCTTGAGTGGCGTGTAGGCCAGAAGCGGCACACTCTCTGCACTAGAACCCGTGAATCTATCTACAACCGATGAGTTAGATGACCCAGTAGTTTTTTCGTTATAGGTGAGATACGTATCTATTAGACGATTACGGTTTTCTTTGATTTCTTTCCTTTGTGAGCCCTTTCCAGTGCGAGCGCTTCACGTTCCCTTCGAATCAATAGCCCGTCTAAGCCTCGTCCTTCCCAAAGGCGTTTCATACTGCGAACCTGATCTGCCATGCCTTGATAGTCCCGTGTTTTAACGAGCATTCGAATTGCGCGCATTTCCTTTCGACTATCGCCTTTCATGCTTGCGCCGCGGTTATAGACCAGTGACAGCAATGTGGTTTGTGCGATAGGGGTGAGATTCTCAATGCCCGGAAAAGCTCGACGAGTTCTCGCCGCGTAAGCGGGCACGGAGGTAGATCGAAAAACGATGCTGGCCTTGGTTAGAGGGATTTTAATGTCGGCTAGAAAGCGCAACTTTGACTTTGCTTGAGCACCTTTAACGGCGCAGTATTTGCTCAGTTTTTGAAGGTGAGGTGCGGAGAGCTGTGAGCTCCAGTCGTCTAGGAACCTATCTTTGTCGACATAGCCCAAGTCATAGCCGACGCCGATGGTGATGCCCGAATCACCACCAGGCCAGCAGGGCGATCGCAAGCGCTTTTTATAGTATTCGGGCGAACCGATTTCATCGTTGATAATCGCTTGTAATTCCTCGGTATCGAGCGTCAGATGAAGCGATTTAGTCACTGCGGCTGGATCTGGTTTTTCCTCTCGTGCATGAGGTTTGGATACAATCTGAAGGGCCTGTTCAATTGCCGTTAATGTCTGCGGACCCAGCAGGCCGTCGGGCTCTAGCTGCAAGTGTGTCTGTATATTTTTGAGTCTTTCTGTCGTAGTACGATGCATAGCTCACCTCTTACTATATTGTTTGGTTTCTTCGCGGGAATTGGTCGCGTGTTTCATACTGGCCCCTGAGGAAAACCGTGGTGGAAGTCTTTGGCGTAGCCACTGCCCAGACAATCCAGAAAGGAATAATGACAGTAGAATAATGACAGGCACATCAATGCGCACGTTGAAGCCAGAGAGCAGCTCTGTCCAGTTTGACTGGGGTGGTACAACAGGTTCATTACTTAATCTATTGTCAGTATTCGGGTCAGAATCCTTTGCTTCGTCTTTAGCTGGAGTTTTGCTTTTTTCATCGGTTTCAGGCTCCAGTGGTGTTTGTTCATTCTCTCTAAGGCTATTAGATTCAATCACTTTTAATTGGTTGCTATCTGCTCGGCTGGCGCGCTCTTTTGATAACGGCGAGTCGCTTTTGGCTGCTGCTTCGCCGTTGGCGGTTTCAAGTGGATTGGAGTAGGGCGGCTGTTGACGACTGGACTCTGAAATCGTATTTAGCGTTGGTGGCAGAGGCCGTTGCTGTAGATCCTCTTCGGGGCGGTCTAACTCTTTGGGTTTTTGAGGCGCTTGCTCGGCGTAAGATTCAGAGATCCATTGCCCTGCGTTGAAAAGTCCCAATAGGATGATCACGGCAGCCCCATATTTTAGGTGCCGCCGGCTGATAAAGCCCAATGCAAAGACGATTCCGTGGGCGAGCTCAAAAGATCCATTGATAACATAATAGCTTTCGTCAACGGGCCAGTTGCTGGTGTAGGTGATCTGAATCATACAGAGACACAATAACGGCAGTAGTACCATCAGGGTGTTATTGTTAGAACTCAGTAGCCGATTGGATCTTGCTAACCAATAACCTAAAAATAACGCCATGGGGATGGTGAACACAGCGAGCCCATAGAGACTCCAGCTCAGGTAGAGAGCGTCAAAATCTATCGTAGACAGCAACCACGCATCGACTCCATAACCTGCGATCAGGGCGAGGCAAAGAAGCAGCCCTACTGCGTAAAGGGTGAGAGGCGAAAACGAGCGTCCCATGGTCAATAACACCCAAACCGGTAACCACGCCAGGCCCCAGCCTAAGCTGATGGAGTCGGTGACGTACCATTCGACAGCAACGCTAGAGACAAGCAGTAATCCCAACGGGCGCCAGAGGCTGTTGTAACTCGGTAATGATAGATGATCGCCTTGCCAGTGTTGCGACAAATAGCGGACCAACCAAAAACAACTCAACAGCGTTGCAAAATTAAGCCAAGATGTGGCCTCGAGCTGATATTCCAATACTTGAATGAGCGGTGCCAAAATGGGCAGGGCAATCGTCGCAGCCAAGGCCGTGACCGCGATGACAGTAAACGCCCGACGGAGAGCGTGCCGATGGGCAATAAAGATCCATAGAGTTGCCAAATAGAGCAGAGCTTCGCTATAGAAACTCACGTTGTTATCTGCCCAGTACAGAGAGAGACCCGAGAAAGAGATGCCGCAAAGAAATACGAGGCACCAACCCCATAAGCGTATCGCTGCGGATTTAGTTGACTCGTGTTGGTCGCTGTTCTCTGTTGAAAATTCGGGTTCAGAGAACTGAGTAGAAGGGAACTTTGTTCTCCGCTGTACATAGAGTAAAACAACAACGGCAACCGCGGGGGTAAGCACTAATGTTTGCAGTAATCCTATAGCCATTGCGCTAGTTATAGATTGTTCCCATACCCTGCTCACAACAATCGATGGAATTGTTGATAAAGCGATGATAAAGAGCAGTGAAAATAACAAGCCTATTGCATCACGAATAGGTCGAGCGTCCTCTCGCTTAATGGTTCCAATGAGCAGACAGTAGACGAGGAATCCACCAAGAGAAAAATCTGCGCTGCTGAACTGAGGCAGTGCAGAGTCCGTTCCAGTTAATGCTCGAGCAAGTGGGTAATAGGCAATTGCAACTAAAGAGAATACGGCAATAAGCTGAACGCCTTTCTTTAGTATATCGACCCTCGCGAACATTCCTAGCAAGACACCCTGTATCCCCAAAGCAATGATTGCGGCGGGATATGACATGGCCGGGGAGATAATAGCTTTTAGGAAATGCGAGTCAGAAACGCTGTCGATCAGTGGCGCTGAGAGTTCGAGGAAACCGCCGAAGATTGCCATCAACAGAAATTTTACCTCTATGCTGATAGTGGCTCCTCGAATCGCCTCTCGATGTGACCAGCCTAGATATGGGCGCAAGCTATATGCTATGGCTGCTACCATCGATGCCATAAAGAGTGAACTGCTAAAATCACTCGCTAACTGTGGTAAGGCTCCTAGGGGATCACCCGTTGGATCCCAGAAGTTCTGGTCGCGATTGATCAGTGAAAAGAGCGGGGTGCCCAGTAGTAAGTTAAACGCGTAGAGCGCTAAGCTCCACGTCACTATCCAGCGTGCCAGCGTTTTTACGGGGAGTGCGGCAATGGCGTTGAGTATGTCGTTGTTGGACTGGCTGTGGCTTAGAGGCAATCTTATCCGGCTTTGTAAATGCAAAATCACCATCAAAATCGCGCACTGGTAGTAGGGCAGGCTAGTGGACAGTGTTATCGAATCGGTGAGCTCGGTAAGTATAAAGTAGACTAAATTAAGGGCAACCAGAACTTGCGAGACAAGTTTTACCGGATATCGAAAGGGCAGCGGTCGATTTCGATAAAATTCTGCAACAAAGAAAGCCGCAACGCTTAGTGCCACAAAAAAACCAACGTAAGAGAGCGTGTCGACAGCGGAAGATATCCAAGTCGATATCTCCGGTACCGTTTCGAGCCATCCATAAATCGTCGCTGTCATCGTAAGTGTCACGGCAATCGCCATAAACCAGCGTTGCTGTACCAGCTTATTCCAGCGTTGTGCGGTTGCCGAAGCGAGCGTCAATCGCAGCGGTGATTTGCCCGACATGATCTTCACGAAAACCGCATCGCGACTAAAGCTTGAGTGTTCACTGCGACCAAGGAGTTTACGCAGCCAGCGCTGAGTGAGTGAGCTGGGGGCAAGGAAACGACGCAGACGTAAGCTCGATGAGTCGCCTGTTTCTAACTTCAAATTCCGGGCGAGCTTGTTTCTCAGTTGGTCGAGTTCTTTTCGGTCTAGTTTTTGTAACAGCAGCAGGCGCAGATGATCGGGCATTACACCTCTGCGCATCCATGGGAGGCGACACAACGGCGATAGCTTGTCGAGTGCATTGAAGCTATTGAGATCGCCTAGGTAGTCAGCCGCTAGGTGACGAGTAATACCAAAGTGACACTCTGGGTAGATCGCGGTTGCGCACAAAAGCTTGAAACACTTTGGGCTGAGATAGTCTTCGAGTGAGGCGACGACTCTTTTCACAAAATTTAAATCTCGGTAATCGACAATCTGATAGTCTTCTAGCAGTGACGGAAAAGGGCGATCACTCGAGGGGACGGTATATTCAAGGTGTTGTTCGTCTTGCTGCCAATAGTTCGAAAGTTGTTGTACGCCTTCTACATCGAAGTGGAAAGGGACTAATCCCAACTGCTGAAACTGCCATTCGTGATTGTCCCAGTCGATGACCGCCTTTGGCGTCAGCAACGCGGCTCGTGAAAATTCACTGATATCTTGGCTTTGGGACGGCAGTTGGCCGGTGATGGGGTGGAACCACCGTTCAGCATCGCCCATAACCAGCAGCCGTTTCTGATTATTCTGGCCGACCAGTTGTTGCCAGCTGAGGCGGTGTCCCTGTTCATCAAACAGTTCTTGCCAAGGCGTGCCTGTGTACCAATAGGGGGTGACGATAAGGCCTTGATCCAACAGATAGTGATACCACTGCATAGAGTACACGCGCTGGTGATCATCGACGCTGTTGCTCTCGATAAGCAGAATAAACTCGGGCAGTTGCGGTCGTGTTCCCGTGATTGGGTGAAAGAGCCCTCCGTGAGCAATCGTGGCACGAATACTGGCGTTGATATCTAGTGAATTGGTTCGAACCAATTCGTGTACTCGCAAGCGTTGAATGCTCTTTCGAACGGCTATTGGGGCGTGTAAGTTGCCAGCCCAGTGGCTGAGGCTAAAAGGAGTGGTTTCTTCGCCATCGGTACTGCCTCGCGTGATTTGAGCTCGGCGTCTGCGCCACAACAGCAGAGCAATACTGGCGCTGACCAACATGCCCGCTAGCATCAGCGGGCGTATGCTATTGTCATCGGTCAGCCAACGCACCAAGGCGCTAGGCGTTGGCTTGGTACTCTTTTTCTCGGTGATAGAGGTTGGATCAGCGGCGGGGTTATCGCTTCTATCGTCGACACCTTGCGTGTCTTGTAGCTGAGAGCTGTCGTTGTTGGCTATGGAATCGCCGTTGTCATCTATGGCGCTGGGGACGGGCGTGAGAAGAAAAGCGCTGATACCCAGTGCCAGAGCAATGACGAGCAACATGGCCGCGGGCCAAGAAAAGGCTGAAGGCGGAGTCGCGTCATCGGCAATGTCTTCATCTTCGTCTGCGCCCGCAATAGCGTCGTTGTTGCGCGCGAGCCAATGATCCAAGTGTTGACGAAAATGCTGTTGCTGTTCTTCCGAGCTACAAAAAACCGGGCTCAGTGTTTGTTGCAAGTAGACTGAATCTAGCGTCGCGTTCTTCTCGTCATCCGTGTTGTGAGAGAGAGAGTCCTTGAGGATGATTTTGTGTGCATTAACCGCTTCATCTGTGCCTATGCTATAGCCATGGTGTTTGAGCTCCTGAATAAAGCGCGGCAGCTTCTCGAGGAACTGAGCAGTATCCATGGTCAATCCTCAGCGAACGGCCAGTAAGCTTTTGCCGATGTCTAAGTCATTGGGATTTTTAAACAATACCCCAAGGCAAGGAATGAGGTTCTTGGTTTGCTCTGTCAGGGGTTTATCCAGTTCAAAGCGGTGCGTTTGTAGTGCTTCCAAAAACTGAATCAGCTCGGCGATACCGGGATTCTTGCCAAGTCCTTTGCTGCGGGCTTCCATAAAGTAAGAAATCGCCGACTCCAGTAACGGTTGGCCGGAGAAACTCTTTAGGTGCAAGATGACGATTTCCTTTAGGGCTTGTTCACTGGGAAATTCAATATGGAAGTAACTGCAACGTCGAAGAAAAGCATCGGGCAAATGACGTTCGGAATTACTGGTAATGACGACAATCGGCGCATAGCGAGGATCGGCGCGAAATGCTTGCCCGCCCAATTCAGCAATAGAAAAACTCATGCGATCGAGTTCGTGTAGCAAATCATTGGGAAAGTCTCGTGCCGCTTTATCGACTTCATCGATTAACAGCACCGAACGCTGTGGTGTTTGATCTTTGTCGGCAAACGGCGACGTGGGGTTGGAGTTGACAATGGCCAGCCCCAAACCCTGTAAGCGGATAAAAGGCAGTGCACCAAACTGGTCGTCGCTTGACGTTGTAGATCGCGGTTGTTGTATCTGGTTGCGCTGGAAATGCGCCACTGCATCATAGCTATAGAGTAAATCTCTAGCGCTAGAAGTGGATTTGGTATTAAAGCGCAACAGCGGTAGTTGCAGTTCATCCGCCAGAGATTCTGCAAATTGGGTTTTACCGCAACCCGGCTCGCCGGTCAGCAATAAGGGTTGTCCCAGCGAGATTGCAACGTTAGCCGCGGCGCTTAGCGCTTCGCTGGCGAGGTATTGATCCGCTCTGCCATGACGATTGTGAAAGAATTCCGGTAGCGCAGAGCGATTGGATTGGTCGAGATGAGGATTGCCGAAATAATAAGTTTCCATGGCTGCTGCGCCTATTTATGTGTTGAGTGATTGCCGTATGCTGTCTCGCAGAGTTTCACCGACTTTTCTCAGCGGAACACTTTGCGTGTCCGCGAATAATTTATCGATGTGAGTCTTTATATCAGAGCGAAGCTCTTCAGGGTTTTGGTTGTCCAAGTGATCTCGGTTGCTGGTGATCCACTGTAGAAAGAGATCGTCGCACCAGTCGAGGCAATGATTGCGAATGATTGGATCGAAGCTAGGTAAGCGCTTAACATCAATCTCGCTGATCGAACTCAGGCGTTTGATCACTTTTTTGAAGTTCCAATGTGTTAAAGGCGATGTCAACAGGGTGGATTGAGGGGTGAAACTCAGAAAAACGCGAATGCGATTAGGCTTGCTTAGCGTCATGAGGCGTTGATGAACCGTGTCTAACCACTGCAGCCAGATTTTGGCGGAAGTTGATAAAATCTCATCATCAACAACACTGCAGTTGATGATGACACACTGTTCACCGGAACTTTCCAGCGTCTCCAGAATCGCCTGCCAGTAGGCATCCATACTATTGGCGTTCGGATTTGGAGTGGCGGCACAAAGCGTGTTGTAGAGGCTCTTACTCCAAGTTTCGATAAATTCTTCAGCACTTTGACAGTGCCGAAAATCCGGGTCCACCACACGGCAGTCGTCTGCAATAATCTGTTGCTCAGACGCGCGTTTTGCCAGAGTCTCTGCCGCGTCTTGATAATCCCCTTCGGCGATATAGAGGTGGAGGCGTGGGTTATCGTTTACTTCTTCACAGGGTTTAATCTCTTGCAATTGCGGTACTCGATCTAACGAATATGCGAGGGTCGCAGAGATTTTGAGTTTACGTCGAGCCTTATTGATGGTGATATTCTTGACCGTAACTTCATTGCCGTCACCTTCAACGATCGCCCCCGCGGCACCTTCTCCAAGATGTTGTTGAATCATGTTATTGAATGTTGACGTTGTTTTGATTGCCGCTGACCGCAGCAGCTTTGGCGCCAGCGCCGAGGACTTGGTTGATCACCGTTTGGCCTTCAGCGGATTCGCCCAAAAGTTGTTTGGCAATGTCCATCAACTCTTCAGAGTTTTGAAGGTTACTGGCTTCCAAATCCATATTGAGAATTTTTTGGTTGCGTTCACTGGGATCTTGTTGGAGAGATTCTAAAGAGTCTTTAACTTGCGGGTCACCACTGTCGAGCAGCTTTGATTTCAGCAGTCCAAGACCGGTTTCTATGGCACCATCGGCCGCTTTATCGGCAATTTTTTTGAGAGCAAACACGAGCGCACTGACAATCAATTCCATTGGAGCCTCCTCAACCGTCCGGGTTGTTATAGGGATAAGGCAAATCAGAACTTATAAGAGCAAGAAAGATAAGTATTTAAGATGTTGTATGAAAAAACAACACTCAGAAGGCGAAGAGAGTCAAAAAAGGTAAGAATAAAGTTGCAAGAATGAAATAGACGCCAAGATGGCTGTGGGTGAGCTGTTGTAGCGGGTGTTGCGTTGAACCAAGTGCCAATCTTGGGGAAAGCTACTAGATTACGAGATTACGAGATTACGAGATACGAGATTACGAGATACGAGAACGGCTATTTCGTATCTCGTATCTCGCAATTGCTACAGGGTTGCCAACTTAGCTACTTGCTCTTCAAGTTTCGACAAAGCGCCACTCATCTCAGTGAGCTTATCCTTTTCTTTTTGCACAACGTCGGCCGGGGCCTTATCGACAAATTTAGGATTGTTGAGCTTGCCTTCGACGCGCACCACGTCTTTTTTGATGCGATCGATTTCTTTGTTGAGGCGCGCGGTCTCAGCATCGACGTCAATCAAGCCCGCCATGGGCACCAGAATTTCCATGTCGTCAACCAGACCGGTGGCCGACATAGGGGCTTCTTCACCGTCGTTCAGCCAAGTAATATTTTCTAGGCTGGCCAAGCGAATCAGAAACTGACGATTACTCTCTAAGCAGCGTTTGTCATTGTCGGAACCGTTAGCAAAAAACACCGGAATGGCTTTCGCCGGAGAAATGTTCATCTCGCCGCGAATATTTCGCACGCCTTCGATGACGCCTTTGATCCACTCAACATCGGTGACGGCTTGATCATCGATCAGTGAATCGTCGCACTCGGGCAGTTTGGCCAACATGATGGTCTTAGCCTCATTGTCGACACCGGCCAGATCTTTAACACGCTGCCAAATCTCTTCGGTAATGAACGGCATCAGTGGATGAGCTAAACGCAAGGTTTCTTCCAGCACGCGAATCAGGGTGCGGCGAGTGCCTTTCTTTTGCGCCGCTGAGGATTCGTCGCTGGTGAGTACCGGTTTCGAAAGCTCCAAATACCACGAGCAGTACTCGTTCCAAATGAAGTCGTAAAGCGCTTGGGAAGCCAAGTCTAGGCGATAGCTGGCAAAGCCTTCGGCCACGGCTTTTTCGGTTTCTTGCAGCTTGGCAATGATCCAGCGATCGGCAACGGAAAGTTCGTAATCGGTAGAACCGGCCGCTCCCGACGTCCTGTCTCCCGCGACACTTGTCCATCCTTGGACATCGTCTTGTCCGCAGTCATGTGCAGAAACGCGATTGCCTTCGTCGTCCTGAACTTCACAGTTCATCAGTACGTAGCGTGAGGCGTTCCAAATTTTGTTGCAGAAATTGCGGAAACCTTCAATACGACCCACGTCAAATTTGATGTCGCGACCGGTGGATGCCAATGAGTAGAAAGTGTAGCGCAGGGCATCGGTGCCGTAGGACTGCAAACCGTCTGGGAATTCTTTGCGAGTTGCTTTCTCGATTTTCTTCGCATCTTTCGGGCGCATTAAGCCCGCCGTGCGTTTCGCCACTAAGTCTTCAAGATCGATACCGTCGATCAAGTCGATAGGGTCGAGCACGTTGCCCTTCGACTTGGACATCTTCTGGCCCTGCCCGTCACGCACCAAACCATGTACGTAGACCGTGTGGAAGGGCACTTCTTTCTTGAAGTAAAGGGTCAGCATAATCATGCGCGCAACCCAGAAGAAAATGATGTCGAAGCCAGTCACCAACACGTCGGTGGAGTGGAACTTCTTTAGCAGATCGGTTTGTTCTGGCCAGCCCAAGGTGCCGAAAGTCCACAGGCCTGAGGAGAACCAAGTATCGAGTACGTCGTTGTCCTGCTTCAGCGTCACATCAGCGGGGATCTTGTGCTTCTTGCGCACTTCTTCTTCATTGCGACCGACAAACACTTCGCCGGTATCGTTGTACCAAGCGGGAATGCGATGGCCCCACCACAGTTGGCGAGAAATACACCAATCCTGAATGTCGCGCATCCAAGAGAAGTACATGTTTTCATATTGCTTGGGAACGAATTCGATATCGCCGTCTTCAACGGACTTAATCGCTTCGTCGGCCAAGGGTTGAGTTTTCACATACCATTGATCAGTGAGGTAAGGCTCGATAACCACATTGGTACGGTCGCCACGGGGAACCTTAAGCTTGTGGTCGTCGATCTTTTCCAGCAAACCCAGTTCTTCGAGATCAGCGACGATCTGCTTACGGGCGTCAAAGCGGTCCATGCCCACGTATTTCTCAGGCGCAGTACTGTTGATCTGCGCATCATCGTTGAAGATGTTGTGCAGCGGCAGGTCGTGACGTTGACCCATCTCATAATCGTTGAAGTCGTGGGCCGGAGTGATTTTGACACAGCCGGTACCAAACTCCATATCCACATAGTCGTCGGCGATAATCGGGATTTCACGGCCAACCAGCGGTAGGGTAATGGTTTGTCCAATTAAGTGCTTATAGCGCTCATCGTCTGGGTGAACCGCCACGGCAGAATCGCCGAGCATGGTTTCTGGACGGGTGGTCGCGACCACCAAGTGCTCGTTGGAGCCGGTAACTGGGTAGCGGAAATGCCACAGGAAGCCGTTTTCTTCTTCGCTGATCACTTCTAGATCGGAGACCGCGGTGTGCAGTTTCGGATCCCAATTCACTAAGCGTTTGCCGCGGTAGATCAAATCGTCTTCATAGAGCTTGATAAAGACTTCTTGTACCGCTTCGTAGAAACCGTCGTCCATGGTGAAGCGCTCGCGGCTCCAGTCAGGGCTGGCCCCTAGACGGCGCAACTGCTTGGTGATGGTGCCGCCGGATTCTTCTTTCCACTCCCAGACTTTTTCGATGAACTTGTCGCGACCGAGATCGTGACGGGAGACGCCTTGGGCATCCAATTGACGCTCGACCACCATTTGCGTGGCGATACCGGCGTGATCGGTACCCACTTGCCACAAGGTGTCGTGACCTTTCATGCGGTGGTAGCGGATCAGGGCATCCATGATGGATTCCTGAAAGCCGTGACCCATGTGCAGGCTACCGGTGACATTGGGGGGCGGAATCATGATGCAGTATGAGTCGCCTTCGCCCGAGGGCTTGAAATAGCCGCTATCTTCCCAGGTTTGGTACCAGTTGGTTTCAATGGCCTGCGGTTGGTAGGTTTTATCCATAAGTTCAACAGTCTTTGTATGGGGTGACATTGCTGGCCGTTGCAGACGGCTAGCAATATAGAAATAAGGAAATTAAGGCCGCGATTATACAGTGGCTGACGGTCTCTTGGGAGGGTAGAAGCACTGAATAGCACTGGAATTCAGGAAAATGTCTATATTGAATCTATCACTCATGAAGAAAGTCACGCTGAGTGCCGATCACTGGAGCAAAATGATTAGATTGTGTTTAGCGCTGCTAGTTGTTTGGACCACGCCGCTTTGGGGCGAAACAGCGACGTTACGGGTCGCAGTCTTCAAAGAAATTGTCGGCTTTGGTCAGTATGCGCAACAGGTAAATGGGCAGCTTAGCGGTGAAATGGCGACGGTATTTGATTGTGTGGCTGATCATTTGAGTGTTGATTTAGATTATCTCGTTGCCCCAGCCAAGCGCGGGATTCACACCATCCGCATGGGTAAGACCGACCTGTTGTTGCCGATTCCGGTCGTAGAGGGGGCACACCATCGCTGGCAGGCCGATTTGGTGTTTTCCGATGTTCTCCATTCTGGGTGTTGGTTGCTGGTGCAGCGCGCAGGGGAGCAAGTCGAGGTGCAGCCTCCGTTCACGGATGTCACTTTGGGGATGCATTACCGAGCGGCCTACCACGAGCGCTTTAAACAACTGCCAACAGTGAGTGCCACCAGTCACATTCAGCTGTATCGACTTCTGGTTTCGGGGCGTATCAATTTAATATCAACCTTTCAGCCGTGGCCGGCCGCACAAGTACAGGCCTATGAAGGACGCCCACTCAAGGCCCATCACTACAGAGAGTCTCCCTACAGAGCAGGTATTTCTCGCCAGAGTATTTGGTCCCAGAAAGCCCACAGGGACAAACTCAATGCCGCTATTAGAGCGTGCCGAGAGAGCTTTCGGTTAGAGCAGCGAAGTCCATTTCGGGGTTCTCTCACCTTGAGCCGTCCCAGTGACCGCAGTGAGCCGAGTGAAGCTGTGGTTTAGATCGCGAGGCTTTGCCTTCGTTGCGAGGGGGCACGCATAGGCGCTGAATTTTCTGGTAGAATCCGCGTTTTCGATTTTAGCGCTTTCCAGCGTGCAGTGATTAAGGCTCAATTCATGACTCACGATGCTTCGGCTTCTCTTAAAGACACAGTACTGGCCGTCAACGACGATCTGCCCATCCGCACGGATAAACCCGTGCACAGCGGCAAAGTTCGCTCGGTTTACTGGCTCACTGAGGCCGACAGCAAACGCCTGATTGAAGAAAAAGGCTACGACGTCGCCGGTGATGCTCCCTTGGCAATTATGGTGATCAGCGATCGAATTTCAGCCTTTGATTGTATTTGGACGGGCGAAGGTGGGGTTAAGGGGGTTCCCGGCAAAGGAGCTGCCCTGAATGCTATCTCGAATCACTGGTTCAAGTTGTTCCGCGAGCAGGGTTTGGCCGACAGCCATATTTTGGATATCCCGCATCCCTTCGTGTGGATTGTGCAAAAGGCCAAACCGGTGATGATCGAGGCAATCTGCCGCCAGTACATCACGGGGTCTATGTGGCGCGCCTACTCCAAGGGCGAGCGTGAGTTCTGCGGTATTCAAATCCCAGACGGACTCACCAAAGATCAGCGTTTGCCGGAGTTGCTGATTACCCCATCGACCAAAGGTATTTTGACCGGGGTACCTGGCGTTCCCGAGCAAGATGACGTCAACATCACCCGCGCCAACATCGAGCAAAGCTATCAAGCCTTTAACTTCCGCAGTGCCGATGACATCGACAGCTACGAGCGCTTGCTAAAAGAAGGGTTCAACGTGATCAGCGGCGAGTTGGAAAAACTCGATCAAATTTTTGTGGATACCAAGTTTGAGTTTGGGTTTGTCACCGACAAAGCCGGCAATGAAAAGCTCATCTATATGGATGAAGTGGGTACGCCTGACTCCTCTCGCATTTGGGACGGTGACAGCTACCGTCAAGGTGAGATTGTCGAGAACTCCAAAGAGGGCTTCCGACAGTTCTTGCTCAACCACTTCGACGATGCCGACATTTTGTTGAACAAAGATCGCATGGATGAGCGCAGCGCCTTGGCTCGCGATAACGAATTGCCGATGCAAGCCCTGATGGACATCTCCAATACCTATACCAACATTGCCGAGAAGATCACCGGCAAGAAAATCCAACTATCTGCTAATCCCAAGGCGGAGATTATCGACGTTCTGCGTGAGCAGTATGATTTGATCGCTGACTAGCTATGATAAGTAGTCTCGAGTTGCTAGTAGCGAGTGGCTAGGAAAAGAAAAACAATAAAAGGACTTGTCAGCTTCGGGGTGGCCGATAAAATTCTAGCCCCTAGCCCCTAGCCCCTAGCCCCTAGCCCCTAGCCCCTA
>PANW01000088.1 GCA_002707785.1 Cellvibrionaceae bacterium | reverse complement strand
TGCCCGGTTTGTTCGGCTCGATCGCTGCCTTGTTGGATCACCGCGACGGCTTCGCTTGAACGAGACTGCAACCGGGCAATCATATTGTGAATCTCCTCGGTACTTTCATGAGTTTTCTGCGCCAAGCTTCTGACTTCATCGGCGACCACAGCAAAACCACGCCCTTGCTCACCGGCTCGAGCTGCCTCAATAGCGGCATTCAACGCCAATAGATTGGTTTGTTCGGCAATGCCTTTAATTACATCCAAAACCAAACCAATATTCTTACTTTCTTTGGCCATGCCGTCCATCACTGAGACCGCTTGTTGCATCTGCTGATTGAGGTTTTCTATGGAATTCTGTGTAAGAGTCACACTGTCGCTGGCTTGAGAGATTTGTTGTCGTGCGTCATCAGCGGCGCTAGAAGCCTGAGCAGTATTACCGGCAACCTCTTGTGACGATGCGTTCATTTCAGTGATTGCCGTCGCCACCTGCTGAGTTTGTGCTAACTGATTTTGCACATTGCCGCGCGTCTGCTCCGAGACGACAGTAACATGGTCAACACTTTCACCGAGCACTTTTGTTGCCTGACTAACATTGCCGATGACTTCATTAAAGTTAGCGGCAACCTTATTCACCCCTCTCGAAATTAGTGACATTTCATCAGATGATTGCCACTCCACGCGACGGGTTAAGTTACCTTCAACCAAATCGTCGGACGCCGCAACAATCGCTTTGATAAAGTGGATAATAGAAAAGTAGAAAGCGACGTAAAGATAGAGGATCACGACGAGTATCAAAATCGTACCTGCAAACTGCCACCACAACTCACTTTGACCATCGGAAATTCTTTTCTCAATCAACTGCTTTAAGACGATTAAACTCTCGTCGTATAGCGCTAAATGCTCTCCAATCACTTCTGTTCCCTGAGAGAATATCTCTTCGGAAGACACGGTAATCTCATCGTCTGCCCAATCTTTTAAAATTCTCTGATTAACAAAACTCAAATATTGGACCAACCCCCGCTCCCCATTAATAGCCAAGTTAAGAAGTTTCGCTGTTTCACTGTGGCCGTCGTTGGCGATCTGTTTAACACCGTGTTTAAAGGCCGTTTGTGTACTTTCAACTTGACTCAATGCAGATGAAATTGAAAAACTAGCCGAATTGGAGAGCACCGCTTTAGCAGCAACCCCTGAAGCCTGACCGCGTAATTGTCCGAGAGTCTCAACCAATAGTGGCAGCCGATTAACGGCCGCATCCATCAAGTAGTAAGTCGTCATTTCCGGGTCGAGCGACAAGGTCGAGTTATCGGCAACCTGACGCCCGAGACTCAGTACACGGCCAATGATTTGAGTATGTTTTTGAAAGCTGTCCCGCGCCGATAAGCGAGCACTCTCAGCCTTTAATTGTTTCCAATCATTAAAAATCTCTTCAGCTTTATCGTGTAACTGAATCGCCTTCCAATGCACCGCTTTCGCAACCAGTTCATCCATGTGCTGATCAACAACTTTTCGTTGATTGAACACCTTGTCTCTAAAGCTCTCATTGCCACTCAACAGCGCATTACTCATACCTCGGTGTTTTGCCACGTGCTCAATCAGCGGGCGCAGTGTGTAGAGCAGCTCAATGCCTTCAAGCTCATGTTCGGAGTGAGATATTTTTTGCTGCAATGCCGTCGCCGTGATATAGAAAAAACCCATCATCGGCACTAAAAACAACAGCGATATTAAGGTGAATTTATAGGGATAACGCAACCGCGCCATCAATGCGATGGCAGGAGAAAGCACAGACATAGATAGCCGTCCTTGACTGAAATACAGAGAGTTAAGCCAAGGGTAGTCCATAACCCAGGACTTGGCCGACTATCATTTAGATTGATTTTCTAAGAAAAAGAATATTGATATGGCAGCAAGAGAATTAGGCGACGATATTGTCGCCATTTACAACAAACAGCTCACCAATTTGGTGCAAATTGGAGTTGTACCGATTATGCGTCCAATTGACGAGTAAAGACCCACTCTTTGTCAGACGACATAGCTTCATTAAAAGCATAACCCTCAGAATCGAATTTTTTCAGATCTTCAACATTGGTAATTTTATGATTGATCGCGTAGGCACACATTAGACCGCGAGCCTTTTTTGCATAGAAGCTGATGATTTTATATTTGTCACCTTTCCAGTCTTTGAATACCGGCGTAATGATATTGGCATTCAGTCCTTTGGGTTTCACTGATTTGAAGTACTCGTTCGAAGCAAGGTTCACCAACACATCTGTTTTCAGCGACTTTAGTTGCTTGTTTAGAGCTTCAGTGATGAGATTTCCCCAGAACTCGTACAAGTTCTTGCCGCGCTGATTATTAAATTTGGTTCCCATTTCCAAACGATAGGCCTGCATTAGATCTAAGGGGCGTAAGAGACCATACAAGCCCGATAGAATGCGCAAGTGCTTTTGTGCAAACTTGAATTCGGCAGCCGAAAAACTCTCAGCGTCCAATCCGGTGTACACATCACCATTAAACGCCAACACGGCCTGCTTAGCGTTGTCTTCAGTAAAAGGCGTCGCCCATTGTTGAAAGCGATCGTAATTAAGTACGCCTAGCTTGTCGCTGATACTCATCAATGCAGAAATATCTTGAGGCGCTAAGTGTCTCAACTCATCGATCAACAATTGTGCTTCTTCTAAAAAGTCTGGGGTAGATTTTTGTTGGGTTTTGGACGGCGAGTCAAAGTCGAGGTTTTTTGCCGGAGAAATCACGAGCAACATGTTGAGTCTCACTTTAGAAGGAATATTAGGTCAATAGATAATCACAGATTCGAACCAGAACTATTCGGGTTTTAACATCTCTTGCCACCAGTTAAGAGGGGTCTGACCATCTTTCGGATCATAGACATTGCCATACACCCACATGACCTCATCACTGACCACACCGTTGAGAATATTCTCGATCTGCTGAAAGCCACAGCTGACATGAATGCTGTACACCAGCATTCTCGGCGTCTCGATATCCAATTCGCCACCGAGTTTTTCCAAGGGTGGGGACAGTTCATCCACCAGCTCACTGCTGTCATCGCGGCAATAGACACGGATGGCCAGATTACCGCTGCGTTTGCTGATGGTGAACTCGCGGCTGTCGTCTTCGAGTTTAATCACATCACCACTGGCGATGCCTTTAACAAAGGCCGGTGATTTCACCAGTTGGCAACTGTTGTCTTCATTGACGATGACTTGCAGACGCTCCGCCACCGGCTGACCGTCGCTGCCGATACCGGCAAACAGTTCAATAACTTGTAACGCATTGCTCATAGCTGTATTCATTCACAGTTAATATAATGCAGCGCATTATACTTGAATGGGCGAAAAGAAGGAGATCGCATGGGCAATTTAACAGGCCGGCTTCGGCAAATAGGCGGCAGTCTGCTGTTGCTTACACTCGTCGCGGGCTGCACCGTCAACCCCGTCACTGGTGAATCCCAATTCACCATTATTTCGCCGGCACAGGAGGTCAGTATTGGCAGTAAACAATACAACCCTTCCCAACAGAGTCAAGGTGGGCAGTACATCGTTGATCCCGATCTCACGGTTTACGTCAATCGAGTGGGGCAAAAGCTTGCAAGTGTTAGCGAGAGGCCCGATCTTCCCTACGAATTTGTGGTACTCAACAACGATGTGCCCAACGCTTGGGCTCTCCCCGGCGGCAAGATTGCCATCAACCGCGGTCTGCTCACAGAATTGAAAGACGAAGCTCAACTAGCTGCAGTACTGGGCCACGAGGTTGTTCACGCCGCTGCTCGACACAGTGCTCAGCAGATGACCCAGAGTATGTTGCTAGGTGTGGGCTCGCAGCTAGTCACCATTGCCGGCAATCAAACCCAGTACGGTTCACTGATCGGCATGGGTTCACAAATGGGATCGGCGCTCTATCAAGCCAGTTATGGCCGAGGACAGGAGCTGGAAGCCGATCGCTACGGCATGTTGTATATGGCGCGAGCGGGCTATGAGCCAGAAGCAGCCATTGAACTGCAGGAAACCTTCCTACGCTTGGCGGAAGGAAAGCAAGCCAATTGGTTGCAAGGGTTGTTTGCCAGCCACCCGCCTTCGCGCCAGCGGGTCACGGAGAATCGCATCCACGCCTCGAAACTAACCCCTGGTGTGCGCAATAAGAGCGCTTTTGACCGCGCTATGCGTCAAGTCAATCGCGATCAAAATGCCTATGAAAAACACCAGCTAGCAATCAAAGCGGCCAACGAGCAAGACTATGATCAGGCGCTGAGTTTGGTCAGCAAAGCGCGTTCACTGCAGCCGAGAGAACCGTTATTCTTAGTCACTCAAGGCCAATTGCAGATGCAGAAGAAGCACTATAAGAGCGCTCTCGCGAGCTTCCACAGTGCCCATAAGATCTACCCAGAGTACTACTTGCCTCTGTTAGGCAGTGGCATGGCAGCGAAACAACTGAAATCTTACACTCGTGCCGAGCAGGATCTTCAATCCAGCAACCTAATACTGCCCAATCAGATTGCGACCTTCCATCTGGGTGAAATTCAACTGACTAAGGGTAATAAGGAAGAGGCTATTAGCTATTTTCGACAGGCCGCTCAGGGTGGGGGAGAGTTGGGTCAACGCTCCGTCGCCTATTTACAGGATTTAGCGCCCGCACCACAGCAGCCCAACCAAGCGGGTAGTCATCAATAAACCTGACGTGTGGATAACTTCCCCGCCGGCTAGCCAATCGTGGGGACATAAAAAAGGCGAGTCACTGACTCGCCTTTTGGGTTTAATCTTGAATACTGTGCAACAGTTATCTGCAGCGGGTGATCATCATCCCTAGTACTTGCGACAGATATAGGACCCTAATTCTTCTTTACGACGCTCGCATTCGCGACGCAGGTTCTCACAGGCTTGAGCCTTGCCGGGAGCCGTAGGTTTACGATCAAGACACTGACCATATCGCTCAGCTAACTCAAAATCCCCTAACCCCTTAATTGCTGAATCACTACCGCAGGCCACCAAACCTACAGATAACGCCATCAAAATCCACTTGCTCATTGGCAGCCCGTTGTTAAAACCTAAAAAATTATTCGTAGAGGCGATAATAAGGGCTTAAACCGGAGTTCTCAAACTTTTTATTGTCTGATAATTGTAAAAGCCGACGTTCGACCTTCCTTGGCCAGCTCCAACAAATCAATTCTGCTGCAGTTGACGCTCCATTTCCTTGACGCTGATATGACGCACATCCAAACCTTTCACTAGATAAATAACGTGCTCGGCAATGTTGCGGGCATGATCGCCAATCCGCTCCAGAGCTCGCAATGCCCAAATGATGTTCATGACTCGTGAAATAGAACGCGGGTCTTCCATCATGTAGGTGATGAGCTCTCGCATCGCGGACTTGTATTCTTGATCCACTTTTTTGTCTTCTTGCGCAACTTTAACCGCCAAATCAACGTCAAAACGAGCAAACGAGTCGAGGGAGGTAATCACCATCTGATGAACAATAGAGCCAATATGACGCAACTCGACATAACCTCGAGGTGCTTCACCGTCTTCGGTCAAATGCATCGACATCTTGGCGATCTTATGGGCTTCGTCGCCCATGCGCTCCAAATCGCGCGTAATCTTCGCCACCGCCAGAACCATACGCAAATCGGATGCTGCTGGCTGACGACGCGCGAGTACCATGGTGCAGTTTTCATCGAGCTTCATTTCTCGATGATCCACTTCTTCTTCGGTGATAATCACTCGCTCGGCCAAATCGCTATCAGCGGTAGTAATGGCGTTAACGGCATTAATGGTTTGCTGTTCAACCAGCCCACCCATTTCTAAGAGCTGAGTTTTCAGGTCTTCGAGATCCGCATTGAACTGCTGGGAAATGTGCTGATCAAGATTTAATTTGTCCATCGTAATTCTCCTCGTGGTAGCGCTTCGAAGCTGTTTACCCTAGTGCCGATGCACTCAGACTCGCGTCGACCGCCTGGCTGACAATTGAACTGCCACCGCCAATCTCATGTTAGCCAAAACGACCGGTGATATAAGCTTCGGTGAGCGAATGATCTGGGTTGGTAAAGACCTTTTCGGTTTCATTCACTTCTACCAACTTACCCAAGTGAAAGTAAGCCGTGCGATTGGATACCCGCGCCGCCTGCTGCATGGAGTGAGTCACAATAGCAATGGTGAAGTTTTCACTCAATTCCGCGATCAGCTCTTCAATTTTCGCGGTTGCAATGGGATCCAAAGCCGAACAAGGTTCATCCATCAAAATCACTTCAGGACTCACCGCAATAGTACGTGCAATACACAGTCGCTGCTGCTGACCACCGGATAAGCCGGTTCCGGGCGCATGTAATCGATCTTTGACTTCGTTCCACAGACCGGCGCGTTGCAGGCTAGTTTCGACAATCTCATCCAACTCGGCGCGGCGACTCACCAAACCGTGAATTCGTGGGCCATAGGCAACATTATCATAGATGGATTTGGGAAACGGGTTCGGCTTCTGGAAAACCATGCCCACTCGTGCTCGCAAGGGCACTACGTCCAGTTTAGGATCGTAGATATCTTGGCCTTCCAACTGCAGGGAACCGGTCACCTTACAGATGTCGATGGTGTCGTTCATGCGATTTAAGCAACGCAAGAAGGTCGACTTACCACAACCTGAAGGACCAATCATTGCCAAGACTTCGTTTTGGCCAATATCCAGACCGACACCGTGAATGGCTTGTTTATCACCATAGAAAACATCCACGTCACGCATGGACATTTTGGCGTTGTCGGAAAAGGGAATTCCGACGGTTTCCAAATTCGACAGATCTGCTGATTCAGGCGAATTGTTCTGAACGTCTTTTTTCGTATCAATCATGTTATCTACTTTAGCTGTATTCTCGGCAATGGCTTCCACTTTTGTCACCTTCTACCTATAAGTCAATATTCGAATTATTACCAACGGCGCTCAAGTCGCTTACGCAACCAGACGGCCAAGGTGTTCATAATGATCAGGAAGCCCAGCAATACCATAATGGCGGCTGACGTTTTTTCAACAAAAGCGCGCTCGGGGCTGTCTGACCAAAGGAAAATCTGTACCGGTAAAACCGTCGATGGATCGCTGATACTGCCTGGCACATCAACAATGAAGGCCACCATGCCGATCATCAGCAACGGTGCAGTTTCACCCAAGGCCTGAGCCATACCAATAATGGCACCGGTCAACATACCCGGCATGGCCAGCGGCAACACGTGATGCAAAATCACTTGCATCTTGGAGGCGCCAATGCCCATAGCGGCTTCGCGAATAGAAGGTGGTACGGCCTTAATCGCTGCACGACTGGAAATAATGATCGTTGGCAAGGTCATCAAGGTCAGTACAAAACCACCCACTAGCGGTATCGATCGAGGCATCTCAAAAAAGTTAATAAAGATCGCTAGCCCCAACAGACCGAAGATAATTGAAGGTACCGCCGCTAGGTTGTTGATATTCACTTCGATAAAGTCGGTGAATTTATTCTTCTTGGCGTACTCCTCGAGATAGACCGCCGAAGCCACGCCAATTGGAAACGACAACGCGAGTGTTACCAAAAGGGTGAACAGTGATCCCATTATGGCGCCGCGAATACCGGCTTGTTCAGGCTCACGTGAATCACCCGCGTTAAAGAAAGTGGTATTGAGACGTTTTTCTACCGCGCCATCTGCGATTAGGGTTTCTATCCAAGAAATTTGTTTTTCGTTAAATCGACCAGTGTAAGCGCCTTCATCGGATGAGCGACTTTTGTAATAGGTATCATAATCATCATCGGCTAGTACCCATAAATCAAGAGTGGTATTCAAAAGTTCCGGCTGCTGCTCAATCAAAGTTCTGATTTCAAATCCTGCACCGCTACTGACAATGCCATAGAGTGCTCGTTTGTCGCGGCGACCTGTCACTTCAGGAAAGCGTTCACGCAACGCCTTTTTTAATACCCCCTGATAGTCGGCACCAGCAATTTGTTGTGGGTCGTTGACATCATAGATGTCTAGCGCGTCTGTGGATAACTCCACATTCAGTTTAACGTAGGTGGTTAAGAAGGCTGTATGACCTTTACCGATAATATCGGTAAACAAAAACAGCAAACACAGTAAACCGAAACCGATAGACGCAATACCGTAGGCGCGAAAGCGTTTTTCCGCACGGTAACGCTTAGCCAAGTTTTGATTAACCAATTCAATGGTTTTCTGATTTTCAGGGGCTGATGCCATGTTAATTTCCTGAGACTTTTCGTTTGTCATGGATCTATTCAATGTCGTCGTGGTTTAGTTCTAAAATGAGTAACTGATAGCCGCACTAGTCGTACTGCTCTCGATACTTACGCACCACATGTAGGGCAAGATAGTTCAAAGCCAGAGTGACGATAAATAGCATTAAGCCCAGCGCAAATGCCGACAGCGTTTTTGGACTGTCAAACTCTTGGTCACCCACCAACAGCGTCACAATTTGAACAGTAACGGTTGTCACGGATTCCATGGGGTTGGCGGTTAAGTTGGCCGCAAGTCCTGCTGCCATCACCACAATCATGGTTTCGCCAATCGCTCTTGAAGCGGCCAACAACACACCACCGACAATACCCGGCAGAGCTGCAGGTATAACGACCTGTTTGATAGTTTCCGATTGTGTTGAACCCAGACCCAAAGAACCATCACGCAGCGATTGAGGAACCGCATTAATGACGTCATCAGACAGCGAGGAGACAAAAGGAATAATCATCACACCCATCACCAAACCAGCAGCCAAAGCACTCTCAGATGAGATACTCATTTGGATATTGAGAAATTCGAATTGGATATTGAGAAAATCAATGGCTGATGTGCCGCTGTCTTTGATCAAAGGCGCTACGGTTAAGGCTGCGAAGAATCCATAAACAACCGTGGGGATACCCGCCAGAACTTCTAGCATAGGCTTAACGATTGAACGTACTTTTGCGGTCGCGTATTCAGACAAATAAATAGCAGCCATCAATCCGGTGGGTACAGCAACAATCAACGCAATGACAGAAATCAGTAGCGTACCCACAAACAGGGGAATCGCACCAAAGGCCCCAGAGCCACCCACTTGATCGGCGCGAATGGCCATCTGTGGGCTCCAGTGCAAGCCGAATACAAATTCTGACACTGGCACTGATTGGAAGAATCTCATGGATTCAAAGATCACCGAAAAGACAATCCCAACCGTCGTTAGAATGGCGAGACAAGAACATGCCAGTAAAATAGCCTTAAAAGCCCCTTCAACTTGCAGGCGAGCTTTTTGCTCAGGACTAATACGAAACCAAGAAAATACCGCCAACAGCATCCCTAAACAGATGGCCAACACAGTCATTGCCATTTGACTGGTTTGTGTGAGTCGTTTGAGACTATCCGCCGCTTGCGCCATGTAAGGCTCAGGAGCTGATCCCAACATATTGCCTTCGGCTAGGTTCTTAATGGTATTGAGTACCAACCCCAATTCGGACTTCGGCATGGCCGCCACTTCTTCGGGTAGCTGTTTAATCAACAGCATGTCAATCACGCTGGTGTCCATTGTCATCCACACGCCGACGAGGAACAAACTGGGTATACCGCACCAGAGTGCCGTTAACATACCGTAGTAAAAGGGCAGTGAGTTGAGGTTTCTAAAACCACCTTGAGAGGTGTCAGCCAACTCCATTGAGCGGCCTCGGCCCATCACGTAGGCCGCTGCAATTAGTAGCGCCAAGGTAGCGATGAGGGTGGACGTGTCCATAATTCTCCAGAAGTTCTCTTGGTTGTCGTCAGAGGATTTTGGCAAGCGCTGGGTTCGCTTGGCAAAACCTTCTGTCAATGTTTGTCTTATCTCAAAACATACAAGGAGCCCGAGAAACATGTCGCTACTGCGTAATCGCAATCAATCAACAAGTTCTCGGGCTCCTTGTTTTGCACCATTCATCCATCATGAGTTGAGTGGTGCAATCAACTGTCAGCTAACTTGAGCTATCCGACAGTATTTTATAGCTTTGAATTCGGTGCTTAAAGCGCCAGATTCTTCAAGGTTTTAACATCGCCAGCCACTTTAGAGCGCTCGCCTTTACCCAGAGGGATCATGCCTTTTTCGCTCAAGTAACCTTCTTCACCAAACGCTTTTTCGCTGGTGAATTCAGTCAAGTACTCTTTCATACCTGGGATAGTATCGATGTGGCCTTTCTTCACGTAGAAGTAAAGAGGACGCGATACAGGGTAAGAACCGTCGGCGATGGATTCGAAAGTCGGCTTTTGACCGTCAACCAATGAACCTTGGATTTTGTCGATGTTTTGATCCAAGAAGCTGAAACCGAAGATGCCCAAAGCATTTTTGTTGGCGTTCAGTTTTTGAACAATCAAGTTATCATTCTCACCGGCTTCGATGTATGGACCATCTTCACGCACGGTACGGCACACTTTTTTGTAGGCTTTCTTGTCTTTCTTCTTCATGGCTTTGATCCATGAGAAGGTTTTACAACCGCCTTCGAGAGCCAACTCTTGGAACGCATCGCGAGTACCAGAGGTTGGAGGTGGTCCCAATACTTCAATTTTGTTCGCTGGCAGAGCAGGGTTCACGTCTTTCCAGGTTTTGTATGGGTTCTCTACCAAAGTCTCTGAACCGTTAGGGTTAGGAACTTTCTTAGCCAGAGCCAAAAACAAATCACGACGAGTGATGGTCATTTGCTTAGCAGCAGAAGAGTTGCCGATTACGATACCGTCATAACCGATCAGTACTTCGACGATGTCTTTAACGCCGTTCTCTTGGCACATTTCAAATTCGGTAGATTTGATGCGACGAGAAGCGTTAGTAATGTCTGGGTGAGCAACACCAACCCCTTGGCAGAACAACTTCATGCCACCACCGGAACCGGTAGATTCGATTTTCGGAGTTTTGTAGTTAGTGCTCTTACCAAAACGCTCTGCAACAACAGTGGCGAATGGATATACAGTTGAGGAACCAACGATGCTGATGTAGTCACGAGCAGCGGTAGCAAATTGTGCGCTCATAGCGGTGGCCGCTACGGTTGCGATCATAAGTGTCTTTTTCACAGTATTCTCCTGGGTCTGAGCGGGCCGACTCATGATTAGATAGCCCTAATTTATACACCGGAGACGATGCTAGATTTCAATGGTGACAATTCTATGAATCTAATGTGACACTATTGTTACAAAGCGAAATATGACCGCCGATACAGGGCTAGCGAGAGGAAAATATCTCTTTCAGGTATACTCAATTGCTATTAGGCAGTGCCAAAACATAATAAAACTTGGGGATTTCCGCAATGTCCTCCTATATCAGGGGCTCACTGGACAGTTGTCTGTCCTATATCGACGCGTTTTCCGAATTCACTGGGCGATTGGTCGCTTGGCTTACGGTCGCCATGATGATCGTCACCTGTGTCATCGTGGTGTTGCGCTACGGCTTTTCTATTGGCTCGATCGGCCTGCAAGAATCCATAGGCTATATGCACGCAGCGGTGTTTTTGCTCGCCATGGCCTTCACTCTGCGCCGCGACGGCCACGTTAGGGTCGATATCTTCTATCGCCAGTTCAATGCCCATCAAAAGGCCTGGGTTAACGCCCTAGGCTCCCTGCTATTTCTACTGCCAATCTGTGGCTTCATCTTGATTACCAGCTGGGAGTTTGTCGCTAACTCTTGGGCCATTAAAGAGAGCTCACCCAATGCCAATGGTCTGCCGCTGATTTACTTGCTCAAGTCTCTGATTCCTCTGTCTGCGGTGCTGTTGGCGCTGCAAGGGTTGGCCGAAGTTGTCCGCAGCCTGCTGACGCTAACCGGTGAGGAAAGTGCACAATGATTGTTGAGATACTGCCACTGCTGATGTTTTTGGCCGTGTGCCTGTGTTTGATGATGGGCTATTCGGTTGCCTTTACCCTAGCAGGTACCGCCCTAATTTGTGCCGGTCTAGGGATTATTACCGGTCACTTTGACGCCAATTTATTGCGTGCTTTCCCTGATCGCATGTTTGGCACTATGAATAACTACACCTTAATCGCGGTGCCGTTGTTCGTCCTAATGGGGATTATGCTGGAGCGATCACAATTAGCCGAAGATCTGCTCAACAACATGTCGCGCCTATGTGGCCGATTACCAGCGGGTATGGGAATCTCCGTCGTCGTTGTCGGCATGCTACTGGCGGCCTGCACCGGTATTGTTGGCGCAACCGTAGTGACGATGGGGTTGATGTCTCTACCCGCTATGCTCAAACGTGGCTACGATCCGGCGCTAGCGACCGGTACCATTTGTGCCACCGGGACCCTCGGGCAAATTATTCCCCCATCCATTGCGTTGGTATTGCTTGGTGACATTCTCTCCAGTGCTTATCAACAGGCACAATTAAAAATGGGGATTTTTAATCCACAGCCGGTCTCTGTCGGGGACCTATTTATGGGCGCCATTGTTCCCGGTCTGTTGTTGGTAACCCTCTACATCATCTACCTGTTGATAACTTCACTGCGTCGACCAGATTTGGCGCCTAAAGGCCAGGATGAAAACGACACCGACCAAGTATCCACAGGGGAATTATTGGCCAGTTTGGCTCCCCCCATTTTGTTGATTGTGTTGGTATTGGGCTCAATCGTAAGTGGAGCGGCCACGCCCACTGAAGCTGCCGGAGTCGGGGCATTGGGTGCAACCTTATTGGCCTGGCGCAAAGGTCAGCTCAACCGAGCCAAAATTGCGGATATTGCTCGCTCTACCACCACCGTGACAGCAATGGTATTCACCATCTTGATTGGTGCCTCCCTGTTTTCTTTGGTGTTTCGCGGTTTTGGCGGCGAAGAAATGATCACAGAGTTTTTCCACAATCTGCCCGGCGGTGTTATTTCTGCCACCTTGATTGTGATGCTGGTGATTTTTCTGCTGGGTTTTATTCTCGACTTTATTGAAATCACTTTCGTTGTCGTACCCATTGTTGGCCCAGTCCTATTGGCCATGGGGCTCGACCCAGTTTGGTTAGGGATTATGATTGCTCTGAACTTACAGACTTCATTTTTAACTCCGCCCTTTGGTTTCGCGCTGTTTTATTTGCGCGGCGTTGCACCGGAATCAATTCCCACATCCGCCATTTATCGTGGCGTTGTCCCTTTTATTATGCTCCAATTGGCGCTAATGCTGACGCTAGTAATCTGGCCACAGCTGGTGACATGGCTGCCAGGGCAACTGCATTAACTTTTCTTAGAGGTGTTGAATGAACGACGAGTACGAAGACGATATGGATCAGGAACCGGTTCCTTCAGGTGAACTGTGTTTGCAAACGCTGGCCATGCCAGCCGATACCAATCCTAACGGCGATATTTTCGGCGGTTGGCTGATGTCGCAAATGGATTTGGCCGGCTCCATCAAAGCTGCCGCTATCGCCAACGGACGAATTACCACAGTCGCTGCTGGTAGTATGGCCTTCCTGCGTCCAGTACCCGTAGGCGCCACCATTAGCTGCTACGCAGAGATACTAGAAATTGGTCGATCTTCGGTGCGCATTTTGGTCGATGTTTGGCTTTACTCTGCTGAGACCGGTGAGCGCTATAAAGTCACAGAGGGTACTTTTGTGTACGTCGCTATCGACAACAATGGCCGCACACGCTCCATGCAGAAAAAGTAGCACTTCTCAGGTGACTTAAATAGAAACACTCGTGCCCAAAAAAAGAGCTTCAGGCTCTTTTTTTTGTGGATAACTCAGCGTTCACAGTGTGTGATCGCTGCTAGATGATCGATCCAGATGCCAATGATGCAAAACGCGATGCAACAAGGGCGATAAAAATAGCGCCAATGCCATAAAAAACACAGTCTGTGTCAGCAAACCAAACACGGCGGTGAAGATTCGTCCTGCTGTATCTTGCAACGGGTAAGGTAGGTCTACGGCGCCCAATACTGAAAATGTATTGATCAAAGCCTGCTCAATAGTCAAATCACCTGAATAATAGAAACCCGTTACCCCGAACAACAAAGGCACCAAGAATAAGCTGGTCGCCCACAAAAAATGTATCGTTTGGCGCAACAGAAATCTCTCGAGGCAAACGACCTCTTCTTTAAAAGATTCAAATTTAAGTTTCATTAGTCTTGATTTTATTGTTTCAGAATTTAGATCGGTGTGAAAAGCTCTATTCCGATGGGTGAAGCACTCTCTGCAATTTCGATTCTGCGCAGACTCACACAGTCAATTCGACATAGCGATATAGTTAGGGGTTAATTGTATTCGCTCAATCCATTGCAAAATAGCGGGGTAGGCCGACAAATCAAATCCACCTTCATCGGCGACATGAGTGTAACCATAGAGCGAAATGTCAGCGATAGTTAGCTGTTCACTCGCTAGATAGGCGGTTTGTGACAATTGGGTTTCCATCACCTGCAAAGCTTGATGACCACCGACTTGCTTACTTTCAAATTCTTCTTTCCGCTCTGGCGGCAAGCCTAAATACTTGGCAATAAATCGAGCGACGGCAATGTAGGGCTCGTGACTGTACTGCTCAAAAAACTGCCATTGCAGTACTTTTGCATGGACAAAAGGATCACGGGGTAGCAATCGACTGCCAGTGGCGAGAAAATTCAAAATGGCATTAGATTCAGATAGTGTACGACCGTCGTCTAGTTCCAGAAGTGGGATTTTTCCAGTGGGGGTTTTTCGAAGAAATTCATCGGTATGAGTGTCACCGGCAAGGATATCCACAGGAACCCATTGATGTTCTATCTCTAACAACTCCAACAATAACTTTATTTTGTAACAGTTACCCGATTGAATATCGCCATAGATTCTCATTCAACTTTTCCCTGTATCTTGTGACTTAAACACATTAATCGCGAATTTCGCTTACTCTCGAAGTTCATAGTAGGCTTGTTCGGAAACCTTATGATAGGTTTCTACACCATCCTGAAAACGCTTATAGGCTGTATATACACGTTTGAAGTCCGGATTTTTCTCAGCTTCTTCTTGATAAATTTGATGCGCAATTTTTTCCAATTCTAACAATACATCTTTGGGAATAGGTCGTACGTCTACCTTGTGGGTGTGGATAAGTTCTTGCAATGCGGTGTTGTTGCGACCGGTAAATTCATCCAGCATATCTTGATTGGCCATACGCGCAGCGGTTTCCACAATACTCTGGAGATTCTCCGGTAGCGCCTCTAGTGCATCTTTATTCACAATCAACTCTAAGGTCGAACCGGTTTCATGCCAGCCAGGGTAATAGTAATAATCCGCAACTTGATAGAAACCAAAGGCTAAATCATTGTAGGGGCCAACCCACTCTGTAGCGTCAATCACTCCTGTTTGCAGCGCGGTATAGAGTTCACCACCTGGAATGTTCACCGAGGAGCCACCCGCGCGGTTCCAAACTTCACCGCCCAATCCAGGAATCCGCATCTTCAATCCCTTGATATCATTCAAGGTGTTGATTTCTTTATTGAACCAGCCTGCCATTTGAATACCGGTATTACCACCGGCAAAAGGCACGATATTGAAAGGGGCATAAATTTCACGCCACAACTCCATGCCACCGCCGTAGTGCAGCCAGCCGTTCATTTCCTGGGCGTTCATACCAAAAGGAACTGAGGTAAAGAATTGTGCTGCCGTGTTTTTTCCTTTCCAGTAATAGGCCGCACCATGACCTGCTTCGACACTGCCCGATGAAACCGCATCAAAAACACCCAGCGCCGGAACTAACTCACCAGCGCCGTAAACAGTAACCGTCAACTGGCCTTCCGACATTTCGTCCACAAGACGTGAGAAATTGGTCGCTGCAGAACCCAATCCCGGAAAATTTTTGGGCCAGGTGGTCACCATTTTCCAGTGATAGTTGGTGGTGGATTCGTTGTTACCATTGATGACAACACCACCAGCTCCAGAGGATGATGTATCCACATGTTTACTCACCAATAACCAAAAAAGTACCACTACCAATGCGACTAGCGCCAAAATAATAACCGGTGCTCGATTGGATTTTGTTTCAGTCATTGGTGCCATCCTTTTTATTTGTATTGTTATTGTCTGAGGTGTTCTTTCTTCTAAATCATCAATATTACAGTGCTTCTAGCTTGGCAAATTTCAACACCAGCCACTTTGAGCCTTCATCATTAAAATTGACCTGGACTCGCGCAGCGGCACCATCGCCCTCGAAATGCAGAATCACACCTTCACCAAAGATGCTGTGTTTGACTCGTTGACCGAGATAAAACCCAGTATTGTCGCCATCATCACTGAGTCTCGCCGCCGGCTTGGGGCGCTGAAAACTCACTGGACGGGTGATGGTGTTTTTCACGCGAACTTCTTCGATCAACTGCGAGGGGATTTCTTTGACAAAACGAGAAATAGAATTGAAATTATCTTGGCCGTGCATACGACGGCTTTCCGCATAGGTAATGACCAATTTCTGCATGGCCCGCGTAATCCCCACGTAGCACAGTCGACGCTCTTCTTCTAAACGACCGGGCTCTTCTGCGGACATGCGATGAGGGAATAAGTTCTCTTCTGCCCCCGCTAAAAACACGAGTGGAAACTCCAAGCCTTTGGCTGAATGCAAGGTCATCAATTGCACCGCATCTTCAAACTCATCGGCTTGAGCATCGCCCGCATCGAGCGCTGCCGTATCTAGAAAAGCAGCAAGCTCCGACAATTCTTCATCGTCATGAGCAAAAGCACGGCAGGCGTTGATCAACTCGTCCAAGTTTTCAATACGGGTCTGACCCTTTTCACCTTTTTCCGCTTTGTGAAATTCATACAAGCCCGAGTGATGAATAACATGATCGGCGGTTTCGTTGAGCACCTTGTTTTCAGTCGCTTGCTGCAGTTCGTCAATCAACTGTAAGAAGCCCTGTACCGCATTACCGGCACGAGCGGTGAGTACACTGTTGTCGACCATTTGACGGGCCGCCTGCCACAATGAACACCCTTGCTCACGCGCAAACAGACGAATATTGTCGACGGTTTTACCACCAATACCACGAGTTGGGGTGTTAATAACACGTTCAAAAGCCGCATCATCTTGACGACTGACAATCAAACGTAAGTAGGCGAGGGCGTTACGAATCTCTAAGCGCTCATAGAAGCGCTGACCGCCGTAAATACGATAGGGCACAGCTTCCCGCAGAAGAGCTTCTTCCAATACTCGCGACTGTGCATTGGAGCGATACAAGATCGCACAATCATTGCGCAGATTACCATCGCGCACCCACTGCTCAATCCGCTCAACAATATGGCGAGCTTCGTCCTGTTCATTAAACGCCGCATAGAGGCTGATCAATTCCCCTTTTTCGCCATCGGTACGCAGGGTTTTCCCCAAACGACCTTGATTGTTTTCAATCACTGCGTTGGCCGCGTCGAGGATGGTAGAGGTAGAGCGATAGTTTTGCTCCAAACGCACCACTTCAGTGTTGGCAAAATCGTCTTCGTAACGTTGAATATTCTCGATTTTCGCACCACGCCAGCCATAGATTGACTGATCGTCATCACCGACCGCCGTCACCTTGCACTGTTTACCGGCCAACACTCGCAACCAGGCGTATTGAATGGTATTGGTATCTTGAAATTCATCGACCAGAATAAACGGAAAACGCTCTTGGTAATGGGCCAAAATATGGGGGGCGTTGAGCCAGAGTTCATGGGAGCGCAGCAGCAATTCGCCAAAATCTACCATGCCGCCGCGCTGACAGGCGTCTTCGTATTCCCGATAGATACGAATCATGGTGGCAATGTATGGATCGCCGGTTTCTTGAATATAATCGGGTCGTAGCCCTTCATCTTTCTGGGCGTTGATGAACCATTGAGATTGTCGTGCTGGCCACTGTTTGTCGTCTAGACCCAGCTGCTGCGAGATACGCTTGACCAATCGCAGCTGATCATCGCTATCGAGGATTTGAAAGTTCTGTGGCAGTTTGGCCTCTTGCCAATGAGCCTTCAGCAAACGGTGGGCAATACCGTGAAAGGTGCCCACCCACATGCCACGAGGATTTACCCCTAATAGCTCTTCAATACGGCCGCGCATTTCGCGAGCCGCTTTGTTGGTAAAGGTTACCGACAAGATAGAGTAGGGGGAGATCTGTTCTACTTGGATCAGCCAGGCAATTCGATGCACCAGCACACGAGTTTTGCCACTGCCAGCCCCCGCCAGAATAAGCTGATTAGTGGCAGCTGCAGTCACCGCTTGGCGCTGAGCATCGTTGAGATTGTCTAATATTAGAGATACGTCCATGGGGGTCATTCTACCAACAAAAAACCGTAAAAAACCTCAGAAATGAGGCGCTTAGCGAAATATCCAGCTCGGATATGTAGCAAATTTACAAAAACAATGGGCGTTTACTACATAATTTTTTATACTAGGCCCAACGTCAGCTTGTCACTGTCGAAAAGCTCCTCAAAAGCTTAATGGCAATAACGTCAACCGATCGATCCTTAGGAACCTGCGACTGTGAAACCCGCCGAACTTACCAGCCGAATCAGTGAAGCCCTAGAGATAATGCGCAAATCAGAGCGCAAGGTTGCCGATTATGTACTGCGCAACCCCACCGATATTATCCATATGCGCATCGTCGACTTAGCCCAAAAAGCCGAGGTCAGTGAACCCACTGTGGTGCGCTTCTGTCGCGCTATTGGTTGTGATGGCTTTCAAGATTTCAAACTCAATCTTGCCCAGCAGCTGGCCTCAAGCCCAAGCTTCGGCCAAATCGCTGTCACTGACGAAGATTCAATCGCTGACTTTACCCACAAGGTGTTTGATTCAACCATTGATACCTTACTGCAGGTGCGCGACAGGCTGGATCCATCTCTGCTCGAACACGCCGTATCCTCCATCTGTAATGCCAATCGCGTAGAGTTCTATGGTTTTGGGGCATCCGGCGCTGTCGCTGCCGATGCTCAGCACAAGTTTTTCCGCCTACAACTGGCGACAGCCGCCCATTCCGATCCGCATATTCAAAATATGTCGGCCATGTCCATGCAGCCAGGCGACGTCATAGTCGCGATCTCCCAAAGCGGGCGAACCAAAGCTCTACTGCACTCGATGGATATGGTGAAACAAGCGGGCGGTATCGTCATCGCCATTGCCCCCAGTGGCACCCCTGTTATTCAAAATGCCACCATTCCCATAGTCGTGGACGTGGAAGAGGACATTGAGATATACACCCCCTTATCTTCACGTATCGCACATTTGGTGGTTATCGATGTGCTGGCCATTGGTGTCGCACAGCGCAAGGGCTCTGATTTACAGGATCACCTGTTTAAACTCAAACAAGGCCTTCGCTCCCTTCGTATCCAGCCGGAAGACAAGCGTTAATGTAATAATTAACTGTTTATTTGTACAGCTAATTATTGCCTTCGTCCCTTGTTGAGGCTGTTCTAAGCCATTTTTTAGGTGTGAACTTAGGGGGAATTAATCGATTTGTGAGAAAAACACGCACTAGAGGTTAACCTGTGGATAACATTAACTGCCATCGCGTAGGTATTCTTATCTATACCGATGCCGAAGTGCTCGACTTTGCCGGACCTTTTGAAGTTTTCTCGACTGCCGCGCGACTGCAGTCTTCGACCGACACGCCTTTGGAAGTCGTGCTAATCGCTGAAGAGCAAAAGCCCGTCAACGCCAGAGGTGGCTTTACAGTAACTCCGCATTACTCCATCGATCAACATCCTCCCTTGGATACATTGATTGTCGCTGGTGGTGTTCATACCCATGTCATGCACAATCACAACCTACAAGCCTGGTTGCAGCAGCAGTCTCGACAAGTCATTAATTTGGCTTCCGTCTGCACCGGTGTCTTTCTCTTAGCTCAAGCAGGAGTGATTGATCAACTACCGGTAACTACTCACTGGCAGGACCAAACCGATCTACAGCAACAATTTCCTCATCTGAGCGTGTTGACAGACCGGCGCTGGGTGGATGTTGCCGAACACCAACCACGAATTGTAAGCTCCGGCGGAATCTCGGCGGGAATCGATATGAGTTTGTTTTTGCTCAGTCAAATTCAAGACCAGCTCCTAGCGCAAGCAACGGCGCGACAAATGGAGTTTGATTGGCCCCAGCAGGCTGAGGCTTCAGAGTGAATAAAATGTTGAACAAATGAATCACTGATCGGTTTTTAGTGTGTCCCAATCAACATCAAATCTCTGTCGATGAAAACGAGCAAAGCGAGGAATTCCTCGTCGCGTTAACCCAGAGTATTGAAAGGTGACAATGGCTCCCACCGCCGGCGGTGTTTGTCGCTGTGCATCGGTAAAGCCAGTCCCGAGCCGAAACTGTAAACCATTAGGTAATTCGACCAATAAAGATCCCAGCATGGAGTGGTACTTTCCTTTCCCAGGTAGATGCTGCAGTACTTTGGCTTCTGCATCTTGCAGCGGTTTGAGTTTTAGCAAATAAGAAGAGCGGCCACTGCGATAATAGGATTCTCCGTGGTGCAACATCAAACCTTCTGCACCTGCGGCCACCCGTCGTTCCAGTTCCTGCAATAGTTGATCATGAGTGGAGAGACGAAATTGTGGAACCGCTTTCAGATAAGGAGAGGCGCTACCCGATATCAACACCTGCAGTATTTCTAACCGCTCAGAGAATGGTTGTGAGGAACCCGGTAAATCAAAAACCATGAAGCTCACCTTGCGCCAACCTTCATGGGCCTTTGCTCGACTAACCGTGGATGCGAGCAGCTCAAATTGTTGCCGACCAATCCACAACTCACCA
The DNA here is from genome assembly GCA_002707785.1 of Cellvibrionaceae bacterium. Classification (GTDB taxonomy): domain Bacteria; phylum Pseudomonadota; class Gammaproteobacteria; order Pseudomonadales; family Cellvibrionaceae; genus Pseudomaricurvus. The sequence continues at coordinate 17,256 of PANW01000088.1, read as the reverse complement.
TCGAGTGGTTGTGGTGGGAATCCCTTGATAAACCAGGACGGTGCCTCGAACTTGTTTCCTTGACGTGACCATAGAGATTCACCGTCCCAGAAGGCGCGAAAACCATCGTACTTTTCACTGATCCAGTAATCATCGACGATGATGTCAGGTTGATAGGTGTTGGCCAGTAGTAATTTCGGTTGGCTTGTCGCCGAAAGTGTTTCTGACACAAAAATACAAACAACACACAGCAATCGACAACAGACGAGCAATTGAGTTTGAAACGGGAATGCAGTCATGGCGATCATCCTTGATCAACACGTTGAATGAATAAATCGAAGTGCTTTTTAGGATAGTTAACCCAAAAAACCAATACTCGATCAGTACTTTTGCAACAGTAAGGTTTGCATGGCGGAACCAATAGCCCCTTCGGTGTCAAACAAGGTCGCTTGAGCGAGCCCTATCCCTGTCGATTGCCAGTGAGAATGCGCTATCGATCCCAGCCATTCACTGGTCGGTGCGCGATGCATGACGATGGTGATATCGGGATTCATAAAACTCAGATCGGTGGCGTCGGCGTTGCGCGCTATACCATTGCCACAGTCTGCGAGAGGGCATAACTGTTGAAACGCCGACGGCTTTTCACCTTCAACCAGTGGCAGGGTTCTCATCCACAGAGAGGTCGGTCCCGGTTGATCATTTTCCCCAGGCGGGTAGAGCACTTCTATGCCGGAACTAAAACTGGGCAATCCATGGGCGGTACGTTTAATCGGAAAATCGCCGGGTTGCGCTAACTCGATGTCTGGCATGGATTCGACATGGGACGGCAAATCACCCAGGGATTGCTCTGCCATATGCAGACTCGATGCCGTCGCAATCAACTTACCTGACCCATTGGTGATGCTCGCCGTCGCGGTAGTGACCATACGACCTTCTTTACTCAAGCTCGCCTCGACATAAAAGCCCTCAACAGGAACGGGGCGTAAAATCTCTACCGATAAACGGATCAATTGTTTATCCGCAACCAATCGCTCTAGCGATCGTGCAATGGCTCCCGTTACCGGACCGGCATGACAAGAATCTGGAGACCAAGGGCCACGAGCCGGATCATAGCCGACATAACCGTGATCACCATCGAGTTTAAAAAAAGCGGGGGCATCAGAGCTGATTGCCATGGGAATATCCTTCATTATCTTTAACGCTATCCAGTCGGCAATGACTATGTCAAAGAAACTCTGGATTGAAAATGACGGAAGCAGTCAAACTGCTAAACCAAATGGTTTATTCCGATAACCCCCAACAAAAGCGTGATGGGGGTTATCAAGCAACTATTCTACGGTGACAGATTTCGCCAAATTACGAGGTTGATCCACATCGGTACCTTTCAATACCGCCACATGATAGGACAAAAGTTGCAGTGGCAAAGTGTAGATGATCGGAGCAATATTTAGCGGGACATGAGGCAGATTTAACAAGGTCGTGCTATCGTCATTTTCAAAACCTGAACGCTGATCGGCAAACACAAACAGTTTTCCACCTCGCGCTTGTACCTCTTCCAAATTCGATTTTAATTTTTCTAACAATTCATCATTGGGCGCAACCGCCACCACCGGCATATCGCTATCGACCAACGCTAGGGGACCGTGTTTGAGTTCACCGGCAGGGTAGGCTTCAGCGTGAATATACGAAATTTCTTTTAATTTGAGCGCGCCTTCTAGTGCAACGGGGTACTGCACACCACGACCCAAGAATAGCGAGTGATTTTTTTCGGAAAAAGCCTCACTCATGGTTTGGATGTCTTCATCCAACCCCAGAACGGCGGCGCAGAGATCTGGCAGTTGATGTAAGCCTGTAACCAATTCTGCTTCTTTGTCACTGCTTAAACCGTGACGGCGACCAAGAGCTATAACTAAGAGTTGCAGAGCCACCAACTGAGTGGTGAATGCCTTGGTTGAAGCCACACCAATTTCTGGTCCAGCCAATGTCATCAAACAGAGATCAGATTCACGCACCAGTGAACTGTTGGCAACGTTACATATAGTGAGGCTAGCAAGATAACCGCTACTGTCACGCAAGGCGGCTAAAGTATCGGCGGTTTCGCCGGATTGAGACACACTGACAAACAGGGTATTCGGGCGGACCACCGTTTTTCGGTAGCGGAACTCACTGGCTACTTCCACCGCACAGGGAATACCTGCCCAATCTTCGAACCAATATTTTGCAATCATGCCAGCATGATAACTGGTACCACAGGCGAGAATTTGCACCGACTCAACTTGATCAAAAATTGCTTTGGCTTCGGTACCAAACGCTTCTTCCAGTACCGCCGTTTTACTCACACGGCCTTGCAGCGTGTTGTTGAGAACTTTGGTTTGCTCATGAATTTCTTTGAGCATGTAATGGCGGTATTCGCCTTTGTCGGCAGATTCTTCAGCGTCGGTCAGTTGTTGAATGTCGCGCTCAACCGGTGTGCCATCCACAGTAAAGATGGATACCGCAGACGTTGTGATTTCTGCAAAGTCGCCTTCTTCCAAAAAAATAAAACGATCGGTGACTTGTCGTAACGCCAGCTGATCAGACGCGATAAAGTTCTCATCGATTCCAACACCGACAACCAACGGACTGCCACTGCGCGCGCAGACGATGGTATCGGGTTGACGGGTGGACATCACACCCAGCGCATAGGCGCCATCAAAAGCGTCCACAGCCTGACGCAGCGCTTCGCGCAGAGAACCTGTTAACTCATAAAGACTGTGGATAAGGTGAGCGACGACTTCGGTATCGGTTTCGGAATAAAACTCGTAACCTTTACTTTTGAGATCCGCTCTCAGTGCGGCGTGGTTTTCAATTATGCCATTGTGCACAACGGCGATGTGATCAGAGTAGTGTGGATGGGCATTGGTTTCCGACGGTTTGCCGTGCGTTGCCCAACGGGTATGAGCGATACCTAACTGTCCTTTAACCGGATTGGCAATGCACTTGGCTTCAAGCTCAGCAACCTTGCCAAGCGCTTTGCGCAACGCCAATTCACCATTGCTGAGAACGGCAATACCGGCAGAGTCGTAACCACGATATTCCAAGCGCTTAAGACCTTCCACCAAAATTTTTGTGACGTTACGCTGAGCCGCCGCACCTACAATTCCACACATAATTCCATTCCACCACATTGAGCAGCGGTCATACCGCCGCCTTCAAAATATTGTTCAGAGCGTTACTTTTTGGTTGGACGCTTCCAGTTGCTGATATTTCTTTGTTTACCGCGCGCCACACCGAGTTCGCCATCGCCTACATTAGCAGATACCGTAGAACCAGCGCCGACCGTCGCCATTGCTCCGATGGTTACCGGCGCCACTAGACTCGAATTGGAACCAATGAAGGCGCCATCGCCGATAATGGTTTTAGACTTGTTGACGCCGTCATAGTTACAGGTGATTGTTCCCGCCCCCACATTAACGCCATCACCAATCTCTGCGTCACCGATGTAAGTTAAGTGATTCACCTTAGAGCCGACCCCGATGACGGACTTTTTCGTTTCAACAAAATTGCCGAGTTTTGCGCCCTTGGCCAATACGGTATCTGGACGCACACGAGCAAACGGCCCTATATCGCAGTCCTCACCAATAGTCGCGCTTTCAATTACGCTGTTGGGTTTAATCACCGTACCCGCAGCGACAGTCGAGTTAATAATCTGGCAGTTTGCGCCAACTTTCACGCCGTCACCGAGTGTCACTTTGCCTTCAATAATGCAATTCACATCGATCACTACATCGGCGCCCACTTCCAGCGTACCGCGGCAATCAAAACGATTAGGATCGAGCAGGGTAGCGCCCTGAATCATCAGATTTTCAGCTTGGGACAACTGATAGCTTCTTTCTAGCTGTGCTTGCTGCAAACGATTGTTCACACCCAGTACTTCGTTTTCATCCAAGGCGGTTTGGGTCGCGATGGTTTTTCCCTCTCGCTGGGCCATCGAGATAACGTCAGTGAGATAGTATTCCTGCTGTGCGTTGTCGTTGGATAAAGTCGGTAGCCAGCGCTTTAAGTCGTTACTGGTCGCAGCGATTACCCCAGTATTACCTTCGGCAATTAGCAATTGCTCTGGCTTGGCGTCCTTTTGTTCAACAATTTCCAGTACATTGCCTTGCGCGTCGCGAACAATTCGACCGTAGCCGGTAGGATCATCTAAGTGAACGGTGAGCAGGCCCACAGAGCTCTCACTGACTTGGCTTACCAGCTCTTCCAAAGTAGAAGGTTTGATCAAGGGCACATCGCCATAGAGGATCAATGTGATCGCCCCGTCACGCAAAGAGTCCTGTGCTTGCTGTACGGCGTGCCCTGTACCTAGTTGCTCCGTTTGCTCAACAAAATGAACGTCAGCTGCGCTGTACTGTTCTTTTACCAGCTCAGCGCCATGGCCAACTACTAGGGTAATTTGAGTGTCAGCCGTCAGCTGTCGAGCACAGTCGATGACATGGCCAAGCATGGGTTTGCCGGCAATGGGGTGCAGTACCTTGGGCAGGTTGGATTTCATGCGAGTACCTTTACCCGCGGCCAAGATAACGATGTCTAACATCATGGGGGCTAGCTTCCGTGTTGATCCATCTTCCTCAAGAAGACAGGGTAACTCAATTTGTCATCGGAGATAAGCTAGGGCGCATGCCATTTGGGCTTACCGGACAAACATAAAAAAAGGGTAGCTGAATGCTACCCCTTTTTTGATACAGCTGCTGTATTCAGAAGCGTCTAAAACTGAATTAACCCAGCTTTTTACGCATTGCTTGAATGGTACGCAGTTGTGCAGCGGCCTCAGCCAACTGAGTCGCAGCGCGAGAATAGTCAAAGTCACCACTTTGATTATTCAATGCTTGCTCAGCTTCACGCTTGGCTTCGAGAGCAGCAGCTTCATCCATATCATCAGCACGAAGAGCCGTATCCGCCAATACTGACACATGGTAAGACTGAACTTCCAAGTATCCGCCAGATACGTAATAAACCTCTTCTTCACCATCCTGCTTAATCACACGAATGGGGCCTGGCTGTAAGCTGGTCAGCAGCGGGGCGTGACCGTAGGCAATACCTACATCACCTTCCGTACCTGCTGCAATTACCATCTCAACCAAACCGGAAAAGATTTCTTCTTCTGCGCTAACGATGTCACAGTGGACAGTCATAGCCATAACTATTGCCTCTTTCTCGGTTGTGGATAAGGTTAATTATCCACAACCTCGCTCAGCTCTTGTGATGAGCTGAAGAGAATGCCTTACATCTTTTTGGCTTTCTCTACAGCTTCTTCGATACCGCCAACCATGTAGAAGGCTTGCTCTGGAAGATTGTCATAGTCGCCATTCAGAATACCACTGAAGCCGGCCAGAGTGTCTTTCAGAGAAACGTATTTGCCCGGTGCACCGGTAAATACTTCTGCTACGTGGAAAGGCTGAGACAAGAAACGCTCAATCTTACGAGCACGAGATACGGTTTGCTTATCTTCTTCAGACAGCTCATCCATACCCAGGATCGCAATAATGTCTTTCAGCTCTTTATAACGCTGAAGAACAGACTGAACGCCACGAGCGATAGCGTAATGCTCGTCGCCGATGATCAGCGGGTCCAACTGACGTGAAGTTGAGTCCAGTGGATCGATCGCAGGGTAGATACCCTTAGAAGCAATATCACGGCTCAATACAACGGTTGAATCCAAGTGAGCAAAGGTGGTGGCAGGTGATGGATCGGTCAAATCATCCGCAGGTACGTATACCGCTTGAACGGAAGTAATAGAACCGTTCTTAGTTGAGGTAATACGCTCTTGAAGAACACCCATCTCTTCAGCCAATGTTGGCTGATAACCTACCGCTGAAGGCATACGGCCCAGCAGTGCAGATACTTCAGTACCCGCCAAGGTGTAACGGTAGATGTTATCGACGAACAATAGAACGTCTTTACCTTCGTCACGGAACTTCTCAGCCATAGTCAGGCCAGTCAGTGCTACACGAAGACGGTTACCCGGAGGCTCATTCATCTGGCCGTAAACCATGGCAACTTTATCTAGTACGTTGGATTCTTCCATCTCGTAGTAGAAATCGTTACCTTCACGAGTACGCTCACCAACACCGGCGAATACGGACAAACCGCTGTGCGCCTTAGCAATGTTGTTGATCAACTCCATCATGTTTACGGTTTTACCTACACCAGCACCACCGAAGAGTCCGACCTTACCACCTTTGGCGAAAGGACAAACCAAGTCGATAACTTTAATGCCGGTTTCCAGCAGATCTTCAGACGCTGCCAGCTCGTCATAGGCAGGGGCCTTACGATGGATAGCTGAACGGTCTTTCTCACCGATAGGACCAGCTTCATCAATAGGGTTACCCAATACATCCATGATACGACCCAAAGTCTCAGCACCGACAGGTACAGAGATAGGGGCGTTGGTGTTCTCGACGGTTAAGCCACGGCTTACACCTTCGGAAGAACCCATTGCGATTGCGCGCACCATGCCGTCACCTAACTGCTGCTGAACTTCAAGGGTCAAACCCTTTTCAGCCACGGTTAAGGCGTCATATACCTTAGGTACGGAGTCACGAGGGAATTCCACGTCGATAACGGCACCAATAATTTGTACGATACGTCCGCTACTCATTTCCGGATCCTCAATTACAAAAGTTTAGAATTTAAATTCTGTCACTGTGCTCGATCAAACTGCAGACGCACCACTAACAATCTCTGACAACTCCTGCGTAATCGCAGCCTGTCGGGCCTTGTTATAGACCAACTCAAGATCATCAATCAGGTCACCCGCATTGTCGGTTGCATTCTTCATCGCCAACATACGAGCAGCCATTTCACAGGCGGTGTTCTCTACAACAGCTTGATACACTTGCGACTCAATGTAACGAGTTAATAAACCTTCCAACAGAGCTTCTGCGTCAGGCTCGTACAAGTAATCCCAGCTGTGTTGCAGCTTTTCATCTTCATCAGCTTGCAAAGGCAGTAGCTGTTGAACAAATGGGTTTTGAGTCATGGTGTTCACAAACTCGTTGCCCACTAAGTACAACCTATCTACTTTGCCTTCGGCGTAGCCGTCGAGCATAATTTTCACGCTACCGATCAAATCAGCAACGCTTGGTTGTTCGCCAAGATCACGCACAGCAGCAACAACATTGCCGCCATAACTATTGAAGAAGGCGGCAGCCTTTGCACCAATCAAGCACAAGTCAATTTCGACTTCTTGATCATTCCACTGCTTCATGTCTTTGATAGCACGTTTGAACACGTTAACGTTCAAACCGCCACACAAGCCACGGTCAGTAGACACCAGAATGAAACCAACGCGTTTAACTTCGCGCTGCTCCATAAATAAGTGCTTATATTCTGGATTGGCACTGGCAATGTGACCTACCACCGAGCGAATACGCTGGGCGTAAGGTTTACCAAGCTGCATGCGGTCTTGCGCTTTACGCATCTTACTCGCCGCTACCATTTCCATAGCGGACGTAATTTTCTGCGTATTTTTAATACTCGTTATCTGAGTACGTATCTCTTTTCCGCTTGCCATTACCGGTCCCCAAAAAATTCAATTTAGTGTCATAAGATCGGACGCCGGTTAAGCGCCCGAATTAAGACTTACCAAGTTTGAGTGGATTTGAATTTCTCTAGGGCCGCTTTGAAGCCGGACTCAATTTCATCATTGTAGTTTCCGGTTTCGGTAACTTTCTTCATCAGATCAGCGTGTTCGCTGTTCATGTAAGAAAGCAAGGCAGCTTCGAAATCGCCAATTTTGGCAACTTCAACGTCTTGCAGGTGACCTTCGTTGGCTGCGTACAGAATCACGCCCATTTCAGCAATGCTGAGTGGTGCGTATTGTTTCTGTTTCATCAACTCGGTTACGCGCTCGCCGTGATCCAACTGGGCTTTAGTCGCATCATCAAGATCAGAAGCGAACTGAGAGAAGGCCGCCAATTCACGATACTGAGCCAAAGCGGTACGAATACCACCGGACAATTTCTTGATCACTTTGGTCTGAGCAGAACCACCAACACGAGATACCGAGATACCGGCGTTCATTGCAGGACGGATGCCAGCGTTGAACATGTCAGTCTCAAGGAAGATCTGACCATCGGTAATCGAAATTACGTTGGTTGGTACGAATGCAGAAACGTCACCGGCTTGGGTTTCAATGATTGGAAGAGCGGTTAAAGAACCGGTCTGACCTTTCACTTCACCGTTGGTGAATTTCTCAACGTACTCAGCGTTTACGCGAGATGCACGCTCCAACAAACGCGAATGCAAGTAGAATACGTCACCAGGGTAAGCTTCACGACCAGGAGGACGACGCAACAACAAAGAGATCTGACGGTAAGCCCAAGCTTGCTTGGTCAAATCATCATGTACGATCAATGCGTCTTGTCCGCGATCACGGAAGTATTCACCCATAGTTGTACCGGCAAACGGCGCCAAGAACTGCATGGCTGCAGGATCTGAAGCAGTCGCGGCAACTACGATGGTGTGAGCCATGGCACCATGCTCTTCCAGCTTACGAACAACTGCCGCAATAGAAGAAGCTTTCTGACCAACAGCTACGTAGATACATTTAATGCCAGAGTCTTTCTGGTTGATGATGGCGTCAATCGCAATTGCGGTTTTACCGGTCTGACGGTCACCAATAATCAGCTCACGCTGACCACGACCTACAGGAACCATGGCATCAACAGATTTCAGACCAAACTGAACGGGCTCGTCAACAGACTTACGCTCAATTACGCCTGGGGCAATTTTTTCAATCGCGTCGGTTTGGCTGTGGCCAATTGGACCTTTACCGTCGATAGGGTTACCCAGTGCGTCTACAACGCGACCTAGCAACTCATCACCAACAGGTACTTCCAAGATACGACCAGTACACTTACAGGTTTGACCTTCGGCTACGCCTTCATAGTCACCCAGTACTACCGCACCAACACTGTCGCGCTCAAGGTTAAGTGCCATACCATAGACACCGCCTTCGAACTCGATCATTTCACCGTACATCACGTCTTCTAGACCGTGGATACGAATAATACCGTCAGTTACAGAAACGACGGTGCCCTCATTTTGGGCTTTAGCAGTTACATCGAGACCATCGATGCGCTGCTTGATAATGTCACTGATTTCAGAAGGATTCAGTTGCTGCATGCTCTGTTCCTCAATTCCTATTCGGCCAATGCCGAATCAGGAGTTCATTGCTTCGGCGAGCTTGGCCAAACGACCACGCACCGAACCGTCAATTACTGTGTCGCCTGCACGTACCAAAGCGCCACCCAAAAGAGTTTTGTCGACCGAAGTCGATAAACTCACCTCGCGGTCCAGCTTGGCACTCAGTGCCTTCGCCAATTTATCTTGCAATTCGCCGGCTAACTCAAAGGCTGTGGTTACTTCCACATCGACGGATTGTTCGCGCTGGGCTTTGTGATATTCAAACAGCTCTTGAATCTGCGGAAGCAGAGTCAGGCGTTGATTATCGGCCAGAACGTTGATCAAGTTGACGGCGCTCGCATTGAGCTCCTCACCACAGACATCAACAAACGCTTTCGCTTTTTGTTCTGCTGTCAGCGCTGGGGATACCAACGCTTTGATCATTCCGTCTTGCTGCGATACAGCAGCAGCCAGAGTTAACATATCAGACCACTTCTGCAATTCACCCGCAGCATCAGCTGCTTCGAACGCCGCCTTGGCGTATGGTCTGGCTAAAGTTGTAAGTTCGGCCATGATAAACCTCGCTTACAGTTCAGCGGCTAACTGGTTTACCAGTTCGCTGTTAGCATTCTCGTCGATTGACGCACCCAGTACTTTCTCAGCACCAGCTAGCGCCAGAGCAGCAACCTTACCGCGAAGATCTTCTTTCGCGCGGTTAACTTCTTGCTCGATTTGAGCTTCAGCGGCAGCCTTCAAACGGTCGCCTTCGACGACAGCTTGATCTTTAGCTTCTTCAACAATCTGGTTGGCTCGCTTATTAGCTTGCTCAATAATTCCTGCTGCTTCTTCTTTCGCTTCACGCAGTTGTTGAGTGGCTTTTTTCTGTGCCAGCTCAAGATCCTTGTCAGCGCGGTCAGCAGCTTCCAGACCATCGGCGATTTTCTTTTCACGCTCTTCCATAATGGAAATCAGCGCAGGCCATACAAACTTCATGCAAAACAGCACGAAGAGTGCAAACGAAATCGTTTGGCCAATCAAAGTCAAATTAATGTTCACACCGACACCTCATTGTTCTTTAAGGAAAGGTTATAAAGACAGAGGTCGATTAGCCTGCAAGGCCAGGTGCAACAACAAAGATCAGGTACATGCCGATACCAACACCAATCATAGGTACAGCATCCAACAGACCAGCCATCAAGAACATTTTACCTTGCAGAGCAGGGCCTTGTTCTGGCTGACGTGCAGAGCCTTCCAGCAGCTTTCCACCCAAAGTACCGAAACCGATTGCAGTACCCAGTGCGCCCAAACCGATCAGCAGTGCGCTAGCTACGTATACCAAACCAAGTGCTTCCATTGTTTTCTCCAATTTTCGAAGGTTTAAAGTTAAAGTTAAAAGTAAATCGTTTAAAAAAAGTTAGAACGTCTTAGTGATGCTCATCCACATCGTGTGCCATGGCCATATAGACAGTCGTCAATACCATGAACACAAACGCTTGCAGGGTAATAACCAGAATGTGGAATACTGCCCACATCCACTGCAAACCAGCACCAAAGGCGCCCAATACCAAACCGCCAGAGTACAATAGGGCGATCAGGATAAAGATCATTTCACCGGCGTAGAGGTTTCCGAACAAACGCAGACCAAGAGAGATAGGCTTAGCAATCAGACCTACTAGCTCGAGGAACAGGTTGAAAGGAATCATCGCCGGGTGATTAAACGGGTGCAGAGCCAGCTCTTTCATGAAGCCGCCAAAGCCTTTGTTCTTGATGCTGAAACCGATCATCAACAAGAACACGCCGATCGCCATACCCAAGGTAGCGTTGGGATCAGTAGTCGGAACCACTTTGAAGAACAGATGTGGATCGCCAGAAATCATCTGGGCACCCAGTGGCAACCAATCGATGGGCACGAGATCCATCAAGTTCATCATGAACACCCAAACAAAAATCGTCAGCGCCATAGGGGCAACCAACTTATTGCTGTGGTGGAAAGTATCTTTCACAACGCCGTCGACAAATTCGACAACCATTTCGACAAAGCTCTGTAGACCAGAAGGGACGCCGGTAGAGGCACCTTTGGCAGCTTTGGAAAACAACCAACAGAAAATCACACCGAGAGCGATCGACCAGCCCAAGGTATCTAAGTGAACCGCCCAGAAGCCCATGTCGGCCGCTTCCTGAGTGGAGTGAGCAAGGGTCCAACCGGCCTGCTCCATGACTGTTCCATCTGCGCGTTCATAACCGGCGGGTAATTTGCCGTAAGCCATGTTTTGCAGGTGATGTTGAATATAACCCGTTTGAGTGAGTTCTTCGCTTGCCATAGTTTTCTCAAGCACCTTTAAGTTTTAAAAAGTTTTAAAAGATTTCTCAACCGTGAACGGTTAAAACAACTTTTAGAACTTTTTAACGGTTAGTCGTCCGTAAATTATTGTGGCCAGTTGGTGGCATTGCGCAACGACCTCGAGGGTTATTGACGCGCGCCTGACCGACTGAGAACAGCCCGCCCAACTAAGAAAATCTGCAACACCAGCATTACCAGATACCCACTAAACAACCCCAATGGATGAATATCCGGACTGCCTGTGAATACACAGGCAAATCCCACCAGCGTCAGCACAAATTTACCGGTTTCACCTCGGTAAAAAGATCGGGCAATACTGGGCGCGGCTCTGGCGCCCATGAATCTAAAGGCGAAAAAGGTGAAATACAGATGAGGAATAACCGCAATCAATCCGCCGGTTCCGACAGCGATTGCTATAGACGGCTTCCAGACATACACCCCTAGACACAGGCACATCAACACTGTGCTCTGGACCAAAGTAACACGGAAAACCGGTGGTCGTTTTATGCTAGCCAAGGCGACTTCTCTGGTAACGCTCTGGGCTCAAACATAACTCTCTTTGCTCTGCACCTTTTCACTTACTGACGCCTCATCACTGAGCATCAAATCGGGCGACGCGAATTATAGGGTTTAGCCCCTCTGCAATCAACCGAAATAAGGGGATACTAACACCTTGCTAACACCGCAAAGGGTCATATCCCCTATCTAGGGGAACAACCGGTCTCAAACCACTAGGGCTTGTAGCCCATATGGGCAAGAATCCCATCGAGCTCGTCTAGGCTGTTGTAGCTCAACACCAGTTTTCCCTTACCTTTGGCGGAGTGGCTAATGGAAACTGGCACACCGACCTTCTCAGAGAGTGATTCTTCCAACTTCAACACATCGGAACTGGGTTTTTGTGCCACGACAATTTGCGGGGCTCCCTGTTGGATTTTGCGCACCAGCGCTTCAGTCTGTCGAACCGACAGACCTTTGGCGACCACTTGTTTGGCCACATCACGCTGCTCAGCGGCATCCAGTGACAGCATCGATCTGGCGTGCCCCATCTCCAGGTCACCGTGTTCGAGCATGGTTTTGACATCTTCGCTCAGGGCCATCAAGCGCAGAAGATTGGTCACAGTAGTGCGAGACTTACCAACCGCTTGGGCAACTTCGGCGTGAGTCAATTCAAACTCATCTTGCAAACGCTTGAGGGCAACAGCCTCTTCCATGGGATTGAGGTCTTCGCGCTGGATATTCTCAATAAGCGCCATGGCAATGGCGGCTTCGTCGGGTACGTCGCGCACCACACAGGGAATCGAGTCCAGCCCAGCCAGTTGAGTAGCTCGCCAGCGACGCTCACCAGCAATGATCTCGTACTTGTCACTGCTGATAGGGCGTACCACGATAGGCTGCATCACCCCTTGCGCCTTGATGGATTCGGCCAATTCTTCCAAGGCCTCTGGGTGCATGTCTTTACGCGGCTGATATTTACCGCGTTGAATAAACTCCACCGGCAGCTTGGTGAGTTTTCCGTCCATAGAGCCTTCGGTCTCGGTGGTAGCTGAGGCGATAGCGTCGCCGGCATTTGAGCCAGTGGCGCCCCCCAACAGAGCATCCAATCCTCGTCCTAGTCCTTTTCGTTTTGCCGCCATGTTCGGTGTAGTCCTGTGCGAGCCACCCGCGGGTGACTGGTAATTAAATGGGTGTTGAGCAGCATCACTGCGCTGGTTTCGGGGTGCTGATGTCGATGTGACTAGGAGGCTTGCGCCTCCTCTGTTTGACCCGCCGACTCATTGCGGCGAAGGATCTCCCCCGCTAACGCCAGATAGGCAATGGCCCCCTTAGATTGGCGATCATAGCTGAGCGCAGGCTGCCCAAAGCTGGGCGCCTCGGCCAAACGTACATTGCGGGGCACGCAAGTGCGGTAGAGGCGATCGCCGAAGTAATCCGACAATTGTGCGGAGACGTCATTGGTCAGGCTATTGCGGGGGTCATACATGGTGCGCAAGATCCCCTCGATGGTCAGACTCGGGTTTAGAACCGATTGAATCTGATTGATGGTATTAATCAGGGCCGACAAACCTTCCAGTGCGTAGTACTCGCACTGCATGGGTATGATGACACCATCGCAGGCCGACAGAGCATTGATCGTGAGCATGTTCAGCGACGGTGGACAATCCACCACCACATAATCAAATTGATCGTCCAGCTGTGACAAAGCCTCGCGCAAGCGACGCTCTTTGTTGTCTAAACTCAGCATCTCCACTTCAGCGGCGGTTAAATCTCCATTAGCGGGTAATATTGAGTACTTTCCAGAGGGAGACTCTACAATTGCGTCTTCGGCTTTACAGGCGCCGACCAGCACCTCGTAAATCGATAACTCAAGCTCATTCTTGTCAATCCCCGATCCCATAGTGGCATTGCCCTGAGGATCCAAATCAACCAACAAGACTCTTTTCTTGGTCGCAACCAGCGATGCCGCCAGATTGACGCAGGTGGTGGTCTTGCCGACTCCACCTTTTTGATTGGCAATGGCGTATTTTTTAATCAAGTTACTGTCCTGGTTCATTCAGCGATAGATCCACAGAGCCCGAGCGTTCAACGCGGTCGCATCAAGGCGTCAACACCAGCAGATGGCGTTCACCGTCTTCGCGGGGAATGTGCAGAGGGTAAGAATCAGAAACCTTATAGTTTTTTTCCAGTGCACTCAACTCATCTGTCGGATAGAGGCCCTTCATCGCGTAAAAAACCCCGCCTTCAGCGAGCAAATGACGACAGCCGTCGGTCATATCCTTCAAACTGGCAAAGGCGCGACTAATCACCGCATCAAAAGGGTGCTCTGGCTCAAAAGTCTCTACCCGACGATTTTCGATCTGCACATTATCCAGTTTCAGCTCAGTTTTCACCTGAAACAGAAAGCGCATTTTTTTTCCTGCGCTGTCCAAGAGCGTGAATTTCTTTTGCGGAAAAACAATGGCCAAAGGAATACCAGGAAGGCCACCTCCGGTTCCCACATCAATGATGGTATCGGCGTCAATGTACGGCACTACGCTCAAACTATCGAGAAGATGGCGATCCACTTGCGACTCAATATCGCGAATGGCCGATAAATTGTAAGTTTTGTTCCACTTGTTGAACAGCTGAATGTAATTCAGTAATTGCATCACTTGCGTATCGTTGAGCGTCACGCCCATGGTTTTTGCACCATCGCGCAAACGCCGATCCAGTAATTCAGTCATCGTCGTATTCTGCGCTGTCACGAAACCGCCTTTTGTTTTTTTAGAAGCCCGTGTTTTTTCAAGTAGATCAGTAGCAGAGAAACGGCTGCCGGAGTAACGCCTTGAATTCGAGAAGCGCGCGCTAAAGTTTGTGGACGCGCGTCGATCAGTTTTTGTTTCACTTCGTTGGAAAGTCCTTCCACCACTGTGTAATCAAAACCGTCAGGAATCGCTGTGTTTTCGTGTTGACGCAATCGATCAATATCTTCTTGTTGACGATCGATATAGCCCGCGTACTTTGCATCGATTTCGACTTGCTCGCACACCTGAGCATCAGTCGCACCATCGCCTTTCAAGTTCCCAATATCTGCGTAGGACAGCTCTGGACGTTTTAATAAATCGTGCAAACTGTATTCACGATTCAACGGAGACTTTAAACGATCTTTCAAGACTTCCGCTTCTTTGCTTCCAGCCTGCACCCAAGTTTCTTTGAGTCGCTGCTGCTCTTTGACAATCGCTTCGCGTTTATCTGAAAAAGCCATCCAGCGTTCATCATCGACCAAACCCAGTTCACGACCTTTTTCGGTCAAGCGTAGATCGGCGTTATCTTCGCGTAACAGTAAACGGTACTCAGCTCGACTGGTAAACATGCGATAAGGCTCGCGGGTTCCCATGGTGATGAGGTCATCGACCAGTACGCCAATGTAGGCTTCATCGCGACGAGGGCACCACTCGTCTTTTCCCTGCGCGCGCAAAGAGGCGTTAGCACCGGCTAATAAACCTTGCGCTCCAGCTTCTTCGTAGCCGGTGGTGCCATTGATTTGTCCCGCGAAATATAAACCGCGAATGAATTTATTCTCGAGACTGTATTGCAAATCGCGCGGATCAAAAAAGTCGTACTCAATGGCGTAGCCAGGACGGGTTATGTGCGCTTGCTCAAAGCCGCTAATCGAGCGAACCAATTGCAATTGCACATCAAACGGCAAACTGGTGGAGATACCATTGGGATAAAGTTCGTGAGTACTCAAACCTTCAGGCTCGATAAAAACTTGATGAGAGTTTTTGTCAGCGAAGCGTTGAACTTTATCTTCTACGGATGGACAGTAACGCGGTCCGACGCCATCAATCACGCCAGTGTACAAAGGCGATCGATCCATCCCCGATTGAATAATTTCGTGGGTGCGCTCATTGGTGTGCGTAATCCAGCAGCAAACTTGCTGAGGATGATCTTCAAGTTTTCCAAGGTACGACATAACCGGTTCCGGTTTGTCGCCCCACTGTTTTTCCAGATTATCGAAATTAACGCTAAGTGCATCGATGCGAGGTGGCGTGCCGGTTTTGAGGCGATCAACTGTAAACGGTAATTCTCTCAGTCGATGGGCTAAGGCAATCGAAGGCGGATCACCTGCTCGTCCACCGGAATGGTTTTCTAAACCAATATGAATTTTCCCACCTAAAAATGTGCCAACCGTTAGCACTACAGTGGGGGCGTAAAATTTAAGCCCCATTTGAGTAACGGCTCCACGAACCTCATCGTTTTCAACAATTAGATCGTCTACCGATTGCTGAAAAATATCGAGGTTGGGTTGGTTTTCTAAAATTTCCCGAATCGCCGCTTTGTAGAGTGCCCGATCGGCTTGAGCGCGAGTAGCTCTTACGGCAGGTCCCTTACGAGCATTTAACGTTCGAAATTGAATGCCGGCAAGGTCAGTGGCCAATGCCATTGCGCCACCTAGCGCATCAATCTCTTTGACAAGATGACTCTTGCCAATACCACCAATGGCCGGATTACAGCTCATCTGCCCAAGAGTATCGATGTTGTGAGTCAGGAGAAGGGTTTTTGAGCCCATTCGCGCAGCTGCTAAACAAGCTTCGGTACCAGCATGGCCACCACCTATCACAATCACATCATAGCGTTGCGGATAATCCATATAACAGTCTCTTGGGAGTTGCCTGTGAAGGCAGCATTTTTAAAAGGGCGCACATTATATGTTGGCTTTGGTACTTGTTCAAAATTTCAGCGAATTTTTTTAATTCTTTAAACTTATACATATAAAAAAATAAATATATATATAGATATGAAAGATATATAAGTATGTAGTTATAGTTATTAAAGAGCAGGCCAATATCTGTGTGTAAGTAGTTTTTTATTATATAAAACAATTGGTTATAGCTTATAAAACATAGGTATCTAATCGGTATTAGCTGACCGAAAACTGCTCATAAGCTGGAGATGAAATGCCCACTTATACACAGTCTGGAACAAATCTTCAGTTATCCCCAATTTCATCCGAAGCTTTTGTTCACGCAATCCCCGTGGTTGTCCACAGTTTTACAGTTTGAGCTCAAAAAACTGCTGTTATTTCATTAAGTTAGGGGATAAACCTGTGAACAATTGTGGATAAGCTCTGTAACTGATGGGGATTTGATCAATTTGGGAGTTTTGTACCAATTAAGTAGAGAGGAAGTAATAGAGAAATAGACGAAGGCTAAAATGAGCGAGTTTCAGTGGGAGATGCTGAAGATACGGGATACGGGATACGGGATACGAGATACGAGATACGAGATACG
>PANW01000087.1 GCA_002707785.1 Cellvibrionaceae bacterium | reverse complement strand
GTTCGCACTCACATTGTACTTGCTGGAGCTCAGGCTTTTTTATTTATCTCAAACTGTGGGACAGCAGTGGCCAGAGCCGGTTCTTTTGTCCATATGTCGAAGCAGTAATTAGTCGGTAGCGACTTTAGCTCACCGCTTTTAATTCAACTGGCGGGCGACGGAAACCTTGGTCTTTGTCGTAGACACAGACACCCATCACATAAGTTTCCTTGATGCTGCGGTCGTCACCAATGGTGCCGAGCACAAACAGCTCTTCTTCTAGAGTTTTGCAGTGAGATTGACGGTAATCCATCAGCTCAGTGCCCGAGTTATCCAAGATGATAAAGTCGGCTTCTTTGCCTTCTTCAAAGTTGCCAATCTTGTCATCGAGATAAATCGATTTCGCACTGCCTAGGGTGGCGAAGTAGAAAGATTGAAAGGCCGAGAGTTTTTCACCTTGTAGTTGCTGAATCTTATAAGCTTCATTCAAGGTTTGCAGCTGACTAAAGGAGGTTCCCGCGCCAACATCGGAGGCCAGGCCTGCGCGCACACCGTGTTCCTGACAGGCCTTCTTGTTCCACAAGCCTGAACCCAAAAATAGATTCGAGGTGGGTGAGTGAGCAATGGCCGCTCCGGTTTCTGCCAGACGCTTGTACTCTCGCTCCGACAGATGGATGCCGTGAGCAAAGACCGAGCGGGGGCCGACTAAACCGTAGCGATCATAGGCATCGAGGTAGTCGGTGGCTTCGGGTTCGAGTTCTGCCACCCAGGCACACTCACCTTTGTTTTCCGACAGGTGCGAATGCATATAGAGATCCGGTGCTGTGTCCATTAACTCTTTAGCAACAGTCATCATCTCTGGGGTACAGGTGGGTGTAAATCGAGGCGTAACCGCATAGAGCTGACGGCCTTTATTGTGCCAACGGTGAATGAGATCTTCGGTTTGTTTTTTGGCGGTATCGAGATCGGTATCCAGCAAGTAATCCGGTGCGTTGCGATCCATCAATACCTTGCCGCAGATGTTGCGCATATTGTACGAATCGGACACTTCAAAGAAGGCATCTACTGACTCTGGATGTATGGTGCCGAAGACCATCGCGGTGGTGGTACCGTTTCTAAGACACTCCGCGATGAATCGATCGGACACATCTTTGGCGTAGGCCTTGTCCGAGAATTTACGCTCGGTCGGGAAGGTATAGGTTTCCAGCCACTCCAACAACTGCTCGCCATAGGCGCCGATCATTTCCGTTTGCGGATAGTGCATGTGGGTATCAATGAGGCCTGGGATAATAAGTTTATTGCTGCGATCAACGATGTTGTAGGTTGGGTAACGGCTGACAGCGTCACTGGCTTCGCCGCAGAAGGCAATCTTGCCGTCTTCGACCACAAGCGCTCCGGTTTTGTAATACTCATAGGCATTCTCGGGAGTCGTATCGGGTTCGTCGATAAAGTGCAGTACACGGCCTTTGATGATGTAGGTGTCTTTTTTCATAGTGGTGTTCCTTGTAAGTTTCGTTGGGTAGGAGTTGTTTCAGTGAGGTTAGAATACTGATTCGGTCGAAACATTGATGTGTTGAGGAAAGCGGGGAATGTGTCATTCTGGGCGAGAATGTGTGGTGAAAAGTGAGGTTAAACACTTGCGCTCTATTTGGCCCGAGTCACAAAGAAAAACACTCGGTGTTAGCGGGGAATGACTTATCTACCCGTGTGGATGATTCCTTTTTTGTTCTTAGGACACCTAGAGTTCAAAATTCTGAAGACACAAAAAAGCCGAGCATCACGCTCGGCTTTTTATCCTCTATTGAGACCGCTGGATTAAGCGACAACTTTCACCGGTTTCTCTTCTTGCGCTTTGCTCACGTACTCTGGGTGAGATTCAGCGATGAACAAAGAGACGATGGTTGCGACAACACCAGTGATCCAGAAAGGCATCAGAGCGTACTGCCAGTTGGCCAAGTTCATGTCGCTCAACAACTCACCAGGCAGCGCCATCAAGAAGCCACCGATGATGAACATGATGCCGTTCACAACCGCTGCAGAAGTCCCAATGTGGTGAGGTTCAACGTTGTCGGCCGCACCAGAGAAGTTCAACATGTGAGCGCCGTTCATCAGACCGAAGGTGATGATGGCGGTGGCCACTGCGGCGAAGCTAGGCTCTACCGCGAAGACCACATAAGCCAGAGCAGAGAACTGTCCAACCGTACCCACGATGATAGGCAAGTGGCGACGTTTCATTTTGTCAGAGATCAGGTTGAACAGAGGCGCACCAAAGGCCAAACCGATCCAGCACAAGGCGCCTAAGCTTCCCGCTTCCGTCTCGGTGAAACCGTGAGCCAGCAGCATTTTGGGGAACCAGATAACCGCCATGCCCAGCAGCACACCAAACATAGCGCCGCCGACGATAGAGTGCATCGCCACTTGTTTGTTCTTGATCACTTCAACCAAGCTACCAGCCGTATCTTTCAACACACCGCCAATACCGTTTTCAGGTTTAGCGACCGGCTCAGGATCACGCATGAAGATGGCAGCGACGGCAAAGATCGCCACACCTACCCAAGCACCGTAAAGAGCCAGCGTGTTCCAAGCCATGCCGTCAACAAACAGCAGCTTAACAATGGCATCAACACCGAAGTAAGAACCTAAAGAGGCAGACATTTGCACAAGACCAAACATCAAGCCAAATTTAGCCATACCGAACCATTTGCCGCCGATGAAACCACCGCCGCAGAAGCCGCAAGAGGCACCGATACCCATCAGCACTTGCGAGATAAGCACTTCAGCGTAGCTGTCAGCGTAAGCCAGTGTGAAAGCACCCACGACCATTATACCGATGGCAGCAGGAATTAGACTTCGTGCACCCAAGCGATCCATCAGCGCGCCCGAGAAGAACTGCGCACAGGCAAAAACCCAAGTGTAGATTGCACCAATGGTGCCGATTTGAGTGAGGCTTAGGCCGATGTCTTTGGCCATGCCGGTGTTAAAGATCGAATAAGAAGTTTGAAAGAGAAAGAGCCAGTTAACAAAGACGACGCCGATCAAGGTCCATAAGAACCAGGCTCTGCCGCCTCCCAATTTGTATTTAGTCGTGTTCATGATAATTCTCCAAGTTTTTGTCGTAGTCATGCAAGGGTTAAGGAAGGGGATTTCCTATGTTCGGGAGTAGATTACTGACGATGGGGTTTGAATGATGTGTGCAGGGATGTGAGGTTTGTGTGATTGCTGGTGCGGCAAGTGATATGGGATATCAATAACTTAGACGTAGGACGGATAGATCGACCGGAAACGCAGTTTGAAAGGGCTATCTGGGTTGGATCGAGGGACGGCATTATTGCCAGTCGACGTCGTTAGTGAGATGGACAATTCTGGGGTTAATGCTTCAAAGGCAAGTGTTCTTTTTGTTCGCTTCTTGAACACAAAGGACGGTTTGTAACACACATCTTTTCACGAGGCTTTGAGCAATACTAAGCCCATGTTCAACGAAATCTAACGATTACAGACGAACCGAGGAGATGGACATGAACAGCAAAATTGAGAAGGTGGTTATTCACAACGCTAATCGAATCATGGTTTGCGGCTTGTCTTCAACAGGAATGTTCATGGACGGTCTGCAGGTTTGGGATGTTCCGTACTTCATGTCCTTAGCGATGTGGTTGGCGCTACCGGAGTGTAACTCCTTTGTGGAAAACTTGGTTGAAAAGACCAAACAGAAACTGCATTAACTGACTTCGCTGTTAAGTGACATCTCAGAGCTTACTCACAAGCCCGATCTGGATTGGCCTTGTGAGTAAGTTTTTCAGATTTAGCGGCGCTTTGATTTAGGGCGCCTTGGTTAATGGCCCTTGGATTAACGGCCAGTCCAGCGTGGTGGACGCTTCTGTGCGAAGGCTGCCGAGCCTTCGAAAAAGTCTTCACTATTGAGTAGATTGTCAAATACGGTATGCGGATGAGTCACTGCATCATCAGTACTGGCAAAGCCCGCGGTTTCATTGAGAAGTTGCATGCTACTGCGCACTGACATTGGCGACGCCTGAGTAATGAGTGTGGCCAATTCCTGCGCCTTATTCATCAGCTGGTCCGCGCTCACTGAATAGTTGATGAGACCCAAGTCTAGCGCCTTCTGGCAATCAATGGGCTCACCGGTAAGCATCATCTCCATCGCATTCTTAACGCCGATTTGCCGCGATAAACGTTGTACACCACCGGCGCCTGCAAAAAGCCCCACTTTCACTTCGGGTAAGCCAAATTTGGCGTGATCGGCGGCCACGATCAGATCGCAGGCCATGGCAATTTCCAATCCGCCGCCTAAGGCTAATCCATTAACAGCGGCAATAACGGGTTTGGTGCGATTGGTGCGACTGGTGAGTCCTGCAAAACCGGTTTTGGGAATCCACATTTCTTGACCGGAAGCCATGTATTTTAAGTCATTCCCCGCGGAGAAGGATTGGTCCTCAGCACCGGTGATAATGGCGACCCATAAGCTCTTATCTTTTTCATAGGCATTAAAGATATTCTCCAACTCTTGGTTGGCCGGAGGATGCAAGGCGTTGCGAGCTTTGGGGCGATTCATGGTGACAATTAGCACTGGACCTTGGCGTTCTACTTGGCAAAACTCGTAACTGTCTTGAAAGCTGTCAACAATTGCAGGGGCAAATGCTTCTACTTGCTCCTGCGTAAAGGCATAGCGATTGCCTTTAGGATCCGCCTGCACGTAGATGGTCTTGCCCAGTACATCGCCTTTGACTGCTTCGTTTAGGGTTTCTTGATCAAAGAATGGGTTACTGGCGTAGAAGCGCTTTTGATTGTGTTTTAGACGCCCAATAACCACGCTATTGAGCGGCTTACCTTGAAAGTAGTTCACGGTGTAGGCTTCTAGAACGGCTTCGCCTTCGGGTTCGTAATCTATTTCTGGTTCTGGATCGGCATTAACGGTGGCTTGCAGCGAACTGCTATCGCACGCTTTCCAGCCACTCTCTGGAGGGGTAGTCGAGTAGATCCCCGCTGAGTGTTTAGACATCCAGCCACCGTTACCATAGGCCATTCCATAGCTGCCTGGATCGGCACGTAGCGTTTCAACCAGTGCGGCAATACCGTGCATGGTGTAGTTGTTACCCGGCCCGCCAAAGAAGGCTAGGCCACCCGTTTGTGTCAGTGGGCGAGGGTCGTCACTGGCGATATTGAGTATGTCTTTTGCTTCATTAACAACGATAGGGAAGCAACTATAGATATCCATGTGCGCCAAATCTGCACTGGTTCTTCCAGCGGCTTCAAGGCTTCCAAGCAGGGCTTGCTCCATGGCTTTGGAGTGCCCGATTTTATTGCGTTTGAGCAGCACACGCTCTTTGGTGTCAGCGTAGCCGTGCAGGTAAACCCACTGCTTTTCATCGATGCCAAGTTGTTTGGCCTTACCAACCGTGGTGAGCAATAGGGCTGCGGCCTGATTGACTCCGTCTTTTGCAACCAGATGTTTGGTATGGGGCGAGGTGAGCATTTTATTGTCGTCAGCGGGTGTGATCAGGGTTTCACAGTCATAGGCTTGCTGATTGATTGACAGTGGGTTTTTCGCGGCAACTTGAGAGAGCTTAGAAAAGCACTCGCCCATGTCTTTGGAATAACTCTCGAGATCCTGCTGTTTGTCGCCACGGCGTGCTTGTTCCATCAGCCCGTAGAATTGAATCGGCTGCATTAACTTGTGCTCGAACTCTAGCCGAGTGATGAGGTGTTCACCATCGGTCATGCCGCGATCTTCAAGTTGACCGTCGACCTTTTCCTTCCAGTCTAGTTTTACTTTTTGCTTACTGGCCACCTTGATGTTGGCCATGACTTCCCCGCCAGCCAACAACACCATGTCAGTGTCACCGGCGTGCAGTTTTTCGAAGAATTCACCGACGAGTTTTTGCGGTGACTGTCCTCCCACAATTTCATAGATCGCTTGTTTGGGGTTGGCGCCAATACGATTTCCCACTGATCGCGGAAAATTATTGGAGTCGCCAAAGGGGCAGGCGTATGTGGGCGTGGAGTTGGCAAAGGTACGCACGCCGACAATGGTATCAATATGATCGGCGAGGGCTTCGCCACCGGCATCTTGTAAGGCAAGCTTTGCCGCTTGTGCAGCTAAGTCGGCGTGAGAGGATGCTGTGGTTAAATCCTCAGGTACGCTTTCGGTGATTTGACCGACTCCGACGAGTATCGGCGTATTGTTTTCAATGGACATAGGGGATCCAGTGTTACTGTGTGAATGTTAAGCGTTATATTTTGGGCCAACCGTCAAATTGGCCGCTGTATTCTTAGAGAAACTAGCTCTCCTCGGCAAACGCGTCAGCGTAGGTTTTTCGCAGCGCAACCTTGCGAATTTTTCCGGTGCCGGTGTATTCGAAGTTCTCGACAAAGAACACTTTCTTCGGTGTCTCAAATCCGCCCAAGTGTTGCTTACAGTGATCAATCACGGCTTCTTCGGTAAGTTCGGCGCCTGGCACTAACAAGACGGCGACACATACGGCTTCGAACCAGCGATCGTGGGGCACACCAAAGGCCGCGGCGAGAGCAACGCCTTCGAGCCCGAGAAGCACTTGTTCAACCTTAACGGAGGAAACGTTCTCTCCGCCGGATTTGATGGTGTCTTTTTTGCGGTCGACAAACATCAACTGACCGTATTTATCGATCAGACCAAGATCGCCCGAGTGATGCCAGCCAAATTGAGAGGCGTCGGCGCTGGCCTCCGGGTTCTTAAAGTAGCCGCTCATGGCTTTTGGACCTCGCCAGCAGATTTCACCCAGCTCACCTTGCGCAACTTCATTACCGTGATCATCGATGATGGCTTGATCGACTCCGATAGCAGGGACTCCCCAATAATTGCCTTCGGCATCTTCTTGCTCACTTCCGTCATAGAACAGGCAGGCTGACGGCGCGAATTCGGTCTGGCCACTGCCAAGGTGCATTTCGCAACCGAAAGCGTCGCGAATTTTTTGCAGAGATTCTCTGTCCATCGGCGCCATGGCGTAGATGCCGTACTCGAAATCTGGGAAGGATAGGGTCTCGATACCATCGACGGTGAGTAGAGCTTTCCACATCATTGGCAGTAGGGCGGTGGAGTGGATACGTTCATCTTTCAAGATTCGCACAACCGTTTCGGCATCAAACGCAGACTGAATGACGATGGTGCTGCCAAGATTTAGCGATGTTAGTAACAGTGATACGGCGGCGCAGTGAAACATGGGCAGCACCACTAGATGATTGGAACCGCGGGGAGCCTCTAGGTTAATGGCATTGCCCATGGCACTGAAATACAAAGAGAGATGCGACGTTTCGACGCCTTTCGGGCGAGAGGTGGTACCGCTGGTGTAGATCATGTGAGCGGTATCTCGATCGAGAATCACGCAGTCTTCCAGATTGCTGCTGTCTTGTCCCTCAATGAGATCTTCAATGGAGTTGTCAGCCTTGCTTCTTTCTGGCGCCATGTTCACGCTGCAGAGGATGGCGCTGTTGCCTTCAATGCAAGGTAAAGCGATCTCTTCCAGTAGTGGATCGTAAACAACAACAGAAGATTCAGAGTGCTCGATATTGTAGCGAATGTCATCGGGGCTTTGCAGGAAATTGATCGGCACCGCCACTGCGCCCAGCTTATAGCAGGCAAACATCACCGTTAAAAAATCGAGATTATTAGCGCTAATCAACGCCAGCTTTCCATGTTGCTCTAAACCCTTTTCACGCAAGCCGCGAGCCAATTGATTGACTCGTTGATTGAGCTCTGCGTAGGTTCGGCTGTTGCGCTCACCGTTTTCGTAAACCACTAAGGCTTCCGTGTTTGCACAATCGCGTGAACGACGACGCAACATATCACCAATATTTACGCGTTCGATAAGATTCTGATTGAGAGAGTCGGTATTCATTGTTGTTATTCCTTTTCGATTCTAGTCAGTCGCAAGTGGTTTAGAATTCTATAGGCCTAGCTGTCGGCTGGTGAGGTCGCGCATAATTTCTTCAGAACCGCCACCAATGGCCATTACACGAACTTCTCGATAGATTCTTTCGGTTTTACAGCCGCGCATGTAAGAGATGCCGCCCATGATTTGCATGGCCTCTCTGGCACAGAACTCCATGGTTTCCGTGGCTTGAACTTTTGCCATGGAGATATCTTCGATTTTTAGACAGTTGTTTTGAATCTGCCAGGCGCACATGTCCATGTAGGCTTGGGTGGCGTTAATGCGTTTCAACATCTCGGCAAATTTGTGGCGAATCACTTGGTGCTTAGACAGGGGTTTGCCAAAGGTCTTGCGCTCGACCGCCCATTCCGCCGCTTCTTCCATGCACACTTTTGCCGCGGCTAAGGATAGAGAAATAATCCCCATTCGCTCGTGGTTGAAGTTGTGAACAATGGGGAGGAACCCTTGGTTTTCTTCGCCGATGATGTTCTCAACGGGCACTTTGACATTGTCGAAGTAGATGGTTGCGGTATCGGAACACCACCAACCTTGTTTTTTGTCGAGCTTGGTTCTTGATACCCCCTCTGCATCCATAGGGATCAACAACAGTGAGATTCCCCCTAGGCCTTCGTCGCCTGTGCGAACCGCCGTAGTGAGCCAGTCGGCGCGAGTGCCACCAGAGATAAACGTTTTGGAACCATTGACGATGTAGTGGTCGCCTTCGCGTTTGGCGGTGGTGCTGATGTTAGCAACATCGGAACCGGCTCCTGGCTCTGTAATACCTAGCGAGATGCGTTTTTCACCGGCCAATACGGCGGTGACAACCTCTTCTTTCATCGCATCGCTACCGTAATTGGCCACCGGAGGAAGGCCAATACCATGAATTGTCAATGAGGAGGAAATGCCGGTAGCACCGCAGCGCGCCAGCTCTTCTGAGGTGACGATGGTGTGAAAAATGTCAATGCCTTCAGACACGCCGCCATAGGCTTCTGGATAACCAATTTGCAGCAGGCCGATTTCAGCAGCTTTAGGCCAGAGATCCAAGGGAACTTCACCAGCTTCTTCCCAATCGTCAATAAAAGGGGTGATTTCCTTATCGACATATTTTCGTAACTGAGCACGCCACTGGTGATGTGATTCAGTGTAGAACGGGCTGCTGAGCTGCAAACTGTCAAAGCTGATATTCATGGTGTGTCTCTCTCATCTCTATTATTGGTTTTAGTGCTGAATCGGAACAAGGCGATTGTTGTATTAGCTCTTAGGGCGTCTAGCCACGGCTGCTTTCGCGAGATAGCTACAAACGGTTTCATCACGTTGATTGATCACTTTTACCTCCGTGGTGACTACGCCGAGGTTGTCGTCTTTGGCATCGAGCTTGACGACTTCGAGTTGTGCATAGATGGTATCGCCGATTTTTGTCGGCGCGGTAAAGCGCACTCGATCAATGCCGTAAGCCGCGATAAAGTGTTTGGGTAGAGCGTTGGGGATTTGTACACTCAAGCCAATGCCCAAAGAAAAAATCAGTGGGCCATGAGCAATACGCTCACCAAACAACCCTTTCTTGGCGAATTCGGCATCGGTATGCAAGGGATTCCAATCGCCGGTCAAGCCTGCAAACTGGTGAATGTCGGCTTCTGCAACCGTTCTGCCGTTGGAGCGCAAGGTTTCACCGAGCTCACAGTCTTCGAAGTAGTCTTTTTCTTTTCCGCTGATCATCGTGTTTCTCTTAAAAGGTGTTGAAGGTTGGAGTGAGGATCGCTCGTGAATAGTCGATCAATCGACGTAGAGATCTTGATGCAAATCACTGCACGAGGAATCGTTTTGATACTGGACAAAATCGGTGGTGCCACGCTCGCGGAGAAGATCTTCATCCAGTAACAACTGACCGGTTAGCTCTCGGCTGTCAGTGGTGAGAATTTCGTAGGCGGCATCGGCCATGATGGCAGGGGTGCGTGATCCTGCCAGCATGTCGGCGCCAGCTTCGAACTCAACGGCAGCTGTGGCAACGGTGGTTTGTGGCCACAGTGAATTCACGGCGATATTTTGATCGCGAAACTCTTCGGCCAAACCCAGCGTTAGCATCGACATGCCGTATTTGGTGATGGTGTAAGGGATGAATGGTTTCAACCATTTGAGGTCTAAGTTGATCGGTGGGGACAGATTGATGATGTGTCCATTGGCTGATTTTTTCAGGTAAGGCAGTGCCACTTGCGAACAGAGCAGCACGGCACGTGTATTGATGGACTGCATCAAGTCAAAGCGTTTGATCGGTGTTTGTTCGGCAGGGGTGAGACGAATAGCGCCGGCATTATTGATCAACGCGTCAATACCTCCAAAGGTGTCAGCCGCTTGTTTCATGGCGGCTTCGACAGTGTCCTCATCGCGCACGTCGACTTTGTTGGCCAGTGCTTGCCCACCTGCTGCGATCACTTCTTCCGCCACTGAGTGAATGGTGCCGGGCAGTTTGGGATGAGGCTCGTCGGACTTTGCAGCGATCACAATGTTGGCGCCGGCTCGTGCACACTTGAGGGCAATTTCTCGTCCAATGCCGCGGCTCGCGCCAGTGATAAAAATAGTCTTTCCGCTTAGGTTTTTCATGAGTGTCTCATTACATCAATGTTTGAAGTAAGTGGGTGGCAGTGGTCCCCAGATTGAATGGGGGCTGTTACACAGCCTGTCTTAGCGCTTTTTACTGGGCAGGGTACCCATCAATTTGCAAATAATGCCGAGCATGACCTCATCGGCACCACCACCGATGGAGACCAAGCGTGTGTCTCGATACGCGCGTGAAATGGGGTTGTCCCACATAAAGCCCATGCCACCCCAGTACTGCAGGCAGGCATCGGTGACTTCACGTCCTAAACGACCGGCTTTTAACTTGGCCATTGATGCTTTCAAACTCACATCTTGTTGGTTGATGTAACCCTCTACCGCGTCATAGGTTAGTGCTCGCAAGGCTTCTACTTCCGTTTGCAATTCCGCCAGTCGAAAGTGCACCACTTGGTTGTCGAGGATGGACTGTTTAAAGGCCTTGCGCTGGCCGGTGTATTCGATGGTTTGTTTGATGCAGTTTTCCAAGCCCATGATGCTGTTGGCGGCACCAAAAATACGCTCTTCTTGGAATTGAATCATTTGATAGACAAAACCCGCGCCTTCTTCGCCGATCAGGTAGCGCTGTGGTACACGCACGTCATCAAAGAAGATTTGTGCGGTGTCGGAAGAGCGCATGCCCAGCTTATCGAGCTTCTCAGAAAAGCTAATACCGGGAAGATTCGTAGGTACCACGATCAGGGACTTGTTCTTGTGGGGCTTGTCATCGCTGGTATTGGCCAGCAGGCAAAGGTAGTCAGCTTGCGTGGAGTTGGTGATCCACATTTTGGTGCCGTTGATGATGTAGTCATCACCATCTTTACGAGCCGTGGTTTTGATGGCCGCCACGTCTGAGCCAGCGTGAGGTTCACTGACAGCAATGGACACCACCATGTCGCCGGCAATGGCGGGGGCTAGGAATTCACGACGCAGTTCATCGCTGCCAAAGTTGGCCAGCGCTGGGGTCGACATGTCGGTCTGTACACCGATACCCATAGGCACGCCGCCACAGTGGATGCCGCCGAGTTCTTCGGCAAATACGGTTTCATAGCTGTAATCGAGACCCAGGCCGCCGTAGGCTTCGGGCTTGTGGATGCCCAGTAATCCCAGGTTACCCATCTTCTTGAACAGCTCTTTGGCAGGGAATATGCCGTCTCTCTCCCACTCATCCACGTGAGGATTAATCTCATTGTCGACGAAGTTTCTGACCGTTCTGCGGATTTCTTCGTGTTGATCGGTAAATAGCATGGGATGTGTCCTCAGTGATCTGTCAGTAATAGTGAACGTAGAGGCATGATGTGTTGATTGATAAGTATTGCCTAAATTTCAATCAAACAAGGATATTGCTTGCCTTGATAATGCCCTGTGTTAATAATGACAAAGTAAACCAAGCGCTTGCTTGGTTGTCAACGCGCGAAAGCTATCAAAACCTTTGATGATTTTGTCGAATTCGTTATATTGCGCCGCACCCCGCCGGTGGGGCTTCACTCTGAAAGGCACTAGTAGGCAAAGATTCATGACAGATTTAGCACAGCTGATTGACGACGGGGTGGTTACAGACCCGGAATCCGCCAAGGGACGCTTGTTGGGTGAGGCGAGGAAGTTGTTCAAGCAGAAGGGCTTTGCTAAGACGACGGTGCGTGATATTGCGTCTGAGGTCGGCATTCTGTCGGGCAGTATTTTTCACCATTTCCCCAACAAAGAAGATATTTTGCGCTGTGTGATGGAGGAGACCATCTTTGTCTCTT
>PANW01000002.1 GCA_002707785.1 Cellvibrionaceae bacterium | reverse complement strand
TCACATAACAAGGCCAAGCAACATCGTTCGCTGCGCTCTCTGGACAGCCTTGCGCTTGCGCCTTTTGTGCATGGCTTCGCCATTGTTGCACAAAACACACAATCACAAGTCTGCCGTTGTTGGCGGCGTTATGTGAAAAGCATATGATCTCTGCACTAATAAAGTTTGTTGTCCCTATCGGACTGATACTAGTTGGTATGTTTCAGACCCTTTATTATCGTAAGATCAAGGGTGTTTTCTCTCAACTCCCTACAGTTGCGGTGGAAATAACTGAGTCGAAGCTGCACGACAACCCTTGGTCTGACTCTGGAAGAAGAGAGTATGAGGCTATAATTTATTATAAATACAGTTTTAGAGGCAAACCATATACTGGAAATACGCCAGCGCTACGGGGTTATAATTTGTGGCCAGATTATGAATATGAATGGGTGCTTCTGGATAAATATAAGAAAGGCGATATTGTGAACGCAAAAGTGTTACCGGCTAACCCTAACATCGCATACTTAGAAGTAGCTCCGCTGCATAAAAAGTCTGCGATTCTAATGCCCTTTGTATCCTTAGCCTACCTCGCTTTCATTTGGGGTTACTTTTATCTGGTTGGCGAGGCACTTTTCTAAATCACATAACAAGTCAATGCACCGGAGCCACAAAGCTACGTTTTGCAATTTATGCATTGCGCTGTCGCTCCATTAACATAAATTACAACTACGCTTCGTGCCCCGGTGATTGAGGCGTTACGTGTCAAGGCCAAGAACTGATCAATGATTGAAGATTGGGAAGAAATTAGACCTCACCGTTTCAAGGCTCTCCTATTAGGAAATGGGTTTAGTATTGGTATTAGTGAAAGATTCAAATATGAATCACTTTTGGGTCAAGTAGATCAATATGAAATACCTATGTATCCAATGGCGAGAGACTTATTCAGAGACGATAAAGTTAACACACATAATTTCGAGGAAGTTCTCCGAGTAATCTATCACGCGAGCTTAGTGAATT
Organism: Cellvibrionaceae bacterium; assembly: GCA_002707785.1. Taxonomy (GTDB): domain Bacteria; phylum Pseudomonadota; class Gammaproteobacteria; order Pseudomonadales; family Cellvibrionaceae; genus Pseudomaricurvus. Next base: position 12,343 of record PANW01000002.1, on the reverse strand, counting down.
TTTATAATCAAGAGGCAATTGAACAGCTATATTTCAATGTTCAAAAATCACTAATTGAAGCAGTTTCTCAGTCTCATGTTTCTTACTCGGATGTGCCAATTGAAACTATTGCAGAAGAATTAAAGGAATTCAGGTCTATTTTTACTACGAACTATGACCTCATTCCCTATTGGTCACTAATGGGTGCGTTATCTTTTAGGGGGTTCTGTGATTATTTTTGGTCATCTGCATGTGAGTTTGATCTTTCTGATACGCAAATTAGAGGTAGAAAAAGGCCTATATATTATCTGCACGGTGCTATCCATTTAAAGACTGATCCAGATGGCGTCGTATATAAGGTTACGGCATCAGAAGAGCGTACACTATCCGACATAATTAGCTCTAAAAGCATGGGTAATACACCGCTCTTCATATCCGAGGGGAAGTCAGATATAAAGCTAAGGAGAATACGTGAAAATTACTATCTTAGTTTTTGTTACGACGAGCTTCTGCATTGTGAAGAGAATATGGTTATATATGGCCATGGTCTTGATAAAGAGTACGATGAACATATTCTTTCGGCTTTAAAAAAGTCGCCAATGGAAAAACTCGCTTTCAGCGTTTTTTCAGGTATGGAACCCGAAGAGAAAGATGCTTTTGCTAGTAGTATAAAAGCATATTTTTCAAAATCTGATAAAGAGCTATATTTCTTTGAATCGGCAACGCACCCTTTATCAATGGAAAGCACGTAACAAGTCAATTAACTACGCGCACATAAAGCGTGCGCCCGACAGCCTACACGCCGCTTCGCTCTGTTACGGCTGCGGGTTATTGAGGCGTTAGGTGAACCAGTGTTGAGAAATTACAGATGTTAGAAATAGTATTAAGCGTTTTGGGTGCATTAGGTGGTGGCGCTCTCATAATTGGAGGGTTTGCCCATTGGTTAGGTAACCTATGGGCAAAAAGATTAATTCAAGAAGAAAAGGCAAAGCTGGACCTAGATGTTGAGTCTCATAAAGTTAAATTGAAAAAATCAGAATTTCTCTTTGGGAAAGAGTTTGAGGCCGCGTCAAGCATTGTCCAGTTTAGACAAGAAATATTGCCAGAACATTATACGCCAGAATTGGACTGGTTTAATGTAGAAATAGACTTGGCGAATGATCTGGATAAAATTGAAAAGTGGCTGAAGTCATTCTTAGGTTCTTTTGGAGCAATCTTAAGCGACGAAGTTAAAGATAAGATTGAAACGGCAATATATCAGGCTGGTAGCAACAAGTTTTTTGAAAAACCAAAGGCGCCAGATAGTGCAATTGAAGCTGCTAGTAATGTGTATGAAATAATCAAAGAGTGTGAAAAAATACTAATTAATGGTGTTCAAAAACAATCAATCACCTAACAAGCAAAGGCACAATCACCCGCAAAAATCGCGGGCTGGACGCTCACTGCGTTCGCGCCTGTGCTTTGGGCGTTATGTGTCCCGTGAACTTTTGGGATAGCCGGTAAGATTCACTTTCTTTTCGAACTTAAAAAGAAAGGCGAATGATGTATTATTCAGGCTCAGTTGTGCAGTCGCTAGACACAATCAAGTACGAAGAAAAGGCCGCTTGAGGCGGCCAAATAGAAGTTAAAAAATGAATCGTGCAACACCCATGGCAAAGGACAGTGCTAGCGGAAACATCTCAGCACATCCTTTCCATATTTAGTTCTGCACATAACAAGTCGATGTTGACGCAGCCTACGGCTGCTGGGACGTCAAAAAGCTGCGCTTTTCGGCGCCCCAAATCGAAGCGTTATGAGATAAATCATGGATAGAGAGTTAAGCGAAATCATTAATAGATTTAATGCAGTTCAGGAAGAAGCTGTGGATATTCTCGAGTCCGTTTTTGAATGCCCTCGACCAATATCGGCAATGGACTTCACGACAAGATGCAAGCAAGAAATTCGAAATAAGAATTATCAATGTGGTGGGTACAAAGTTCGACCTCATGGAATTGGTATGGAAATCAATATAAATGGCACTAGGATAGATTTCGATTTTGGCCATGAGGGAGAAATAAACGGCTTTGATTCCTGGCGGCTATATAATTTCGTCAATCAAAATAAGATTAAGTCCCCTCTAAACACAGAGGCAAAAATACAGGCAGCCATTGATTCAGCAATATCTAATAGCTTTATTTATAAAGGGACTGGCATGGGTAGCAACCACTATGTCAACTCATAACAAGTTGCTGTTGTCGCCGCTGCGCGGCTGGGACAGCCTACACGCCACTTCGCTTTGTTTCGGCTGCCCCAAAGCAAGGCGTTATGCGGCGCGTTAGAATTATCATTTTTACATAATTAAATAGGTGTTTAGATGAAACCAATAAAATTATTATCCACGGCGTTAATTTCTTCAGTAATGATTGGCTGTTCAACGATCAATTATGACTATGAGGCAAAAATTGACTATTTTTCTAAACCTGCGCTAGAAAAAGTAGTGGAAGCGTATGTGGGCGATTACATGATTGATCAAGGTAAGTCGGTAACAACAGATTATCTAATTTTAGACAGAACAATAGATGGCACTCTATATGATATCCATAGAGGAGCCTATTCACGTATTGGAGAATATAAAGGCTCTTCCTACTTTTCACCTTCTACAAATAAAGGTCAGCAAATATCTTACGCTGCGGGATTAGTCGATACCCCGATTGCTATTCACATTAATAGTAAAAAAGAGGTGTGTGTTACTTCGGTTTCTTATCAGGCGGCGGCTTGCTATGAGGGGAGCTTTAGTGTCGAAGAAAGAACTGTTGTTGATAGTCAGGCCTTCCAGCAAACGCTTATCTACAATGGATCTGTTGGTGAAAAAATAAACATATCTTACCGTGAGTTCTCGAACGGCTCCGCTAGAAATGCATTCACTAACAATGTCGAATACGATATGAGTAAGTCTAATTCAATAAATTATAAAGGTGCACGTATTGATGTTATTGGCTATGACAATACGTCTATAAAATTCAAAGTAAAAAGACACTTTCGAGATGATCGAAGTGTTGATCTATAAATAGATAAAGCGCATAACAAGGCGTTGTTGCTCGCTACGGCTACGCCTCCGCTGGACTGTAAATGCTGCGCATTTCCAGCCCGCAAAACTTGGCGTTATTTACCATCACAATTTCAACTAAAGGAATATAGTGAAAATGTTTACAGACAAGGAAAAGAAAGATCTTCAACAAAGAATACAGTCAAATAAGCATGAAGTATATGTAGTTTCGTTTGAAGAAATGGATGCCATTATTAAGTCCTCACCTAAAGGGAATAAGCCAAGTGTGCAAGCCGCTTGGCAAAAGATAAAAGGAAAGGTTGGCGTGAGTGCGAGCTATTATGCTTCGGCCGATGACGCTGTGACTATGGCTAAGCTCATTGGTGATTTGGGTGGAATAGGCGCAAGAGCATATATTAAGAATTATGGCGGTAAACCACATATCATTCTAAAGGGGCACGCGGGGCTAAGAACGGTCCTCACTGGAACCAAATATGGAATCAAAAATCCAAAAGTAGTTTCAATGGGGCTAGGTAAGACTGGGGCAATTTCTGCTGCAAGGCAAGGAGGCATACTAACTGTAGTTCTTTTGTCAGCCTATAGAGTCGCAGATTACTTTCTTACAGATCAAGCTACTCTTAATCAGCTCATCGGAACTCTGGCCACGGATGTTGTAAAAGTTGGTATTGCCACTGCGGCTTCAATAGGTGCTGCTGTTGTAATGGGAGGGTTCACTTTGGCTGTCGGGCCAATCCTCGCAGTAGTTGCCGTGGGGTTCGGTGTATCCATGCTTCTTGAGTATGCTGATAATAGCTTAGGGGTTACAAGCCGTGTAATTTCAGGATTGGATGAACTAGGAGAAAATGCGAGTAACTATATCGCTGACCAAAAGCGGCGAGCTCTTGACTCAACAGGTAGAGCGGTAAATCAAATCGTTGATCATGCAATTGAGTCGGCACGAAGCATAACAATAAACTGGGTTCGGAGTACGTTAAGAGAATATTTGTCTCCATCAAGGAAGGTGTGGTAAATGGAAGGCCGAGAAAAACCATCATGGGGCATCCGTATTTTTGCCCCTCTTTTCTTTATTTCTGGTTCATTAGCTGCGTTGTTGTGGTTTTTTTTCCGAATATTCAATGTTTTTATCGGAGTTTTGCCGCAAATAGTGATCTTTGATAAAGGTTCTTTCTATATGCTAGGAGTAGGTGTTGGCATGCTAATTCTTGCTATTGTTACCGTGCAAGAAGGATGGCTTGATAAGCCTCTGTCAAAAAAACAGTCAGCATGTTTAACAAAAGGAGCTGTTATAGGTATTGCTTTAATATTTACAGCTCCCCACTTGGTTCATTATTTTGCGGATGGCTATCTTTTAAATCAAGGATATACCGTTTGCGAGAAAGCTTCACACCAATGGCTCTTTGTTCGAGACATTGCCTATATTTCAGACGGAATAGAATGCAATGTTAGCCTGAAAAATAAATAACAAAGCACTGCACGCCGACGCCCAAAGCTCCGCGCCTTTTGTGTGTTTCGCTTCGCTACACTTTAACACAAATGCCACTCCACTTTGGGCGCGGGTGAGCGCGGCGTTGATAGGCCTATATGAAAAAATTGCCACTTCTAATTATTGTTGCTCTTCTTTTAATGAGTGTCGGAATGTCCTTTGTCGAATTTCAAATGAATTTGGAAGGAGAGGAGCTGTCGGAGAAAACGTGGGGCCTTTGGGCGTTTTTAAATGTGATTCTTGTGGGAACTTGGGTACTTTATGATAGGAAGTCCAGCGATTTCGAGAGGCCCTTCGACTTTGGCCTATTCCTTTATCTCTTTCTACCCTTTTTGCTCTTGTACTATCTCGTAAGAACTCGGGGGCATGAAGGTCTAGTGACATATATCGGGTTTATTGCAATTTATCTTCTACCGGAATTCATGGGGCTAGTTTCATATGCGTACTTTGAGTGACCGACCCATTAACAAGTCAAGGCAGCAACGCCACTTTGTGGCTGGATGCGCTAACACGCGCCACTGCTTGAAGCGCTAAGTGTTCAAGGATAGATGCCGTATTTTCCCCAACAATTGTTCCTGGTTTCATCTCACCAGAGAAAAGGAAAGTCAGTTTGAGTATTGCCAATAACGAAGAAGCCCAATACTGTTAATGTTGAGCCTTTTTTACAAAGGACGTTCTAAATGGAAAGGAATATGGATATTAATAGAGAGGATCTCTCTTTGGCTCATCCAGGGAAGCGATACCAAGGACAATTTATCGATGGCTTGGTGTCGGTATTGCTATTCGGGCTCGGCATCTACTTGACGCGTTTATGGGGGCTGGATGGCGATTTAGTCGATCTGATCATCATTGCCATCCCTTTCTCGTATTTCGTTTTTTCTGATGCGTTGCCGAACGGGCAAAGTTTGGGAAAGATACCGCTGGGTATTCGTGTGGTGTCAAAAACTACCGGCGAGTCTTGTTCGTTGCTGCAATCCTTTGCGCGCAATGTGTTAACGCCGGTTCTGGGTGCGTTGGATGCGGTTTTGATTCTCGGAAAAAAGCGACAAAGACTTGGGGATAAAATGGCGAATACGGTTGTCATCCGCTGCTCTCCAGACAAATAAAACTATCGTTACTGGCAGCAGTAGCTCTCTCCTCTCAATCGTAATCTATAGGTTTAAAGCCAATTATGAAAAAATTCCTTTTACTCATTGTCGTTGTTGTTTGTGCAGCTCTGTCTTGGCAGGTTCAAGCCGGTCCAGCGGCTCAAGAATTGGGCGTTTGTCTGACTGATTCACTCACGGGTAAAGAACGTAAAAATCTGGCTAAGTGGATATTCTTTGCAATCGCCGCCCATCCGGAGATTTCATCTTACTCAAAAGTTTCCGAAGCCAATCAGCAACAAAGTGATGAGTTTGTGGGTAATCTCGTCACGCGTTTGATGGCGGATGATTGCCCGCAGAAGTCGAAAAATGCACTTCAGGAAGGTGGCAGTGTAGCCTTTGAGCAGGCTTTTGGTTTAGTTGGGCAGGTCGCCATGCAAGAACTGATGGCGGATCATAAGGTCTTACAGACCATTTCTGGCTATGAAAAATACTTGGATCAAACGAGACTTCGTGCACTCAGTGAATAAGCCCTGATTACTAGCCAAGCATGGTGTTTTTGGTGAAGTGACATATTGCCTGAAGTCATTCTTTTCACATCATTCTTTCTGGGAATTGCTATGCGAACATTGTTAATTGGGATTGGTGTATTAGCTTTGCTCGGTTGTTCGTCTTTGAACGATTCGAGCAAGGTTACGTCACTTACCATGCAGAGTTATTTCGAGACCTATAGGCAGCGCAGCGACTTTAATGGTTTTATGGATTTCTACGCAGATGATGTGGTTGTGCAAGATATTGTCTACGGGAATGAACTCGCGGGTAAAAGTGAAGTCAAAGCGTTCTTCGACTGGAATCGAGGTCAGTTCGAACTGCTGGATGGGAAAGATATTCTTACGATAACCCGGCAAACGTTAGAAGCCCAAACAGTAGTGACCGAAGGCTACTTTCATCGCTTTCGTTTTAATGATCAAACACTTGGGCCCTGGCGGTTCGTGATGATTCATGAACTGGATGACGACTCTAAGATCATCAAACAGGTAGACTGGATTAACTATACGCCTAGAGAGAATTTCCTGGGTGGATTGGATATGAATGAAGGTCTGTCGGAGTAGTGTTATTGGCTGTGATGACGAGATGGTCAGGTCGTTGTAAGCGCATGCTCTTACTGTGTCATTGCACGTCGCGGGCACTGCTGCATGAGTAAAATAATAATAGAAGTGAATCCTAAAAGGGCTCTGATCCCTTCAATTGAGGCATAGGTTAATGAAATTTACCAATCAACAAACAGTGCAAACCACATCGTATTTATTGTTAGCGCTGGTGGCGACACAGGCACTTTACACGGTTCTCTACATTGCAGAGATGAGCGTGCCGCGGCAACTCTTGTGGGGGCTGGAAGGCTTGCTCTTCACCGTTCTGGTGGTGTTCGCGGGAGCCGCCTTGGTGCAGTCTAAGTACTACCAAGTGGGCTGGTCTGCAATTGCGTTCAGTGCGGTATTGAATGTGGTTCAGGTTAGCATTGGGCTCACTCTGTTTGGACCGTTTCGCGAAGCCGCTGGTCAGCTCGAAGCGCTTGAGCCTGCGGCCGGAGCCGTCGTGGCCTTGTCCTTTATGATCTATTACGCGGCCAAGCTGTTGTTGGGCTTTGCCGCACTCATTTTCGGAATCGCCAAAATGAAGGGCGGGAGCAAAGCATTGGGTGGTTTGACGGCGCTGGTCGGTATTGTCGCGGTGTTGGCTAATGCGGTGTTGATCATGTTTGGGCGCGATGCCTTTTTGCCGTCTCCCGTTGCTGGAGGGTCGGGCGTGCTGGCAACCTTGCTGTTGGCGCTCTGTCTGACAAGCGTTGATCAAGAAGACTGATAAATGGGGACGGAGGGATTAAATTCTGTTCGCAATCGGAGTTGTTGTTGCTATCTTCTCTGTTCCCTTTAACTCTCTAATTCTGGTTATAGTTTGATTCTATTTGGTTCTTTGAGCGGATTTGAGTTGGTGCGATAGAGTTAAAAGTGGATGTGGAATAAGTTGGGACCCCCTTTTTGAAAAAACATGTTCTACATCACTGCGCGTTTGCGCTGCTTTCGTTACGATTAAACCAGCAAAATGTGGTGTAAATCTCATTTCAATTAGTGGAGTTAAGCAGGATGCTTACCGAAAAAGAAAAGAAAGGACTGCAGCAAAAAATCCAATCAAACGCTCACGAAGTCTATGTGGTTTCGTTTGAGGAAATGGATGCCATTATTCAATCTTCCCCCAAAGGACAAAAGTCTAGCGTTCAAGAAGCTTGGCAGAAAATCAAAGGAAATATGGGGGTAGGTGCAAGTTACTATGCTTCCGCTGATGATGCAGTAACTATGGCTAAATTGATGGGTGACTTAGGCGGTGTTGGTGCAAGGGCGTATATCAAAAGTTATGGTGGCAAGCCTCACATTGTTCTAAAAGGTCACGCAGGTATGAGAGCGATACTTACTGGAACTAAGTATGGGATCAAAAACCCCAAAGTAATTTCAATGGGACTGGGAAGATCTGGGGCGGTAGCAGCGGCAAAGCAAGGTGGAATTCTTACCGTCGTACTCCTGTCTACATACAGAGTTGCTGACTATTTTTTAACTGATCGAGCTACGCTGAGCCAGTTGATCGGAACCTTGGCTACTGACGTCGTCAAAGTCGGTATGGCAACTGGGGCAGCTATCTTAATTGCCTCATCTACAGTAGTCGCAACATTTGCAGTGGGACCAATTGTGGCTGTTGTGCTAGTGGGATTAGGAGCATCGATGCTTCTTGAATATACCGACAACCGCCTAGGAATTACAAATCGAGTGATCGAGGGGCTAGATGAGTTAGGTAATGATGTAGTGAATTATATTGCTCACAAGAGGAGGCGGGCCCTAAGCGCTGCAGGAGAAGTAGTTGATGGGGTGATTGATTTTGCTGTGGAATCGGCCCGGGAAATTGCGGTTATCTGGGTTAGGAAGACACTGCGTGAATATCTATCCCCAATTCAGGGAGCCAGATAGCATGACAAAAGGAGATGTACCCTCATCATTAGACCGCTTCGGTACGCCTCTGTTCCTGTTTTTACTGGGTGCTGGCGCGCTAGTATGGTTTATCTATCGGGTGTTTACACTATTTAGCAATGGATCATCTCCGGTTATCACATTCGACAAAGGATCTTACTATATGCTCGGTGTGGGAGTTGGCCTACTAGCTCTCTCGTATATGATCATTAGGGAGTACTGGCTGAGGCGTCCGCTATCGAATAAGCGAAGTACCTTTTTTTCGCGCGTAGCAATATCTGGGGTGATCTTGGCGTTCCTATTTCCACATGTAGCTCATTTCGCCGCTGATAGGTATCTGGAAGAGCATGGCTATAGTATATGCGAGGAGGGCTCTCACCAATGGTTGTTCTTTCGAGATATTGTCTATGTGCAATCATCTATCGAGTGTAGTGCGGAGCTAAAAAGTACATATTAATAAAAATTGCCTGAGAGATTTCGCTGTTGTTGATTCAGTCGGTGCTCACGGGCACGGCTGAATTGGTAATAGAGTAATGACAGCGAACAAAAAAAGGGAGCCAGAGGCTCACTGCTGTCCCACAGTTTGTGATAAATAAGAAAGCCTGAATCTCTGTTGTTACAATGGATCTGCGAAGAAACTATTGAACAACAAGGGATTCAGGCTTTGTCACATCATAACACCGCCTTTCAGCAGCTCCTAAAACCACTTTCGAGACATGAATTTGAAGGGTTAGCCAAGCAGCATCATAGCGGTCAAAAGCTACGCTCTGCCACGCGCTGGGATCAGTTTATCGGCATGGCCATGTCGCAGTTATCAGGGCGTCAGAGTCTACGTGATATCCAGTCAAACCTAGAGGCCCAGCAACATAAACTTTACCACCTTGGTGCCAAGCCTATTGCCCGCACGACGCTAGCCAGATTGAACGAGAAGCAACCCGCTGATCTTTATGAGGCGTTGTTCTACAAGCTGCTGGCCCGCTGTAAATCTCAACCGGGAAAACATAAGTTCCGCTTTAAAAACCCTCTTTATTCCCTTGATGCCAGTGCACTCGATTTATCGCTCAAACGCTTTCCGTGGGCCGCTCACCGAGATGATGCTGCCAATGTAAAGCTCAGCGTCGGTCTGAATCACGCAACGGATATTCCAGAGTTTGTTGCGCTCAGTGACGGCAACGAAAACGATATGGTTGAGGGCCGGAAATTTACTTTTCCAAGCGGCAGTGTGGTCGCCTTCGATAAGGGATATGTTGATTACCAATGGTTTGGTAGCCTTACAAAACAAGGAGTTAGCTTTGTTACCCGGCTTCGAGCCAAAGCGGTTTACCGTGTGCTGGAACGCAAACCCTTTGATAAGGACTCGGGTATTACTAGCGACCAAATCATTAAGTTGAGCAGTGCTCATGCCATTAAGCGTGGAGCGCCCAAGCTACGCAGAGTCGGCTACCGCGATGCTGAAACAGGCCGCCGCTATCAGTTTTTGACCAACAATTTTAGGCTCTCAGCAAGCACGATTGCAGCGATCTACAAGGATCGCTGGAAGGTGGAGCTGTTCTTCAAAGCCATCAAACAAAATCTCAAAATCAAAGCCTTTGTCGGCACCTCAAAGAATGCAGTACTGACACAGATATGGATTGCGTTGATCGTGTACTTGTTGGTGGCATTTGCCCGTTACAGCGCGAAGGAAGGCTGGACGGTTCAGAGGATGCTGAGGGTGTTACAACTGAATCTATTTGAGAGAAAAGCCCTGAAGGAGATCTTCAATCCGAAGCCGCCACCCAATCAAAAAGACCAACCTCAGATGAGGTTGGTCTTATGACTGTCAAACTGTGGGACAGCAGTGGGCAGAGCCCGGGCTTTTTTATGCCTCAGAGCCATCGACACTGGATACCCAAGACCGCAGAAGGTCTCAGAGTTAATCGCCACCGGTTAGGATCAAATGAAAAGATGGCCGTGACGTTAAGTGTCAAAGTGTGGCGAACTCGTCGCGATAAACTTGGAAATGTAAGCTATCTGACAAAACGTTGCTTGCAATCCTGTTGTGCACTAAGGTGATAGCAAGTACAAAATATCGTTAAAGGTGTTGTCATGCCCTTGGGGTTGTTTTCCAGAGCTTTCTGTAAGCTTTTCAGTATCGCGCTACTCTGCATTTTTCTTTCTGTTGGGGTGTTCAGCGCGGAAGTTCGCTGGGATCAGGAAACCGTTAAAACGGTTTTGAAAGACGAAATTGAATCTATCAAAGTCATTGCTCGCGACGAGGTGGTCGTCTCCTCGGTAGTGCAGCACAACAATATAAAACTCGCGTTCGAGGAAATTCTACGGCGCGATCGTTTGTGGCAAAAAAGCGGTCACCTAACAGAACTCAAAGAAAGTTTGAAAACAAGTGATATCGGACAGTTTGTGGAAACTTTCAAAAACACCAAAAGCTACTACACCGAAGTTTTTATCGCCGATGACCGAGGTGCACTAGTTGCCGCGTATCCGGTAACCAGTGATTACTGGCAAGGAGACGAAGAAAAGTGGAGTGCTATTGTGGAAGACGGCTGGCCCAGCTACGTGAGCGCAATGACGTTTGATGAAAGTAGTGAGAGTAACATCGTTCAGCTAGCCGTCCCCGTACACGATCAACAGGACGTTGTTGGAGTATTGGTGGTGGGAATTCGATTAAGCCATATCCTTATGAAGCAAGTCGAAAAACGCTCCAGCAACTGACCCCCATGTCGATATAGAATCTCGACTGCCTGCCGAGCGGGATAATGACACCGCTCCCCGCTAATTCGATCGATCAATTCGACCGCTAGTGTGCATCCTCAAATGACGGTAGCCATAGTTTTTTGTTCGATTTTTGCGCAAATTCTCGTCGCCTGTACACCGAATATCCGTGTTCAGGGGAAAAACGTCGCCTGTACAAGGTAATATTTTTTGTAAGTCGTTGATTTTTATAGGTTGGGCGATAGTATGTTTAGTTATGGATTGAACCGCAGAGCACATGGGATTGGCTCGTTTTGCCTTAAGCCTCTATTTTCACGTCTTCTAGTTCAATGATTTTATTGGAGTTTTTCGGCACAGATGAATTTGATGCCGAGATAATGAGATTGCGCCCCAAATGAATTAAAGGGACGTTTTTCCATATAATTAGCTGTTAAAGGGTAAGTATGGACAAGGAGCAACTATTTGTTACCCTGCAAAAAGACGGGGTTTTGGACGTTGAGATAAGTAGGGCAACAAAGTTCTTACTGAATCATCTTTCGACGTACTACGCTACGATTCACTCCGATCGAAAAGGGTTACTTGCGTCGGCGAAATGGCTAGTCTTTCACGTTTTTAAGAGCGTAGTTAGTCTTGTGAATCACGACGCGAATGATCTTTTCGAATTCACTGTGGAGCATAGAAGAGAAATCGAGAAGTATGGGTTTCCAGATACTCAATTTGGTAAAGTTCTTGTGCGATTCAAAAGAACTAAGGGAGTAAAGCTCTCTTCGATTCCTGCAAATAGAAAGCTAAAGTCGAAATACTTCGAGAATAAGAGAAAGGAGCTTGAAGGTGAATTCGGAATTAGAATTAGGGATGACTAAATCCTTTAACAAGTTAAGGCAGCAAGGGCGCTTCGCGCCGGGACGCAGCAAGCTGCGCCCCTGCTTAAAGCGTGTGTGTGAGGCATGGCATTTAACTAGAGAGGTGAAAGTCCTCTTACCAGGTATTCGCAGAGCCGAAGGTTAGCCAAAGGGCAAGGTTA
>PANW01000007.1 GCA_002707785.1 Cellvibrionaceae bacterium | reverse complement strand
TGTAGTGGTCAACTAAAACTGGCCAACCCGTTATAAGTTTTCTTGTGTTCTGCTTCAGCGGCTAATGGTGATAGCCCGCCGTTATGCTTATGCGGCCGGTAGCGATTGTAATAGCCAGTAATGTATTGCGTGATCGCGCTGACGCCAGCCGCAAATGAGAAGTAGCCCGATCTTGGCATCCACTCGGTTTTAAAGCTCCTAAAAAATCGCTCGGTGGGCGCATTGTCCCAGCAATTTCCTCGGCGGCTAAGGCTTTGTCGTATCCCGCTACGCCATAGTAATTGTCGATAGGTTTTACTGGTGTAGTGACAGCCTTGATCGCTATGGAACAGCAAACCCTTGGGTTTTCCTCGGCTTTCATAAGCCATCCTTAATGCCTTCTTCGTCACCTCACTACTTGGGCTGTTTGATGTAGCAAAGCCCACGACACGCCGGGAAAAAAGATCTATGACAACCGCAAGGTACAGCCAGCGAGACCCAGTCCAGACATAGGTTACATCACCGCACCAAACTTGATTTGGTTTTTCTGGGTTGAATTTTCGGCCCAATATATTGGGTATGGATAGATGCTCCTTTTCCGCCGCTGCATATTTATGCTGCGGTAATTGTCGACTCACCAGCCCTTCTTGCTTCATCAGCTTATTGACCAACCAGCGACTGACCTTAAAACCAGAGGTACCCAGCAACGTAACGAGAGTGCGCTCACCGGCTGAGCCGTTGCTCAGGCCAAACCAGCGTTTGAGTTCAGCAATTAGCTTAAGGCGCTCTGGTGGTGTTTTTTTAGGATGCTCACGCCAATATCGATAGCTGCTGCGATTAATCTCCAGCACTCGACACAAGCGTGATACCGTCCAGCTCTCTTGCTGTTCGCTGATCAGCGAAAACCTTTGATTGAGTCCTGCATCAAGAGAGCTGAAGCCTTTTTTAAGATCTCATTATCCCCTTCAAGTAGTTTTATCTTACGCTCAAGCTCCCGAATTTTTAGCTGATCAGATGTGAGAGGCGTAGCGCTAGACAGTGTGCCTCCACGCTCTTGCTTAAGTTGCCTAGCCCACTTGTCGACAGTTGACTTACCCAAGCCAAGGCTCTCGGAAACATCGCGGATGCTGCGACCTTGATCGACAACCTCCTGAGCTACTTCGAGCCTAAACTCTGGGGAATATGTTGGTCTGGTTCTTTTGGACATAAATGACACCTAGTTAATGGCGGTGAGTGTATCACCTCTAATTAGGTGGCCAAATTCACTATGCCACTACAAACTATGTTATTACTGGTATGCGAATGTATGCACCTGTACATGTCATTCGTCATGCTTACTCGCCTACTGATTTCGAGCAATTACTGCATACTATGTCTGGAACCCCATTCAGAATTGCGTTTACGCTTACACCAGATGAGCTCTCTGCAGACTATGTCAATAATCTCATTACTGACGCATTTTCATGGGTTTCATCGAACAACCGACAAATAAAGAAAGCAAGGGATCAGCTCGAGCAGTATCAAGAAGACGGAGGGGCCGTAGTGGGTCTATCGATTGTAGCGACTACTTGGGCGCCACTAGAGCAGAAAATTGATATTGAAACCAACCAGCTCACTTATAACACTGCTACGATTGAATCAAGGGTCAACAAGCTCATAGCATCTTGCACTGATTGGGGCTCAACTCATGCTGCTGGGACTACTCCCGACCCCACCGAGGCGGTCTTGAGTACAATACCTGGGCTCGTTCGTTCCCATGTAACCTCTATAACTCCAGCACCTCTATCTGACGTAGTGAAGATGATCCCAATCTCAAGAGTTAGAACGCCTTGGGACAAGGGAGCAATGTTATATCGGACGAAAGATGGGATCCCAATCTCGTATGAGCAATTTAGCTCAGAACAGAGCGCCTGGATAACCCTCGTAATGGGGCCAATGGGTTCTGCGAAATCGTCACAGATGAATGCACTAAACTTAGCCTTCGTACTCCAATCTTCTGATTCTTCAGATATTCCATATCTTAGAGGCATCGATTTTGGGTATTCCGGTAGCGGTATTGTGGACATCGCTCGCTCCGGCTTACCTCAGGATCAGCGTCACCGCGCGCGGTACATACGAATGGAAAATAAGGAGGAGTTTTCTACAAACGTTTTTGACACTCCGCGTGGTTCACGAATGCCACTACCCAACCAAGAGCTCTTCTTAGGTAATTTTCTTCAATCTGTAGCGAACAGTATGAAAGGATACCCTAGTCTTGAAGGGCTCTGTAATCTCTGTGTTTCTGAAGCTTATAAGCGATACACAGATGAAAACTTTAATGTTGGTGCAAAACTCTACAGTAAAGGAACCTCAGTTGAAGTCGATTTATCTCTGGATCGCCTAGGCCTAAGCGTCGAAGACAGTAAGACTACTTGGTGGGCAGTTGTAGACCTTTTATTTGATGCTGGTGACATTCATATGAGTGGTGTGGCGCAGCGCTATGCAGTGCCAATATTAGAAGACATCGTTGGAATTGCGAGGTCGCCAAATGTTGTATCTGAATATGGTGAACACATTGATGGCCATCCTGTTACAGAACTCTTTTCCAGATCTGTACGGGAAACTATTGATTCCCTACCGTTTCTACGAAGTGTGACGAGGTTTGATATATCAGATTCAGAAATCCTGATGTTGGATTTAGCGAAAATGATTCCTTCAGGTGGTGCTCTTACAGAGCAACAAAAGGCACGCTCTGCCACAATATTTTTAGTTGCGATGAGAGTTCTGAGCTCTGATTTTTTTATGGATCTCGATGATCTTCCTTTCTTTCATGAAAAGTATCAGGATTACCATAGAACACGATTAAAAAGACTCAGCACGCTGAAAAAACGGTTTTTTGTTGATGAAAGACACCGTATCAAAGGTGTTAGTGCAGCTGAAGCGCAGACAGATCAAATGATTGTGGAAGGCCGGAAGTTCTTTGTAGATGTTATGCAGGGGAGTCAAGAATTCGACGATTTTAGTAAGAAAATTCAAAATCAATCAACAACAATGGTGTTTTGTGGCACTGGCTCAAAAGAAGCAACAGAGAATTTAGCTGCGCACTATGGGTTATCAACTACACAGAAGAGAATAATTGATGGATTGAGGGGGCCGATACCGGGGGAGGGAGCTCCAGCATTGTTTTATTTTAAAACCAAGAAAGGAGGAGTGCAGCATCTTCACCTTTTTAACACGGAAGGACCGCTAATGTTGTGCGCAATTGCCACGGAAGCAGCGGATAGATTTGTAAGATCAGAGCTATACAAAAGATGTCGTAGCACCAAAGAAGCGAGGAGCTTATTTGCGAGAAAATTTCCTTCAGGAACAGTTAAAGGCGAAATAAAACGCAGGGAAGAACTAGTGGAGGAGGGCTTGTACAAAACGACTACTGGGCACTTACTAGAAGATTTAGTAGAAGAATTGGTCCGCGAAAATAGTTAAGCCAACTTTATTAATTATGCGGCAATTTTAAACAACGACTGATTAACTCAGTGGTAGTTGGGCCTGAGAGGGGCATTTGGGAGTGATCAGTCGTATAAGCTCGGCGATAAATCGAATGCTTTTTTCAGTGTTGTATAATGCGCCAAACAGACATTCATGTTTTTCATAACATAATATTATTGTCAGTAATGCGACACAGGTAGTATCCTTGCCGGCCAATCGATATGGATTTGATTTTATACAGAGAAAGATATGAAAATAGTCAGTTATTTGGTTCGCCGGGAATTCAATGAACCAACAGGACTAGTTGTTGCAGATGCCTTGCCAGTGCGAGATGATAGTCTGAATGTCGACTACACCTTTGGCAGAGTTTCAGAGGCAGACAGCTTTGGACAAAGCTTGTTTATTCACTACAGCGATGCGTCGAATGGTGCTGACCTAGTAGATATAATTTTACCAGATATGTCGGATGAACTTATGGATGAGTTACTGATGCAAGACAGTTTTAAAATTCATGATACAGCGCATGATCAAGTACTTACCTTTCAAGTAACACAGGATGCAGTGCTTTGAATTCAGCTGTCTATGAAGCTAGAGGCCCGATTCAAAATTTGACTATTAACACGTCAGACTCTGAAACGAGCTTGATTATAGGAACCGATTTCTTCGAGCTCTTGCCTCGAGGCATTGTTGAGCGGATCACGGAAGACAATCGATCAGACCATTACCTAAATATTGCGTTGCAGATGACAGAGACCCACGCAGACCCCTCTGGCTATTTAAGCGTCAAAAAAGCAAGAGATTTAATGCCGTGAAGGTATGGGATTTGTTATTTTTTAATGCTAGATCTCCAGCCGCCTTCTTTCCAAAAGCTCTTTTTGTCTAGACCTCTAGATTCAGCTTCCTCTTCCGCAATTGATCTGAGGTAGGCAACGAATTCCCTTTTTTTCGCGGGTGTTTCCAGCCTTTCCATTTCTTGCTTAATAATTAATAGGTAGTGATTTACAACTGCGGTTTTAGTGGCTTCATCATCCAGCATCCGGTCCTTTGAGCCTGGTTGTAGCCCAAGTAAGACGGGAAATTCCCTCGGAGTAAGCGTTGGATCATAAGTTGATAGAAGCTCGTACACATCTCTGCTAGACGGGGGTTCTGGAATAGGGGAAAGATCTGGGCGATCCATTAAGAGTCGAATCATAAGAGAATGCTGCCCAGCAAACTCACCGGGCCCTCTCTTGGTCGCTTGAGTCCACTGAGGAGAGCCCCATCCGAATAACCATAATAAAGATGAAGTTCTCGTTCCTAGCATGCCCTTGAGAATGTTGAGCATTTTTCCATCGATTGCCTTTGGCATACTTAACCTTGTGTGTATTTTTAACTATTAGAATACTATTATAGTGATTTAAGACATGGGAAAGCAATAATCGGAGTGGCCAGCAGTTTCGACTAATGTAGTACTATTAGTCGAAATTACGTATGGGGTGAATTCATCTATTGCTGTATACTAGTACTATAATGATACTTTAAAAATAAAGCCTTTAACTATGCAAACCCTACTCAGCTATGTCGTGGTTTCTAGCGACGATTCTAATGATACTAGTTATCAACTACCAAGATCAGTGCTGTCACTGATCGGAATGGAATCACCGGTCAATGCCGTTTTTACGGGCGTTTTCGGAGTAAGGAGTAACTCAACATTAATGCCCTACCTGTCGAAAGAGCTAAATCTCGAAAGGGATCAGACGCTTTGCCCAGTTGGTGTAGAGATTGACGTTGAGCTTAATGCCACTAAGTACAATGGATTGAAAGACGGGGGAGTACTGATACATGAGTCCAATGTGCTTAACACGCTTCGATTGAGAGCAGATCTTGCAAAGTACATTCAGGCAGAATGGAGGAAATGTGGAGCCGCGGCTAGATCTAAGGTCGATGAGCGCTTTCCTACTACCCCGACCTCGGTTCCTCACTATATAGACGTTCTTCGATCAGCAGAGAACTTTCCACACCTAGACCTCATTGTTTACCAGGTTCAAACGCCAGCCGGCAAGATTTCAGTCGCAAGCGCATACATAAAGCCTTCCAAGATATCACCTTGGATGGATCTGGACGCTAAAATCGAGCTTTAAGGCTTCTTATAGCCCCCAAAAGCACCCTTTCAAGGGTGCTTTTTTTTGTTCGTTGTTTGTCTGAATAATCACAGTAGTGTATTGTTATGTATATAAATGGTTGCCATTTAAACAGGAGAGTGGCATGTCACGATCAGCTGAAAAGATTATTTATGATCTACCACAGATCGAACACCTAACGGATAGCCGAATAGCTCGGTTTGTGAAGCGGTTGAAAGATCTTGAGCTCGATGCTGATTGGCATAGTAGAAGGTTGGCTGGATTTGGAGGATCCGAGTCAGGAACCATATTGAGGCATTCATATGGCGCCTTCTTCGATGCACCAGGGGACTCATTCAAGAACGCCCATGAGATAGTTGCTGAAAAGCTCATGGCACAACTGCCAAATAGAACCACCATTCAGGCTCGACGTGGGATTGAAATCGAACCTCTCACTCAAGCAGTGTTCAGGAAGAAATACAATGTAGTCGAAAACCCTGAAGGTTTCCTAGCAACGCAATCTCATTCATCGATAGCATGCATGCTTGGGAACATAGATGACTCTGTGTTTGGTCCAAATCGTAGTTCAATACTGATCGACTATAAAAGCTCCCAACATTGCTATGAACCGTATTTGCAGTGACGCGAGGTTATATAAGCTAGGTCGTTTGCTTTAACGTCAGCGACGAGAGAGCTTTTATTTCCCCCTTCAGACAGGACAAGATAAGCAGGGCCAGTAGGTTCGCTCGACGCTGTTTGATTTACGTCTCCAGAGCCAAGTGAAGGTGCAGTTCCACCCATAAGCGATGACGCTTGAGCGGATGCTATGCATAGCGCTAAGCATAGGCCGTAGATAAATTTCATTCGTAACCTCTCCTCAAGTTTCTTTTGAGTCCTCGCTACCTGCTCTGCAGATGGCAATTTCGTCCATTGGAAATGATAATATAATAGCATTATAATAATACTCAGTTCAAAGCATAGTCCGAAATATCTGTATCCTATTGATTTTAAAGGAGTTTCTGAGGCTGGGTTGGGTCGAGATATTGGGAGGCTAGGGTTTCCGCGGTTTCTGAATAACTGACCCCAATACACCTGAACCGCTAAGAGGCAAAATGATTCCACCGTTACTAAGACGGACTACATTCACTTTATAGGAATCACATAATGGCCAAGAAATTGAGTTCACCAACACGTTCGCAGTCAAACCACAAATCGAATCAAGCCAACGCTAACCGCGGCACATCCGGGAGCAATCAGGCTCATGCAAAAGTGCAGGGCAATCGTGGAGCACAAATGAACGGGAACAGGAAACCCTAACTTCGTTGGAGCGCGCGAGACTGCCATTCTTGGTGGTCTCGTTTGCTTTGTGACAGCAGGCGCGGGTATATGGCGAAGATCACCCTGCAGTCATTGTGCTCTCCGCTAGTAAAATCAGTAGTGCCGCGAGCAAATGCATTCGCGATAAGATGCATGATTTCAGATGTGTCGCGGTGGATATCAATTTCGAAAAGGTTCTTGACAGTTTGAGTGAAGGTTTGAGCGGCCAAATAGTGATTTCCCCTAAGAAGTCGTCTAGCTACTTTTGGGGGTTCAGAGTTGTTCCTATCGAGTGCTAGTGCTCCTTCTAGAGTATTGTGTTTGGAGTAATGGTGCATGTCTTCAGTGGTGGCCTGCCAGGCAGCAGAGTTTAGGGCTTTGGAGTGTGTAATTTTCATCGATCGAGGTCGAAGTATTCTGCCGATAGTTCCATAATATTTACAGATACTCTCTCGCAACGTTGGTTCATAGATGCTCGTGTATAGAGTATCGAATACTGACATCATGTATGTTCCAGCCCATACCTTCAGCATGAACTTGGATGGAGAGTCTATTGGAATATGATCAGCAAACTCAGAGTTCATAATTGTTTCTTGATGGCACTCTGATTTGATAAGCAGTTCGTCGAATCGAATCAATCTATCAAACCTGTCTAAAAGAAAACTGGTGTCTGGGAGTCCTTCCCCTCCTGAAAAGATGTGTTTTACAAGTAAAGAGAGTATCTCCCGCTCAACTATATTCCATTGTTCGTTTGCAATGATTTCTCTCAAGGTTTCATTAAACTCAGGTTGAACGCTAGATGAAAATTCAAACATCTTTTGTATGGTTCTTTTGTGAGGCTTAGATTCTCCTTTTATTAGGGAGTTTATGGTGTTTACCGAAGCTGGCGACTGTCTATTAGCGTTGTCAGCGTATTTCTTAATGGAGTACTCAATTGAGTTTCCCGTTGATGCTTCAAATAGAGCTATTAAGCCCGGTGTAAGAATTGACATTTTAGGGTTCTCAAAGTCGATTGGGCACAAATACTGTATCGAACGCTAAATCATGAAAGCACATATGGTGATTCCCTAGTCGACCGAATCGTTTTTGTGTCCGTCTTTGGTCCTGGTGCGGTTGGCTGGTAGGAGCTCGTGAACTTTTAAAATCTGCTCAGTCATGTGCTGAATAAGATCGATTCTCGTGTCGATTTTTTCTGCGGTCTCGTTTTGCATTAGATGCATGCTCTCTTGCTGCTGTACCTCCAACTGTTGCTGTTGCCGCTCAATCGTTTCACGGAGTTTGGCTATCTCACCCTGGTACTGTTCAGCATGTTTTGCAGCATTGGATGCTACTTCATTGTTAGTTTTTACTAGGCGGGCCAAAGACTGTCGGTCATCGTTCAGGCTATCGATTATTCTTTCGATCTGAACGGTTAGTGCACGATTGCCGGCGTGTTGATTGTCAGAGAGTACTTCAGTCTTGCCTTTTAGGGTTTGACTGGCGGCGTAGAGATCAGTCAGTAGCTTGTCTTGAGTGGTGAAGCTCGATTTGAGGCGTGTCTCAATGTCCGATAGTGTTTCTACTTGCTGAGTTAGTTGAGTTGATCTTTCCTTTTCTACAGCGAGCACTTTCTGGGTATTGGCATGAGCACTGGAGGTAGAATCTAGCTGTGTTCGTATCGATCGCGTTTCGTCTATCAGTGAGTCTCTTTCCCTCGAAATCTCCAATAGTTGCGATCTGAGATCTGATTCGATTTCTGATTTTTCGATGAGGTGGTTTTGAACGCTTTCAAGTTGTTGTTCTAGTGCCTTTACTTCTTCCTCAGCAGCAATCTTGATTGCCTCTATTTCTCGCTGGGCTTCTTCCTTTAGTGTGGACTGCATTTCTTTGGCTGCTTCGGCAATAGCACTCGGGAAGCCGGCGAATGGATCTGGCGTGGCTGTTGGTTGCTTTTCTAGGTAGCTTTTTCTGTACCGGGTGGCGGATTGTAGGCTGCCAAATTGCCCATTGAGCTCAAGGATTCGTGTCGCACTGGGGGTGGCTCCGCTATTGTTCTTGGCGTAAGTGGCGATCAATTCATGTACGCGGGCTTCCGTCAATCGTTGTTGAGACATCGTGCAACTCCTTGGGTGCAATCTGTAAAGTGTAGTGTAATTACACCTGCTAAACAATGGTTTTGTCGTTCTTAGGATTCTATAAAGCCCAGAAAATTGTCATTTTTACAAATTTTAATACTACTTGAATTACAGTTAGTGTAATTACATTTGCAATAGCAATACTATGTCCTATAATGTTACTTATACGACATATGTAAGGTGATAATGACCATTTCAATCTTGGATGAAACTTTGAAGGCTTTGGCGAATCGACCGCCTACGACAAGCGCTCTAGAGGGATCTTACTCATGACCGAAGACACAACCGCCTTGCCTCCTCCGAAGAGCGAAGGTAATAGAAAGGACCCGCCGGCAGAAGCCGGGCATGATGATGAAGCTTGGGTGGACATCGAGGCGCGACTGCTCGAACAAGACCATCGCATATTTGCTGTGGCCTGGAGTTTTCTGACCCGCCAACGATGGCCCAAAGGCGATGCGCGTCGAAGCGCCTCTCTGAAGGCGGTCATTTGGAATGTCTTTTCACCGGGCACGGCCGTGGTCGGGGGTACGGCGATCGTGGGGATTTTAACGTTTTTGGCAATGCAATCTCAAAACGTCTTGATTGCCGAGCAGCTGAAGCAAGGTCGACAAAATTATCTGGAGCAGCGTCAAGTCGAATTGTTTAAGGCGTTATACGATGCCAAGGATCAAGTGGACGACGAAGGTAATCGGGTACCTTTGAATAATGTGCGTATTCGTCAGGAGGCATTTCTGGAATACGTGAAGCGCTACGAAACCTCAAAAGAGGCTCAAGATACAACAGAAGATAACGACCACTCAACTGAAGGCCTTTTACATGGCGTGATAGAAACGGCGTTTAATCAAGCTGACGAACAGGTAATTACCGTCAAGCCTCACTTGCGCGGCGCATTTCTCAATGACCTGAACATATACAGCATGGTGTTAAGAGAGTTTGATCTGGAGGGATCTTTTCTCGATGGGACAACATATACCGATGGCGAATGGAGTGGTGTTGTTGCAACGAATCTGGGTGGGTACAAGCTGATTTTTGATCGTATGACTATTGAGAATAGCGTTATCGATTTTTTTCACAATGACCCAGTCTTCGTGCATTTTGCGAACGGGGACTCTTCTGACTTTCAGATAGCGGGTCACAGCCTTGCTGCCCTCTCGTTAGCCAATGGGTTCCATCACAACTTCGTGGCGCTCTCAGATGCCGCCTCTTCCGTACTCGTTGAGCATATTGAGGCGTCGGGTGCGACGCTAATGAACCTTGGTGGAGGATCCACGGTTTCGTTGACGCATTCCAGCTTTGAGCAGTTAAGGGTATACGACAAGAGGAACAACATCGATCGGTTCTCCTTAAGTTACGTTGCGCTGGATAGTTCTGTGATTGATGACTTTGAGACAGAGACTACAGTCATGGCCATTGGTCGATCTCGGATGAGCTTTCTCAGCGAAGATGACCCGTCTGCCGACATTAGAGATCGGTTGTGCGTGGGTGGGGACACCCAAGTGTTGGTTGGGGGGCGCGCGCTTTCTAAGAAAGAAAAAAGAGGTGCCTGCTGGAGCGAGATGTATCAAGGCTTTTATCAATTCCCGCGGAACAGCCTTCAGATTGAGAGTTTCTATGATCGGCTCTCGCTGGAGTTGATCGCTGAAGACTTAGTCGCCAGTGATGAGTCTGTCCAAGTCGTCGTATATTCGGCGAGATCTGAGCCCGACCTCTACCGTGAACAATATGCAGATCTTTCAGCAGTAGCAATTGAGAGTAGATTGCTAGAGCTCGGCGTCCCTAAGATGAACATCACAACGCTCGTAATTGGTGAGGGGTGTTCTTCGGCTGTAGCTGAGAGATACGAAGGCAGTTTCTATAAAACCTTCGTGGCACTTGTCTCCCCTCATACGGTTAATTCGGCGTTCTATGATTCAATTGTGGAATCGCCTTGCCTCCTCGTGCAAGAGCACCTGAGAAGCGGAAGTTTGCGAAATGATGAGGAATTAAGATTGAAACTAGGGAGACGTCAACAATGACCGAGCAAGGGGAAGTCGAGTCTTGCAATGTGGATGACGGCAGTCGACAGCGAGGAAAAAAAAACGTTAGTCAACGCGACGATTTTTTGCCGGTAACGCAGATAGAGAAAAAAGTCGTGACGACCCGCAAGGTCAGTCACGAGATGAAGCTGGCAAAATATCGAGATCGGTTGTTGAGAGCACTGGACGGACAGATTGAGTTTGACTTATTTCAGCTGCTGGACAGGCGCTCGATGGAGATACAGGGCGCAAAGTCAGAAAACACCGAAATCTCCTATTACAGTGACATGATTGCCTATGTGGACTTCTGTAGGAGTGAGCGACTGACCCCGCTGCCCTATTTGGATGGGACTGTCGAAGCCTACCTGATTCAGCTAGAAGCACTAGGACGTAAGCGCGGTACCATCGATCGACATGTGGCGAGTTTGGCCTCATGGGCTGGAATGCTTGAGCTGAATGACCCCCGGCAATCTTTCCGGGTGAAGACCAGGCTGCAAAAGTTAAGGCGAAGATTAAGTAAGCGTACTCGACAAGCTGAAGGCCTGCGCGTAGAGCACCTGGAGTTGGCCTTGGAACTGTTCAATCCAGAAGTGGCCAGAGACTGCCAAGATATCACCCTGCTCTTTATCGGGTTTGAAACATTGTGTCGTCAATCAGAACTGGTTGGGTTTGATTGGCGTCATTTTGAGTTGCAAGCCGATGGTTCCGGCCTGATTGATCTGGAGCAGTCAAAGACTGACCAGGAAGGTGAAGGTGAATGGTTGCACCTGTCGGTGACGACGACCAATTTGTTACTGGGCTGGGGAGCGGTCTCAAATCCAAACCATAAAGAAGGGGCGATCTTTCGGGGGATTTACTCAGACAACAGAATGGGCGATCGGCTGAGTACTCGTGGAGTTCAGCGATGCTTTAAACGGATAGCTAAAAGGTTGGATCTCGAGCCGTCGATTTTTTCGGGTCACTCCACTCGGGTCGGTGCAGCCCAGGAGATGATCGAGAGAAATATTGATTCTGCAAAAATTATGCTGAGTGGACGGTGGAAGACCATGGCCATGTTGACTCGGTACTCGAAAAAGATTCGGGCTAAACGCAGTGGAATGGCTGATTTGACCAATCAGCTCAATTGGGACAGTGTAGCCAATACGGGAAAACGACAAAACGCGCTACCGCAAAAGGTTCCTACTGCACTCAGCATACCGAAACAAGAATAGCGCCAGAAAGCCGAGTTAAAGTCTCGGTACACGAGATCGAGGTGTACCGAGCGAAGTGCTTATTTTGGCCAACAAATAGGGTTATAGCAGATAATGCTCGACCCGAAACTTTAGCAATTTAGATTTTGGCGTGATCATACAATCCGTTGCATGCCAAAAGCGGACGGTAGAAAATAGGCGATTCTTGAGAGTCCATATGGGGTCGTTCAGTTACGCCAGAGGCAGCAGGCGACGAGGCCGTTCGATTGCCTTGCCTTGTGCACTCTCTTCTCTAGCTATGGAGGTGTTCGTGCTTTGACGAGAATCTAAATATTCAAAATTCCTCGACTAGATTTAAAACATCAATGTCGACCCTATTGCTTATAGTAAAGTAAACTCTTTGATTTCATGTAAGAAGCCCTTACTTGGTGGAAATCGATTTGTTTTGAGGCCACCTCTATAATATTAAGCCAATTATTAAGTTGTTCACCTACCATGTAGTGCATCGCAAATTTCTTCATTGCCTCATAGCAGTCTTTGTTAGTAGGCCATTCCAAATTTACCTTATCGACTCATATCACGCCAAAGGGGGAGTCTTAACGTAGCACTTTTTGTGACTTATTGGAGCGATAGCAAAGACACAAAAAATGCGGAGTGGAGGCTGTCCTAGTCGGTGTTTGTTTACCGGCTAAACTTGCTTGCCCTTCTTAATGGCCTTTAAATACTGAAGTCTTGCAATTGTTCCAGTAACCGCCAAAAGTACTCCCGGAAGAAAAACCCAAAGCAATTCTGAAGATAATACCTTAAGGCCGCGCTCTGAGAAAAAGGCCTTTACTCCAATCGGGGATACTTGTATTGGCCTAAAAGGAAAGAAGTAGCGGTCGTTATCATATGGCCAAAAAAGTGCGACACCAAGTCCACCGTTTGTCATTCCATCTAACAATGCATGAGACAAGCAAGCTATAAAGCAGATAGCAAAGACCGCAAATGGATGAGATTTAAGCTCATGCCAAAAAATGGCACAAATACCCGCGATTACTCCGGAGAAGAATAGAGAGTGAGTAAAGCCTCTGTGACCCTATTGAGACTCGTAGGGAACGGAAAATTTGAACGCTATTATATCGGCGTCAGGAAGTATCGATAGAATAGCTGCCAGAATAAACAGGCGAAAATTAATGACGTTACTCTTTAAAGCCACATACGCCACAGCTGGAATTACTATATGTGCAAACGCTGATGCCATGATTGTCCTTAACAAGACTGCACTGTCTGATTTCTATCCTGAAATACGCTTTTCAACAGACTCAACATCGCCAAAAGACGAACCTTATATGTGTAAGCTTAGACCTGATCTGGGAGCCATATGGAGCAGGCCTATATCTAATCTCATAGTCTCTTGTGTGCCAAAAGCTGCCGTTAATAAAGGGGAGTAGATTTGTGTGCTGAACAAACAAAAATCCTGCCCACCATTTATTGGTGGACAGGTTTATACTGGAGTATCTTGCAGAGAATCGTTATAAGAGCTTTGATGTCAGTTTAATTGAAGTATCAAGTTTTCGAAAGATGCGTCTTAACGGTTCACAATCAACATAGGCATCCAGCAACTGTAGTGGCATAGTGAATTTGGCCACCTAATTAGAGGTGATACACTCACCGCCATTAACTAGGTGTCATTTATGT
>PANW01000086.1 GCA_002707785.1 Cellvibrionaceae bacterium | reverse complement strand
CGGTAACGGGTTTGGAGGCTGCGAATCACGCCATCAACCAGCTCCACACCATGGTTACTGGCATTGCCTGCGCCGCAGAACAACAAACCCAGGTGTGTGAAGAGATCAATCGAAATATCGTCAGCATTGAGGATTCTACACGCGACACCTCGCAGGGAACTGAACAGTTGTCGGAAGCGGGCTCACAAATGGCTGCGCAGGCCCAGCAGCTACAATCGATGGTGCATTCCTTCCGCATCGGATAGTTGTTGATGATCCCTATCGGGCTCGGTGCCAGCCAACAACTGAGCGCTCAATAATGATTACTCATTCCTGTTTTGTTTAGCCGGCAATCAAAAAAATACGTGCCAAAGCCTGTTATGATCTACCCTTAGGGTTGTTCAGCACAGAGAGGTATTATGGGCATTCGATTTTTAGTGGTTGACGACGCAACCTTCATTCGCGATATGGTGAAGAAACAGTTGCGAGATCGCATACCCGGCGCAGAAGTATTCGATGCCACAGATGGCAATCGCGCTATCGCTCAGTTAAAAAAGCAACGCGTGGATGTCATCCTTAGCGACTGGGAGATGCCTGGCCTCAGCGGTGAAGAGTTTCTTAAGTGGGTGCGTACAGAGTACGAGTTTAAGGAAACCCCCTTTATCATGGTCACCAGTCGTGGTGACAAAGATCACGTGGTCAAAGCCGTTCAGGCCGGTGTGTCTGATTTCATTTCAAAACCCTTCACCTCCGATGAGCTGCTAAAGAAGACGACTAAACAACTGGCCAAAATCGGCAAGTCACCTAAAGATGCCTTTAAAGCGGCGAGCTCCGGCAAAGATGTTGGCTTTGCCTCCGTGGATGTGCTGACTGGCGGAGCCTCGAAGGCCTCCAAGGTCACCACCAATCAAATCAAACCTGCGTCGGGGAGTTTGGCTGCTTTGACGGGTGGCGCGACCAGCAGCAATTCAGCAGCAACTAAGCCCTCATCGAAACCCACTGCCAAAGCATCGGCCAGCAAGCCCGCAACCAAGAAAAAGTCGGCCAAGACCAAAGCTCAGTTGCGGTTTCCCAATGCCACCTGCGCTTGTGTGGTTCGCGATGTGTCGCTGCAGGCTTTGAGTGGGCTGATGCAGCGCAGTGATCCTCTGCCGGGCTTGTTCGAGCAGGCGGTGGTGGACATTGAAACGGATGCTGGCGATATCGCTCGAGTGAATGGGTATCTCAGTAGTATCGCCGCGGGTGAAAACAAGGTCGATACCAATATCATCAAGGTGACCATTCGTTTTGTGGATAACGATCCAGAGAAATTTGAAGCCCTTTCCAAATTCATCGCCAAAACTCGCTAGTTGCTAGGGCTGTCGGCGATTGGCGTATACTTATCCTCCGTTTGTTCTCTTGAGTCGATTCCTGTCATGCAGCAAAAGCCTTTCTCGCAAGCCTGCGATAATAACAAGACCGCAATTTTTGAAGTGTTGCGCGATTATTTAACTGAACCGGCCAAACTGCTAGAAATAGGTTCTGGGACTGGTCAGCACGGCGTCTTTTTTGCTGAAAATCTACCGCAGGTGCAGTGGCAAACCAGCGATTTAGAAGAAAATCATGCGGGTATTTTGGCTTGGATGAGTGATTATACGGGGCAAAACCTCTTAGCGCCGTTTGTATTGAATGTGGCAGACGAGCGCTGGAGCATCGAGGAGTACGATGCCGTCTTTACCGCCAATACCGCTCATATCATGTCTTGGCCGCAGGTGGAGTCCATGGTGCGTGGGGTGGCAGAGTGCTTGTCGCCGTCAGGAGTGTGGATCATCTATGGCCCTTTCAACTACGACGGACAATTCACCAGTGACAGCAATGCGCGTTTTAACGACTGGTTGCAGGCACAAGCGCCCTATCGGGCCATTCGAGATTTTGAGGCGTTGAGAGATAGTGCCAACGCCGAGGGGTTAGCGCTGATTGAGGATCGAGCCATGCCGGCCAATAATCGCTGTTTAGTTTTCCGAAAAAACGACGGCTTGTGAGCCTCATCTCTCCCCCTCCCCCTTTATTAGTTGTCGGATTGTTTAAACGGTAAATAGGTTTTGCAGTCGGCCTGATAGGCTTCCACTCCGGGGGTTTCCTGAGTGAGAAAGTTATCCACAGCGGTATGAAATCTGTCATCCGCTAACCAGTGCTGTGAATAAGTGAGCGTGGGCTCAAAACCCCGTTGTATTTTGTGCTCCCCTTGAGCGCCGGGGTCAAATCGTTTGAGACCGCGCTCGATGGCGAACTCAATGCCTTGATAGTAGCAGGCTTCAAAGTGCAGCCCCGGCACCTCTATTCGGCATCCCCAGTAGCGGCCATAGAGATGGGTGTCATCGAAAAAACACAGGGCACAGGCGACGGTACCTTCGCCGTCAAGATCCGCTTTAACCATCAGTATTTGATCGCCAAGATCACGCCCAATGGCTTCGAAAAATTCCCGATTGAGATAACCGGTGTTGCCACTGCGCTTGAGGTAGGTGGTGTGGTAGAAGTGATAAAAGCGATCCCAATCGTCTTTGGTAATTTCCTCGCCAACCAAGCGGCTTAATGTGACACCTTGTTCCGCCACCTGACGGCGCTCTTTGCGCACCGATTTACGCTTGCGTGAATTGAAGCTCTGTAGAAATTCATCAAAACCCTGGTAACCGCGATTGATCCAATGAAATTGACACCCGGTTCGTGTGAGGCTGTCGGCGTCGCGCCAGTGCGCGGTTTGTTGTTCCGGCAAAAATAGCTGATGCCAACCACTCAAGTCATGCTCGCGGCAATAGCCAACCAGAAATTCACCCACCGTGTGGATAACCTGCTGTTGTCGGCTGTCCTCGGATTGAAGGTGATTGTCGATTGCTAGCCGTGGTCCAGTGGCGGGTGTAAAGGGTACCGCCGACAAGAGTTTGGGATAGTAATCGATGCCGTTGCGGTGGTAGGCGTCGGCCCAAGCCCAGTCAAATACGTATTCGCCATAGGAGTGCTGCTTAAGGTACAAGGGCATTGCGGCTATGGGTTTAGAGTTGCCGCTGTTGTCCATCGTCGCGTCATCAAAGACCAGTAGATGCTTAGGGGTCCAACCGGTCTCGGTTTGAGTGCAGCCACTGTCCTCCAGTGCCGCTAAAAAAGCGTGTGTCAGAAAGGGATAGGGCAATGCCCCGCGGCTGTTTTCACTGTCTGAGGGCGTCGCAAACAGACGGTTCCAGTCACAGGCGGGGATATCGTGAATGCTGTTGAGCAACTGACAATGCATAGAAGAATAAGCCCTAAATGGGAGAACAACCCGTCATCTTAGCCACTAACGGGATGAATTTTCGGCGAGGTAGCGCTTAATCACTTCCTCGTAACCGCTTTGAAAGGTGGGGTATTGAAATTCAAAACCACTATCGAGCAGGCGTTGATTACCAATCCGTTTGCTGGCTCTCAAGGCGGAGGGAGTGAGCGAAGATTGGCGATCGTTCGCAAGCTCTAGCGCTTCTGCAATCCAGCTCTTCACGTCGTGCAGCGCAGTGGGAGAGCAATCGCTGGCGAGGTAGAGTGCTTGGGGGGCGGCCTTGGCCATTAGGTGCTTGAGAACCCGCGCGCAGTCTTGCACATGGATACGATTGCTGAACAGAGGCGGATCATTGGGGCTGTCTTCGCCTCGCTCGACCTGCTGAATCAATCGATACCGACCAGGCCCATAAATACCCGAAAAACGCACAATCGTCGTATTGAAGTCGCTGTCGCGAAGCCTCTGTTCTGCTTCCAACAAACGCTTGCCTGAAAAACTGGTCGGTTGCGCTTGTGAATCTTCATCAATCCATTCGCCCTGGCTCTGTGCATAAACACTGGTGCTGGAGACAAACAGTATTAGTCTCGGTTTTTCAGAGCGAGATTCGAGGATGTGTAAAAGGTTATCCACAACCTGAACATACGCCTGTTGATAGCCGAGGTCACTGCGCTCTGGCGGTGTCATGGTCACGACGATGACGTCCGACTGCTCGGGGAGCACTTGCCGTAACTCTGTGCGAGAGGTGCAATCGGCCTGACGATATTCGATAGTGGGGTGGGTATGTGCACTACGCCTGATGCCGATCACATGATGGTTCTCGGTTGAGAGCAGGCTCGCAAGGCGTTGCCCAATATCTCCGCAACCTATTACCGCTACGGTTTGACGTGTGGAGTTTGAGCTTGCAGATATATGGGACATGAATGGGCACTTCTTAATGTGGTCTAAAATTTATCAGACTTATTAGAATTAATAGTTATGGTCTATATTAACTCTATGCCAGAATAGCTTTCCAGTGGCAGGGTCGATTGTCGTTGAGACGCTCATGAACAGCAATACAAGGTGATAGAGTTTCTCGCCTCGGCTTTCAAGCAGTTGTTCTATTGCTCGATGAATTCACCCTGGCCAGTAATCAAATTCTACCTGCAGTTGGACAGTATCATGACGTTGACAGAGTTACGCTACATAGTCACTTTGGCGCAAGAGCAGCATTTTGGTCGCGCCGCAGAGCGTTGTTTCGTGTCTCAGCCGACTCTGAGTATCGCGGTCAAGAAACTGGAAGACGAATTGGGCGTCGCACTGTTCGAGCGCTCTAAAAGTCGAGTACAAAGTACGCCCTTAGGTGACGAAATCATTGCTCAAGCACAACAAGTGTTAGAGCAGACCGCGCGCATCAAAGAGATGGCGTCTGCCGGCAAGGACCAATTGAGTAGTCCGCTCAATATTGGCGCGATTTTTACCATTGGCCCGTTTTTGTTTCCTCACTTTATTCCGCAGCTGCAACACATCGCGCCGGACATGCCGCTCTATGTTGAGGAAGGCTACACCGCCACCTTGCGCAAGCGTCTGCGTAAAGGCGAGTTGGACGCAATCATTGTGGCACTGCCCTTCAATGAGCCCGATGTCGTCACTCAGGCACTTTATGATGAGCCTTTTGTGGTGTTGATGACCAAGGATCACCCTCTCGCCGCACAGTCCACTATCTTGCCAGAAGATCTGAATGGTCACGACGTCATGTTGCTGGGCGAAGGCCACTGTTTTCGCGATCAGATTCTCAAAGCTTGCCCCAATCTGCGCCCCAGCCTTGAGAACAATAACGCCAGTCGCACGGCGGCGGAAGGCAGCTCACTGGATACCTTGCGCCATATGGTGGCTTCAGGCCTGGGTATTACTATTTTGCCTTTGTCGGCAGCAGAGGCCTCGGCCTATGCGCCCGACGTGTTGGTGACTCGCCCCTTTGCACAGCCAGCCCCACAGCGAACCGTTGCGCTTGCCTGGCGTGCCAGTTTCCCCCGTCACAAAGCCATTGATCGCTTGCGTCAGGCCATCAATCAATGTCAGATTTCCAAGCCGGAATAATCGCATCGATTGATCGAATAGCTAAGATGCAGGGGGCGATCGTGATTGGGGGATTGATGAATTGAAGACCATGGATAAAACCGCGGCGCCATCGTTGGCTCAAGTGGACGTCACGGCTCTGAAAGGGGTGGGTAAGCAGCTGGCCGACAAGCTGGCCAAATTGCACATCCACAGCGTTCAGGATTTGCTCTTTCATCTGCCGCTGCGCTACATGGATCGCACTCGCATTACGCCAATTGGCGGCTTGCAGCCCTTGGCCAATGTGGTGATTGAAGGTGAGATTCGCGCTTGTGACGTCGCCTTCGGTCGTCGTCGCAGTTTGGTGTGTCGCCTACAAGATGGCACCGGTTTGATGACTCTGCGTTTCTTTCATTTCTCGGCGGCGCAAAAGAAGCGCCTGACGGTGGGAGCCAAAATTCGCTGTTTCGGGGAAACCCGACGTGGCGCCTCCGGTCTCGAGATTTATCACCCTGAATACGACTTTCTCGATAGCCACAAGCCCTTAGCGTTGGAGTCCAAACTCACGCCTGTCTATCCTGCCACTGAAGGCATTACCCAGGCTCGTCTGCGCAGTTTGACCGAACAAGCCCTGCAGTTGATGGACAATCATTCGCTACAGGAATTGATACCCGATGATGCCTGGAAACATCACCCCTACCCGTTAGCCGAAGCGGTTGCTTACTTACATCATCCCCCTAAAGAAGCCCCCATTGATGAGTTGTTAGAGGGCACACATCCCTATCAGCAGCGCTTGGCCTTTGAAGAGCTGTTGGCGCATCACTTAAGCATGTTGCGCGTGCGTCAGAAACTACAGTCCGCGGGAGCAGAGCCGCTGCCGATACCCTCTGCGCTCTTGGCCAAGTTTCGTCAACAATTAGGATTTGAGCTCACAGGCGCTCAGAGTCGTGTCGCGGAAGAAATTGCAGCGGATTTGTCCCAGCCTTTTCCGATGCTGCGATTGGTACAGGGAGATGTGGGTTCCGGTAAAACCGTGGTGGCCGCATTGGCCGCGTTGCAGGCCGTGGGCAATGGTCTTCAGGCGGCGATTATGGCGCCTACTGAGATTTTAGCAGAGCAACACCGACACAGTTTTACGCAGTGGCTGGAACCTTTGGGCATAAAAGTCGGTTGGCTCAGCGGTCGACAAAAAGCTGCGCTACGGCGTGAGCAGCTGGCGGCAATTGCCAGTGGCGAGGCTCAGGTGGTGGTTGGCACCCACGCTTTGTTTCAAGATGAGGTGGTCTTTGCCGATCTCGGGTTGACCGTTATTGATGAACAACATCGTTTTGGCGTCAATCAACGTTTGGCCTTGCGGCAAAAAGCCAGCCAGCAAGCCCGCTCTCACCAGCTCATTATGACAGCAACGCCCATCCCCAGAACGTTGGCCATGAGCGCCTACGCGGACTTGGATTGCTCTATTATCGATGAGTTGCCGCCGGGAAGAACCCCGGTGTCCACCGTTGCTATTAGCAACGAGCGTCGCGGCCAAGTGATTGAGCGTGTGCGCGCAGCCTGCTTAAGCGGTCGTCAGGCGTATTGGGTCTGCACTTTGATTGAAGAGTCGGAAGCCCTTGAGGCAAAGGCGGCCGAAGAGGTCGCCGAGCAGCTGCGTCACGAATTGCCGGATATAGCCATTGGTTTGGTTCATGGTCGTCTCAAAGCTGCCGATAAAGAAGTGCAGATGTCCGAATTTAAGCAGGGTGGATTACAGTTGCTGGTGGCTACCACTGTGATTGAAGTGGGGGTGGATGTACCCAATGCCAGTTTAATGATTATCGAAAACCCCGAGCGCTTAGGTTTGGCGCAACTGCATCAGTTACGTGGACGAGTTGGGCGCGGAGAAGCAGAGAGTCACTGCGTCTTGTTGTATGGCTCTCCTCTGTCGCAACACGGCCGAGAGCGTATTACTGCGATGCGAGAAACCAATGATGGTTTCGTCATTGCCGAGAAAGATCTGCAATTAAGGGGCCCCGGTGAGGTGCTAGGCACTCGTCAGACGGGTGAGGTGAGTTTCCGTCTCGCAGACCTGCAGCGAGACGGTCATCTGTTACCGCGGGTCAAAGAGGTCGCCACCCATATTGCTTCGAAACACCCCGAAGTCGTTGAGGGATTGATCTGCCGTTGGCTCGGCAGCGCTGAAAATTACGCCAACGTGTGAGATTTGTCGCAGAACTCTACATTGTAAGAATCAATCATTAGCTACACTTATGCAAAGAATCACGTTACTGTGCGACCAAATGCGATTAATGATCGTTATGAGAACACGAACTATCTTCTGAAGGAGAGTTATTTTGCCCGTACCGGCCAGTGTCAAGCAGTTGCTGGACAAACAAAATGTCAGTTATTCGATTTCAGAATCGCAGCAAGTCGAACAACATAGCGGTGTTACTCAGCTACTTCATGAGCAGCGGTTGCGCATTGTGGGCGCCGCTCGATCGATGATTTTGCAAGACGGCCAAGGCCGCACGCAAGTGGTGATACCTGCCAATTGTCTGCTCGATATGAATGCGGTGAATCAGCTGTTGGGTCGCACCATGCGCCCCACGACTAACGGCGAGTTACAGTCATTTTTTGACAAGCACAAGTTGGCCTCGGTACCCGCTCTGCCCCGTCTCGGCGGTATGCCGACGTTGGTGGATAAGCGTCTGCTAGAGCAAGAGCAGGTACTGCTAGATTCCGGTGCCGACGAGTTGTTGGAGGTGGGCGGCGAAGACTTCGGTCTACTGGTGGCCGATGCTCAAGTCGCCGATGTGTGCGTGCCACTTCTCGAGCTTGAGAATCGCTTGCAGGCCGCCGGCAGCGACGAAGACGAGATTTTCAAAGCGGTCAAGAACTTTACTTCCAAGCGCATTAAGCAGCGTCTTGAGGAAACCCTTGAATTACCCCCGTTACCGGAGACGGCGCAGCGTATTATTAAACTGCGAGTAGATCCCAATGCTGATATCAGCGATCTCGCCAATATTGTGGAAACCGATCCCAGCTTAGCGGCGCAAGTGGTGAGTTGGGCGTCATCGCCCTATTATTCGGCTCCGGGTAAGATTAAATCAATTCACGATGCCATTGTGCGGGTATTGGGTTTTGATATGGTGTTGAATCTGGCTTTGGGTTTGGCGCTAGGCAAGACTATGGAGATGCCTAAAGACGGCCCAAACGGTTCCACACCCTATTGGCAGCAAGCGGTCTACAATGCGGCAACGGTAGAAGGTCTAGTCACGGCTATTCCGCGAGAAAAACGTCCTGGCTTCGGCATGGCGTACCTGTCAGGCCTGTTACACAACTTCGGTTGGTTGATTTTAGCCGAGGTGTTTCCTCCTCATTTCACCAACATTTGCCGCTCCATGGAGGCCAATCGACACGCGCCACCGCATTTGGTGGAATTCCATATTTTGGGGGTAACACGGGAACAGATGTCCAGCTGGTTAATGCAGTTGTGGAATATGCCCGAGGAGGTCGTGGTGGCTTTGCGCCATCAGAGTAGCCTCGATTCGGAGATGGAATACGGCGAATACGCCAAGCTGCTCTATGTTGCTCAACGTTTGCTGCAGCAGCGCGGTATTGGTCAAGGTCCGCGTTTAGAAATTCCCGATAGTGTCTATCGTCAGCTCCATCTCGACCCTGATAAGGCCGAGCAAACCGTGGAGACAATCCTTGCCTCTTCGTCTGACTTGGACAATATTGCCAATCAGCTAAGCGGTTGAAAAATAGCAAAGATCTACAACTAAAAAACGGGGCTTAATGCCCCGTTTTTTATGCTAGCGATCAGCCTGTGGTGGCGTTGCCTTGAACGTCGCTTCATCCCACAGCCCTTCGCTCTTGGCGACGGTTAAAGTGACCATGGAATCGCCGCTGACATTGACCGCGGTGCGCATCATATCCAGTAAACGATCCACACCGATAATTAGAGCGATACCCTCCACGGGTAGGTTCACCTGCTGTAACACCATCGCCAGAGTAATCAAGCCGACGCCGGGAACACCGGCGGTACCCACGGATGCCAGAGTCGCGGTCAAAACCACCATCAGGTAGCCGCTTAAGCCAATATCCACCTGATACGCTTGAGCGATAAAGGCGGTGGCGACACCTTGCATGATTGCAGTGCCGTCCATGTTGATGGTGGCACCCAGTGGCACGGTAAAAGAGGCCACGCGGTTATCCACACCCAGTTTCTCTTCGGCGGTGCGCAAGGTAATGGGTAGAGTGGCGTTGCTGGATGAGGTGGAAAAGGCGAACATCATTAGCGGTCGCAAATGGCGGAAAAAAGCCAAAGGATCAATGCGAGTGAGGGTCTTCAGAATCATTCCGTAGACGCCAAAACAATGCAGCAGTAACGCCAGCACCACGGTGGAGAAGTACAGACTTAAGTCCAGAATGGCACCGGCGCCGAGACCGGCGAACAGTTTCGCCAGCAGGCAGAAAACACCATAGGGCGCTAACTCCATCAATATGCCGACCATCTTCATGACGATATCGTTCATATCTTCGAACCACACTTTGACGCGACTGCCACTCTCGCCGGATTGGGCGATGGCGATGCCCATCAGTAGGGAAAACACAATCACCTGCAGCATGTTGCCTTCGGCCATCGCTTGAATCGGATTACTGGGGAAGATATTAACGATCACGTCTTTTAGTGACGGGGCGGTTTTGGCGGCGAAGCTGCTGGCCTCGCCTAAACCGATACCATCGCCTGGACGCACTAGGTTGCCCAGTAGCAGAGCGATACTGATCGCGATGGCCGTGGTCATAACATAGAGGGCAAGGGTTTTAGCCGCCATAGCACCCATGCGTGAATTGCCTCCGAGGCTACTGGCGCCGCAGACCAGAGAAACAAACACCAGCGGCACCACTAACAGCTTCAATGAGGCAACGAAAATACGCCCTACCGCATCAAATACGCCCACCACGATAAATTCATCTAACCATCCGGTGACAGTGGCATCCAATAGGCCCTGCTGCATGACAATATTGAGCAGAATACCAACCCCTAGGCCGGCGGCCATGGCGATCAAGATCCGTTTAGTGAGGCTCATAATTTTCCTTAGTGAATAACGACAATGGGCGCGATGGACGAGTCTTCAGACTTTGCATGAGTCTGGGTGTGGTTTCAATGCTACAAACAAAAAACGAAAGCCGAAGCTTTCGTTTTTTAGTCAGGCCGTGTGATCTCGTGGATAAGTTGACGGCGTCTTTCAGCGCTTTACCTGGCTTGAAGCCTACGGATGTGCTGGCCGGAATTTGAATGGTTTCACCGGTCTTGGGGCTGCGGCCAGTGCGAGCGGCACGGTGGCGCTGAGAAAATGATCCAAAACCGACCAAGCTGACGGTATCCTCACGGCTCAAGGCATTGGTGATTTCTTCGAAGATGGCAGAAACTACATCGTTGGCTTTATCTTTGGGTAGATCGGCAATATTGGCTACCGAATCGACTAAGTCGCTCTTATGCATAGGAAATTCCTTATAAAAACTCAGTTTTTGTTATTATCGCTTCGCATTAAACCAAGTGACTTGTCGAGGGTAAAGCCCTAATTGTCTGCAAGCCGCGTAAAACCTGATGAAATTGACCAACTATGCCTCGTGACAACCTGCAAGCGGATATTCCCACAACTGCCCGACAGTGGTTTCCCGCCACAGCGTTAACTCTACAGCAACATTCGCCGCTGCTGGCGTGGCTGCAAAACCCTGGATCGCTGACCGCTGCACTGCAACATCACAGTCGGGGCGAGTTCGCGGTAACGGTGTTGGCTCAGTACTGGGGGCGAGCGGACTTTTCAGAGGCCAAAGCGCTCAATATCAATCCACGGGCCGAGGTGCTTATTCGCGAGGTCATACTATCGGGTAGAGGACAGCCGTGGGTGTGGGCGCGCAGTATTCTGCCGCGCAGCTCTTTGACGGGCAGTTTGCGCAAATTGAGCAAACTCGATAATCAACCACTGGGTGGATGGCTGTTTAAGCAGCCGAACCTTAAACGTGATCCATTGCAAATCAGTCGTTTCGCCCCTAACGATAGTCGTCTTACTGCGTCAA
Source organism: Cellvibrionaceae bacterium (assembly GCA_002707785.1). Classification (GTDB taxonomy): domain Bacteria; phylum Pseudomonadota; class Gammaproteobacteria; order Pseudomonadales; family Cellvibrionaceae; genus Pseudomaricurvus. The sequence goes on along the minus strand of PANW01000086.1, from coordinate 1,502 downwards.
TTACTCGCGATCAAGACCTTTGGGGGCGCCGTTCAGTCTTCTATGTCGATCAGAAGCCTATTCTGGTGGCTGAAGTGTTTTTGCCAGAATTTTTATCCACACTGACGTAAACTGGCGCTCAATTGATATGTGCAAGGTTAGAATGTTCTATGGATAGTGTCTGGCAGCAGGCTCGCGCGCGGTTCCCCCATTATTGGCAATTGATGCGATTTGATCGCCCAATTGGCACTTTGTTATTGTTGTGGCCGACCTTGTGGGGATTGTGGTTCGCCGCTGAAGGGGTTCCTCGAGTTGATCTGCTGATTATTTTTACCTTGGGTGTGATCTTGATGCGTGCCGCTGGCTGCGTGATCAATGACTTTGCCGATCGCAAAGTGGATGGGCATGTGCAGCGCACCCAGCATCGCCCTCTTGCAACAGGGCTTATCCAGCCTCGGGAAGCACTCACTTTGTTTGCCGGTTTGGTAGTGGCCGCGTTTGTTTTGGTGCTGTTTACTAACCCCCTAACCATAATGCTGTCGTTTGGCGCCCTAGCACTGGCCGCCTGTTACCCGTTTATGAAGCGCTACACCCATTTACCACAGGTGGTTTTGGGCGCGGCCTTCTCTTGGAGTATTCCCATGGCCTTCGCCGCTCAAACCGGCGAGGTGAACCCACATGCTTGGCTTATTTATACGGCGGTGGTGATCTGGACAGTGGTCTATGACACCTTCTATGCCATGGTAGATCGCGACGACGACTTGAAAATCGGGGTTAAATCCACCGCTATCTTGTTTGCCGAGCAGGATCGTGTCATTACCGGAAGCTTGCAGGCGATACTGCTAGTCACCTTGATTATGGTGGGGCAGCGCTTTGAGATGGGTGTGGTGTACTTCTTGAGCCTCATCGTTGTGGCAGGTCTGTGTGTCTACCAACAGTACTTGATCAGAAACAGAAGCAAGCCAGAGTGCTTTCAGGCGTTTCTTAACAACAATTGGGTCGGTTGCGTGGTGTTTGTCGGTATCGCCATGGATTATTTTCTTGCGGCGGCCTAAAACTTGATCAATAGCGGTTAAGGGCGCTCGTTCGTGAACTATAGTTGTAACAAAAGATTCATGAAAACGTTATTTAATGCAACTATCAAACATCAGCATAGGCAAGAGCAATGCCCCAGAAAACGATATTGATAGTCGACGATGAGGCGCCAATCCGCGACATGTTACGTGTTGCCTTGGAGATGGCCGATTACTACTGCATGGAAGCAAAGGATGCTCAACAGGCACACAGCTTAATTGTTGATCGCAAGCCCGATTTGGTTCTACTGGACTGGATGCTGCCCGGTACCAGTGGCATCGAATTGGCTCGCCGCTTAAAAAGAGACGACGTCACCGCACAAGTGCCAATCATCATGCTTACCGCAAAAGGTGAAGAAGACAACAAGATTCAAGGCTTGGAAGTGGGGGCGGATGATTACATCACCAAGCCATTTTCTCCCCGCGAATTAGTTGCCCGTTTGAAAGCGG
>PANW01000085.1 GCA_002707785.1 Cellvibrionaceae bacterium | reverse complement strand
TGCGAGATGCGAGATGCGAGATGCGAGATGCGAGATGCGAGATGCGAGATGCGAGATGCGAGATGCGAGAACAGCCTGGCCGTTACTCGAATCTCGTCAACTCGTTATCTCGCATCTTTTGTCTATTGCCCCAGCGCAGCGTAGGCTTTATCCAGCTTCTTCATCTGCTTCTTGCCGAGCTCGCCTACGCGAACGTTTAAGGCATGACGCAGACGTGCTCGGCTCATATCTGGGCCTAACAACACCATAGAATCCATAACGGAGAAAGAGGCTGTGGTACCGGCGATCGCGATGAACAAAGGCGCAAGGAAGTCTTTCAGCTTGATATCTAGCTCACCGGCCAAAGTCTTCAAGGTGGTGAAGATTTCATCTCGCTCCCAAGTGCGCAACGCCTCTAAACGCCACAGGGCAAACTGCAAGACTTGCTTGAGCTGATCATCATCGAGCTTGACCTCGTCGAAGCTGGCCGCTGTTAATGGCAATTGGCCAGACGCAAGGAAGGCCGTCAATGGAGCGAAATCACTGAGGGTATTCATGCGAGTTTGGGCTTGTGGCAATACCGCCATGAGATTGTCGCGATTAAACATCCACTCTTGCAGACGATCGGCCAGCTGATCGAGAGACAAATCGTCACGAATCCAGAGGCTATTTAACCAGGACAGTTTCTCAACATCGAAGATAGGCCCACCGAGAGACACACGCTGCACATCGAAATTGTCCATCATCTGCTGCAGGGTGAACTTCTCACTTTCGTCGGGCATAGACCAGCCCATACGTCCCAGATAGTTGACCAGTGCTTCGGGTAAATAACCCATCTTCTGGTAGTAGAGAATCGAGGTGGGATTCTTGCGCTTACTGAGCTTGGATTTATCGGGATTGCGCAACAACGGCAAGTGGCACAACTGCGGCATCTCCCATCCGAAATACTCATACAACAACTTATGCTTGGGTGCCGAGTTGATCCACTCTTCGCCGCGCAGTACGTGGGTGATCTCCATCAGATGATCATCCACCACGTTAGCCAGATGATAAGTGGGCATACCGTCAGATTTGAGCAAAATTTGAGCATCCACCTGACCCCAATCCAGCTCGATGGTGCCGCGCAGCATATCATCGACTGGGCAAGGCCCCTCTCCTTCGGGTACGTTCATTCGCACCACAAACGGCATGCCGGCCTCTTTGCGCTTAGCGACTTCTGCGTCGGACAACTTCAACTCGCTCGGTTTCAGCGCGGTAAAGCCACCGGCTTCGCGACGAGCAGCTCGCAGCTCATCCAACTCCTCTGGGGTGCGGTAGCAATGGAAAGCATGGCCTTTGTCGACCAACTCTTGAGCATACTTGGCGTAAATGTCGCGACGCTCGCTCTGACGGTAAGGACCAAAATCACCGCCCTTGTCCGGACCTTCATCCCAATCCAATCCCATCCAACGCAAGCTGTCGTAGATTGACTGTTCGGACTCTGTGGTCGAACGGGCTTGGTCGGTGTCTTCAATGCGCAGAATAAACTGACCATTGTGCTGGCGAGCAAAACACAGATTGAAGAGTGCAATATAGGCGGTGCCTACGTGTGGATCACCAGTGGGTGACGGGGCAATACGAGTGCGTACAGTCATCGACGTAGAATTCTCTCGGTCAGATCGTGAAGGAAATTTTCAAAGGCGGAGATTATACGCATATAGGCTAGTGACAGATAGAGCCTTCAGCGGCCCCTAGATTACACTCAGAATCACTCTCTGCAGCTACTTGTACTGGCGCCCCTGACACAGATCGTCATGAGGGCCGGTGAATTACCGAGCCCTCTTTGAACTGCCCTAAGCCTGCGACGATTTGGTGCATAAGATTCCCTAACGGGATGCACTACGCGCCATAGTAGCTAGTTGGCCCTTCAGGTAATGTGGTCATTGCTGGCTCGAAGTTGTATCGCTGCCATTCGCTGTCTCTGTAGTGCACGTCGCACCAACATTTGGGCAGCGATTCTTTAGATAGGAAGATCAACTCACCCTTGCTGTAAGTTTCTAGATCTTGCTGCTCTTCTCCCGATAGACGCCACCCTTCGACGCCTTGTTCGTAGGGGTCCCAAAGGGTCTCTGGGTGTTTTAGTTCGATGAGATCGCCCGACTCTTTCAACATCATTAACATAACTGACTCCCGCCGATATCGCTGACATTAAGAGGCAAAGGAGTATTTCCTTTGCCTTAGCCTTAGCCTTAGCCTTAGCCTAAGTATAGTCGATGAGTCTTTGGTGATATCCTGAGCAGCGCTAACAGCGGTTCTAGACTCGATAATAGCGGGCTTCGAGTCGAACCATGTTGATTTCCCCCCTATAAGCACCCGATTACACCTCGATCCGCTCGAGCGACACCTTGCTAGGGTTTTCAAGGCAGTGGGTGACTCCGACGGGAATCTACGCAAATTGATTTTCGCAGAGCAGCTCGTTCTGATCACCGCCAGTCAACTCTCAGAGGGCATTGCAGTCGCCCAAGATCTTACCCCCCGATGGCGTGTTGTTTCTAACTCGCGACAAACCCACCACAAACAAGTACTGGAACGTCGGGGAAATATCGATCACACATACCCCGACGCCGTCATCGCCTCTATCAAACCCGAGAAAGAAGACTCTGAGCAGGGTCGAACCGACGAGGGCTAACGGCATAATTGAAATAATTGTTCTATATCCATAGTATGAACTTTATTCGTTTAACGCGACGCCAGCTCCGTAGCCTCGGCACCCGCGTTGCGGATGAAGTCGGCGACAATGAGTTCAACCACAGGATGTGAAGTATGCTCTCGTTAGTTCATCAGTTGGTCCAACATCAAGCGGGTATTCGCCCCGACGATGACGCACTTCGTATTAAGGACGAGGCGCTCACCTATCAACAGCTTTGGCAACAGATTCAAGCCGCCGCTATCGGGCTAGCACAACTGGGACTCAATCGTGGCGATAGAGTGGCCACCTATCTACCCAAGACGTTTGAATCGGTTATTACGCTGTTTGCCACCAGTGCCGCCGGTTGTGTTTTTGTCCCCATTAACCCCCTGTTAAAGCCCGCTCAAGTTCAGCACATTTTGCAAGATTGCGATGTCGCCTGCCTAATCACCAGTGCAGATCGAACCACACAGCTTGCAGAGGTCTTATCCAACACAGCGCCCAACCCCTTTGTCATTATTGCCGACAATAAAAAGCCTCAGAAGGCTCACCCAAATACGCGTCTCTGGAGCGATCTGTGTGCCGCTATAGAGAATCCCCTTGATCGCTTCAATCGCCAAACGTCGATCACCGACGAAGACGTGGCGGCAATTCTCTACACCTCCGGCAGTACCGGAAAGCCAAAAGGCGTTGTGCTCTGCCACCGCAATCTGTTGAGCGGCGCCGAGAGTGTCGCCAGCTACTTGCAAAACACTGCCGATGATCGGCTACTGGCAGTTCTCCCCTTTAGTTTCGACTATGGATTAAGTCAGTTAACCACCGCGTTTTACCGGGGTGCCTGCGTTGTGTTGATGGACTACCTATTGCCCCACGATGTGATCCGGGCAGTAGTTCGCTATGAAATCACCGGCTTGGCAGCGGTACCGCCACTGTGGAATCAACTGGCCGATTTAGAATGGCCTGAACAGGCGCAGCACAGCTTGCGCTACATCACCAACAGCGGTGGCGCCGTGCCACCGGCGCTGTCGGACAAACTTCACCACGCACTGCCACACACCGATATCTATTTGATGTACGGATTAACTGAGGCCTTTCGCTCAACCTATTTGCCGCCGGAGCAATTGGCCGTGCGCCCAACCTCCATTGGCAAGGCCATTCCCAATGCCGAAGTACTGGTACTGCGTGCCGACGGCTCAGTTTGCGACGACAACGAAGCCGGCGAACTCGTGCATCGCGGCCCCCTCGTAGCCCAAGGCTATTGGAACGCGCCAGAAAAAACCGCCAAGCGATTCAAGCCTTTTTACCCAGACGGTGCAGACAACAGCGCCCCAGAAATCGCAGTATGGTCCGGCGATCGGGTCTATCGCGATCCGGACGGCTATTTGTATTTTGTCAGCCGCACCGATGAAATGATCAAGACCTCGGGCTACCGAGTCAGCCCCGCCGAAGTTGAAGACGTTCTCTATCAATCGGCACGGGTGAAAGACGCCGTTGCCCTGGGCTTGCCCCATGAGGCCTTAGGCCAGGCTATCGCCGCGGTGGTGACGCTGTCCTCTTCATATTCATCGCCCTCGCTCGAGAAAACAGCGGCGCTTATGGTCGATGAAAACAATGAAAAGTGGATTGAAAATACTAAGATAGAAATCAAACGACACTGCCAACAACAGCTACCCAACTACATGATTCCTGCGACCGTTATTATCGTTGATGAATTACCGAAAAATCCGAATGGTAAATACGATCGAACCAACTTACATCAAAAGTATATCGAAACCTTTTCAGGAAATAGAATTGATTCGAACGGACATCAACAGACATGACATCACCAAAAAACACTTTGGTCGACAAAAAACCAGTCAAGAAATTGCCTGAACACGCACCAATGGAGCAATTCCCGGTGCGCGATAACGTTTTAATGATTGCAGGAGAACCCATCACAGACTTCTTAAACAAAGTTGGTAAGACGCCGTTCTACGTCTATGACAAGGCAATCATTACACAACAGGTAGAAAAACTGCGCACTCATCTACCTGAGAGAATTCACCTGCATTACGCGATGAAAGCCAATCCAATGCCCGACGTGGTGAATTATCTGTCTACTCTCACCGACGGCTTAGATGTTGCATCCCACTTTGAATTAGGTATCGCCTTGGCCACAGGTATAGCCCCCAAGAAGATTAGTTTTGCCGGCCCAGGAAAATCCGATGAGGACTTGGAAGCGGCTATAACCGCGGGAGTGATCATTAATGTGGAATCCCGAGGAGAGCTCGAGCGCATTGCCGTCATTGCAAAGAGTCACAATGCTCGTCCCCCCATCGCCGTTCGAGTCAACCCTGATTTCGAACTAAAGAGCTCTGGCATGAAAATGGCCGGAGGCGCGAAACCTTTTGGCATCGATGCTGAAGTGGTCCCTGAACTGCTTCAAGCGCTACCGAACTTTCCGGTGGATTTTCAGGGATTTCACATTTTTTGCGGCTCCCAGAACTTAAAGGAAGAGGCGATTATCGATGCGCAAACTAAGACATTCTCCCTAGCCGCCCAACTTATAAAAGCATCACCACTACCGGTGCGATGGATTAACATTGGCGGCGGTCTCGGCGTACCCTATTTTCCCGGCGAACAACGATTGGACTTGACACCCATTGGGGAGAATCTCGAGCGTCTATTGCTACAACACCAAGCCATCATCAGCAAAGACACAGAAATCGTGATGGAACTGGGGCGTTATCTGGTGGCCGAATCAGGGCTTTACGTCAGCAAAGTGGAAGATGTAAAAATATCGCGAGGAGAAACGTTTGTGATCACAAACGGTGGTCTGCATCATCATTTGGCGGCCTCTGGGAATTTTGGCCAGGTGATCCGAAAAAACTACCCGACTTGTGTTGCCAACCGCATAACATCAAACGATAAAGAAATCGTTTCGATTGTAGGGCCGCTTTGTACGCCACTGGATATTCTGGCGAACAAAATGCTACTACCCAAGGTTCAACGTGGTGATCTTATCGGGCTTTATCAATCGGGCGCTTATGGCCTCAGCGCCAGTCCGACACGGTTCTTGGGGCATCCGCGAATCCATGAGTATCTAGTATAGAAGTCATGATCAGATGCCGATTAAACCGAAAGACAATAACAGGCAACACATGAAAGGAAAGCGCAATAGAGTGCTTGTGTTTGTTTTTGGTTGTTCCGCTCTTATCGCCACCCTAAGTTTGATCAGCTACAACCTTGGCAGTAAAAAACTCTCGATCGATGCCACTGATTCCACCCTCGTCAGTACAATCAAAACAGAGAAAAATCTCGCGCAATGCATTCAACAGCTGGAAAGCAAGGAAGGCGGCTGGTGCGAACTAGTGGTAAAAGGCAAAAAGCCCAGTATTTCTAACGTGTTTCCCGCCAAACAACGCCGAGTACAGCTTTCGCTGGGCCCAAAAGCGGTACTCACCGCATGGAGTAGCGCCGCTTGGGACAAAGTTAATCGAGAACTTTACTTCATGGGTGGAGGTGGCCACGATTATGGCGGCAATGAAATCTATCGCTTCGCATTAAACTCTGGCACTTGGACAAGGCTCACGACTCCAAGCCCCCCCAACCACTGGACGAGAACAAAACACGCGTTTTGGATTCCAGATACTCGTAAGGTTCCCGCAGCCTCATATCTCAACGACGGTCTACTGTTTAACGAAAAGACACAAACGCTGTTGGTTCTGGCCAACAGCGCCGCGAACGGCGCAAAACTAGCCGATCAAGCCCAACCTGAGGACTCGAGATTGCTCGCACAAGGCGCCATCCCTCAGCAATACGAATTTAACCCATCGCAGCAAGAGGAGCGCAATGGACTCTCGCCCTTAAGTTGGCGTCGTGTGGGCACCCAACCTTGGTCATTCCCCCGAAGTCTACAATTGCCAGACGGTTCACTGATTTTGGGAAGTAAAGACGCGCTATTCAGAACCCGACAATCCGAGCAGGGTCTCTTTGCCACCCCTCTATTGCTGCATAAAGACCGAAAAAGCCGCGGGGGAAACTCCATTTACGATCCCTATCGAGAATGGATTTGGACACTCTATCTGGACACCCTCGTAGTGATCGATAAACAAGGCAATACCAAAATCGACGCAAAACTGCCCATGAAAACCAGCCGCTCACTGGCATTCAACAATGATGGGCTGCTGGTTAGCTGGGACGGTGTGAGCCGTATTTATGAATTCAATCCTGATCGACACGATGCTCAATGGCGGGTCATCAACTGGCGTAATAAAGGCCCCTACAACGGAGATCGAGGACGCGTCTTTGGAAAGTGGGTGCATCTATACGACAATTTCTTTGCGGGAATTTCGACTCACGATCACGGCGTTTGGATCTATAAGCATCCTAGCAATCCTGCTTACTCCCAAGCTATGTCGGACATCGATATCCAGCAATACATCAAAAAGGCCACACCTTATTCTCGAATAAAAATCCCCCCGGGGCTCTACCCTTCGGGTCTAAAGATCAATAAGCCCCTGACAGTCGATCTCGCAGGTGTCACCTTAATGGCCGTATCCGGCGGTAAGGGAATGTTGAATATCGACGCTAAAGACGGACCGGTGACGGTTCTCAACTTCAGCGCAAACGCCAATATCGGTGCAGCACAGACGAAAAATTTGGCCGGGATTCGAATAACGGGTGTCGACTTCAATGTAACCTTGGACAATGTGAGTATTGAAAACACCGCACTGGGAATTATGACGGACAACCGAGGCGGCAAACTGGTAGTCCGAAATAGCCAGATAAAGAATACCGGTCGTTACAAAAAGCGAGGCTTGAGTCACGCGATCTATGCGGGGTCGATAGATTCCTTAAGTATCACCAACAGCTTGATTGAGCGTTCCTTGCATCTCGGGCACTTGATTAAATCCAGAGCTATAAATACAGATATTTCTAATAGTCGTATTGTTGGGCTCGACAGTAGACACAGCAGAGTTGTTGACCTTGCCTGTGGTGGCACCTTAATGATCCGAGACTCGTTGCTACAAAGTAGTTCCAATTCAGACAATCAAGATTTTATTTCTGTGGGAGTAGAATCCGAAAAGAACTGCTCTCGTGGCTTACTCAATGGTCGGGTAGATATCTCTAACAGTCTATTGATATTTGATCGACAGTCCCATACAAACAACAAGAATCGACTATTTACATGGCGTACAGGTATTGATCATCTCAGTCTTAGCGGTAACACATTTATCAATCGAGACGGCAACCCTTTGCTTGAACAATCAATTGGCGATATTACACTAGAAGACAAAGCGATCAATAATCGACACTTTTCTAGCCGTAACGAGGCTGGTGTTTCATCTGCCACGGATACACTCCCCAATTAACACAGACTATGTTAGAAAAAGGAATTTATGAGCAATTCAGCACCCAACAGCTCCGTCTCCGTGGTTATCCCCTTCTTTCAAAGAGAAAGAGGATTGCTCAAGCGTAGCGTCAGCTCGATTCTCGATCAGGAAGGCGTTAGCAACAGCCAGATCATCGTCGTAGATGACGACTCCCCTATTTCTGCCCGTGATGAACTTTCCGAATTGATCGCTACCACCGATAGCATCACCGTGATCGAACAAGAAAACGCGGGGCCCGGTGCTGCCAGAAATGCTGCGCTTGACCATATAGCCTCCGACTGTACCTACATTGCGTTTATGGATTCAGATGATTGGTGGGAGAGTGGATTTTTGAAAACGGCCGTCGATGCCTTAGATCAGGGCAATGATCTATTTTTTTGTGATACCCAGCGACAATCAGTAGAGGGAACTCGCTTTGAGTGGAATAAACAGGAAGGGCTGAATCTAACCCCGCAGGAGCATCAACTTCTCGATGCCTCGCTCGAGACCTATCGCTTCGACGGAGACTTCTTTGACTACGCAATCGTTCGAAGCAATATCATAAGCACTTCGGCCCTAGTCTATCGACGGTCAAGCAAGCCAGAACTAAGATTCAATACACAGCTCTTCAACGGACAGGATAGACTCTTCAAGTTATCCCTCTGTCAATCGATAACAAGGGTCGCCTTCTGTGCAAAAACGTTAGTGAGCGAAGGGTTAGGGGTTAATATTTTTGACAGTGCCGGCTGGGGAACCGGTAAATCACTCACCCTGCTAACCAATTACATTCGGCTTGCGAAATGCATTTTGGCCACTTTAACACTGACTAAGGCGCAAAGGGTACATGTCAATAATCAATTGCAAGAATCTCGTTACTCCATGGTTGCTAATCTAATGCATCTGATTAAGTCAAAACAACCGATTGAATGGACGCGGATATGGACAACGATAAAAATTGACCCTCTATTTGCAGTGTTTTTTCTACCCAACGTAATGCGTTTGCTCTTAGCTAAGCGATCATCCTCGCCCCAGAAAACCTAGCAAGGCCTCCTTGCCTTAGAACTAATCTTAAGTGCCAAGCCTCGGGAGACCTTCCTCGCTCCAAAACCATCTAGTTTTTAACCGTCATTATCGACAAGCCTTTCTCGGTGGTGACGTATTCTTCAGCGGAGATTAGCCCCTCATCTTTCCAGCGCTGGACAGTTGCAAGTTCATCCTCTCGCCCGGCATCATCGAGTAAGACCGTCGTGCCGTCAGAGAGTTTACTATGCAATACCGGCAATACCGGATAGCGAGCGTTGCTGTTGGTTCGGCGCGGTGGGCCATCAACATTTAAAAACTCTATTGATTCCACGTTAAGCCCAGAGACGTCATACCAGCTATATAGCTCGCCATCTAGGTTAGTTTCAGTCAAAGGCGCATCGAGTACGGTAACCCAATCACTTAGCCCTAAACTTTCCAACAACAACCGAGTTTTTTCGGCAAACTCAGGGGAGTGATCCAAGGAGTACAAATGTCCGCTCCCATTTTTCTTAAGTGCCGCCGCAATCACTACTGATGAGGACCCGCTCCCACACTCAACCACAGTTTTTGGCTTTTCTTTAAGAACGGATTTAGCAAGCGTGAGAAGATAATCAGGAGACCCAGCCCAACCTCGGAGTGCGGGAAGAGCTCCTTCGAGATCCAGCGAGTGATAGATTCCCATCAAGGCTTCCACTTGCGTGTAATGGTTGTCGACTGTTTTCTTAAGCTCACTGGACTGATCAAACATCATAAGGTGAATACGGCGTACTTTATGAAACACCAAAAACAGTAGAACAAGCCCCAAAGCCAACATTAGAAAAATAACGTTTATCACTTCCACCTCCCTAGAGACTATAAAAAAACAGAGACCTCAGCATTGCATAGAAATCATAACTCTTTAAGTCATATGCGCTTTCGGCGTAATTCACACCGTTTCCTAAAAAGCGCTTTGAGTGTTTCAATAGCCACGTCTCGCAGAGGGTTGTCCAAAATAAACGTGAGCCCAATCAAAACAGCCGCGGTTATAGAGACACTCAATAAAAAAACAAAAATTCCAGAAATCTGATCATTCACAAGATTGAGAGCCACCGTATTAGCGCCATATATGGATACAGAGATCACAAAAGGCACTTTAACCATGCCAAACAGGTCTTTTACAGTAATTCCAAACAAGCTTATAAGATCATTTCGAATTGTCAGAAAGCGAACAAATGAGATAGAGATAAGCGCAGTCACAATATATATCAGGTCGAATCTACCATAAGCAATAATCACCACAAATTGAGCTAATGCGAGAATGATACTCATCCGCAACACCCGATTAGCCTTACCCAAACCTAGCAGGGTCGTTGTGTGGAACGCGAAGAGGCTATTTAGTGCATGACTTAAACACATGACTTCGATCAAGGGAACAACATCTAACCAATTATCGCCAAATAGAATCAATACAACCGCGGTTGAGTTGAATTGCATAAACGAGGCAAACGCCCAGGCCAGCATGAGATAGATACTACTGGCCCGTAATACTGGTAGCTTTAAGTCGGCGCCACGTCGATTCTTTCCCGCCATATAGGATTGATACACTGGACGAAGGGCATTTTGAAAAATTTGATCGAAGAGCTTGAATACCGAAATGGCTTTATTGAAATACACAGCTTCAACCGGCCCTTGTAGCTTTCCCACGACCAAATCTGGGCTGCTGGATTGTAATTGAGTAAACACGTTTGAACCGCTTATTTTCCAGCCAAAACTGGCCACCGAGCGAATTTCCCCGATATTAGGAAGATACTTCAAATTTTTGGGACGAAAAAACATGGCAATACAAACTGTCGCAATGGTTCCCGCCAGTGATCCATAGGCTAAACTCAAATAGCTCTGACCGTTGTAAGCAGAAACGATAGTAACGACCGTATTGGCAATACCAGCACCAACATCCACAACAATAATTCGGTCGAACTTCATTTCTCTCTTAAGTAGCGAAAGCGTGATGGAGCCAAAGGGAATTATTAGAAGATTGACACAGAGAAAGCTGATAATAATTTCCATCGCTGGAATATTATAGAAACTCGCGAGATGAGGTTTTACGATGAATGCAAACAGCGCCAGAGACCAACACAGCGCCAAAGACATAGTAAAAGCCGAAGCAATCACGTCTTGAGTCAAGTTTTTCTCTTGTATGAGGTAGGAGCCGATACCAAAGTCACGAATGAGTAGGAGAAAGCCAAATAGAGATGCCGATATGGAATAGATTCCGATTTCTTCTGGAGATAACAGCCGAGCAACCACCATCACAGAGGCCAACTGAATCACTAATGCAATATAGCGACCTCCCATTGCATAAAATATCGACTGGATGACTACACTCAAAATACCTTCCTTAGCGACAATGCCTATTTTAGTCTCGTGCCTGAGATAATTGATAGGCTTGCCTAGCGAGATAACCGAGTACTGGGTTGCGAATCTCCCTGCCCCTTTTATGTTCTTTGACGAGTGTCCATATAAAGGACTTCATAGAATCATACACACTGCCATACCGGAGTCCGGCCTTAATGACTTGGTTGCGCAATCTGACATTCGAGTTGTTCCACATAAAATAGACGATTGTAGGCCAATAGTAACTAATTCGTTTCCTAAAGACCTTGCGGTAATGATCTCTGCTGGAATGCGCGAGATAGAACTCAACCGCCGCAAGCAGTGAATAGGACATCTGTTGATCAATCCCGTGTTGACTGGTAAGCCCCTCACCAAATATTTTAAACTCTGACGTAATACTGGCGACGTGTACAAACGCCCCGAATCGAGCAAGATTGAGCTGCATGGCGTAGTCATTACCAGCGCGATAGAAGCTACCTATCGCTGTTCCTTTGATGGCATAGTCTCGCCTCACTGCCAAGTTCATTGCGCTTGCCAAGGGCCAAGACTGCCCTAGTAGCACTTCAAATGGGTCGGCGATAGTCGTCCATCTGCCGTCGAGAGGCGAATGAGTAAAGCGTGTTTCTTGAGGTTTGTCTTTGTCCTTATTCCAACATTCTCCATAAGCGCAGATACAGTCTGGGTTCGCGACTAACGCGTCGCGCAGAGCCCGAATCTTTCCCGGCGGCGATGTATCTCCCGCATCCACAAAAAAGACAATATCATTTTTTGCGTTAAGAGCGCCGGTATGACGTGCTGATGCCGCGCCTTGATTTTCTTGTGTAAGTACACGAACCCTCGCCCCAAATTGAGTGGCGACATCAACAGTGTCATCATCAGAGCCATCGTCCACAACGATAATTTCATCGGGGAGTAATTCTTGATTTAACAATGTTTCAATAGTCGCCGGAAGAACTCGCGCCCCATTGAAGCACGGTATCACTACGCTAGTCGTGTCTGAATTTCGACTCATATACGAAGACCTTAATAAATGGACATCAAAACTCTTTCATCCATAATGCTTGATTGAATAATCACGGCAACTATCGATATTGAGACAAGGTCAAAATGACGGTCTGACAACTTCAAGCTATGATTGCGACGGTCACCGTTAAGAGCATCGAATTAGAGACTACAGACAATTATAATCAGTGACCATCCTTCAACGATGGTTCGGCGCGTATTTCCACATTCACACCCATAATCACCAACCCAAAGAGTGCTAAAGCCCGAAAAATATAAGTGAGTTAACTTAACAGTTTCTTTGATTAACGGTATCTGGTTCAATCAAACACCATTGCCCTTACAGTCACAGGATTGAGCTGTTGGCATATTAATGCTCAATGTATTAACGTTACCTATAAGCCAGCCAGAAAGAAGGAATTTCAGGTGAAGTGGTACTACCCAGCTTTTACGTTTCTACTATCTTCAAATATTGCTTATGGAAGCAGTTGTGGAAGTGTGTTCGATGTGGAGATTGGACCTTGGGACTACTCTAGCCCGATCGATAGAAGGAAGAACCTGTCTACGGTTGAAAGAAGACACTTCACAAATCGAGTAGAAAATCTCATTAGTGGCGAATCCACGAACGAGGTTATGGATGATTTAGCCTATACCCTGAACAAGTTTCCGAATCATTATCGGGCTCTTCACTCCGTTATACGATACGACAGCCAGCTTAATGGTGTACTTCCTAAAGTGCCAAAATATCCCTTCCCACAAACCGTAGAGTGTTATTTTGAAAGAGCGTTTCAATTTAAGGATAACGACCCTTATCTCTATCAGTTATATGGGATATATCTATATAAAAACAATGATTTTAAAGAGGCAAAAAAACACTTTCTAAAATCAGAATCGATAAAACCATCAGCAGAAGCGCATTATAATTTGGGACTTGTCTATTTCGAATTGGACGACTTAGAGAATTCTAAGCGCTACGCGGAAAAAGCCTATTCACAGAACTTCCCTATGACGGGCCTAAAAATGAAACTACAATCAAAAGGTATTAGTTTGTAATTCGAAGGCTCACTCCAAAATACTAGTGTAACAATTGATTTCTCATGGCCACAACGATGACAGGGAAAACCAACATCGACAAACTACCTTTAGTTTCGATCATTGTTCCGATGTATAACGCTGAAGACCATATTCACGACTGCTTGAAGAGCATCGTCAGCCAGCGCTATCCTCACAAAGAAATTATCGTCGTAGATGACGGAAGTACAGATAATTGTGCAGCGATCGTTCTATCCTTTGGCAATCAGGTTAAGTACATTCAGCAAAAGAATGCTGGCTCTGCGGTCGCTCGGAATACAGGCATTGAACATGCGCTAGGTGATTTTATCGCCTTTAACGACAGCGATGACCTTTGGGTCCCAAATCGTTTACACCAACAAGTACAGTTCATGCAGGATCATCCTCAATATGGCGTGGTGACAGGCCGCTTTGACCATGTTGATGAAACCTTTCAATTCATCAACACCGAACCAGTCGATGAGAGTCATAGTCCTACCTTGGTCGGAGAGCGCTCCGGCTGGGTCTACCACACACTCTTCGAGACCTCTTGGTACCATATCATCGCCGCACTGGTGAGACGATCGGCGCTAAAAACCATTCGATTCAATCCCAGCTATCGACGAGGCCAAGACTACGATTTTTGGTTACAGTTAGCGGCATCAACACAAATCGCCCAGGTGAACACTCGTTACGCCTACTACCGAAAAAACTCACAGAGTATTTCGCATCGTCCACACTTGCGCAATTATCGCGCTGAAATCATGGAAAATGCTGTCGAGAGCCTTGGAACCCAAAGCCAATCCGGCGAGTTCATCGGTCAATCAGAATTGCAGCGATTTTTCTTTAAAGTTTGGTTTGAACACGGCTATGAGCTATTTCTTGCGCGGTGGTACCGAAAGGCCTTCTACTCGTTCATACGTGCGATGAAATACAAACCACTGCGCACTGACAGCTACAAATTCTTAATTCGCTGCATGATCCACCTGCCTCGAGATGAATCACCAAAATGATCTCAATCAAGGACCTACAACAAAGCTATCACTGGCAGCGGCAGAATCTTGAACGGCTTTGGCTCCAGAGCAGCAATTATTCTCAAGACGACGAGTCCATAAAATCGTGTTTTTCTAGCGCCTATCAATCGGTAAGCGAAAAATTGGACGCTCTCACCCTCTACTTTTGGCAAGCTAACCAACATTACAGGAACCCCCATAACACTGCCGTCTACTACCCTGGGATGGGCAGTATTTATGGAGCCAAGAGCGATGGCATGGAAGGTATGAGCCGCCTGCTTCCGCTGTGGTCGGCCTATTACTTATCGCCGACAATTACTGACGCCGTCACACATGAGATTAAAGAATATTTCCAGCAAACAATCACTCGAGGTACCGACCCTAAGGGATCAGCCTACTGGGGAGACATCACTGACGGAAGCACGCTGATATGTGAAGCTGCCGATATTGCGCTGGCAATATGGCTAGTAAAAGACTGTCTATGGCATGAATTTCCGGATGAGGTAAAACACAACGCTCTACACTGGCTAGGTCAAGCGAGAGATAAAAAAACCGCAGACAACAATTGGCACCTTTTTATTGTGTTAATCGACGCCGTGGTGACATCGCTTGACTCGAGTAACCGATATGACTGCTCTGATCGCTATTCACGTATAAAATCGTTTTATCTAGATCAAGGATGCTTTAAAGACGGCGATAATGGAGATGTCGATCTCTACAACGCGTGGGGGTTTCATTACAACCTTTACTGGATTGATCAAATTGATCCGGAATTTGACCGAAGCTTTATCCGACAAGCGGTATGTGATTACTCCGATTGGTATCAATACCTCTTTACGAAAGGAGGAAGCCCACTTTTTGGTCGCAGCCTGAGCTATCGCATGGCGATGCCCGTTCCGATTCTAGCCGCCAATCACTATTCTCCCATCGACTTCCCCAATGGAACAACTCTAAATACGCTATACAGCTGCTGGAACTACTATATTCAGAACGATGCACTGAAACTCGGACGCCCTACTCAAGGTGTATTCGAAGACAATCCAACCTGGCTTGATCCTTACAGCGGCCCAGCGAGTGCATTTTGGAGCACCCGCTCGTTAGTTCTACACTTCTATCGTAGCCAAGACATAGATTGGACTAAGACAGAGCTTATTGCGCTACCGGCAGAATCAGAAAAGAGGACTCTCGAAGTAGCATCGGCAAATATGCGTATCACCACCATCCCCAGTGATAAAAAGACTCAGGTCGAATTTCTCAAAAATAACGAAGAATTTCAGCCTCAATCACTGAAATCTGCAACACTAAAAGACCGATTAAGGTCGCTAATTCTGGGTATATCGCAACGCCCCAGCAACAACTTACTGAAGCACTCGATAAGGGTCTTTGACTCGAATTTACGTTATTATCGTTAACTGAGTCCGACTCAACATTTGGAGGGTATTCAAATATGTTACGACAGACGCTCACGGAAGACCGTTCTGACTACCACTGTGAAACCATCACGCTTGGCACTTGCCCGAATACGTTGACCTGCGATAAGAGTCTTTCCTTCGATAAAGCGAACAACGCCAAGTTTGATGTCTACCTGATAGGAGATTTACGAGACTACGGAAAGTCCTCAAACATCGATGCCGCCAAACTCCTTGGCAAAATCGAGCATGAAGAGTCCTTAACGTCACTCTACAAGGAGATTTCTGGCAGCTTCGTATTAGTAATCGTCAATCGAGAGAGTAAAAGAATCTCAGTTGTTAATGATCACTTGGCGAGCATTCCTCTCTACTATACCGAGACTGAAAAACACCGACACATCAGTACTTCACTACCCCACCTAATCAACGAGACAGAGGGAGATCGCTCTTACACAGTATCCTCTCAGGCCATATTTCACTACATCTACTTTCACTGTATTCCTTCGCCCATCACGATATACGACGAAGTATTTAAACTTAAGCCATCTGAGCTTGTGGTATTTGATCAAGAACAAACCAATCATTTGGGTCCACAGTATAAGCCCGAGTTTTCCTCTAAAGAAATATCGACAGGCATGCATAACGCTTGTTTGTCTGAGATCGAAAAAGCCGTCAATCTTAGCCTTCCTAACACCTCAGTTGCGGCCTTTCTTAGTGGTGGTCTCGACAGTTCCACAGTCGCAGGGATGCTGAAGAAGATCAGTGGCAGAGCAAAAACCTTCTCCATTGGTTTTAATGAGCAAGGCTATGATGAAACCGAATTTGCTGAAATCAGTGCCCGCCACTTTGGAACGGAACATGTTACCTCATACCTAGAACCAGAATACATAAGTGAGAATTTCGCTCTGGTCGCAAGCGGTTTTGACGAACCTTTCGGAAACTCCTCTGCTCTAGCAGCTTTCTTTTGTGCCACCAAGGCCAAACAATCGAATATCGAGACGCTTTTAGCTGGCGACGGAGGGGATGAGTTTTTTGCTGGAAACAGTCGCTATGCCAAACAAAAATGGTTTTATCCCTACGAAAAATCACCCGAAGTCATAAAATCGATATTGCGAGCTGTACTGGATAACTCGCTGATCAAAAAACTTCCCTTGGTAAAAAAGGCAAGCAGCTATATCCATCAGGCAGACAATCCACTTCCCGATAGATTGCAGACGTACAATTTTTTACACCGTTTTTCCCCCACGGAAGTATTTACTGCCGCATTCCTGAAAGACGTAGATAGAGAGCTACCGTTGAAACAGCTCCGTGAGCGCTATACAGAGATCAACAGCGAGAGCGCAACCGACAAAATGCTCTATATGGACTGGAAATTCACACTGGCAGACAACGATCTAATTAAGGTTAGAAAAATGTGCCAACTCGCTGGTATTGAGGTGAAGTTTCCACTAACCGAGAAGGAGCTGGTCGATTTTAGTTGTACAATTCCCGCAGAGGTTAAGCTACCCGGACAACGACTTCGTGAATTTTTCAAGAAATCCACTGAGAACTTTCTTGCACCTGAAACATTAACTAAACCCAAACATGGATTTGGGCTCCCCTTTGGTCGATGGATGCGTACAAACCAAGAGCTTGTTGAGATAACCCAAAAATCATTCGCGGGCATTAAATCTCGTAATATATTCCGACCGGAGTTTCTCGACAAAGCGTTAAGGATGCAATCTGAGAATCATGCAGCCTACTACGGTGAACTCATTTGGGTCATCTCCGTACTCGAGATATGGCTTCAAAGCAGAGAGCAATAGCCTATGCTTCATTCCGCTCTCGAGATTGTTTCAGCGCTCATCAGCCGCAACAGGTTATCCATTCTTAATTATCATCAGGTCTTAAATCTGCACGATAGCATGAGACCGGATGAACCCACCTCACAGCAGTTCGACTGGCAGATGAGACTTCTAGCGAAGTACTTCAATCCAATAAGTCTTAATTCTGCAGTCGAACAACTGAAAGATGGCACACTTGCGAGAAACTCTGTTTGCGTCACTTTCGATGACGGTTATCTAAACAACTTGACCGTTGCCCAACCCATTTTGGAGAAATACAATATACCTGCTACGGTATTTGTCGCCAGCGCCTTCTCCGGTGGAACCAACATGTGGAACGATAGGATCATTGAGTTTTTTCGACAAATTGACCTCAAAGAAGTCGACTTATCGCCTCTTAGTTTAACAATTCGAGAAAACCAAAAATCCGCCAAAGAACTAGCCAACCTTGCGATCAATAACTTGAAATACCTGTCAGTTTCCGAACGGATAGCGAAAATAGACGAACTCTATAGTATCAACCGTAACATTCGAGAGCCGCGGCTCATGATGACACCAAAGGAGCTAGAGGTTTTACACAATAAAGGCGTTGATATTGAAGCTCACACTCATCGGCATCCCATACTGAAATCGCTAACCCATGAAGAGTTAGGTAAAGAGGTTGCTGAGAACAAAAAACTCCTACTTGAATGGACCGGAGCAAAGATTACGGGATTCGCCTATCCCAACGGCAAGTTCGGCAAGGATTTTGACGATACGAGTATCAATGCCATTCGCAGCTTGGGGTTTGACTACGCCGTTAGCACCATGCCAGGTATTTCGACCCCCAACTCTAACTTTCATTCGCTGTGTCGATTTACTCCCTGGGATAAAACACCGGCCAAATTTCATGCTCGATTATTGATAAACCTCTTAAAAGGCGTATTAGGGTAATGAACGAATTTCATTCAATCGCCCTAGTCATAGGTTTATGTAGCCACGGTTTGGCCATGTGTAGAGCTTTAAGAGATCATGACGTAGAAGTTCATGCCTTCGAAGCAAAAGCATTCTTGCCCGGCGTCAAAACTAATTCTGCCACGATTCACTACGTCCGAGACATTAATTCTACCGGTTTGATTGATGATCTTCTCGCTTTCCGAAAAACAATCGATCCTAATACTCGCATTGTTCTTCTGCCGACCAACGACAATAACGTAAAGGTCATTGCTCAGAACTACGACAAGCTAGAAAGTCACTTTTTACTAAGTTGGTCAAAAAGCCGAGATAGCGTCCTGAAGTTGTTGCTGAAAAGTAACATTGAGCGACGTTGTCGAGAACAAGGTATCCACTACCCTAAGTCGATGATCATAAATAGTAGAAGCGACGTCGACGCGACAATTAATATTTTTGAGTTTCCCGTACTCATCAAACCCGTTAAGCCACAATCTGGGTTTAAAGCGCTTTATTGCGAAAACTTAGACACCCTTAAGACGAATATTAAGAAGTATGAAAGTGACCTTCCAATCCTCGCTCAAGACTGGATATCGGGAACCGACAAGGACCTCTATTTCGGTGCATTATATCTAAACGACGGAGAAATCATTTCGAGCATTTGCGGAAATAAACTGGAATCTCATCCCCCTGCGATGGGACAAACCACCGTCGCAGTGACCACGGACAATCCTGAGGTTCTAAATATCACAAAATCTTTTTTCGACGGACTGAACTTGTCAGGCCCAGTTTCACTGGAGCTAAAAAAGGACAGCGATGGCCGCTACTGGGTTATAGAGCCCACCGTAGGAAGAACGGATTTTTGGGTAGGGCTTTGTATTGCCGCTAACGTAAACCTCGTTTATGACGAGTACCTCTACTCCAGGGGGTTTACAAAACCCCGTACAAGCAGGTCACGCAATGCCATCTGGATAGATACAGAAAAGGATATTATTGCTCTATTTCGCTACATAAAGTACTACGGGAAGTTCTGGAGAGCCGGTCACAAACCCAGCTTTTCCTACTTTTCGATTAAAGATATTTACCCCAGTATAGTGTCGAAGAAATCGGTTATTGCCAGAGTTCCGAGATATCTAAGAAAGCGGTTACTGGATAAATCAGACTCAGTCACAACAGAACTTACATCGCCAGATGACATGATGATCAGGAGCTTCTCGGACTTTGATAAGCTCCCAACCGACTGCAAAGATCATTTATTTCAACACTCAAAAAACTCGATTTTTTCGTACGGAACTTGGTATAACAATTTTTGCCGAACGGTTGCACTAGAGTGTGGATCAGTACGCTTCATGTGTTTATATAAGGACTCCAAAATTGCTGCAATCCTTCCGGTTTGGAGAAAAACCGAGAGAATCAACGGATTCAATGTAACCTCTATTTCAGGTCTAGGAAACTACTACACACCCATCTTCAACATGACATTTGATGAGTCGATCATTGAAGAAATTGACGCGGGACGGCAATTTCTTCAAACGATTATCAACACAAACCACTGGGACCGAATCAACCTATCCCCCATGCCCGAAGAAATCATAACAAAATGGAAAACAATTTCTTCAATATCAGGGCTTTCTAGTTTCCGTTATTACGTCACCAAAAACATGTACGAAGAGAGTATTCCGGACTTCTCGACTTACATGGATCGACGCCCTAGTCGATTAAAGAACACCATCAAACGAAAATCCAAAAAACTCGATAAACTTGGCGATTGGAGCATCAAGATATTAGACAATCCTGACGATTTGGATAAATCGCTCGAGTCGTATCACATCGTATACAACCAGAGCTGGAAAAAACTTGAGCCTTACCCCGCGTTTATCAATGGACTTGCCAGATTGGCGATGGATAGCAACTGGTTACGACTTGGCATTCTCTACCTAGAGTCAAATCCCATCGCAGTACAGCTCTGGCTTGTAAGAGACGAGACGGCCTATATCTATAAGCTAGCCTACGATGATGCCTACAAAAACTACTCTCCAGGCACCATCCTAACCCACAAACTGATGGAACATGTGGTGAGTAGAGATGCCGTCTCGAAGGTTGACTTCCTAACCGGTGACGAAGCGTTCAAGCTGGACTGGATGTCATCCAGCAGAAACCTTGAGGGAATACAAATAGTCAATCGACGTACTCTAGTGGGTTTGGGGCTATACCTTCGAAATGTAGCCAGCGAACTTAAAAAGAAGTTGTTAACCGTAAAAAACGGCCCCAAAAGAGTTCTCATTCCAGACCGTGAATCTGCGTCGGGGAAAGCACAATGAAAAGATGCCAAGCGCCCACACAGGTATCCATCACGATTGATACGGAATTTAGTATCGCGGGTCATTTTAGTTCACCTGAATTGCGCAAACCCATTGCAGAACCATTGGTATATGGTCAAACAGCCTCTGGCCAACAGGGATTGGGGTTTATGCTGGAAACATTTAGCCACTACAACACCGAGGCAACATTCTTTGTAGAAACCGCAAACACCCGTTATTTCGGCGATGGACCTATGGCCAGGGTTGTACGAGATATCCAACAGGCGCAACAAGATATCCAGCTTCATATACACCCTGTATGGTTGAGCTTTAGCGACGACCGCGCCGAGGCGAAATTTCCACGGCAAGATAGCTGCTCGGGACAGGGTTACAGTGACCTCAAGAGAGTGTTTGGCGTTTGTATAGATTCATTCAAGCGTCTTACCGGAAAGGCTCCTGTCGCAATAAGAACTGGTAACTTACAAGCGGATTCAACCACCTACAAAGTTATGCATGATCTCGATATTAGACTTAGCTCAAATATCGCCACCGGCATTTTCAAGCCGTGCGAAAAAAAGCTACAGTTAGATTCAGGACGCCATTCTATTGAAGGAGTGACGGAAGTTCCGGTATTGACTTATCAAGACTTTGATCTATTTGGCAAGCAGCATCAAAAATCACTTCAAATCACCAGTTGCTCATGGCCAGAAATGAAACGAATTCTTATCAAGGCGAGGGATCTTGGTATCGAACAGGTCGTTATATTAACTCATCCATTTGAATTCTTTAAAAGTTCCGATTCTAGCTATCGTCGAATCATTCGCAACCGAGTGAATCAAAACCGACTTAGCAAGCTCTGCCGTTTTATAAAAGACCAAGACCAAGACTTTGCTTCGGCATGTTTCGGAAATAATCTAGAGACATG
This sequence comes from Cellvibrionaceae bacterium, assembly GCA_002707785.1. GTDB lineage: Bacteria > Pseudomonadota > Gammaproteobacteria > Pseudomonadales > Cellvibrionaceae > Pseudomaricurvus. Next base: position 13,505 of record PANW01000085.1, on the reverse strand, counting down.
GAGACACACCACACACAGAGAAAAATTGCTTAAGGTGCCCAATCGCTATGCCCTAGTCCGGAAAATACACAATAAGATTAACGATTCGATTTGGTATTATTGATAAAACGATACATCTCGATATGGAAGCCACTCTACAATGCACACTCACAACCTTGTTATCGTCTACGGTGTCGACTCACAAATAGGCCTATGCATAGTTCGAGAGCTGGGTAAAAAGGGATGTCGAGTCATCGCCATCGGTAAAAGCGAGGATTCCATAGGATTGTCTTCTCGCTATGTTTACGAACGCCATGTCATCCCCAACGCACTTACCGAAAGTGAGAAAGTCACGCGCTTAAACCGTATCAATAGCCAGAACCAACCCATCAATTTACTCTGCATTTCCGAAAGCGACATACTGTTTTTCAACCGAGTCAAATCTCAATTGGAAAATATTATACCGTTAGTTCCCTCTAGCGTAGAAATGAATAAGGTGCTGAACAAATCGGTGACCATAGGCGCAGCAGAGAGGGTTGGCATACTAACGCCTAAGAGCATTTCGATTGATAAGCTAGAGGATATAAACTCTCACCTTGATTCTCTGGAATTTCCCGTCGTGCTTAAATGGAGTAATCCCCTCGCAGTCATAAAAGAGGCCGCGAAAGCCGGCATTAGAATTGAAAAGCTTCTCTATATTTACAATTCAAATCAACTTATTGAGACCTTGAAACGCTACTCGATACTACGTCATTACCCTCTTATTCAAGAGTATATTTCCGGCTATGGCCTAGGGCAGTTCTTTTTCATGCATGATGGTGAGTGCCTACTTCGATTTCAACATCGTAGGCTTCATGAGTGGCCCCCCGAGGGGGGCTATTCTTCTCTCTGCGAATCGACCCCCCTGCAACAGCACTCGGCACTGCAGAATCAATCTATTGCGCTATTGAAAACTCTCAATTGGTCTGGAGTCGCGATGGTTGAATATCGATACGATGAAGCGAAGAACACCGCGGTGCTAATGGAAATCAATGGCCGATTTTGGGGAAGTTATCCACTCGCCTACCATTCAAATGCGCTCTTCGCTTGGTACACCTACAAAATACTCGGTCTGGGAGAGTCTCCAGAATCCGAACCTATATCTCCCAATATCCGTTGTCGAAATCTATTGGTTGAGTTAAAAAGACTCAATAGAATTTTCTTTCATTCGAAGTTAATACAAGATAAATCAATAGAGTTCAGTCGCTTAAAAACGCTTCTAAGTGTTACTTTGGGGTTTTTCGATTTTCGAATGCGATACTATCTTTTCTCGCTCGACGACCTCAAACCGGTGATCTCTGACATGAAAAACGTATTAAAAAAGATAACGCTTAACTTTAGGTCCTAGATTTACACAGTTTCCACTCGCTGATTAGGTTTTTTGTAGATTGATTTATCACTGAATAGCAATGATAAAAGTAACATTCATCGTGTTCGAAGGGGTCGTGAATATGCAATCTACGCGGAGACGCCCATCTGCCCAACAAGGCAATCTGAGCTCGACTGTTTTTGAGTAGTGACTTAAGCCGGCGAGCATGCCTAACTTCCATTACCAAGAGCAGGTCGCTTTCACGTATCTCAAAGTCTTGAATATCTGTGGTCAGATGCGGCGACAAATCTATATCAAATTTGTCGGCCGTTTTAATTGCCGTTTTAAAGGCTGGTCTATTCGATGATGTCGAAAGACCAAAGCCAGCTGCAGGAACACTCTCGTTTTTGGCGATAAACTCACCGAAGGGGCTTCGACAGATATTCCCTAAACATACAAATACCAAGCGCTCAACACGGTCAAGATCAACGCGCTCGAACTCTCGAGTTCGACCTAGCAACGACTCCAAATGGGACAACCCCGATCGAATCAGTCCTTTGCTTGTCGCATAGTGATCGCTAATATAATTCACCTTTGCCTACACCTCGACCAGTAACGAGCGAAAGTCCACAAATACAGAGAAAAAGTCCTCGAGTATCGAGCGTTCCTACTAAGCAGTATCACAGCGAGGCCATCCAGCGAACGGTAATGTCTCCGACCCTAAGCTTCCAGCTACGACGAGAAAAGGTATGATCGGCGTCTTCGAGATATTCAACGCGGGTATTTTTAGACGACTTAAACTTCTTTAGCTGACAATTGGTACTAGCGGCGTCACCAAATTCCGCTGCGGTTAAATCGTTCCCACTAAGAATTAGTAGTGTATTTCCCCGGTACATCTCAGCGGCAGTCGCAAAACGCGCGACAAGATCGTCGGTAGCATGATTACTATCTACAACGTTTCCTGGGTGTCGCCGCTTGTGACTTTCTTGTCCTGCGTAGGTCTGCTTCGATTCTTGATCAGGATATTTTAGCGCTCGTCCGGTAGATTTCATAAGCGCTCTTGTAGACGAGGCTAAAGAGGCTATCGATTTCCCTAATTTCAGTTTTCCCCCAGCAACCTTGCTCCAGAACTCTCTCTGGAAGAGTCTGTTCAAATAATAATGCTTGAGTTGAGCGATAGCCTGACCTTTAGTAGTCCGAAGCCAAGGATTGACAAGCACCAACCCTGTCACTCTTGAGTCGCAAGTGGCATAGCAGGCCGCCGCAGTAGCACCGTCACAAAGCCCCCATAAAACGATTTCGTCCAAATGGGGGTACCGCTGTAAGAACTCATCGATCGCGACCCTAATATCGTCACCAATAAACTCATACCCCAAGTAATCACCTTCGCTATCCCCCATTCCTCGATAGTCGAAGCGCATTACGTATATGCCTTGAGACGAGAGCTGACGCGCGAGCTGTAAAAATTGCCGATGGCTGCCGACTCTGTATTGTGGCCCTCCAACGACTATCACAACGCCTCTACTAACCTTGCCCGACTGTGCTTCGACGTGAGGTATTTTACCCGCAGGCTGGTGAATCACGCCAATCAAGCTGTCTTCTTTGCATTGAGTGGTAAATGGGATTTCGATATTTTCATGTCCTCTAAACGACATCCCGATCACTGACTCTTCTCTAGGTAGGCTATCGGGAGCCGTGTTACATAGATCTTCTCTAGGGGGCGCAGCATTGCTTACCGGACTTTCATTCGATGAAACTTCGCTCCAAGAAATGAGGCAAGAACTGGTAGTTTCGATCAGTTCATTGGATGTTGTAATCTCTTGTGTCGTCCAAAAGGCATCTGATCGGATAACGCAGCTATCTATTCGTTGGATCCGTTCTTTAAGGAGTTCGATCTGTTTGAGTGATATCGGTAAGAGTTTAAGTTCTTCTCGAGAGCTTAACTCAATCCACCTAAGCCCCGAACAGCGAACGAAAGAGTGCTGAGAGAGTTCCGCACGTTCAATGCTAGTGATGAGCTCCGTCCCTATTCTATAGCCTGCAATCTCTAAGAGCTGATCTCGATCCAGCTGTTCCTTCAGGCTCGTGACGCTCTCTCTGGCAGCGCCCCCTGATTGACCTAATCCAGCAGCAAGCCGAAGACGATAGAGCTGGTTAATATAGGTCTTTCCGTTGATCACCGGTTGCCACAAGAGCAATCCGATATTTCTGGTGATCGAGGGCGAAGACAATAGCTCACAGGCCAATAGCGCTGCGCTTCTGACAGCTATCATCGATATTTCTGTCGCTCCATTATTACTGACCCACGAGACTAACTCCTCTAGCTGTCGAAGCCACAATGGCCAAGTTATCTGTTCCAGCTCGTCATGACTGTCACCAGTGCCAGCATAGTCGGGTATCAGTACATGGTACCCTTTACCCGCTAAATCTCTTGCCTGCAGCGAGATTTGCTTTCGACATTTGTTCATCTCTTCAAAAAACGGTGACAGTATTACGACCCATTTTCGAGAGTCTTTATTGTCAGTGGGTATATAATGCAAGGAAAATAGCGAGCCACCTGAGACTGGAACAAAAATGGGATTAATCATCGTCTAATTAGCCGAGTACTTTTGAATTAACAAATTCGACAATGTTCCCAACTGTTTCAAAGACCTCCGCGGTAATTTCATCATCATCAACGGTAATACCATAGTTATCTTCCAATGCCGTAATTACCGCGACTACGGCCATAGAGTCAAACTCTGGTACTGCACCCAACAAAGGTGAGGATAGCTCAAATTCACTTCCCCTCTCCCCTAATTGCAGAACTTCGGTAAGTACTTCGTTAACTTGTTTAAGACTAATCAATTCCGATTCCATACTCTAGCTCCTCAATGATACCCACCGCCGCTGGAGGGCCTTAAAATTCCAAACAGCAGTCACCTGCTCTGCATGACGTCAATGACCAAATCTTGGCCTAGGTTGATTCAAAGCGCCTACCAATCCGTTATTCGAGTTCTGATGCCTTAATAGAACAGCGATAGCGTATAAGTGCCATGGTAAATCGAAATATGCCAAGCTAAGAAAAGCGCCGCCCGTACAATATGCCACCAAGCTGACTTTGATCATTTTTGCTAGCTTTGCAGAATCTGTTTCAGGGCAATGGCCAATCACCCAATTTAGATTCATCCAACTCATGAATATAATTAGTAAAAACAGCAGTAATCCAGGCCAACCATGGTCTCCGAGAATACTGAAGTAGATACTGTGTGCGGCGTGGACAAATTCTGGATTTGGGGCGTAGATCAAGAAACTCTCGAGTTTCCAAGACTGCATGCCGCCTCCGGTGAATCGATCACTCGCAACGTTAATGGCATATTGCCACGCGTTGATCCTTCCCATCGCCGATTCGTCTTGCTCATAGTGCTGAATGGTCTCCATTCTTGCGTGCCAGCTATCGGGCATGAAACTAATCCCGAGAATCACCAGAAATACCAACAATGGTCCAGTGATTAGCTTGCGTGAAGACACCAACCAAAAATAGCCACTCACAGACAGTGCGGCGAGTAGAGCTCCCCTTGACTGTGATCCCAGTGCCGATAGTAAACTCAATACAATGGCACCCGCTATACCGTAACGAAGCCATTTTTTTTCCGACGGCGTAATCTGAAATAAATAAACCATCAAAGGCACAATCATTAATGTCGCCATCGCCAAACTGTTATTCTCTTCGATATAGCCTCCTGGCGGCCCCCAAACGCGATACCCGCCGCCGCTGACCAAGGTAAATACTCCGCCTTTAACGCTAAAGAACCCTATTGAAAGTACGATAATCCAAATTAAATAGTTTATTTTTTTCTGATCCGTTATCAACAACATGGTAAGGAATGTCACAAACTGAATTTTCATCACTTTGCCGTACAATACCCAGGCGCTAGATGGAAACATGGCGAAGATCGATGTCACGGTAATCCAGAAGAGAAACATTCCCCAAATCATAACCGTCGTATCGGTAGGAATACTCTTTTTGCTCTTGTCCATCACGATAGCGAGCACCAATACGATTGCAATGATCTGGGCGAAGGGCATATCGAATGCGAAGCCCCAAGTAAGACGGTGTGGATTCATGTAGCTAATCCACGACCACATTAACACGCCAATCCATGGTCTTTTTATGATGTAGGGAATGCTTCCCAAAATGACGGCAGTGACAAAGAGGTCTCTCATAATAACTAGTTTTCGACCTCACAAACGATGTACCGGTACTTTCCCGATGGCTCCGGGGCGATTTCACCAGGATAATCGAATACGCACTCGAGATCCTTACCGAGTCTGCGTGAAAACTCTTTGACAATTAGACTCTCGTTCTCGTTTTTGTAACCGGATCCCTTAACGATGTCAATGTGCACGAGACGGGTGTCTTTTTGAACGATCTTGAAGCCTTCAATACCGGTGAGATCGCGGAGTACGTAAGTCAGTGCGGCACCGTGTAACTTGCTACCGTCTTGAGCAACCACAAAATCTGAACTTCGACCCACTATGTCTTTGAGAACCGGAAGGCCTCTTCCGCAAGCGCAGTGTTGGTCGGAAAGAACACCAACATCTCCCGTCCGATATCGCACGAAGGGGAAATTTTCTGTGGCCATGTGGGTGACAACGATCTCACCCTGAGCACCGGTTTCGCAGGGATTACCGGCCCCATCGACGGTTTCAACAATGATGTCCTCTGCACTGATATGAAGACTTCCCTGAGGGCATTCGTGAGCAATAAAACCCGAATCACGGCCACCATAACCGTTGGCAACTCGGCATCCAAAGGCCGATTCGATGATCGATCTCTGTTCAGGGTAGAGTCTTTCGGCGGTAACGAAGACGACCTTTACCCCTAACCCTGAGAGCTTAACACCAGTCTTCTTGGCAAATTGGGCAATGCTGGAAATCACTGACGGATAGCCAAATACCATGCGTGGACGCTGCTCCACTAGCTGCGTGCAAGCGTTGGCCAAGGTCTTATCTGACATATCAAATGCAGAAAACAATTTGGTCCTATACAGCTGATCTCGAAGTTTGCGTATACGATCCTGCGCCCCCAACTCAATGGGTGATCCCCACACCACCATTTCTGGATCGCCAATATCAACGTCCCACCAGCGAGTTGCCCGCCATTTTGCCGCAACATCGTGACTGATTCTCTCGCTATCCAGAAAAAAGATTAGAGGATTACCGCTGGAGCCTCCAGTACTGAAGCGCTGTAAACCCTTCGCATCTGTAGCCGTCAAGCCTCGGGTATTATCACGAATATCGGCCTTAGTCATCAGTGGTAGCTTGTGCAGATCCGAAAGGCTCGAGATAGCAGAAGGATCAAAACCTAGGCCCCTAAACAGATTACCATAATAGACACTAGAGGTTCCTATATGAGACAAGAAATCTCGCAGCCTTTGTATTCGATACGCTTCAAGCTCTTCAGGAGACAGCCATTGAGTCATCTCTAGCGAACGTCGAAGTGCAACAGTATGATGTTTCTTGATTCGCTCTTGAAGCGGGAATATGAGATTTGAGATCAAGCGAGTGTACAGGTGAAACCCGCCCTCTTTGGGCAAGCTTGTACGATAGCCTCGATCGTTTGCAAGCCGCTGGTAAAGCGATAGCCATTGTTGCTTTACCTGAGACCATTGGTAGTTTTTCACAGCCTCTGAGGCGTTATCACTTAGGAAAGTTCGAGCTTCTGGGTTGCCACATAGATCAATCAGTTCGACAGCTAACTGATCGGCGTCATTAATATTGACCAAGCGCCCAGTTTTTTGATGTTCGACGATGTATGCAATACCGCCTGCCCGAGTGGACACAATGGGAACGCCGGACGCCATCGCTTCCAGCACCGAGTTTGGCATGTTATCGACACGCGAACTATTCACAAAGATATCCGCGTCTCGATAGAGTTCAGCCACTTCAGCTCGGTTTAGCCTACCTAGAAAGCTGACTGCTTCTGCGATCTCGAGCGACGCCACAAGTCTTGTGAGGTTGGCGAGTTCTGGCCCACTGCCGGCGATACTCAATCGGGTATTCGGATTCTTTTTGTGCAGCTTTGAAAAAGCTTGAATCGCAATATCGATACCGTATATGCTCTCGAGGTTTCGCACCACTACTAGATGAAATTCAGCTGTTGCGTTATTTTTGGCGTTGGCATCTCTGGGATAAAAACGACCAACATCCACAATATTAGGAATAATGGAGGCGCAGTAACCAAAGTCGGAAAATACAGATTTCAAAAAGTGAGAAGGCACCACGATGGCTGTGGCGTGATCGAGACTGACACTCACTCTTTTTCCAGACCCCTCAAAATAGTCTTTAGCTCCGCCGCCGCGATAATTCACAATAACCGGAACGCCTCGTAATCTTCCCATCCACAATATAGGCGCGGAATACAATTGCCACGACCAGCCAGAGTTGGACATAACATGGGCGACATTCACCCGCGCCAGCGCTCGCCAGCCGCAGATAAGATACGCAAGCAGTCGGATAATGGCCCTTGCCACAGGAACTCGTTGAATGAGATTCCCTCCAATCATTCGATTGGTTTGCAGAAACTCAACCTCAACACCTTCGTCCGTTAGCAGCCGACATAGTTGTTCGGTTTGAGTAGCCATACCTCCAGCAGGAGGAGATGCAGGCCCAATCACCAGCAATCGAAGCTCACTATTCACAAGCGGTTGCATAAGCCTCCCGGTAGAACTCCACACTGCGGTGCCAGTTTCGCTCCTCTTCGACGAACTTTCGGGCTCGTGCACGAATTATTGGCCACTGGCCCTTCTTGCCAATGGCTGTCACAATGATATCAGCCAAGGACCTTGAGCACCCTGCACTGAATAACAACCCGGTTTCACCGTCACGGATGAGCTCTTTATGTCCGCCGACCGAGGACGCTATAACGATTTTCCCCTTAGCCATAGCCTCGAGCGGCTTAAGTGGCGTGACCAATTCGGTAAGACGCATAGACAGGCGAGGATAAACCATGAAATCTACAGCCTGATAGTATTCTTGAATCACTTCGTGAGGAACTCGACCATTAAATTTAACAACATCGTCAAGCTTCAGATCTCGAATCTTTTGTGTAATCTGCTCTTCGTGTGGACCACCGCCAGCAAGTAACAGAAACACTTTTTGACCACTCTGTTTCAATAACGCCATGGTATCGAGCAACATCGACAATCCCTCATACTCATAAAACGAGCCAAAGAACCCTATTAAGGTGTACTCCTGAATATCCGGGTGATTACGTTTTAAGTCATTAAATACGTTACCCATTTCACTTTCGTTGGTTTCGGTGAACTTCTTTAGGTCAACGGCATTCGGAATAACGGTGATTTTATTAGGGTCAACGCCACGATCGATAACATCATCTTTTAACCCCTGACAAATGGTAGTAACAGCCTCTGCCTGGCTAAACACGTAGGTTTCAAGTGCTCGAGTCAAACGATAACGTAGACCTCCTTCAGTACTCGATCCGTTATCAACAGCTGCGTCTTCCCAAAAGGCACGACACTCATACACCACAGGGATATTTCGACCTCGACAAGCCCAGAGTGCTGCCAAGCCGTTTAACGCCGGAGAGTGAGCATGAACGATATCAGGCTTTAGGGTGTTTAGAAGGCCACGCAACCGCCGGAAGAGCCTCCAAACAATCGAAAGCTGTTCGACTAGAGGCAAGCGATCGAGAATGCTTGACCCTGCCGGTGTGCGATAGAATTGTAAATCCTCGATCTTTTCGACCGAGCTCTCTACGAATCCTTGTTTGCCCGACGTTAAATGATAGGTCTCCCAGCCAATCGCCCGCTGATGCTGTAATATAGAGCGGGTTCGAAAGGTGTAGCCACTATGCAGGGGAATCGAATGATCCAATACATGAAGTATTTTCATGCGCCCACCACCAGACTAGCCCTGCTGGTTTCTGAGCCAGGGAATACATCGAGCTCCTGCTGAAGAAATCCCTGAAACATAAACAGCGTCCAGATCAATACGCTATTATCTCGAGTTTTCGCAAGGTGCTGATCAATCACTTGCTCTATGAACCCCAAGTTAAACAGCCCACACTCGGCGATAACGCCGCCTAGTAGTCTTTGCTTAAGAATTCCCTGGAGAGGCCCCCGAAACCAGTCGGCAAGTGGCACACCAAAGCCCATCTTTCTTCGATAAAGCACATTATGAGGAAGATGCGGCTCCATTGCTTTTTTAAACACATGCTTCCCATTTTGCCCCCGCAGCTTCAAGCTTGAAGGCAGCTGGGCGATCCATTCAACGAGAAAGTGATCAAGCAAAGGCACCCGAACTTCCAGCCCATGGGCCATACTTGCTCGATCAACCTTAGTTAGAATATCTCCAACTAGATAGGTTTTGACGTCCAAGTATTGGATCAACGATAGAGGATCTTCGGTATCTGCTTTATCAGCGTAATGACGGAAAATCTCACGACTGTCGTAATCTGCCAACGATCGTTTAAGCGTATCGCCAAACAGATCACTACGCTGTTGGTCGCTTGTCAAGGACACCGAGTGGAAATAGGCATCGACAGAACTCCTTGCTAGGGCTTCAAAGGTTGTCTTTGCACGAAAAACCCGTGGAGCCCAATCAGCCTTGGGATAGAACTCTCCTAAAGGCCCAAATACTTTCTTTCGCACACCTAAGGGGATCTTTCCCCGCAGACGCTCTTCATTCATATGCCAACAGTAACGCCGATAGCCCGCTAGATGTTCATCGCCACCATCTCCAGATAAAGCAACAGTTACCCGCCCCTTCGCCAACTGACAAACCCTATACGTAGGAATGGCAGAACTGTCGGCATAAGGCTCATCGTATAATAGTGATAATTTATCGACTAAGGAGAAATCATCACTGGCGACCGTCTGCTCAAAGTGATTGGTTTGATACCGCTCCGCGACCTGTTTTGCATAATTACTTTCATCGAAACTGTCCACATCAAAACCAATGGAACAAGTGTTCACCGGCGACTCACTGTGTTCGGCCATCATTGCCACCACAGCTCCCGAATCGACGCCACCTGACAAGAATGCCCCTAAAGGAACTTCTGACATCATGCGAATATTCACCGCTTCTTTTAAGCGAGAGACCAGTTCCCCTTCTGCGTCCTCGTCAGAAATTGCTATTGGATCTCCAAATCGAAGGTCCCAATAGGGCTTCTGCTGGGGAAGGTTTCTATTTCTACGAAGTGTTAGCGTGTGTCCGGGACACATTTTGTAGGTGCTTTGATAGATCGTCTTGGGTTCAGGAATATAGCCAAAGGAAAAATAGTCTTGAATTGAAGTGTGATCGAGTTTGCGAGACAGAGCAGGAAGAACCTTTAGTGCTTTAAGCTCCGACGAGAAGGCAAAACTACCGTCCTTCAATAGCGTGTAGAAAAGCGGTTTGATACCAAGCCGATCTCGAGCAATAAATAGTACTTGTTGATTAGAATCCCATACGGCAAAGGCGAACATCCCTCTAAATCTTCTGACACACGCTTCACCCCATTCCTCCCAGGCGTGCACAATGACTTCAGTATCACAACGAGTTTTAAAGCGGTGGCCAAGCTTCTGAAGCTCAGCCATCAACTCTGGAAAGTTGTAAATCTCCCCGTTATAAGTGACGACGACACTATCGTCTTCATTAAAGAGAGGCTGGTGACCACTCGCGATATCTATAATCGATAATCTTGTATGCCCGAGGCCTATACCATCGTCCACAAATATACCGTCGCCGTCCGGCCCGCGATGACGCTGTTCGTGATTCATTCTTTTCAGTAAGGTTGTATCAACTTCACCTCCAATCCCCATACTGAATAAACCAACAATTCCACACATAGCTAATATCTCTGAATTTTTAAAGGCTTAGATTGGTTGTCTTTTCCGCTATCAGTTAGACAACCTATTCTTGTCACTTCAAGTGGATATCGTTTTTTCCAAGACGTGATTCCCCACTAACTCTCGATAGACTCGGCAATAATTTTCTATTGTCACCGACCAGCTGTAATAACGCTCTACGGTTTGCCTTCCATTGAAACCTATCTCTCTAGCGATACCCTGATCCTCAACGCATGTGGTTAGTTTTTTCGCTATCTGCTCACTAGCTCCTACTTCTACCAAAAATCCGTTGTCGCCATTAACAATGATATCTGGAGCACCCCCTACTGCAGTAGCAATCACCGGTAAAGCGGTAGCCATAGCTTCTAGCAATGTATTGGATACCCCTTCGGCAATAGACGGTAATACAAAAACATCCATAAGTTTCAAAAGATCGGGAACATTATCTCGTTCACCACAAAATCGAATAGAGCTAGCCACTCCAAGAGCGTTCGCATGATCTTCCAAATCAAGACGCATAGGGCCATCTCCAACGATGACAAGACATAGTCCATTCAATCCAGCACAATAATTTTCCGCAACTTTGGCGAACGCAGAGATTAAGGTCTTTTGATCTTTGATCGCCACTAAACGCCCGACCGTACCGATGACATAACGACCATCAATATCGAGAGACTTTGCCAACGAACTAAGAGTCACCTCGTTTGAGATCGTTCGACCAGAAAAGACATCGCAATCCACTCCATTGGCCTGACGGGTAATGATAGATGGGTTAACGTCGATAAAATCGCACAACCAAAGTTCTAGCTCCCTACTGACCGTGATATATCTATCGATCCACAGACGAGAAATACGTCTCAGGAGGTTATACTTCCAGTTCTTTCCTTGAGGATCGTTAATGTCCCTTCCGTGTTCGCCATGAACCCGTTTTATCCCTGGAATACCCAGTGTTGCCACCTGAAATTCTAACGCAGCCAAATTTCTGCTGTGCACGATGGATGGGCGATACTGCTTAACTAGCTCTCTTAACTGAATGAACGTCGAGAGGCTGTGGCCCTCTGGCTTATTTAATTCAACAATTTCTACATTATTCTGAGCTATACGACGCGCGAAGGAACCACTGGAAGTTAGACAAATCACCATATGCCGAAACTCATACGCTGAGGATCGGTTAATCAGATTCACCAAACCATTTTCGAGGCCACCCGTACCAAGAGAGAAAACAAGATGAACAATCAACGGCGAAGAAACCGGACTTGATGCAGTCATTCTCCCTCCTGATAACGCTTCTCTGAGGCGCTGCTGCCAACAGCGATCCCGGTGCTAGAGGTCGACGACAATTGTGGAATTAACTTCTGAAGAAACTCCTTGTAGTTACCGTCTAATGGGGATTTATCGACTTTTGTAGCCATGTAATAACGTGACGAATAATTCTCAGAAGAATCGAACAAGTTTAGAAATTCATAGAACTTGGCGAGATATCGGTTAGCAATATGGCTATTCCCGATACTATACCATCGCCAAACTCGAACCGTTGATAGTCCGTCAGATAGAAGAACTCGTTCTGCAGAAACCGTTTGATGTTCTAGCACTATTTTTTCAGTCGTTGATTCAACCACTCTCCAGCTAACATCGTGCTCGGAGATCCACTGATCCAAACTATTGACCAATTCTGAGCCGGGCTGGTGCTTTAGGAAGTGAAAGAAATAGAGCCCGTAAGTGTTTCCATCAAACTGGTAGTACTGCGTACCTGAGGCTTGCGCATTCGGCGTCCCGGGATGCCAAGACCAAGGCGCCGCAACAAACTGAACATCCAAGCCCTCGAGATAAGGTGCATCAACACTGAATTGGTGGGCAATGCTAGAATCTGCCATCAATCGTTCGGGGATTGATTGAACCCCAACCAATACCAACAGCATTACGCCAAACAACACCTTGGAATATCCGCTGGGATAGCCTCTAGAGCGTCCATGACTACACTCCCCTCTTTTGTCATTATTAAGAGTTTTGTTTGCAAGCGACGATTCATAGTTCAATTCGTCATCTGCGAAAAAGCTACCGAGCCAAAACATCAAAAAAATGACCACGCCAAAGAATGCCCAACCATAGATAAGATGATCCACACCCACTGCGTATTGCATATCGCTGTAATGACCAATCATCACAATCATAAATGCGCGTAAACTATTTGCGAAAACCGGAATAATTATAGATAAACCCACAAACAATAGTCTTTTGTACAAGGTCCGATAGGTTAAATAGGCATAGAGTAAGCCCAGAGCAAATGAGGCGATCAAGTAGCGAACCCCGCTGCACGCCTCAACAACTGACCAATTCCCCGAAGG
>PANW01000084.1 GCA_002707785.1 Cellvibrionaceae bacterium | reverse complement strand
AGTCATTCGTTGTTTCATTATGCGCTCCAATCTATAAGAAGCGCATAGATTATCGGTTGGCCAGGGGCTTGGTTAGAGTGTGTTTGATGAGGCGCTTACTGCTTTTCTCAAGTTCTCTAGTGATAGTGTAATCTCTAGCTCTCTAATCCTGAACCGTAAACTTTCTATTTCTTTCCTCCTTTCGCCAGAGATTTTCCAACTCTTGGCGCAGGGCTTCATATCCGGCTCTGGTGATTAAACTAGTCTTCAATTACCACTCCACTTTGTTAAATTATGTAGCCGACTGCATCTTACCGCGCGCCTCTCGAATTATCTCTTTCATTTTTGCTTTAATTCACTTTTAGTATTTGGCTCACTTGCTTTTTTTGCCTCTCCAAAAACTTCTCCTTCACCTAGTTTTCGATACGATGAAGGCGTAACTCCGGTCCACTTTTTAAAAGCCCGAATAAAAGTACAGCTTTCAGAAAACCCGACCAAAATGGCTATTTTCTCAATCGGATCCGCCGTTCGAGTCAAATGACGAATGGCCACATCCCGTCGCAGTTGGCTTTTAAGTTCGCTGTAGCCAATCCCTTCCATCTTTAAGGATCTCCGTAATGTTTTGGGATGAACACCGAACTGTTTGGCTACCTCGTCCAGCGATTGAAGATCATCCAAACTATCACGCAATAGGGCACGGGTCTTGGCAGTCCAACTTTGCTGGTTGTAATCGTTAATAAGGATGTTCAACAATGGCTGCTGAAGAAAATGAGCGAGTGTCTCAGGCGTTTGCTTTATGGGCTTGTCTAACAGATCACGATCAAACACCATCCTACAATCACTTTGCTCAAAGACACATTCAGCACGAGGGAAAAGGGCCCGATATTCATCAACTTGCTCCGGTTGAGAATAAGGTAGTGTCACTTGCTTTACAGGCAAGTTATCTTCTATCAACCAACAGGCAAAACGGTGTAAGCAAAACAGAAAAAGTTCATAGGCATAAGGCTCAAGCGTTTCTTCTCCCCAAGGCCTGAACAAGATAGTTACATGATTTTCCCGCAAATCCAGTTTCGCTTTAAACCCTCGTTCAATTACTTCATAAAAGTGGCAAAAACGTTTCAACGCTTGTCCCAGGTTTTGGGCATGAATCAACCAGTGGTTCAGAATTATCCAAGTCCCTGATTTCTGCGGATGCCCGCAATAGCCTAATAATTCATCGTTCATTTCACGCATGGTAATCGTCTGCAGAGAGGCAAACTGCTCCGCCGTTACCCTTGCCCCGCTCTTGCCCAACAGCCTTGGAGGGATATTTGCCCGACTCAGCAGCTGCTGGGTATTCGCTCCCTGTGCTGCCGCTTGCTTTAGTACTGCTCTCAAAAAATAGCTGGAGATGGATATTTCCTGCATTTCTCCCCCCATAAAACTTACTGGCTAATGCGCAACTCTCCACAAATAGCCAAATCAACTCAGACTCCCATTATGCACATTAGATGTCCAATTTCATCATTGTTATCCCCCTTTATGAAAAGCAACAATATAAAAATGCACATTATTCCATAGAAACAGGATCTCACCATGCCAGAGACAGCTTACATCTACGACGCAATCAGAACACCGAGAAGTAAAGGCAAGAGCGACGGTTACCTCCATGAGGTCAAACCTGTTGCTTTAGCCGCCGGCTTACTGAAAGAGCTGCAACAACGCCACGACCTGGACACCAGTCGGGTCGATGATGTGGTGATGGGGTGTGTCTCCCCTGTTGGTGAACAGGGCGGTGATATTGCCAAAACCGTTGTGCAGTTTGCCGAATGGGACGAGAGCGTGCCCGGTGTGCAGCTGGATCGTTTTTGTGCCTCAGGGTTAGAAGCCTTTAATTTCGCGGCGATGAAAGTGGCTTCTGGCTGGGAAGAGCTGGTGGTAGCTGGTGGCGTGGAGTCTATGTCACGTATTCCCATGGGTGCTGCCGGCGGTGCCTGGTTGAACGACCCGGAAGTCAACTTCCACGATGGAACAGTCCCTCAAGGGATTGGGGCCGACACAATAGCAACACTCGGTGGCTGGAAGCGCGAGGATGTCGATGCTTTTGCCCTCGCCTCCCAACAGCGTGCCGCCAATGCGCAAGCCAACGGCTATTTCGATCGCTCCGTGGTGCCAGTGACAGACCTCAATGGCGTGACCATTCTGGCCAAAGATGACTTTATCAAGCCCAACAGCACTATGGATATCCTCGGTGGTCTTCGCCCGTCTTTTGCAGCCATGGGCAGCATGGGCTTTGATGAGCTGATGCTGCGCAAATACCCGCAACTGCCAGCCATCGATCACGTACACACACCTGGGAACTCCTCAGGTATTGTCGACGGGGCTTCAGCCGTGCTGGTTGGCAGTGAAAAGGCCGGTAAAGATTTAGGTCTTACTCCGCGCGGGCGCATTGTGGCCACCGCCGTTCTGGCGACCGATCCGACCATCATGTTGATTGGACCAGGTCCTGCCGCCAAGAAAGTACTGGAAAAAGCAGGAATGACCACCGCCGACATCGATTTGTTTGAAATCAATGAGGCGTTTGCCTCTGTCGCACTGCGATTTATGCAAGATCTGGATATTTCGCACGATGTCACTAACGTCAATGGAGGGGCCATTGCGATGGGGCATCCGCTGGGTGCGACCGGCGCCATGCTGGTGAGTACCATGCTTGATGAGTTGGAGCGACGTAATAAAAAACGTGCCTTGATAGCCCTGTGTGTGGGTGGTGGTCAAGGCATTGCCACCATCATTGAGCGAGTTTAGACCACTGTTTTTTCATACTGCAAACAACATTCGTCCAGTACAGAATTTATTAAGGTAAACATCATGAGCGAGAAGATTCACGGCTTTATTTACGACAAAGACACCGACGGTATCGTTACCATCACAATGGATATGGATGGTCCGGTGAATGCCATGAACGAGCAATACCGTCAGGCCATGGCTGCGATACTGCCCCGTCTTGAGGCTGAAAGCGGCTTGACCGGTGTCGTATTCGCTTCGGCGAAAAGCACCTTCTTTGCCGGTGGCGATTTACGTGAGCTTTCCTCCATCCCTCGCGGAGAAGAAGAAGGCCAATTCCGCATGATTGAAGACGCCGTTAAAGCGCCTCTGCGTCGTTTGGAAAAGCTGCCTGTACCGGTAGTGGCCGCCATTAATGGCGCTGCACTCGGTGGTGGCCTGGAAATTTGCCTGGCCTGTAACTATCGTATTGCCCTGAACTCTCCGAAAGTTGCTATCGGGCTGCCGGAAGTTACCTTGGGGTTATTGCCCGGCGGCGGTGGCGTGGTTCGTTCCATCCACATGTTAGGTTTGGAAAAGGCCTTGCCCTTCTTGCTGGAAGGCACCCGCATGAAGCCAGCACAGGCCCTCAGTGCCGGGTTCGTCAATGAGCTGGTCGATGACGTTGACGCCTTGGTTGACTCTGCCAAAAGCTGGATCAAAGCCAACCCGGAAGCCGCCGCACAGCCGTGGGACATCAAAGGCCATATCCTACCCGGCGGTGATGCCTGGAGCCCAGTCATCAGCGGTATTTTATCCGCGGCACCGGCTATAACTTTTAAAAAAACCCGTGGTTTGCTACCCGCCCCAGAACGTATTCTGGCGGTCGCAGGGGATACTATGTCTGTGGATTTCGATACGGCTCTGCGAATAGAGTCGCGCGGTTTAGCCTATTTGATCACCACGCCCGAAGCGAAGAACATTATCACTTCCGGCTTTTTCCAGATGAATAGTATCAACAGCGGCATCAGTCGTCCGAATGATATTGCCCCCACCAAAGTGAAAAAGGTAGGTATCTTGGGCGCCGGCATGATGGGGCAAGGTATCGCTTACAGCTCTGCTGTTGCGGGCATTGAAGTGGTATTGAAAGACATCAGCAAAGAAGCCGCTGAAAAAGGTAAAGCCTACACTGCCCAGCTGTTCGACAAACAAATTGCGCGCGGTCGCAGCAGCGAAGACAACAAAAACAAAGTATTGGAGCTGATTAAAGCCACAGATAACTACGCAGACCTGCAAGGCTGTGACTTAATCATTGAAGCTGTCTTTGAAAACATCGAGTTGAAAAATAAAGTCACCAAAGAAGCCGAAGGTTTTCTGGCAGAAGGTGGTGTATATGGTACCAATACGTCCACCCTGCCCATCAGTCAACTGGCTGAAGCCAGTGCCAATGCAGAAAATTTCATCGGCATTCACTTCTTCTCGCCGGTGGATAAGATGCCTTTGATTGAAATCATCTGTGGCGAGAAAACCAGCGACGAAACGGTGGCCAAAGCTTTCGATTACGCCCGTCAAATCCGCAAGACAGCCATTGTGGTTAACGACTCCCTGGGCTTTTTCACGTCTCGCGTCTTCGGAACCTACATGGATGAAGGTGCACGCCTGCTGCAAGAAGGTATCGATCCTATTCTCATTGATGCTATGGGCAAACAAGTGGGAATGCCCGTTGGGCCGTTAACAGTACAGGATGAAGTCAGCCAGGAGCTGAGCCGTAAAGCCGCCGAAACGCACCGCGAAATGGGTGTTTTTTGCAGCAAAGGTGACAACAGTGTTAACGCCGAGATTTCTGAGCGTTTGATCAAAGACTTCGGCCGTGGCGGGCGTTATCACGGTGGCGGCTATTATGAGTACGGTAGTGACGGCAGTAAAACCGTTTGGCCAAAACTGTATGAACTCTACCATAAGCCTGAAATGAGTATTCCCAATCAGGATATGAAAGACCGCATTCTCTTCCGTCAAGTTGTAGAGAGCCTAAAGTGTTTACAGGAAGGCGTATTGCGTTCCGTAGCAGACGGCAACGTAGGTTCGCTGTTAGGCATCGGCGCTCCTACCTGGAGCGGCGGCTTTTTACAGTTCGTTAATACTTACGAGTATAAAGGCGCAACTGGACCCGCGGCGTTTGTTATCCGCTCCAATGAGCTGGCGGAACTTTATGGTGAGCGTTTTTCCGCGCCAGCGATAGCGATTGAGAAAGCCAGTAACAATGGCCGCTTTGAATAAGCCTGAGAGATAAAAATATGTTCAAACGTGATTTTACCGAAGAACAAGGCATGTTTCGTGATGCCTTTCGAAAATTTCTACAACAAGAAATTGTGCCGCATATGGAAGATTGGCGAGATCAAGGCATCGTCGATCGTGAGGCCTTTCTCAAAGCCGGCGCCAACGGGTTTCTGTGTACCTGGGCTGACGAAGAATTCGGCGGTTTAGGGGATGCAGATTTTCGCTTCGAACAGATTATGATTGAGGAAACTCAATACGCTCTGTGTGCTGACTGGTACGCCACTCTGCACAGCCGTTTAGTGGCGCCCTATCTAAAACGGTTTGGCACCCCAGAACAACAACAACGCTTTTTGCCCAAATGCATCACCGGTGAAACGATTCTGGCTGTCGCCATGACCGAGCCGGATGCTGGCAGCGATTTAGCCGGCATGCGCAGTACCGCTATTGACCAGGGCGATCATTACCTGCTCAACGGCAGCAAAACCTATATTTCCAATGGTATTAACGCCGACCTGGTGGTGGTTGCCGCCAAGAACGACCCAGTGAATAATCCTCGCGCCGTCAGCCTGTTTTTGGTGGAGCGTGGTATGGAAGGGTTTGAACGCGGCGCCAATCTGAAAAAAATGGGGAAAAAAGGCCAGGATACCGCTGAGTTGTTTTTCTCCAATGTGAAAGTGCCTAAAGAAAACTTGCTCGGTGCAGAAGGTAAGGGTCTGTCACAGCTGATGGAAGCACTGGCTGAAGAGCGTCTTATCTCTGCCGTCGAAGCTCTGGCTGCCGCTCAGAAAGCTTTCGACATCACCGTGGAATTTACTCAAGAACGCAAGCTGTTTAAAAAGCAGTTGTCTGACTTTCAGAATACCCAGTTCAAACTGGCCGAATTGCGTGCCGACCTGGATATGCAACAAGTGTACATTGACCAATGTGTGAAAGCGGTAAACGTCGATCAACTCTCTGCCACCGATGCAGCCAAAGCCAAATACCTGACGACTGAGCTGCTGTGTCGCGTCGTCGATGAAGGCGTGCAGCTCCACGGCGGTGCGGGTTATATGGACGAGTACCCTATTTCCCGTATGTACACCGATGCACGCATTACCCGTATCTACGCAGGTACGTCTGAAATTATGAAGCTACTGATCAGCCGCGATATTTACAGTGGCGATTACGTGCCATTTATTGATCGTGATCTGTAAATGCAGTTCACGCGGTCTGACATAACTTATCGTAACCCGATCATACACTAGGAGAATATTATGGATATCGCAGGAAAAACAGCCATTGTCACTGGTGGCGCATCCGGCCTGGGCTTGGCCACAGTTGAACGCTACGCTGCCGATGGTGCCAATGTTGCCATTTTCGATTTAAACGAAGAAGTGGGACAAGCTGTTGCCGCTCGCTTGGGCGACAAGGTGGCGTACTACAACGTCAACGTAGCCGACGAAACCTCAGTACAAACTGCTATTGATGCCGTTGTAGAAAAATTCGGTGCACTGCATATTGTGAACAACTACGCCGGCATCGGCCCTGCTTGCAAAACTTACGGCAAAAATGGGCCTCACCCAATCGACACTTATATGAAAGTGGTGATGGTCAACCAGGTCGGTACGTTTAATGTGGCGCGTTTGGCAGCCGAGAAAATGGCTCAGAATGATCCAATTAACGACGACGGTGGTCGTGGCGTGATCATTAATACGGCGTCCGTTGCCGCCTATGAAGGCCAGATTGGTCAGGTTGCTTACTCTGCCACCAAAGGTGCTGTTGTTGGCATGACTCTGCCAATGGCACGCGAGCTAGCGCCATACGGTATCCGTGTAAATACCATTGTTCCAGGCCTGATCCACACTCCACTTTTCGATACCATTGAAGAGTCCTATTACAAAGCGCTTGAAGCCTCCACGGTTTATCCAAAACGTTTGGGAAAAACCAGTGAAATCGCCAAGCTTTCTGCTCATATTGTGGACAACGATTACATCAACGGTGAGTGTATTCGTATGGATGCTGCTATTCGTATGCAGCCCAAGTAAAACTCTATATTAACCTCTGGGACACAGAAGTTAAGCTTTACCATTTGGTGTTGCCTTTTTTTCTCTTTATTGAGGCATGCGTAATATAACCCGGAATATCTACCACCGTAGATTAGGGTTGTTATGCGTACTTTTATGCCCGCTCTGCGGGCTTTTTTAAATTAGCAGCGCCCTAAACCTTAAGTAATTTCTGAAATGCTGAATCAATCAATATTTCAAAAAATATTTCTACAACATCGGAGATCAATATGGGCGCACTAACAGGCTACCGGGTTATTGAATTAGCGGGGCTGGGCCCCTGCCCTATGGCTGGTATGCTTCTCGCTGACATGGGTGCCGAAGTCATTTGCATTGATCGTGGCGGTAATGCTGACCCCATGTATGCAAAGGACATGAGTCGACGCGGTAAAAAAACTATTATTCTCAACTTAAAAAGTGTTGAAGGCCGCGAAACCCTGCTCAAGCTGGTTGAATCTGCCGATGTTCTGATCGAAGGCTACCGTCCCGGAGTGGCAGAAAAACTCGGAATCGGCCCGGAAGCATGCCATGCGGTTAATCCCGCTTTGGTTTATGGTCGAATGACCGGCTGGGGCCAAACCGGCCCTCTGTCCCAAAATGCGGGGCATGATATTAACTACATTTCGATTACTGGTGCCTTACACGCTATTGGTATTCAGGGACAAAAGCCGGTTGTCCCTATGAATCTTGTGGGTGATTACGGTGGCGGCGCCATGTTTTTGATCAGCGGCGTATTAGCCGCATTGCTGGAGGCTAAGAATTCCGGCAAAGGCCAAGTGATCGATGCCGCCATGGTTGACGGTGCTGCCAATCTGATGTGGATGTGCCACAGCTTCCACGCCGTTAATCACTGGGATTTCTCTGACAGAGGCGTCAACATGCTCGACGGCGGTGCCTTCTTTTATGATACCTACGAAACTGCTGATGGAAAGTACGTTGCGATCGGCGCCATTGAGCCGCAATTTTTTACCACGCTCGTGGAAAAGGCGGGGCTGGATACTGCAGTTTTTAATCTCGACACTCAAATGGATGCCGATCAATGGCCCGAGAAAAAAGCGCTTCTGGCTGATGTGATTAAACAGAAAACCCGTGATGAATGGAGTGCCCTGCTGGAAAACACCGAAGCGTGCTTCTCCCCGGTACTCAGCGCCGAAGAAGCGCTTAATCATCCGCACAATCAGGCCAGAGAGAGCTATATTGACGTCGATGGTTACAAGCAGCCAGCTCCCGCTCCGCGCTTTAGCCGCACGCCATCGGTCGTTAATCATGGCTTGCATGCACAAGGCCAGGACACAAAGCAGGTGCTTGAAAGTTTAGGCATCAGTGCCAATTGTATCCAAGAGCTGTTCGCGCAAGGCGCGGTTAAATAAAACAGTGCTATTAATAGAGCACAGCCACAACAATCATTAAAACAAGATATTTGAGGAAAGCGTCATGAACCACTTTGAAACACTGACCTACGAAGTAGCAAATAAGATCGCGGTTATCACCATGAACCGACCTGAAGTTCGCAACTCGCTTAATCAGCAATTACGAATCGATTTGGCCGCTGCCGTTACTGAAGCAGGTGAAGACAACAGCGTACGCGTAATTATGATTACCGGAGCAGGCAAAGGTTTCTGCGCCGGTGCCGATCTGGGTGAAAAATTGCCAGGCGATGAAGAAGATGGCTTCATCACAGAATTGTTGCGCAATGAATACAATCCTATTATCCAGTCCATCACTAATGCACCTAAACCGGTAATCAGTGTCGTCAATGGTGCCGCAGCGGGTATCGGTGGTGCCATTGCCATGGCATGCGATTTGATGGCGATGGCTGAAGATGCCTTTTTGTATTCCGCATTTGGCGCCATCAGCTTGATTCCGGACGGCGGCACGCACAAAGCCTTGCAATCTTATTTGGGGTCGAAAAAAGCTTACGAGATGATTGCCTTTTCCCAACGATTGACCGCTGCACAGTGTACAGAAGTTGGAATCGCTAACCGTGTATTTCCAGCCGACAGTTTATTGCAAGACACGCTGGAATGGGCGTCAACTTTAACCGAGCAAGCGCCTTTGACCTTGCGTTTATCGAAGAAAATACTTAAACAAACAGGCTCCGAAGATTTGGACTTCTGTCTGGAGCAGGAAGCACTGCTGCAAAATACAGCATATCGCAGTGATGATTTTGCCGAAGGCGCTCAAGCATTCTTTGATAAACGTAAGCCCGTTTTTCAGGGTAAATAAATCAGGAGTTGAACAGCAATGTCAGCCATTGAAAACTTATTATCGCTGTCCGGCAAGACTGCGTTAATCTCGGGCGCCTCCAGTGGTCTCGGCGCCCACTTCGCCAAGGTTATGGCGCAAGCGGGCGCTCACGTCATTATCGCTGCACGCCGAGCTGACAAGCTGGCCGAGTTAGTGGAACAAATTACTGCGGAAGGCGGCAAGGCTCAGGCATTATCCATGGATGTCACTTCAGCGAACAGCGTTAATGCCGCCTTCACACAGCTGGACGGGATGATCGGGTCACTGGATATTTTGGTTAATAACGCCGGAATTAGTACTGCGCCCACTAAATTCACAGAGCTTGAGGAAGAGGATTGGAGTTACCTTCTGGATGTGAATTTAAAAGGCGCCTGGCGTGTCGGCAAACAAGCCGCGATCCGTATGAAGGCCGGGGGTAAAGGTTCGATCATCAATACCGGCTCTATTTACAGCCTGTGCACGGGTATGCAGAAAGCGGATTACAACGTTTCTAAGGTTGCCGTCGGCCAACTGACCAAGAACATGGCGCTTGAGCTTTCCCGCTCCGGCATCCGCGTTAACTCCCTGTGTCCGGGTTATTTCGCCTCTGCTATTAATGAAGGTGAGTTTAATTCCGAGCGCGGTAAAGCATATATTGCTCGCTTGGTGCCTCAGCGTTTAGGCCAATATCACGAGCTCACTGGGCCTCTGCTGCTACTGGCTAGCGACGCGGGTTCTTATATAAATGGCTCCTCGTTGGTGGTGGATGGCGGCAGCTTGTTGAGCCCAATTTAATACTGCATGACAGGTATGATAAAACCATGGCAGAAATCACACTGGTACGACACGGACAAGCGTCCTTTGGTGCTGAAAACTACGACCAACTTAGCGAATTGGGTTTACAACAGTCTATTTGGCTCGGTGAACATCTTAAGCAACTCAATTACAACTTTGACCGTGTAGTGATGGGAACCATGGTTCGCCATCAACAGACAGCCGAAGGTATTTTGCGTGGCTTTGGCAGTAATCTGAAAGCGGAAACCCATAGCGGTCTGAATGAATACAACTTTCAAGGCTTGCTGTCGCCTTTACAAGAGCTTCACCCTGAGCTGTGGAAAAACACCGGGCATGCTAAACGCGACTATTATTTTAATATGAAGCAGGCTTTAGCTTTCTGGATGGATAGCACGATCTATGATGATGGCACGGACAGCTGGGAAAGTTTTGGTCAACGAATCCGGGAAGGTTTTCAGTTTGCTTACCAGACAGACGCAAAACGCACTTTACTGGTCAGCTCCGGCGGCCCTATTTCGGTAATTCTTGGGGATATTCTCAAACACGATCACGCCACCACCCGAAACACTACCTTGCAAATTAAAAACAGCAGTGGCAGCAAATTACTTTACAACGGCAGAGAGTTTTCCCTCGACAGTTTTAATGATGTCAGCCACTTGTTAACCGCAGAAAAGCAATCTGCCATTACATTTTCATGACGGCTTAGCCGCTCATTTACCCATAATTGGAGTATTCCATGTATCAGCACAGTGAAAAATCTCAGCAGTTGCTCGCCAAACTCAAAACTTTCATGGCTGAGCATATTTACCCCAACGAAACAGCCTACGCCGAGCAGTTGCACGCCGCAGAGAACCGTTTTTCCGCTATGCCCTTGATGGATGAGCTTAAAGAAAAAGCCAAAGCAGCCGGCCTGTGGAATTTGTTTGTTCCCGAAGACCATGCGGAATACTGCGACCACGGCGGTTTATCCTTTTTCGATTACGCGCCATTGGCAGAAGAGATGGGACGTGTAATTTGGTCGCCGGAAGTGTTCAACTGCAACGCTCCAGACACCGGCAATATGGAAGTGTTCATGAATTACGCCACCAAAGCCCAACAAGAGCAGTGGCTGAAACCCCTTCTGGCGGGAGAAATTCGCTCCTCTTACGCCATGACTGAGCCACAGGTGGCTTCCAGTGATGCCACCAACATCGAGTTACGAATTGAGAAAGACGGTGACGAGTGGGTACTGAACGGTCGCAAATGGTTTATTACCGGCGCCATGTATGAGCGCACTAAAATTTTTATTGTGATGGGTAAGTCCGATCCCGAAAACCCAAGCCGCCATCTGCAGCAAACCCAAGTGTTGGTACCGAAAGACACCGCGGGTATCACGTTGATCCGTCCACTAACCACACTGGGTTACGACGACGCTCCTATCGGCCACGCTGAAATTGTGTTCGACAACGTGCGCGTCCCGCTTGAAAACGTGCTGCTCGGCGAAGGTCGTGGTTTTGAAATTGCACAGGGACGCCTTGGGCCTGGCCGCATGCATCACTGTATGCGTTTGATCGGTGCGGCACAGCGCTCCCTGGAGCTGGCCTGTGTTCGGGCTACCACTCGCACAACCTTTGGCCGCCCCTTGAGCAAGCACCAATCGGTTCGTGAAGAGATTTCCAAAAGCTTTTCTGAAATTGAAATGGCACGTCTACTGGTATTGCGCACCAGCCAAAAAATTGATGACGAAGGTGTAGAAGCTTCTGTCGACATGATTGCGGCCACCAAGACCACCATCCCGGCGCTGGTGCAAAATATCATTGACCGCTGTATGCAAATGCATGGCGCAGGTGGATTGACCGAAGATTACTTCATGGCTGAGGCGTTTAACTACGCTCGTTGGTGTCGTCAAGCGGATGGCCCGGATCAGGTACATCAAATGGCTCTGGGTAAGAAAATCATCGATCGTTATTCCGCCTTATAAGCGCAGGAGGTCTCATGGCAGACAAAGAAAATACCAGCTTTAGTTTTGACACTGACGCTTTAGCCGCTTACCTGGAACAGCACGTGGAGGGTTTTTCCGGCCCGCTGACCGCAGAAAAATTTGCCGGTGGCCAATCTAATCCCACGTTTATGCTGAGCGCCGCCAGTGGCAAGTATGTATTGCGTCGCAAACCCTCAGGCGAACTGCTCAAATCGGCACACGCTGTGGATCGGGAGTTCAAAGTCATCTCAGCACTAGCCAATACCGATGTGCCGGTCGCGAAGGCTTATCACCTGTGTGAAGATGACAACGTCATCGGCAGTATGTTTTATGTCATGGAGTACATTGATGGGCGGGTGATGTGGGACCCCGCGCTGCCCGACGAAACGCCGTCCGGGCGCGCCGCGATCTACACCGAAATGAATCGCGTATTGGCTGCCTTGCACTCGGTGGACATCGAAGCCGCGGGCTTAAGTGATTACGGTCGCCCCGGCAATTATTTCGAACGTCAGGTGAGCCGCTGGAGCACACAATATCGCGCCTCGGAAACGGAAGCTATTCCAGAGATGGAACAGTTAATGGAATGGTTACCCGCCAACATGCCTGCCGATGACGGCCGTGTCGCTTTGGCACACGGCGACTTCCGTCTCGACAATATGATGTTCCACCCCAGCGAACCCAACGTGCTGGCGCTGGTGGATTGGGAGCTATCGACATTGGGACATCCGTTTGCCGATTTGGCCTATCAGTGTATGCAACTGCGCATGGAGCATTCTGGTGTCATGTCTGGTCTCGGCGGCGTGGACAGAGCCGCTTTGGGTATTCCTTCTGAAGAAGAGTATGTCGCGCAATACTGCGAACGCATGGGACTGGAAAAGATTGAACATTGGAACTTTTATGTGGTGTTCAGTTTCTTCCGCTTTGCCGCGATTTTACAAGGTGTCAAAAAGCGCGCTTTAGAAGGCAACGCCTCCAGTGACAAAGCTCTGCAAATGGGGGCTTTGGTAAAACCCCTAGCTGAGCGAGCGGTTACATTGTTGTAACAGAAAATGTTACTGAAAGACTTTCAGCTATGACTTAAATCGTGCATTCAATGCATCAACCGATTCACGTCATACAGAGCCATTAGACAAATCATTATAATGATTAGATAATGGCTCTGTTTTTCTATTCAGCTTCTTAATAATTCCCTACACAACTGAAAAGCCACACTTTCTTTATCAGTGGCCACACACCTACAGGTGGGAACCATGACCGAATCAGTTCTGATCAAAGAACGTAAAGATAACCTTCTGTTCTTACGCATGAATCGACCTGATCGCCTCAATGCGATCAATGGCGACCTCATGGATGAATTACTACAGGCTACTCAGGAAGCCGCTGACGACAATTCCATTCGAGCAGTCGTGCTCACCGGTGAAGGTCGCAGCTTTTGTGCTGGCGGTGATGTGCGTGACGGTGCTAAGCCCAAGCGCAAGCCCGGCGAAGAAAAACCCGCCGACCCCCGACAAGCAATGATCGACTCGCAGTTTGAACGCACGCAGGCGTCCTACTTGTTGCACACCATGCCCAAACCTACCATTGCGCTGGTGCGGGGCGCAGCCATGGGCGCGGGCATGTCGCTGGCGTTGGCCTGTGATTATCGCATCATCAGTGACACGGCTGTATTCCGCTCCGCGTTTGTCAATAACGCTCTCAGTGGTGATTACGGCATTGGCTACTTCCTGAGCAAAGCGCTCGGTGCTCCCAAAGCAATAGAGTTACTTATGCTGTCACAGAAACTTAACGCCGACGACATTAACGCTCTTGGCCTTGCCACACGTTTGGTGGCTGATGATCAGCTGATGGAAGAAGGTTTAGCCTTTGCCAAAAAGTTAGCTTCTGGGCCAACGGTGGCTTATGCAGGTGTTAAACAAAACATTGTCGCCTCAGGTACCTTAGAGCTAAAAGATTATCTGCGTATCGAAAGTGAAAATCAGGTTGCCTGTACATTTACTAAAGATATCCGTGAAGCAGGAAAAGCGTTTATTGAAAAGCGCGCCCCTGTTTTTAAAGGCGAATAATAAGACGTTAACTGAACAATAGGTGACGACATGACGACTCAGACTCTAAACCCCAATACCCCCATCCTGATTGGCGTGGGCGAATACAGCGAACGCCTCGACGACAGCAACTACCAGGCACTCTCACCCGTTCAGCTAGCCGTACGCGCGGCCAATGCGGCCTGTGACGATGCCTTAACGAAAGCCGCTTTGGTGGATCATATTGATGCCATTGCCTCGGTTCGTACCTTCGAAGATACGTCACCTAAATTGGCTGGCCCCTTTGGTAAAGCCAATTGTTTCCCTCGCGCCATTGCCAAACACGTTGGGATCGAACCCAAAGTGGCTATCTGGGAAGTCGGTGGTGGACAAAGCCCTCAGCATCTCGTCAGTGAGTTTTGTGAAAAGCTGGCCGCAGGCGACATCAGTATGGGATTACTCGTCGGTGCTGAGGCTATTTCTACTACACGCTTTTTAGCCAACCAGCAAAAAGAGGTGGACTGGTCTGAAACCGTAGACGGCGACGTAGAAGATCGCGGCCCGGGCTCGGAGGGTTTGAGCACGCCTTATATGCAAAAGCATATGCTGTACGCAGCCCCACAGGCGTATGCTCTGCTGGAACATGCTCGCCGCGCACGTCTGGGGTTAAAGCCCCAGGAGTATGCCAGACAGATGGGCGAACTGTTCGCTCCTTTTACATCGGTTGCCGCTGAAAACCCGCACTCAATGTCTCGGGAGACATTTAACGCAACGGAGCTTATCGACGTTACTGAGAAGAACCGCATCATTGCCGACCCTTATCCGCGCCGACTGGTTGCCCGCGACCAGGTCAATCAGAGTGCTGCGTTACTGCTCACAACGGTCGCTAAGGCGGAGGCGTTAAACATTGATGCCTCCAAGTGGGTGTTCCTGCACGGTTATGCCGATGTTGCCGAAAAAGGTTATATGGAGCGCGAAGATCTGGGTGCGTCACCGGCTGCGCTGATGGCTTCTCAACAAGCTTTGAAGGCTGCCGGCATTGGTATCAGCGATGTCGACGCCATGGATTTATACAGCTGTTTTCCCATCGCTGTATCCAACATTTGCGATGGTTTAGGTCTTGCTGCTGACGATCCGCGGGGTTTAACGGCCGTTGGTGGTTTACCTTTCTTTGGCGGGGCGGGTAACAACTATTCCATGCACGCCGTGGTCAGCGTTGCTCAGAAACTGCGCCAAAAACCGGGCAGTTACGGCTTTGTGGGTGCTAATGGCGGCTTTATGTCCAAGTATTCCGTCGGCGTCTACTCCACAAGCCCGCGTAACTTTACTGCGGGAGACAATCAATCGCTGCAAAACGCGGTCGATCAACTGCCCTCACCGACCGTCACAGAAACCCCCAACGGCGAAGCGACGATCGAAACCTATACCGTGGTGTATCACAAAGGTGCGCCAGCCTTCAGCATCGTTATTGGGCGACTGAAAGCAACGAACGAACGTTTTCTTGCTATGAACCGTAAAGAAGAACCTGAAACGCTGAAAACCCTGTTAGGTGAAGAGCCTATCGGTAAGACAATTTTTGTAACATCTGCTGCAGATGCTAATCGCTTTACGTTTTAGCAGAACATAATTAGAAATGCTTACGGTGCAGATAAAAAGAGCCTGTGATTGACAGGCCCTTTTTACGTCTGCGTTAGGTTACAACGCGTTTATTCTCACCGGTAATGCCGAAAACCATGGCATGCCATTAATTTTTTCGTAGCGTTGGTCGGCGGGGATTAAATCATTAATCGCCGAGCCTACATGATCATCTTCAACACCCTCGCGAAATCCGCCGTTACCACCCCATCCATGACATATTGAAACCGTGCCTACACGCATGGTTTTATCTTCTTCCAATAAACCACTTATTTTCCCGAACGGTGACGCAATCGATACCCGCTCGCCTGCCACCAGCGCACAGGCAGCTACGTCGTCAGGGTGCATCCACAGAGGATTGTCCGCCATACGTTTCTGTGCGAAAGACATCTGCCGGTAGCTGCTGTTAAGCACAGTACGGGAACGACGCACAGTTAACAGGAACGGATAATCCACGCCATCGAACTGTGCAGAAGTTAACTCCGCCTCTGTGCACACGGATTGTAATTCTTCCAGTATATCGCTAGGCGCTACACAGAAGCAGTTGCCTGAGCGATCAGACCTGGCACCAGTAACAGCTAAAGGCTCAAGCTCAACAATCGCTCCTCTGGGGTGCTTCTTGATTTCGGTTAATGTCACTTGAGCGTCTCGCAACAACATTGCCAGCAGCTGTTGGGTGGTGGGTGGCGTAGACATATCCAGCTCTATACCGGCAAACTTTAAAGGCAGGTTGAGTCGCTGTGCCAGTGCCCAGAAGATATACCAGTCTTCTGCTACATCGGAACCTTGTGGCGGCTCAATCAAAGCGTCGGAATACTGTACGAAAGGCTCAGGGAAAGACGTTTTTTCAAACAACAAGGGTAAATCGGGTCGCTCAAACATCATCGTTGGCGGAAGGATATAATCTGCCTGTTGTGCAGTTTCAGACATGTATGGGTCGACACACACAAGTAACTCTAGCGTTTTCATCGCCTCCATAGACTGTGGGCGGTTCGGCAATGCATTCAGCGGGTTTCCGCCTGCCACCAGTAAAGCCTTAATCTGGCCGTCACCTGGCGTTAAAATTTCATCGGCCAGGGCACCAGACATTTTTTCGCCATTGATCATTCCCAAGTTTCTTACACGACTTTTTTGTCCCACGTCCCACCCCCGGCGCGGTGCAATTACTTCTGCACGGACGTCCCGACGAGGACTCATTGCGCCAGGGTTGGCAACCTGCTCCCCCTCCCGTAGAAATCGCCCGCAGACAACGTTCAATGCTTCAATTAAATGTTCTGCCAAATTTGAATAGGGCGCCATATCCGGACCAGTGCCACCCACCGCGATCCCACGCGTGGATTGCACGGCAAAAAGTTCAGCCGCTTGTTGTAACTGCTCAGCTGAAATACCTGTGCGTTCGCTGACAAAGTCAGGCGTAAAAAGCGTTAACGCGGTGAACAATGTATCCATACCGTCGACATATTGGTGACAAAACGCTTTATCGTGCCACTGATTTTTCAAAATAATACACAGTAAGCCAGCGAGAAAAACGGGATCCTGACCCGGTTTAATCTGTAAATGGATGTCCGCAAGTTTTGCGGTCTCCGACTGTCGGGGATCAACGACGATAATTTTCATGCCACGCTTTTTCGCAGCCTTGAGGCGCTTCAATGGGTTCAGAGCCGGAAAACCATTAATTCCCTGCACCGAGACTAACGGGTTATAACCAATAAACATCCACACATCGGCATCCGCAAATCCCTGACGCCCGGCGCCCCAACTTCCCAGTCGATGATCCACCACCCATTTTGCGAATTGATCAATTGTCATTGTGGAGAAGCGTGAACGAGTGCCGGTGGCCTTGATAAAACTACTCAGCATATGAAATGAGCTGGTGTTTGCGTAGTGCTGGGTACCGCGGAACGTCGCTATGGCATCGGCACCATCATGATCCATAATCTGTCTTAACCGTTCGGCAATGCGGTCGAGGGCCGTATCTAGGGCTATTTCCTGAAAGCTACCATCGACTTGACGTTCCAGTGGTGTAAGCAGTCGATGTGAGCTGTGGTGTAATTCTCCGGCCTGTAAACCTTTGATGCAGGCATAACCCTGCGTCATTGGATTCTCATGATCGCCGCGGATGGATTCTATGCGGTTTTCAGTGTCATTTATCTCAACCACCAAGCCGCATTTACCCGCGCAGATACGGCAAAAACTGTATTTCACGGTCATATATCTCACTCGCCCTTACAATTGTTAACACTGAAACCTTTTGACAATTGTATATATGATTTATATTTTATAGACAGAAATCACAGGAGGCAAGTTCTGTATCCCTGAACCTGACAGCTCAAAAAATACAATAACGAAGGGTGTAAACACCATGCTAGATCAGAGCAATTATCAATATTTCGACCCCCACATTGAAACCCTCCCCCGCGAGCAGATAGCCAAATTGCAGGAGTCCAGAGTTCTGCAGTTGATTCCTTATGTATATCAGCGATCACCGTTGGTTCGCGAGCTCTGGAGTAAGGCTGGTATTACACCGGATGACATCCAATCCATGGATGACTTTAAAGCCAAAGTACCATTCATGGATAAAGACACCATTCGAGCCTATCGTGATCAGCACGATGATCCATTCGGAGGTCTTACTTGTGCGACTGCGCCACACTTAAAAGGAGTGGGCTTTACTTCAGGTACCACCGGAGATCCCACGCCTGTACCTCGTTCTGAACGGCATATCTCTACCGAGTCGACTCTGCGTGAAGCTTGGCAAATCGGGGCTCGCCCAGGTGATACCATTTGCGATATGCTGTTTACCTTCCGTGATGGCCTTAGCCTAGATAGATGGATGGAAGCGGGATTTATTACCGCACCCGTCCAGCACCTCCCGAGTGAGATTCCTACCTTCATCGAAGTATCACGGCAATTGCGTCCGACCGTATTGTTTATGCTCTCTACCCCCATGATCATGGCGCTAGAGCAATATCAGAAAGAAACTGACGATGATCTGACTGAAGCCTTGTCGTCCTATAAAGGCGTTATTTTTGGCGGTGAAGCACTGAACCCACACTTTCGACAGCTAGTTGAATCCTGGGGTCTGGAGATCTTCATTCTAAGTTCACTCGGTGATATCGCCACCACCATGGAATGTAAGGCACACGATGGTCTGCACACTTGGGAAGACCTTGCCCTGGTAGAGCATCTGGATCCGGTCACTAACTTGCCGGTGGCGGACGGTGAGCGCGGAGAACTTGTTGTCACGTCTTTAAGTGACGATGTGGCGCCGTTGATACGCTATCGCACTGACGACCTCATCAGCTTTACCACAAAGCCTTGCAGCTGTGGTCGCACACACGGGCGCTTGACGCCACTGGGTCGTATTGGCGACGAAATGATTGTGCAGGGAAAATCTATTTTACCGGTGGACATCCTCCCACTCGTCAGTGAGTTCCCTGAAACCAGCAGTGGTTTGTTTCAACTGATCCGGCCTCAACGTGAAGTCGATGTACTGAAACTGCGAATTGGTTTTGATCCAGGTAGCCTCACAGGAGAACTCAACGCTCTACGCGCCCGTTTGCTGGATAAACTGAGTACCGAGCTTCAAATTCCTCTCTCCATTGACATGATTTCCAATGAAGAGCTGATTAAAAATAGCCCTCCCAACAAAATCCCACGGGTGACTAAAACGTAGCATGGTATTTCAACCACCGTACCAGCCATTGAATCAAAAGTATCGTAGAGGGAATCAACAATAATGAATAATCAAGCGACTAGCTCCGACATAACTAACACCGCTTTACAACCCGTTACCTACGGAAGGTACTTTGATGCGAAAGGTAAGCGCATTGTTTTGCCCTTCTCTTACACAGAACTGGAACGCACCCGACGTTTCGCGTTGCGTTTGTTAAACAGTTTTCACTTTCGTACAGGCAATAACATTCTCATCACCGCCCTGCTCGACCAAGCCGTTCAGTTAATGCCTGTTGAGCGTGCCATCTATGCCGCCGGTTTGGTTCTGGTATCAGCAGATTCATCCATATACGATGCCAAGCGGGTTGAGTCCATCATTCGACGCTTTGAGTTATCAGCCGCCATCAATACGACCTCTGCGACACTCGATGGACTTGAACAGCTGGGTCACGATCCGAAAACTTTATTTACCGGTCTTACGGTTTGGGCGGCGCCATGTGCTTATGACAGATTAATCGATTATCCAGAAACATCGGTCTTGCGGTATATGGAAATTGGTCCAGCTATCGCCATGGAGTGTCCCTACAAGAATGGAGCGCACATTGACCGTTTTGAGTGGCAGGTAGAATCTATGGATGATGAACTCGTGTTGAGCAGTCGCGTTGAGCGTTGCGCAGATTTTTTCCAATACCGTACCGGAATCCGGGGCGTTGTACATCACGGCTCATGCCAATGCGGAAATCCGGACCCGCGGATTATTCTTTCTGAATAATCCGTTATCTTCTTAAATGAGTGGTGCCTGTCATTGAAGACAAGCGCAACTCATAACTTCAATAGCATTTAACGATATTATTTAATTGATAACTATTGATGCCCCAAAACTGGATGAGGACGGTAGGGCTCTTCCAATTGAGCGATTTCATCATCTGTCAGCGTTATTTCCAACGCCTTAACGGCTTCCTCCAAATGGTGAATTTTTGAAGCCCCGATAATAGGCGCGCTAATATCCGGTTTTGACAGCACCCAAGCCAACGCCACCTGCATAGCCGGTACACCACGGCTGGTCGAGACGTCGGCCAGACGTTTCGCCACATCATAGTCGACCTTTTGATGGTACATGCCCTTTGCCATGCCATCGTTATTGGCTCTGGCAGTGCCCGATCCACCGTTTTTGTGATTGCCCGCTAAAAAACCACGAGCCAAAGGCGACCACGGAATCACGCCTACCCCCTGATCACGACACAGGGGTATCATTTCCCGCTCTTCTTCCCGGTATACTAAATTGTATTGCGGTTGCATCGACACAAATCGTGTCCAGCCATTGAGTTGAGCTACCGTTTGCGCTTTGGCAAACTGCCATGCATACATGGATGAGGCTCCAATATACAATGCCTTGCCAGCCTTCACGACATCGTGCAGTGCTTCCATGGTTTCCTCGATAGGCGTTTCATAATCCCAACGATGGATTTGATACAAATCGACATAGTCAGTACCCAGACGTGTCAGACTGGCATCGATCGATTCCATAATGTGTTTACGAGATAGGCCGCGACCATTCGGACCTTTACCAATGGGAGAATAAACTTTAGTCGCTAAAACCACCTCTTCTCGGCGCGTAAAATCCCGCATTGCACGCCCCAAAATTTCTTCACTGCTGCCAAACCCGTACATGTCAGCAGTATCAAAAAAGTTTATGCCTAACTCTAAAGCACGCTGATAAAACGGGCGGCTTTGCTCTTCATTTAAAGTCCAGCCCGCATGCGGGTACTGTTTCGGATCTGCTTGACCGTATGTCATACATCCCAGACACAAGCGGGATACTTTGAGCCCGGTCTTTCCCAAGTTTGTGTATTCCATCTTCTTTCCTCCAATGCATTCAAAGTACTTCATGCCTCACGATAGACAGCTACAGAAAAACATCCTGATATCAACAGCTCGAG
Source organism: Cellvibrionaceae bacterium (assembly GCA_002707785.1). Taxonomy (GTDB): domain Bacteria; phylum Pseudomonadota; class Gammaproteobacteria; order Pseudomonadales; family Cellvibrionaceae; genus Pseudomaricurvus. Next base: position 74,428 of record PANW01000084.1, on the reverse strand, counting down.
CTCAACGCCTCAATCAATTGCGGCACATCGGCCAACGCCCGCAAGGCATCATTCAGATGCGTGCAACCTTCTACCTGAGCCAACTCATCCAGTATCAAACTGCGAAATTCCGACACCGGCGCATTCTGCAAACGCTGCAACTTGCCCACCGCGGAAGGGCATTCCGGGAATGGTAAGACATGAGGGATAGCGCCGATGGTTTTGACCCGTCCCGAGGCCGCATCGACGGTTAACTGTAATCCGTACTCATGTACTGCAATACGGCCGCCTTCAGGCGCTGTGGCGCTGTCTTGAAAAGCGGCATCAATGTGAATATCGTCTTCAAACCAAATATCCATCCGTCGCGCTCGCCGCATGGAAGTCTCCGAATAGTCTGGCATGGGATGCCAGCCCTTGGGGTCTTGTGGGTTAATCAACGGCACAACCGGAGAAGAGCGATGCGTACTGGGCGCACCGGTATCCAAAGCACTCGAACCCAGTCTAAATCCTATACAGACCCCCTCCATTTTACTACGCAGATCAACGACCCGCTCCTCCATCCGTTTTGCTGCAGGAGAGTTTGGCCAACGCGACCAGGCCCAACCGGCAATCAAACTGGTGCCTGACAAATCGTCCAATAATTGATACAGCAGTGTGCCGCGTTTGTGCTCCTCAACCAGGCTTTCCGCAATTTTCTGACGCAGGTAGCCACCACCTCTGGCGCCAATCAGCTCCCGGATATTTGCTCGTGGCGGTGTGGCGCCTATATTCACTATCGTTCTGTCCTGTTGCAGGGTTGCCACAAACGCATCCGCGGCCATAACCGTTGGCTCCGAACCCTCTGACCCGGTGTAACAATCGCGTCCGGCAGCCTCAAATAACATATCTCCTGCATCACCGCTTGGCCAAGTTACGTCGATAGAGGTGGTACGCCGTAGTGAATGAGGACTTCGTAGGGGGGCTGCGCCCGCGGGATTGGGTAGTTCCGTGGCTATTAACTCAGTCATGAGCTTCTCTCCAAGTCTTGTCTTACAGAGTTGTAAACAAACTTTTAGGTCTATTCTTAATTTTGGTTTTTAGGTTTATTTTTATAGCTTATCCCGTTCAGCCAACAAAAATATATAAATCATTATATCTATTCTTACACAATGAAAGTCTATAGTAGATAAGCGCAGCGCTGAATAAACCCAGGCGTTACCGAGGCCACCCATAAATAAGGCGACCTAAAGAGCCATTCTGATCAAGCCTTGCCACCTATACATATATATCTTTATAATGATTAAAGTTTGAGTAGTGCCAGTCAGATACACTGGTGATAAGCGGATTAGGCGACTGCAGTCTTGCTTGAAACAATGTAGCCTTATTCGAAACAATAAAGCCCGTCACGGCAATCAGAGGAAACTTCCGAGATGAATTTCGATCTTTCAGATGATCAAAAAATGCTTGCTGAGCAGGCCAATAAATTACTGGCCGAAGTCTCCACCCCTGACCGTCTCCGCCAACTTATTGATGAAAAAGCGGATTACGACCAAGTTCTGTGGCAAAACCTGGCTGAATTGGGGTTTCTCGGTGCAGCAATTCCCGAAGAGTTTGGTGGCATAGGCATGAGCGCGATGGAGCTGGCCGTGGTGGCCGAAGAAGTGGGCCGCTATAATGCCGCTATTCCGTTTGTTTCCAGCGTTGTACAAGCGGCCAAGATTATCGAGTTGGCCGGAACTCAAAAGCAAAAAGAAACGTGGCTACCCAGAATAGCCAGCGGTGAAATCATTGCCACTTTGTCCACGCACGAAGGTGCCGGTGACATGCAATCACCCCCGCTACCGCAATGCCGGCTGGACAGCAATGGTCTCAGCGGTAAGAAATTGCCTGTGGCCGACGGCCACTACGCCCATTTGGCGGTTGTCACTTGCCAACATCAAGGCAAATTGGCCTTAGCGCTTGTCGACCTCACGCAAGACGGCATTCAGAAAACCCAGCTTTCCAGCTTTGATGAGCTGCGTCCCTTTGCTCAACTGTCGTTCGATCAGACGCCGGCTGAGCTACTTGAATTAGACGACTGCGACAGCCAGCAAGCGTTGTACAAAACGCTGAACTATGCCGCCGCCATCATCGCCCTCGAACAAATTGGCGGCACCGAAACCTGCCTCTATATGGCCAGAGACTACTCCCTTGAGAGACAGATTTTTGGGCGTAAGCTGGGCAGCTACCAAGCCATTAAGCATAAGCTGGCTCAAGTTTACGTCAAACTGGAAATTGCGCGCTCCAATGCCATGTACGCCACCTGGTGCCTCGCTAATAACGCATCCGACACCGGCGAAGCCATTGCCGTCAGTCGACTCAGTGCGCTTGATGCTTTTGAAACCGCAGCACGAGAAAACCTGCAAGTCCATGGCGGCATCGGCTATACCTTCGAGGCCAACTGCCATTTTTATTACCGTCGAGAGCGCCTGTTGGCCGGACTTCTGGGCGGCAAAAGCCTGTGGAGCGACAAGCTCATTAACGCTGTTAAAGCGGCTTAACCCACAACAACACGACTCGAACAGAATACAAAGAGAGTAACACCATGGACTTTAACGATACGCCCGATGAAGCTGCATTCCGCTCTGAAGTCAGCCAGTGGTTAATGCAAAATGCGCCTGAATTTACCATTACCGCTGATACCAAAGAGCAAGAATTTGTCGCCAAAGCAAAAGCCTGGCAGGCAAAAAAAGCAGAAGCCGGATACGCCGGCATTCGTCTCCCTAAAGATGTTGGCGGCCGCGCCGGCTCCGAAATGGAAAGCATCCTCTTTGATACCGAAGAAGGTAAATACGAATTGCCTCTGGGGCCTGTTGTGGGCATCGGCCAAAGTATGGCGATTCCCGTGATTCGTAAACACGGAACTGAAGACCAGTTAAAGCGCTTTGCCGAGCCCACTTTAAAAGGTGACATCACCTGGTGCCAGCTGTTCTCTGAGCCCGCCGCCGGATCAGATTTAGCAGGACTTCGCACCAAAGCCGTGAAAGACGGTGACGAATGGGTCGTCAATGGCCAGAAAGTGTGGTCCAGCTGGGCACACCATGCCGATTGGGGCATTTTACTTGCCCGCACCGACCCCACCGTCGCGAAACACAAAGGCCTCACCTTCTTTCTGATCGACATGAAAAGCCCCGGCATTGATATCCGCCCTATTCGCCAAATTTCCGGCGAGTCCGATTTCAATGAAACCTTTATGACCGATGTTCGCATTCCCGATAAATACCGAATTGGTGAGGTAGGCGAAGGCTGGGCTTGCGCGATGACAGTGCTGACCAGCGAACGCCTATCATCGGCCGAACTGAAAGAAAGCGAAAGTGTTGACTACCTGATTGAACTTGCCGCCCAAACACCGGGTGACCGCGGCACGGCACTGGACAACGATTGCGTGCGTGAACGCTTGGCTTACTGGTACAGCCTGGAGCAAGGGCAGAAGAATTTTCACTTGCGCATGCTGACAAAACTATCCCAAGGGAGTGGCCCTGGTGCGGAAGCTTCACTACTGAAGCTGGTGTATGCACAACGTCTGCAACAAAGTGCCGGCTTTGGCATGGAAATACAAGGCTTAAGCGGGTTAGCCACAAGCCCAAGTGATCATGCAGCCGAAGAGATGCAAAAGACTTATATCTGGTCTACGGCTATGCGGGTTGCTGGTGGGGCTGATGAGGTGTTGCTGAATCAAATCGCTGAGCGCGTACTCGGCATGCCCGGTGAAATGAGGGGTGACAAAAACATTCCTTTTAACGAGCTTGCTTAGCGCTCTTAGCACTTCCTGTAGTGTTGCTGATGATTCTCGGCAGTAACAGTTTCGGTAGTGAAGCTCCGGCTTTTATCTCAGAGATAAAGATGCGGTCTTTCCGACGCATCTTTCCTCGTATCCCTATCCCACCCTCCCCCGGCTCTATTCGTGCGTACGATATGTAACTTTGGTCACGCCAACCCCCATTAAAAACTTGCTCTAAAAACGGTCTTTCGTCATTTATCCATCTTGTTAATCATATTAATGATTGATATTATTATGGCGTATTAACAAGATGTCAGTCCTTATAGGTTTCGTACGCATACGATCTATAAATACAGAATGTAACGCCGGAAAGTATATAAATGGGTAATCTCGATAAACAGGACTCTGCCATGCAACTGGAACTCGCCCAGCGAATTCGAGACATTCTCGTTTTAGACCCCGACAAAGGGGCGCTTGAGTTCAAACAAACCTGGTACTCATGGGGGCAACTGCAGCGCGGCATGGATCGCATCGAAGAGATGTTAAATCATGCTCAGCTCCCTAAAGGAGCCGCTGTCGCCATAGTGCTGCGCAACCGTCCGGCACATGTCGCTGCGGTATTGCAAATACTGGCCAGCAAGCGTTGTATTGCACCGGTTAATCCGTTTCAATCAGCCGATAAAATTGCTGCCGATCTGGAAAAGCTGCAGGCTCCGGTTATTCTTGCCGACCCTGAAGACTGGCAGCATCAAGAGATTCTCGAGTGCGCAAATAAAACCGGCGCCGTTGCCATTGAGATTACGGCAGCGGAAGAGCTTTCAGCGACACTGATCGGCGAGCGCGATATCCCAGGCGCTGGACCACATCACGAGCTATTGCCCGATACCGCTATTCTGATGCTTACCAGCGGCACTACAGGCCCAGCCAAACGTATTAAATTATCACACTCCAGCTTTTCACAATCGGTACTGAGTGCTGCTCAACACTATGGAAAAGACGGTGTCGCGCTGAAGTTAAAAACCGGCGTTTCCCTGTTAAGTGGGCCTTTAGTGCACATTGGTGGCCTGTATTTTGTCTTTGATTCAGTCATCAATGGCCGCTCATTTTGCCTGCTTGAGAAGTTCTCCGTGCCAGAGTGGGTACGTGCTGTCAAAGCCTATAAAATTAAAGCCGCTTCTTTGCCGCCGACAGCAATCCGTATGGTGATGGATGCTGGCACGGAGAAGTCTGACATTGACAGCCTAATCGCCCTGCGCTCTGGCAGTGCGCCCCTCCCCCTGGATTTACAAGAAGAATTTGAAGAAAAATACGGCATTGCCATTCTTGATGTATATGGTGCCACCGAGTTTGCCGGTGCCATTACCGGCTGGACACTTAAAGACCACCGACAACATTCAACAACCAAACGCGGCTCTGTCGGCCGCGCACAGCCGGGCGTAGAACTTCGCATTATTGACCCCGACAGCGGTGATGTAATGAATAACGGTGTTGGGCTACTGGAAGTACGCTCCAAGCAAGCCAGTGAATCCTGCTGGGTCAGAACGACTGATCTAGCAGAGCTAGACGAGGATGGATTCCTGTACATCCGCGGTCGCGCCGACAACGCCATTATTCGCGGCGGCTTCAAAGTCTTACCTCGAGAAGTCGAAGATATTATCTTGCAGCACGAAGCCGTAAAAAATGCCGCTGTTTTAGGCCTTACTGACCGCCGATTAGGCGCTATACCTGTTGCTGCTGTCGAGCTTCATGACGGTTACAACGATATCAGCGAAGAGGAATTAATAGCCTTTGTTCGAAAGAGCACGGTTGCCTATAAAACGCCCGCTCAAATTAAAATTCTGGATGACCTGCCACGCACTGACTCAATGAAAGTCAGCATTCATACATTAAAGGAAATGTTTTCTCATACTGAGAACAAAGAACCATCCACCACAAAATAGGCTAAAACTGTCACTGACAATCAACTTAACTACCCCTAATAACGCAAGCAGGGCAAGACGATGAAAAATCAAATTTGTGAATTACTTGGTATTCAATATCCCATTATCCAAGGTGGTATGCAGTGGGTCGGATTGGCAGAAATGGCCTCTGCCGTTTCCAATGCCGGTGGGCTAGGTATGCTGACAGGCTTATCCCAGGCAACACCTGAAGACCTGACCAAAGAAATCGAACGCTGCCGCACAATGACGGACAAGCCCTTCGGCGTCAACATGACCATATTCCCGACTATCAACCCACCTCCCTATGAAGCTTACATTGATGCCATTATCGCTTCTGGCGTCACCGTAGTGGAAACCGCGGGGAATGGTGCGATTAAATTCATGCCCAAGATTAAAGCTGCAGGGATCAAGATTATCCACAAATGCGTTGCCGTTCGTCATGCAGTTAAAGCCGAAAGCCTGGGCGTTGATGCCATTAGTATCGACGGCTTTGAGTGTGCGGGTCATCCTGGCGAAGAAGATATCCCAGGGCTGGTCTTAATCCCCGCTGCGGTTAGCGCGCTGAAAATTCCTGTTATTGCTTCAGGTGGTATTGGTAACGGACGCGGCATGGCCGCGGCATTAGCTCTGGGTGCGCAAGGCGTGAATATGGGCACTCGCTTCTGTGCCACCCAAGAAGCTCCGATCCACGCAAATATCAAACAAGCATTGGTCGATGCCGACGAGCGCAGCACCAACCTGATCTTCCGCACGTTGAATAATACGGCACGGGTACTGAAAAATGACATTTCCGACGAAGTGGTTTCCATGGAAAACCGCGCCGGCGGCGTTGAGTTTGGAGAAATCCGACACTTGGTTGCTGGCGCTCGTGGCCGCGAAGCCATCCGCGAAGGAAACCCAAATGACGGTATTGTTACAGCAGGTATGGTCGTTGGTTTGATCCATGACATCCCAAGCTGCGCCGACCTTTTGGATCGAATGGTTAAAGAGGCCAAAGAATACCTAGATCGTGCCAGTAGCCAGTTAGGATAATCAAAAAAACAAGCCAGTTACGAAAAAAACGCCAAAAGGCGGTTTTTTCGTAACTCTATTTTACCAAATACAAAATCACTTGAGCTCGTGATACAAATCCTCAATCGGAATATCAAACTGCGCCAACCAGGTTTCATTCGCGCGCTGAATGTGACGGCGCCAGTGAGCCTCAGCTTCATCAGACTTTTTATTCTGTATCAGCGTAATGAGTTTTTTGTACGATTTGAGCCCTACTTCGGCATCCGCAAAGAAATCGGTATCGTTTTTATCTCGTCGCAACTGAGTTAATACTAAGGCTTTGTGCCGCAAAATAACTTCATGCATTGCCGCCGCCACATGTTTCAGCATGTGATTGCCCCCCAAATCTACCAACGCAGTGTGAAACTCGGTTAGCACTTCGGCAAAGTCTTCTGTGTTTTTGATCTGCAAACGAGCGCGATCCAGAATATCCTGCAACACAGCTGGGGCTGTCTTAGAGGCTTTTAACGCGACCACCCGGGCCATACCTGGCTCGATCGTAGCACGAGCTTCGTAGAAATCGCTGACTTTTGCCTGCTCCCACCCCAGCACCAACAAGATATGCTCCGTAATCAGCTGGGGATCCGGCCGGTGAACCACAGCCCCTCCTTTAGCCCCGCGGGTTACGCTGACGAGGCGATCTGCCTCCAGTATCCGATAAGCCTCACGGATGGTTGGGCGCGAAACACCAAACTCATCCATTAACTTCACCTCTGGAGGCAGGAGCTGCCCCTCTTCCAAGACTTTAGTAACGATATCATGTTTGATTTTACGTGCTATTAGCTCCGAAGCCTTCGGTATTCGGACGCTGCGCTTAGCCCTAGCATTGTATAAGCTCATGAGAACCCTATTTCTGGCCTACTATGACCCACTCAGGAAAGAGCTTTTCAGTAATCACAGTAGATTTAGATGCAATGGAAGAAGATTATATAGATCTAGTTAAGTTGAAAGATATAACCGATTGCCCTGATTCTATCACTCATCTTGGTCACGTCAAATGCCCCAAAATGTAATAGTTACCGTCCCTAGAAGTACTCCAGAAATACAAAATAACTTCACCGAGGACATAAAGCATTAAAAATCACCACATTCATATTAATGATATATATCTTTGTGTTGTTTTTTGTTAGCATAATCTCAGAGCTGACCAATAAGAGGATCAATACAATATGTCTAATAACAAAGATGAGACACTCAAAGACTCACTTAAAGTAGAAGATAAGCTAGAAAAGTCTTTTGAAGAAGCGTTAAGCCATAAACTCACCGATGAAGATATAGAACGTGCCAGATTACTGATTGGGCATGATGAACCCCTTAAGTTCCGTGAACTCTACAGTACCGCTCATTCGGATGCTTTGCGTAATTGGGCTTTCGGCAGTGGCGACGACAACCCTTTGTACACAGAAGAAGATTACGGCCTTGATACGCGCTGGGGTGGCCAAATTGGTCACGGCACTCAGGTCGGGCACATTAAGTCCCCGATGCTGGGCGATCGAATTCCCAAAGAAATCAAAGCACAAACTAAAGGCGTCTTCCGTGGTGTGCATGTTTTTGTATCTGGTGGCAAATGGGAATGGTATCGCCCGCTACGCGCAAACGATCGAATTTTCTGTTTCCGCGGACTCGAGTCCATTGTTGAGAAAGATTCTTCATTTGCCGACCGATCAGTCATCCAAACTGACCGCGATGTGTGCATTAACCAACACGGCGAAGTAGTTGGAGTTTATCGCATCGTTCAGGTTCTTACCGAGCGCGGAAAGTCCCGTAAAAAAGGCAAGTACTCCGAGATTGAGCCCGCCAGCTACACCGATAAAGACTATGAAAAAATTGATGCTATTTACGGGCAAGAGACTGTTCGCGGCGCCAACGCTCGTTATTTCGAAGATGTGAATATCGGTGATGAACTGCAACCTATGGCTAAAGGCCCACTGACAGTCACTGAGATCATTGCCTTCCACGCAGGCGGATACGGTTTTGTCCCGTACGGCCTGAAAGCATCTCGTTTGGGGTTCCAGAATCGAAAGCGCATTGCCCCCTTCTATTTGAAAAATGAACAAGGCGTTTGGGATGTTGCCCAGCGTCTGCACTGGGACTCTCAATGGGCCAAGGCCATTGGCAATCCGATGTCCTACGATTACGGTGTTATGCGCCAGGCATGGCTGTACCACATGGTCTCCGACTGGGCTGGTGACGATGCCTTTATTGAGAAAATGGAAGATTCTATCCGTAAGTTCAACTATATGGGTGACACTCAATTCCTGACCGGTAAAGTCGTCAACAAGCGTGTTGAAGATGGCCGCTATCTAGTTGATATTGAAATGAATATGATCAACCAGCGCGATACTGAAACTGCATACGGCTCCGCCACAGTGTCTTTGCCATCAAAAGAAACAGGACTGTCCCCTCTTCCTCCGGTTCCTCAAGAATTACAACAAAAAGCTACGGCCATGTTCAGACGCCACAATGAACTCGCCATGGAGAAGCGTCGCGGCGATAAATAAACGCAACCAATATCTCAAGAAGTAACTCTCTCTTCGGCTCCCCGATTTCGTTATTGGGGAGCCACTTTTTAAATCTCTCATATTAAGCTTCTGCCCCTCCCTTCAAATCCGAAACAACTCTACCACTGACTGCGGCCAAAACTATCACGCCGATAAGCCAGACTCGTAGCACATCCTAGATGTTGACCATAAGTTAAATAATATATACTTCTATGGGTAATTCTTAAGTCAGGCGGCCTTGCCAGGCAAGAAAAAGCCGACGGCGAGTATCCGCTCAAACACGGTTAATCGCCAAGCAGGGGTACTTAGATAGAAGCCAACAGTGTCAGAACTAATAAATAAAGAACGTTAAATTACAATCGCCTAAGACAAGCTGTAGCTGCCTCCCAGAACTTATGGCTTGGATGTAAAATATAAGCACTGGATTAGTCAGTGGATGTAATTTTAGGCCGGTGTTTTGTATAAGCCTTTTACTCCAGTCTTCTTAAAAAGTGCTCTTGCAAGAATTACGAATTGGAATCGCCGGCTCGTCGCAAATATTCCGTTGGAGGAATCCCCGTCCATTTTTTAAAGGCTCGACTGAACGATCTCGCCTCAGAAAATCCCAATAGCTCAGATACCTTTTCAATGCTCAACTGCTGAATATACAAAGCCTCAATCGCAAGATCACACCGTAATCTATCTGTTAGCAGTTGAAAGCTATTATTTTCTTCCTGCAACCGTCGGCGTAAAGTTTGGGATGACATTGCTAAAGATTGTGCAACTTCATCAAGGGTAGGACTGTATTGCTTGCTTTCCAAAGACTGAATGATGACACTTTTAGCTTTATTGGTTACCCAGCTGTTGTTCTTTGGCCAGCTGAACATTCCGCCACGAATATTGTCGACATGCTGTAACCACTCAATACTATTGCGTACAACAGGCATTGACAGGTACTTGATATTAAAAGTCATTGAGCTCTTTTCATTATCAGGGATCCAGGGTGGAGAAAGAAGATCGATAAAGTGATCGGAGCCATCTCCTGCAGGGCCTTTAAAGTGGATAGCTGATACAGGGATCAAATAGCCAATTAACCAACTGCATAAGCGATGTAAATAGAACAGTAAATAATCTGACAAGAAAAAACCAGGGTCAGTATATTGATTGCGCTGTACTAACTCTAATCGTGCTTCTCGATCATTCTGTGAGAGATTCACTTCGAAATCATCGGTCACCAATTCAATAAATCGATGAATACCTTGCAAGGCTCCTTCCAGATTTTTACTGTGTAGAGCGATATCTGTCATCATCGCGATAGATCCTTTTTTGAGTTTTCGGGTAGCAAGCCCATAAAACTCATCCCCCAGTGCTGACTGGATGTGCATCAACAGTGCAACAAACTGAATGCTGTCCACTTCTCGTGCCGACTGAGAGGCTATATCCTTTTCTATACCCGCAGCAGCCAATACTCTATCCAAGCTCACCCCTTGACGCTGAGCTCCGTGCAATAACCTTAAAACCGGCATGCGGTAATTAATATCAGTTTTGGATATCACTAAAATCCTTACGCTCCTGTTTAAAACAACAATTTCAATCAATCGAAAAACGAGACATTAACTATCACTAAGGCTTGATTAAACCACCCAGATAAACACATCGGTGTGCTCCATTGTCATTTTCGGTGCTTCTCGATCACACCCATAAGACTATGATTAGCGCTATAAACCAAGTCTTGTATTTTGAGAGAGCTGTCATGAAAACTGAAGTCTGTAAGATGCTCGGCCTTGAATTGCCTGTTTTTGCCTTTACCCATTGCCGCGACGTTGTTGTAGAAGTCTCCCGCGCGGGTGGCATGGGTGTTCTGGGCGCAGTGGGGTTCACTCCAGAGCAACTACGTGAAGAGCTGGCCTGGATTGATGAACATATCCAGGGCAAGCCCTATGGCGTTGACATTCTTATTCCTGGTCGTACCGAGACATCAAGCCCAGATGCTCCCAGCAGAGCCAACCAGCCTCACTCTTTAGAGGATTTACTAGCTCGTATTCCTCAGCAACACCGTCAATTTATGGAGGATTATTGCATAAAAAACAACATCCCCGAACTCCCTTCGGATCTGGCGGCTGCACTGCTTAACGCTGAGTATGGACGTATTAACATGTCACCCACTTCTTCTGCCAGTCTAGTCGATGTGGCGCTGGAGTTCCCCGTTAGTCTGGTCGTGAATGCATTGGGCACACCCGCTAAAGAACAGGTAGATAAACTCCACGCTCGAGGAATCAAAGTTGCTTCACTGGTCGGAAAAACGGAACACGCTATAGCTCAGGTAGCTGCGGGAGTCGACATTATCGTTGCACAAGGCTCCGAGGCCGGAGGTCACACCGGTAATATAAGCTCGATGGTGCTATGGCCTCAGGTCGTTGATGCCGTGGCTCCTGTGCCAGTATTAGCCGCCGGCGGTATTGGCCGTGGGCGTCAGATGGCAGCCGCTTTAGCGTTAGGTGCAGAAGGTATCTGGTGTGGCTCTATTTGGTTGGGCACCGAGCAAAGTGAGCTTGGGACTGCAATGAAAGAACGTTTGTTCACGGCTAAATCTGAAGATGCCATTCAGTCACGAGCACTCAGTGGCAAACCTTGCCGGATGCTGCGCAGCGGTTTCAGCGACGCTTGGGCACAACCCGGCACTCTACCGCCACTGCCTATGCCCTTACAAACACTGCTCACCCTGGAAGCACGCCTGCGTATCGAGCGCGCCGAAGTGACCGAGCACATGGGCTACCCTGTAGGGCAGATAGTCGGCGATATGCAGCAGGAATCCAGCGTCAAAACTGTCATTTACGATTTGTTGAATGAATTTTTGGAATCCACCCATCGCATTAACCAACTCTTAGAAAGCGAGTAACACCATGATTGTTGACTTGAACGAAGAACAGAAAGCGTTTCAGGCCTCTGTACGAGACTATATGAAGAACGTCATGATGACGGATGACTTCAAGGCAGAGCTTGATACCCCAGACCTGAGCCACGGTGGCGGCCCCGTGTATTGGGAAAAAATGCGACAACTAGGTCAAGATGGCTGGATTCGACTGTCATGGCCCAAAGAACTCGGCGGCGCAGGGGCTGACCCGGTTCAGCAATACATCCTTGTAGATGAGGCAAAGCGCGTCGGATTTCCCTGGCCGTCACTGTCAGCCAACTCAATTGGCCCCGTACTGGCTCGCCATGCGCAAGACGCGATTCGTGACAAGGTGGTTAATGAGATCCTCAATGGTGAGGCGTACCTGGCTATCGGCTATTCGGAGCCAGAAGCAGGCTCCGACCTCGCCTCGCTGAAAACCCGAGCTGAGCGCGACGGGGATGACTGGGTTATTAATGGCCAAAAAATCTGGACCAGTTGCGCCAACTTTGCGCAATATATTTGGCTGGCGGCACGTACCGATCCCGACCCTAAGTCACGTCATCGCGGCATCACCATATTCCTGGTGCCAACCGACAGCGAAGGCTTTTCCTGCACGTTGATTGAAACCCTTGGTGTCCTGACCACCGCTACCTACTACGACCAGGTTCGTATCCCTGATCGTTATCGTGTAGGTGAAGTCAATGGTGGCTGGCCACTGATTACCGGGCAGCTCAATATCGAAAGGCTGGCGTTGGTCAATTACGGTCATGTGGCCAAACTCTACGACCAGACTCTGTCCTTACTGCAATCAGACCCAAATTTCTCGCCTTTACTGGAAGAGTCCTGGGTGCAGGACAGCCTCGCTTATGCCCATTCCCGCTTAGAGGTGCTGAAAACACTATGCTTAAAAGCCGCCTGGAAAATGGAGCAGGGAGAAAGCGGCATGGTGGAAGCTTCTGCCACAAAAGTTTATGGATCAGAGGTCTATATAGAACTTGGACGCCGCATGTCTGAGATTCTCGGTGCCGCTGCCAATGTCGCACAAGGTTCTTCTATGGTGCTTAATGGCATTGCTGAAAAATGGTATCGCAAAGGCACCGTACATACGTTTGGCGGTGGCGCAAATGAATTACAACGCACGATTGTGGCAAACGCGGGTCTGGGCTTGCCTCGCTAGAAGCACCGACGGCAACGACTATTTTTCTAACATCAGACCGCTAATTTAGCAGGAATAAACAGATGAATTTTTCACTCAGCGAAACACAACAGCAAGCACAAGAGCTGGCAACACAAATATTATCAGACGCCACTTCTCCCGCTCAGCTGGCTCAATTTGATAAAACAGGCTACTTTGACCGCAGCCTCTGGCAATCCCTGGCAGATGCTGGATTGTTAGGCATTGCCATTGGCGAAGAACATGGTGGTATGGGACTGGATTTTGAAACACTCTGTGTCTTTTTAGAAGCAGCAGGTCAACATGCAGCACCAGTGCCCTTACTGTCGGTTTTGGTTGATGGTGCCCTCCTGCTACAAGCTTTTTCACCAGTGATTTCTGCATCAATACTGCCAAGTATTGTCAGCGGTGAAAAACTGTTAACCAGTGATCTACAATCAAACGTGTCCGTTTTTACAGCCCAAGAAAGCAATGAAAGTGAAGTCTTGCTAAACGGTAAAAGTGGAATAGTGGCACTGGGTAACGATGCCGATTTCTGCCTGTTAAAAGCAGAGCTCAATCAACAGACTATTATTGTGCTGGCAGACCTGACCCAGTCGCAATGCAGCCGAGAACTACAAGTCCTCACAACCGGTGAACATGCGGCCACACTGACATTGGATAACTTGCCCGCCCGTCTCATTGCCTCCGGCACCGAAGCAGAAGCGTTTTTATCGCTAGCCACACGCTACAGTCAAACAGCCGGGGCTGCTTATGCAGTTGGTATTGCAGAATCCATGATTAAACAAGCCAGTACCTATACCGCAGATCGCAAACAATTCGGTAAAGCCATCGGCAGCTTCCAGGCGGTACAACAACAACTGGCCAATACTTATATCGATAAGCAGTGCTTACGGGCTGCCAGTGAAAAAGCCATCTATGAGCTTTCACTGGACGATACCAGTGACTCAAGCCGGGAAGCTGCGTTGATTGCCAACATATGGCTGGGCGATGCGCTGCATAATATCAGTCACACCACTCAGCATGTACACGGTGGTATGGGGGTCGATCGCGATTACGGCCTGTTCCGCTACTGCACTGCCGCCCGGGATCTCGAGCTGCGCTACAGTAGCAGTGCCCGAGCCATCAGCGAGCTCGGATCATTAATCCGCGCCCGGCAACCATAGCCGATCAAATATGGCCCACAAAGGAACATCAACCTATTGATCTAAATCATATAAATAATTAAACCGTTAAGGCATGGTCTACAAACTGAAACACTCTTTTAACGATTCATATAAAAAGCTGTTCAAAATACAGCAAAGGAGAAGTACCCATGCCCGACAACAGACTGCGTCCTTTTGTTTTCAGTTGTGACGCCCATATTTCAGAACCCTCTGATCTTTTTACCAGCAACATGCCTGATGATTTGAAACAGTGGGCCATTTCTGGCGCCCCCAGCGAAGACGGCAAGTACATCATCACCAAAATCGGTGATGCTGAAGCCCTGCGGGTGCGCAAAAATTTCCACAACCACAAAACCGGTATCACCGCAGAAGAAAAATTACTGGGAGAAGATCGTTCCTGCACCGACCAGAATGACAACTTCATGAGCGATTGCGCCGTCGATACCACTCGCCGCGGCTCACGGAATCTGACGCTGCGCGCTGAAGACATGGACCGAGATGGCGTCGACGCAGAGCTGGTATTCCCCTCACTGGGGCTGTTACTGCCGCGCATTCCCGATCGCGATGGTCAGCGCGAAGCCTGCAAAATCTATAACGACTGGGCCTTCGAATACTGCAAGCCACTGGGCGATCGCCTAATTCCCACCGCCATGATTCCCTGTATCGATCTGGAAGACGCACTAGCAGAGTCCAAACGCTGCATCGAAATGGGCTATGCCGCACTGTGCCTCTGGGAGGGCATGGACAACTACAATGATCCCGCCTGGGATCCTATCTTTGCCCTGGGTGCCGAAAACAATGTACCACTGGTATTCCATACCGGCGTGGGCAATGTCGGCATTCGCGCCATGAAAGGTCCTGGCAGCGGCATGTACAATTACACCCGCCAGATGAACGATGCGGTTGATATCATTACCGCACTGGTAGCCGGTGGCGTACTGGATCGCAATCCCGGTTCCCATATTTTGTTTGCCGAACACAGTGCCGGCTGGCTTTGGGGACTGGCCGAGCGCATGGATGAAATTTACGAAGGCCATGCGCCCGTGATATTTCCAAAACTGAGCCGTATGCCAAGCCAGATTATTCGCGACCAGGTGCACTGCGCTCTGCAAAATGATGTCGGTTCCGTGGCAACCCGTAAAGGTGTCGGCATCGATGCGCTATTATTCGCCAGCGACTACCCCCACTCCGAGGGCACCTTTCCCTTCACCATGAAAGTGGTTGAGCGCATGATGCAAGTCAACGACGATGCTTCCATGGAGGACTTTGTAGCAGTACTGGGTGGCAATGCCGCCAAACTCTTCAAACGAGCCAACCTTCAAAACAAAGTAACAGAACGCGCACAACAACTGGGAGTTGCAGTCTAAGGCAACAGACCAGCCAGCATGAAACAACAGCCTGCCAGGCAGGCTGTTTAATCTCGAGCTTCACTCCCCCCCACAACAGCGTTACTGATACCGCCAACTTCATTTTTCAGGCAATAAAAAACCTGCGACACCTCTATATACCCCTGGAAGCAGGGTTTCAACAGCGCGAGACAGGTTAGACTCGATACATTTAATATCAAAAACTGAAAGATTTAGACGTCATTGACTCCGGGATTTTTCAAACGGAACAGCTTCTCCGCGGTACCACCCAGAATAGCTGCCTTATCCTTTTCACTGATTTCAACCCCGTCAAACAATTACTGAATCACAGCTTTCGAGTGCGCAAATGTACCTTCCTTGTGGGGGTAATCGAATGCCCAGATCATGGTTTCCAAACCCATGGTTTCGCGATTGGCCACACAGTTACGATCATTCTTGAGGGCACAGACAATCTGCTCACGTACAACCTGGCTTGGCATGCACGACAACTTGCGATTGATGAAGTGACTGTGCCCCAGATACACCCCACCCATACGCTCGCCCAAGCCCACCAACCAGGCGGAGCCACACTCAGTAACACCACTTTAACGCTCGGGTTACGATCCAGCACACCACCACCGGCAACATGGCCGTAGCATAGCCCATTTCATCAATGCGCTTGAGCTCGGCGACCGCATTATTCATGTCCCGTACTGGCACAATGGTATCCAGATGGTCTTTTACATGCTCGAACAGCCAGTCGTTATAAGCTTTGGCAGAGATCAGTTCAGCCTCGGTATCTTCGACCTGGTAATTAATCAACCCCATTGAAGGGAGCAGTAATTCGGCATCAATACCATCTTTTGCCATATCCACCTTGCGCAGATCAAGATTGTTGGAACCATAGCGCTCATCGTTTACCTGAGAGCCGTTTTTACCCCAATCCATGGCAATGCGAATAAAGATCGTCTCGCCAATGCGATTATCAATGTAGTTATCATTTTTTTACTGCATTGATCGTATATTGCTTCAGATGCTCAGGCATTTCCTTGATGAACAGGTCGTACGACTCTCTAATGTGCGAATCGGCACTAAAAACGAAATTTGTCATGGTATCTCTCCAAGAGGGCAGTCAGGCAGTCGCGCAAAGCGATGTCTACTCAAAACAAAAGAGCTACGCATGGAGGAATCAATAGAAGTGAAATTGAGGCCGAGGTATAACGAGAATAGTTGGAGAGCCCTGAACAGCAAGCTCCAATGCCGGGAGCTGCTGTCCAAGTGTAGTTAAAGTGACTTTAACACATTACTGTAAATAATTTAGGCGGCCTTCAGTTTTGAGTTGCTCAGGCGGAAAAGCTTAGCCGCTGTACCGCCCAAAATGGCAGCTTTTTCTTGCTCACTGATTTCAACGCCATCGAACAACTTTTCAACAACCTCTTTCGAGTGAGGGAAAGTACCTTCTTTATGCGGGTAATCCGATGCCCAAATCATGGTTTCCAGCCCCATAGCCTCGCGGTTGACCACACAATTTCGGTCATTCTGGAACGCACAAACGATTTGCTCGCGCACAATCTGGCTCGGCATGCGTGACAATTTTGGTTTAATGAAGTGACTGTGACCTTCGTAGACTTCATCCATGCGCTCACCCAATCCAACTAACCAGGAAGCACCGCACTCGGCAAATACCACTTTCGCACCTGGATGACGATCCAGCACACCACCACCAACCAAGTACATGATGGCGTTAGTACCATCTTCCATTTGACGAGTGTAGTTGATCAAGGCACCGCCGGGGCCGCGAGCTGCACGAATATCAACTTTACCGGTACCTGTGTGCATAATCAGAGGAATTTTCTTCTCTTCGGCATAGGCAAAAATTGGATCCCATACCGCTTCATTGTAACGAGGAATTCCATCGCACGGTACAACAGGTAGCATAGCCGTGGTGTAGCCCATTTCATCAATGCGTTTCAGTTCTGCCAAAGCATTATTGAGATCGCGCACTGGTATGATGGCAGCAGGCACGAAAGTTTCCAAATGCTCTTTAACGTGTTCAAACAACCAGTCATTGTAGGCTCTAGCCGAGATCAATTCTGCTTCTGCATCTTCAATAAGATAGTTGATCAAGCCTAGGGATGGGAACAACAGTTCGGCGTCAATACCGTCCTTTTCCATATCAATTTTACGCAGATCTAAATTATTAGAACCATAGCGCTCATCCGTTACCTGAGAGCCATCCTTACCCCAGTCCATCGGAATACGCATGCAAACGGTTTCGCCAATACGGTTATCAATGTAGTTGTCGTTTTTGATGGCATTGATGGCGTACTGCTTCAGATGCTCGGGCATCGCTTTAGTAAACAGATCGTAAGGTTCTCTAATATGCGAATCGGCACTAAAAATGAAGTTTGTCATGGTATCTCTCCAGTGAGGTGACAAGGCAGCCACGGTTAAGCAGTTATTACCTCAAACAGAGGATAGACGAAAAGCAAAGGCTGGCCCTTCTTGGCTCTGTGTGCCCAGCTTTTCGTATACTGCCTATGAAACGGTTATACCTACTATAGTACACATATACATATAAATCATCAATACAATTATACTGTTTTAGATATCCCCCAGCTCACCTACCTTGATGTCAATCTCAGGTGTCCCACACCAGATAAAGCTCTCGAATACCCGCCACGGAAGCAGATGTAACCTGGATATCTGCACCTTTCTTCACGGTGAAGTTCGGAATTCGTTTCAACCACTCTTCCAGGAACACTCTCAGCTCCACACGCGCCAACATAGAACCCATACAGCGGTGGACACCATCACCAAAAGCTTCATGTATTTTGTTAGCGCGATCGAAGTCCACATGCTCAGGATTATCAAACTGGCGCTCATCTAGACCGTAAGCGATAGCAGGCACTAAGA
Organism: Cellvibrionaceae bacterium; assembly: GCA_002707785.1. GTDB lineage: Bacteria > Pseudomonadota > Gammaproteobacteria > Pseudomonadales > Cellvibrionaceae > Pseudomaricurvus. The sequence goes on along the minus strand of PANW01000084.1, from coordinate 55,742 downwards.
TACGCTCTCCTTTTTTCAAGTGGGCACCGCCAAGCTCGCAGTCCACTTTGACCTCTCGGGCGAGGTTGGCAATCGGATGACGGCGTAACAGCTCTTCAATGGCAGGCGTGATGGATTTTGGGTCATCAATCAAACGCTGGCGGTACTCTGGATTGTTGGCCAAAAAGAGCGCAAAGAACCCCATCATATTGGCGACGGTGTCCAAACCTGCGGTCAACAATAAGTTCAGCATACCCAATGAGGTCTCATCTGGCACTGGCTCGCCCTTAATCGTGGCTTTGGTCAGAGTGGTAATCATGTCATTACCGGGATTAGCTCTACGCTCCTGTATTTTCTGCATGGAGTATTGATGTAGACGAATATGACCGTCCATCTGCTCTTCAGGAGATGTGGCTCTCACAAGTGAGTCCGCAATCCCTAACAACATTGGGCGATCTTCCAGGGGTAAATCCACCATCTGCATAAAAATGGCAATGGGCAACCAGGTCGCAAAATCGCCAACAAACTCACACTCACCTTTTGCCTTAAAGCCTTCGATCAATTCGATAGCCATCTCGCGAGCACGCTCGCCCAGCGCCTGCACAGCCTTGGGCGTCATAGCTGGCGCCAAAATTGCGCGATAGGCCGCATGATCGGGTGGATCAATTTGCAAGGGGGCAAACGGTGGGTTGGGGTTCATCTCTGGAATGACAACAATGGAGCGCGATGAAAAATGCTCGGCGTTACTCAAGACTTCTTTAGCGATAGCCGCTCGCCCTGCCACCCAGTGACCACTATTATGAGGGGTCCAGAAGACGTCGGGGATACCCTCTCCGTGAACTAGCTCTTTCAGTTTAAGCTGCCAATCTTCATTTAGTGTATTCACATTATAAATATTAAAATCGCGCTCTAATTCAGCGGGGACGTGGGAAGGCCTACCGGCCAAAGGGATTCCTGCAAGCATGGTCAACTCCAATAATCTAGCAAATCAATTGTCACAATCATTATTGAGCAGTTAAAGGCTTGCAATCCAGAAGATCTGGGTCGCGTTTTAATCCAGAATAGATTTATGCAACCCGTTGTTTTTAAAAGATTATTCCAGCTTAAACTACCTGCGATTCAGATTTATGTTCAGTATTTTTCCTGCCTCTGATCAGGGCTCATGCCGCTCAGTAATTGCACAGCCTATGCGGATCAAAATATTTCGGAGTTCGGGGCGCGTTAAAAAATCGGGGTCATCCCTGAGCATGGCGTAGGTCGTTAATTCTACGGAGCGGCCCAGGGCATAGGCCGCCATCCGAGCATCCAACCCTATCGGGAAGTCAACACACTGCTCTAGGTTCTGCTTTAAAAACAACATGCTGGCATTGTGTCGCTGCTGGGTCTCATCAAACGCCTGCCACAAGTCGTAAAAGCCGCTGTACGAACAGTAAAACACCCGGTCCAATGCCAACAGTTCACCGTGCAACCCCAGAGCAGAATCCACCACCAGCGTCACTACATCAGCCGCTTTTTCAAATTCCGTGATCTGGGCGGCACTCCACTCTGCCATCCTCTGGCGGATTACATCGTGAAAAACTTCTGCCACCACAGCATCCAAATTGGGGAAATACTGATAGATAGAGCCTTTAGTTACGCCTGAGACCACCTCCAGAGAGGTAGTTGATAAACCTTCACGCCCTTGCTGCCGCAAGATTTGACCCGCAGCATCAACAATCGCATTAACCATCCGCCGCGAACGCAATTGTTGAGGCACACGCCTCATAGCATCCGGCTTTTGCACCTTTCGGATACTGGGCGTTTTTTGAAGCGCAGGAGGCGATTCATTCGGGTTACGCTCAAAGTCAGTAAAATCCGGCATAAGATGATTACTCTATCAAAAGATGATATCTATTCTGACATAATTTCCAATACTGTCGTTGCCTCGAACCCTGTAATCCACGCTTCATAAGCCATCTCATTGTGTTGCCGCCAATGGCTCTCAGCTTCGTCTACCATGCCTTTACCAATCAGCCGAACCAACTTTCTATGGGAGTTCAAACCTGGAGAGACCGGCTCATCACCCTTGACAACACCATGATGACGAAGCGTCACCACCATTGCCTGATGACGCTCAATCACTTCGTTAATACAACCGTACAAATGAGCCATCGGGCGATTACCTGACAACTCTATTAGGGCATGATGAAATCCAGCTAACGCTTTAGCAAAGGCCTTCGGCTCAGACACACTGGCCTCCTCCTCTTTAATGGCCTCCGTCAGAACCGACACAGCCTGATCACGGTTGTTGTATATAATCAAACGAATCAAAGCCGGCTCGAAGGCATTTCTGGCTTGATAGACCTCATTCACAGTCGCTCTTTCAGACTGCAACACCAGTAATGCATAATCCGTAATCAGCTGAGACGTTGGTACGTGCACTATAGCCCCGCCTTTAGCGCCCCGAGCCACAGTCACCAATTGTTCCGCCTCCAAAATACGATAAGCTTCGCGAATGGTTGGGCGTGACACATCGAATTGTTGCATCAAATTTGATTCTGCCGGCAAATGGTCGCCATCACACAAATCGCCCTGCACAATTTGCTGCTTGATCTGGTTTGCAAGGATCTCCGAGGCCTTGGGGACTCGCAGGCGATTCGCCACCACCCCACCGGAGCGGCCAGATTTCTTTGTCACGTCACTTATATCGATCATATCCACTCTATATTGCCAATGACTGAGCCATCAAAATGCCACTTATGCATTAGTTACAGCGCTCCTTCTATTTGTATAAATCATTAATATCACTATATTGATTATGCAGCAAACCCCTTTTTCGGCCAACAACCCCTAAAGGTTGAACTGCCTCCAGACCGCAAACCCTGAGATACCTCACACAGTTGATAATCATATATCTAATTGATATGATTCATACAATTAGATAAGGGTAGATTACGCCACCTGAAGCACCAGCCAGGTTACAAATTAAAAGGTATAAATAGATGCAACCAGGACTCACCGAACGAATCGCCACTGTCGTACAGCTTTCACCGCCGGCTAACGCCCTGGAATTCAAAGGCACTTGGTACTCCTGGAAAGATGTCAGTAGCACCATGGCACAGTTGGAATCCCTTTTACTGTCCGCCGGACAAAAACAAGGTGCACCTATCGGCGTATTGCTCCGCAACCGCCCAGCTCATGTGGCCTGCGTGATGCAACTGCTGTCATCGCGCCGCTGTGTTGTGAGCATCAATCCGTTCCAGAGCCCCGAGAAAGTTGCGGCCGACATCAAAAAACTGAACCTGCCTGTTCTAGTTGCAGATACCGACGACTGGGCGCAGCCTGCTATTCAGCAAGCCGCAGCCGAAACCGGTGCCGCACTGTTTCAGATTTCCCAGCAGGAAACCCTGAGTGTCGAGGCGATCAACGGCCACCAACAACCTACAGGGCAAAATCATCACGAGCCTCTACCTGACACCTGCATATTGATGCTCACCAGTGGCACCACCGGTCCCGCCAAACGAATCAAATTACCCTATAAAAGCTTTGCCATTTCGCTGATGGGCGTACCCGGTCACTACAGCAGCCATAATGAACAGGATGAAGTAGCACTCAAATCAACACCCGCAGTACTCACCACCCCATTAGTTCATATTGGCGGTATGTACGCGGCAATGGCAGCCATAACTTCCGCCCGCCCCATCGTCATTCTGGAGAAATTCAGCGTTGATGAAATGCGTCGCACTTTACAAGCTTATCAGCCTAAGCTGGTGGCACTCCCACCGACTGCAATCCGTATGATTTACGATGCCGATGTTCCCAAAGAAGATCTGAGCTGCTTGCTGGCCATACGCATGGGCAGTGCGCCCATGCCCTCGGATTTGCACGAAAGCTTTGAAGCAAAATATGGCGTTCCCCTTCTAGACTCTTATGGAGCCACTGAGTTTGCTGGGGCCGTTGCTGGCTGGACCATTCAGGATCACAGAAAATTTGGCAGTACTAAGCGCGGATCGGTTGGCCGCGTACAGCCTGGCGTTGAAATGCGCATCGTGGATCCGGACAGCGGAGAAGAGTTATCCCATAGCACTCCTGGCCTGCTTGAAGTCAAAACCTCACAAATTGGACACAGTGACTGGACCCGGACGACAGATCTCGCCGAAATCGATGAAGATGGCTTTTTGTATATTCGCGGTCGCTCTGACGACGCTATTATTCGCGGTGGTTTCAAAATCATCCCAGCCGATGTCGTCACCATTTTACGTAAGCACGAGGCTATCAAGTACGCCTGCGTGGTGGGCATTCCTGACCAACGCCTTGGTGCGGTGCCGGTTGCAGCCATTCAGCTTCAACCAGGATTCAGCGACATCAATTTGGATGACTTAAAGCTATATTTACGTGAACACCTAACGTCATATCAGATACCCGTCGCCTTTAAAATACTGCCTGAAATGCCACGCACACCGTCGATGAAAATCAGTAAGCACGACGTGACCCAGCTTTTTCTCAATGAACGGGCTCAGTAATACCTTACGCTAGAGACATTAACGACTTACATAACGAGAATTCAGGGGAGCCACATGGATCTCAGTTACAACGCCGAATACGAACAATTCAGAACCACCGTTGCCGAGTTTCTGAAAGGCCATTGGCCTGTGCCCGCTGAAATTGCTGAGCAACCTCGCCACAAACAAGAGGCATGGTTTCGCACGCAAGCTATTGAAAATGGCTACCTCTATCGCTCCGTTCCCAAAGAATTTGGCGGCTCTGAGCAAGAAGCAGATATTCTTAAAGCCACCATTATTCGAGAAGAATTCAGCAAGGTACGGGCTCCAATGGAAGCCCCAGGCATCGGCAATATGATGTTGGTACCTACACTGCTCGAATGCGGCACTCAAGCACAAAAAGAGCGGTTTGTATCCAAAACCCTCACGGGTGAATATAAATGGGCACAGGGTTACTCCGAGCCCAACGCCGGTTCAGACCTAGCCTCGTTACGAACTCGCGCAGAATTGCGCGATGGGCCTGAAGGTCAGCAATGGGTTATCAACGGTCAGAAGATCTGGAGCACACTAGCGCAATACGCCGATTACATGTTTGTCCTTGCCCGCACTGAGCCAGATGCCGGTAAACACGCAGGCATTTCTTATTTACTGATCGATCTGAAACAACCCGGCATTACCATTCGTCCAATTAAGCAAGTTACAGGCGGCACTGAATTTTGCGAAGTGTTTTTTGATGATGCCTGCACACCTGCTGACTGGATTGTCGGCCAGCGTGGAGATGGTTGGAAAGTCTCAAAATCCACGCTGAAACACGAGCGGAGTTCCATCGGTGGCGCTCAAACATCTGTCAACCTGTTTGAGAAATTATTGCAACTGGCGAAAGAGACCACGCTTAACGGTCAGCCTGCCATTAAAGACCCGATTATTCGCGACCGTCTTGTGACATTAGAAGGCTACGTACAGTCACACCTGTACTCTAATTACCGTCAGCTTTCCATGGCAGCCGCCAAACAAAACTCAGGTTATGTCGGACTGATGAACAAACTGATTAACACCAATATCGGTCACGAAGTTGCGGCTTTAGCGAAAGATCTTCTTGGCGAGAACTTGCTGTACATGCCACCCACCAAAGGACGTGCTACCGGGCCTGAAAAATGGCTCAACCAGTTGATGGGGTCATTAGGTGTGGCTATTGCCGGCGGCACCTCGAATATCCAACGCAATATTATTGCCGAACGCGGTTTAGGGCTGCCACGCGAGAGCGGCGACACCTGAAACGCTACCTCAGGTTGTGAACAACAACGCAGACAACGAATAAGCGCCACTTAACAATGATTACGATAGGCTGAACATGGAATTTTTACTGTCCGACGAACAAATCGAAATGCAAGACTCCGTAAGACGGTTTCTGGAAAAGACCTGTCCGTCCACGACGTTACACGAAATCTTTGACAGCGAAGATGGTCACTCCCGTGAACTGTGGCAAGGCATTGTCGACTTGGGCATACCTGCCATGATTGTTCCTGAAGCGTACGGCGGCCTCGGTTTAGAGTTGTTGGATCTTGCCATTCTGACAGAGACCCTCGGCTACGCCACCACCCCCGGTCCCTTTTTAGGGCATGCGCTGTGTACCCAAGCTATTTTGCAAGCCGGAAGCGAAGAGCAAAAACAAGCCTGGTTACCCAAGTTGGCCAGCGGAGAAATCCTGGGCAGCTTTGCCTGCGCAGAGTCTAACGACTGCTGGCTACCGGAGCAATTAAGTCTAAAAAGTGAGCAGTCTCTTTCAGGAACCAAGCAACATGTTCTCTATGCCGACGAGAGCGACATTATTGTCATGGCTCTGGCCGAGGGTGGCTTTGCTCTGCTCGAACGCGGAGCCTCTGGTTTAAGTGTGCATAAAAGAAAGTTGACTGATCGCACTCGCCACATTGCCGACATCCAGCTGGATAACACACCTATTGAACATTTAGCCGGAAGTACAGATGCAGCCGCTAAAGTGTTCGACACTGCATTGATATTACTGGCCGCAGACAGTTTCGGCGGTGCTCGACGCTGCATTGATCAGGCCGTTGAGTACGCGCAAACCCGCAGCCAATTTGGTGTATTGATTGGCTCGTTTCAGGCCATGAAGCATCAGCTAGCGAATATGGCTCTTGAGGTAGAACCCATGCGCGGTCTGTATTGGCACAGCGCATACGCATTTGATCACGAGCCCCTTGCCGCTCGGCGCCAAGCTGCGTTGGCCAAAGCTCACATTTGCGACCGGTTTCTACAAACAGCTCGTAATACCATTGAAGCGCACGGTGGTATTGGTTACACCTGGGAGTGCGACACTCAAATTTTACTCAAACGAGCACTGTTTAATTACGCCTACTTGGGCACCCCATCGGTGCACCGTAAGCGCGTTGCCGATCTTGCAGACTGGTAGTTTATAAATAATTCTAAAAATCAAACACGCAAACAAAACATTACATAAAAAAGCCGTAATGGCTTGGCAACAGCGATAAACTAAACTGAATAACGACATTGTTGCCAGTGCTGAAAAAGCATTTGGTACCGATACATTAAAAAGGTATTTCATTCATGGCCGCTATAAATGACGATCGCTTTTTCGACGCAGATATCGAAACCATGCCACGCGATCAAATCGAAAAGCTTCAGGAAGCCCGTATCTTACAGTTGGTACCTTATGTCTATCAACGTTCCCCATTGGTGAAATCCTTATGGAACGAAGCCGGCATTACTCCAGATGACATACGTTCACTGGCTGACTTTAAAGCCAAAGTTCCTTTCATGGACAAAGACATGATCCGTGACTATCGTGACAAACATGATGATCCGTTTGGCGGCTTAGCGTGTGCAACTGCGCCACACTTACGCGGTGTTGGCTTTACCTCTGGCACGACGGGTGACCCGACCCCACTGCCTCGCTCCGAAGATCATATCTCCCTGACCGGCTTGAAGCGTGAAATGTGGCACATGGGTGTACGCAGTAACGATTACATGACGTATATGCTGTTCACTTTTCGCGACGGGCTGAACGCCGACAAGTGGCTGGAATCAGGCATGCGTCCGATTGCAATTCAGCATTTACCCAATGAAATACCTTACTTTGTCCAGGTTTCCCGTCAGCTTCGCCCAAAAGCCATGTTCATGCTGTCCACGCCTGTGATCCTGACCTTAGAGCAATACCAGAAAAATACAGGTGAAGACCTGCGTGAAGCCTTCTCTTCCTACCAAGGCGCCGTCTTTGGTGGTGAGCCACTCAGTCCGCATTTACGCTCTTTGGTTGAATCCTGGGGCCTGGAAATTTTCGAGTTGAGCTCACTGGGTGATATCGCTACCACGATGGAATGTAAAGCTCACGATGGCATGCATACCTGGGAAGATCTGGCACTGGTTGAACATCTGGATCCGGAGAAAAACGAGCCCGTTGCCGATGGCACTCGCGGTGAACTCGTTGTGACCGCATTGGCGGATGATGTGGGGCCGCTGATTCGCTTTCGCACCGACGATCTCATCAGCTTTACCCGTCAGCCCTGTACCTGTGGACGAACCCACGGCCGTTTGAAACCCCTGGGGCGCAAAGGCGATGAAATGTTAATTCAAGGAAAATCCATTCTGCCTATCGATATTTTTCCGCTGATTGGCAACGTTAAAGAAACCAGCAGCGGATTGTTTCAGCTTATTCGACCACAGCGCGAAGCAGATATTCTTAATTTACGTGTTGGTTATGATCAAAACAGCTTAGAAACCCCAACTGACGAACTTGCTGGTCGACTGACTGATTTAATCAGCAGCAAACTGGATATTCCAGTAAACATTCATCTCACTGATAATGCCGAACTGCTGAAAAACGGGCCGCCAAATAAAATTCCCCGTGTCACAAAATCATAACCACTACGACATCACAGGGCATCACCCCTTGAACAGCGAAAATTATGGAGGGTCATTGAACATGAACTCAGAAACAACATTATCGCCCATGTCTGTGGGCCGCTACACTAATGCAGAAGGGCTACCTACTCCCCTGCCATATTCTTCCGAAGAAGCGGAGCGGGCACGTCGTGCCATTACCCGTGTGCTGAATACCTTCCATTTTCGCACGGGCAGCAACATTATGATTACCGCCTTGTTTCATGAAGGTGCACAATTGATGCCGCTGGAACGTGCGATCATGTCTTATGGTATGGTGGCTGTCTCTGCAGATTCATCTCCCTACGACGCCAAACGCGTAGAATCCATTACTCGTCGCTTCCAATTAGCAGGTGCTGCCGGAATATCAGCCGACACTCTCACAGGGTTAGAGCAGCTGGGTTTTAACCCAGAGGATGTATTCGCCAACATGGTGGTTTGGGCACGCTCAGACGCCTACGAGCAGTTAAAAGCAATACCTTCATTAGACGTTTACCATCTCATCGAACTCGGCCCCGCCGTTGCCATTGAATGCTCCCATGGCAGCGGCGCACATATAGATCGATTTGAATGGAAGACTGAAGAGCAGGATGGCGAAATAGTATTGACCAATCGCCTGGCTCGTTCTACCCCGTTCCAGCACTACAAGACGGGTGTAAAAGGACGCATCCTTCATGATGCTTGTCAATGTGGTAATGCCGACCCACGAATAGAGCTAAATCCGTAGAGACCTGACACCTACTGCTATTTTGACAATTACTGTTATTCAAGAAACACCAGCCACATAAACGACACCGTACTTAAACGATGTAAAGAGGAAACGAGCGTGAGTCATTTTGAGCAATCCAGCAGCGCCTACCAGCATATTCGATTGCATGGGTTAGGCGATGTCCTGCGTGAACATCGGCGTTCACGTCCGCAGCAAACCGCTGTGGTAGATGAGCAGTTCAAGCTGAATTGGCCGCAATTGGATAGCCGGGTGAATCAACTTGCTAATTTCTTGATTGCCCAGAAGCTCGGCCAAGGTGACCGCATACTGTGGTTAGGTCAAAACTCCTTTAGATTGCTGGAAGCCTTATTAGCGGCCGCTAAAATTGGTGCCATGCTCTGTCCCATCAATTGGCGTCAGAGCCCGGCTGAAATGACAGCCGTTGTTGATGACTACGCGCCAGCTATTGTCCTGTGGCAAGCAACTGATCTAGCTGACATTGCAACCGAAGTACGGGAAAAATCGACCCACCAGGCACACTGGATTCAGCACGATGGCGATACCAATGAGCAACAGAGCTATGAAGCCCTGATAGCTTCCTTGCCGGATACTGATCCCAATCTGGATATACACCCTGACACACCTGTCGTGGCCATGTACACCGCCGCTTTTGATGGTCGTCCTAATGCAGCCCTGTTATCACAGTCAGCGTTTCTCTATCAGAGTTTAATGATCGCCTATGGTCAGACTATTAATGAATCTTCGGTCTACCTGAATTCAGGTCCACTGTTCCACTTGGGCACCATGCTATCAACCATGGCAACCTTTTGTTTCGGTGGTAAAAATGTCTTCACCGCCCGTGTTGATGCAGAAGAAATGTTGCAACTGATTGAGGCTCACAAAGTCACTCATGCCTTTGTGGTGCAGCCAACATTGATGCAAATCCGTGAGATCAATACCGCGGGCAAATATGACACAAGCAGCTTGTGGTCTACACCGGATGCGCCCGAGTGGAACAGCCCTCTGGTCATGCCTGTCGATGCGCTTTTCAATAAAGAACCCCGCGTTTACGGTCAAACAGAAGTCATGGGGTTTGTCACCATGGGCTGGCTCGGAGGTGGTGGCGCAGGCCGTGTATCGCCATTAGCGCAAGTGCGTATTCTGGATGATGAGGGCAACGAAAAAGCGCCAAACGAAACCGGTGAAATTGCGGTTCGCGGCGTACAAGTCATGAATGGCTACCTCGATCGTGAAAATGAAAACAACCGCCGCAGTCGCGATGGCTGGCACCGCACCAATGATCTCGGCATGCGTCTTGACGATGGTTCTATTGCATTTGTCGGACCGAAAACCACCATGATCAAATCCGGCGTCGAGAATATTTACCCCGCAGAAGTAGAAGCCTGCTTACGCAAGCACCCGGCGGTTAATGATGTGTGCGTAATTGGCGTCCCCGATCCTAAATGGCAACAGAATGTAAAAGCTGTTGTGGTCGTGGACAGCGAACAAGAAGTGACCGCCGAAGTGCTTACTGAACACTGCCGAGAACACCTGGCGTCTTATAAAAAGCCTAAGTTGGTGGAATTTGTTACCCAGCTCCCCCGAGGTGGTGATGGGCAAATCAATCGCACTCAGGTGGATAAAGATCACGGCGGTGGCGGCTACCCAACCACAAGCTGATCGAACCATACGGTTTTTTCGAGGAGTCCCTATCATGGCCTGTTGTATTTTCGCTGCAATGATTATCACCAATTTTTTGGTGATCTATCGAAGAATCAAAGGTTTTTTAGGCTTCAAGGTCGAAGACGGCTCACTTTGGCAGCCCGAAGAAAATGGAAAAACAAAAGCCTCACTCTGGCGTCGCAGTTTGAGTGTGGCAATACCTGTTTTTATGATCGGTTCCACCGCGGCCTACGGCACCTTGCATTGGCACCATATTATCGCTTGGATGGAACCCTCTTACGAATGTGACAGTTCCCTATCTCACCGTGAATGTGCACCCACGAATAATGCAAGTCAACATCCGCATCACTGAATATATCATTCAAACATTTACGCACAACAAATAGGATGAATTTTAATGAGCGCTATAAACGAGATGCTACACAGTAGTCCCAGGTTAACCAAAACGACTAACGACGGGCCTCTATCCAAAAGCCGTTTACGTAGAACGTCAATCTTTTTTATCGTGCTAGGCCTTATTGGTCTCACGCCCACCTTATTAAACTTGTCTTCAGTATTGCAAGCTGCCGGATTAGGCTTGGTATTCCCTGGTGCAGGCTTTCTCTCCGTGGGCGGTTGGGCAATATTACTAATGCCCCTCACCTATGCGCTGTATATGCTATCTCTGTTCGTGTGGTTCGGGACTGGCGCGATCATTGCTCCGGTGATTGTTTGGGCAGGCTCCGCCATTTGGGCTGGTAGTATGCTGAGTGGTAGCAGTGATGCAAATTGGGCACCTGCACTCTACATCACTCTGGCGCTGGTCGTCTTTCGCGAAACGCGAAAAATAACCAAAGGGCGCAAGCAGCTAGCCGACAATTTCAAACGGCAAGCTGAGCGTAAAAAATATTTGCCCCAAACTCTGACTGAAATCAAAGCGCGTGCCAGTGATGAGCCGACACCCGGCACTCGCGAACTGACCGAAGAGCAACTGGCCAACCTGCGCTACTCTTTTGATCGCGCCCTTCAACCAATTGGTCAATACCAAGGTTTCAATAAGATTGATCAGTTCCAAACAGCTTCCCTTCGCTATCAGTTCAACGGTCTTGGCTACTGCCTGAGTACCATGCAGTGTCACTATACGCCCAATTTTCATGGCTACTTAAACGACGCCCAGCAAACGTTGATTGCACAAGTATTGGAACGTCAAATCTGGGGTTATTGGCCACTGGAAAACATGTGGGGTAACTTTAATTTTAATTTCAATCCTGCAGTTAAAGACAACATCATGTTGACCGGCTTTTACTGTCTTCAAATCGGACTGTATATGTCAAACACCGGTGACCGGCGCTACACCGAACCAGGCAGCCTGACGTTTAAATACAGTAAAAACAGAGAATACAAACACAGCATTCATACGCTAATCCAATCGATTGTGGACAACCAAAGAGAGCAAGCCTTTTGCTTATATCCTTGCGAACCGAACTGGGTTTACACCCCGTGTAACTTTATGGCCATGAAAGCGCTGGCTGTTTACGATCGCCTGTTTGGCACTACCCACTTCAACGACATCTACGACCAATTTGTTAACAAGCTGGACACCGAGTTCACGCAGCTGGATGGCAGTGTGATGGCATTGCGTTCCAATCTGACGGGCTTCGCCATTCCTTTTCCTTTTGCCGATGAAGGGCGCTCATTCTTTTTCAATCCCATCAACCACGATCGTGCGCTGGAGGCTTGGGCTTTTGCGCGTGAGGAAATGACGTATACGGAAAACGGAAAATTGAAAATCCGTCTGCCTGAAAAAGGCATTGATATGGGTAACTACACCAAAAGTCAGGCTGCTAACATCCAAAATGTTATGGCAGCAGCCCGTGAATTTGGTGATGATGAATTGGCGGATGTTGCACTGGAGATGCTCGACGCCGAATTTCGTAAAGAGACCAGCGACGGTTCTATAGAATACAAATGTTCCAATTCCAACAATGCCAATATCGCCCGTGCCCGAATCTTGCGTCGCAACGATTGGCGCAATGCCATTACTCAAGGGCCGTCTGAGACCACCCTTAAAGGACCGATCTTAACCGATGTGAGTTATCCTGAAGTGCTGGTTGCCAAGGCTTACAGCCACACGAGTAACGACTTAGATCTGGTGCTCTATCCTGGAAATGGCGCAGGGGAACACCCCCTCACCGTGGAGCGCCTGAAGCCCAATACACCTTATACCTTTAGTGTAAATGGAACAGAGAAAAATATTCAGGCTTGCGACTCAGGTAAAATAACTGAGTCCATTCAACTCGATGGCCGGACTGCTGTGACCGTCACTCCACAGGTTTAGCTTAAGTCGTTAACCTAATCCGCCCCCTAGCCTCCCTTTTTAGGCAAGGCCAGGGGTTTTTTCTCTACTCAGAAATTTTCTATGAATCAGAAACATTTTAAGCGTGTTATTTTAAATGCGGCGCTTATATTAGTGCTAACAGCAATAACCGGCTTTATGTACGGGCAGGCTGTCATTGAACAGCTAACGACACCGGGAGCTAGCGTTGATACTCGCGCCTGGAACATGGCCCATTTGGAATGTTTGTTGAATGCCCTGCTGATGCTTTCGGTAGCGACTGCCACAAAATTTTTGACCGTTAGCCAGAAGCAATCGTCCACTCTGAGTTGGGCCTTGATCACCTGCGGTTGGACCAATGCCGTTGCCTCAACCAGTAGTGCCCTCACAGGAGGTCGTGGTGCTATTGCAACTGGAATGGATTGGAACACGCTAAACCACGGATTGTTTCTTGTTGGTGTTCTGGCGTTCGTGTTGGTGATAGCGTCTCTATTAATAGCCACTCTAAAAACAAGCGAAAGCTAGCAATGTATGGCCCAGGCGTTAATCAGACCCTCCGCCCGGGCCGATCCAGAGCGCATACTAATTTATAAAGCTCGTGCTGAGCATCATCGAGGCTCAGCACTACTTTCTTTAACTCACTCAGTCTCACAGGAACACTAGTGGTTTTACCCGTCAGTTCGTCGGCCCAAACTGTCATTTCGACACCGCCCTCAATTTGATCTGATCGCATCGAGCCATTCATATAGTAGTTTTTGTCCAGTTCGGCCCGACTCAGCTTTTCCAGTACAGACTGATAGGAAGATAAATTCGGCATCTGCGGTAGTTGTTGCTGACACAAGCGCTCCAGTAGCGCTAAATTTTCCTGAAAGTTTCGATCAGCAAATACAGAATACATTTTAGGGTCTTCCAGGTTTTCCAGCCCGGCAAGGTTGGCTACCGAATTACACACAAACGTTTCCAGTCGTCGCCATACTAGTGCGATACGCCCCACTTCAACCAAATAAGCTTCAGGTGCCGGCCAATCCTTCAAATTCAGAGTTTCCACATCTATCTTCGCCATATCTCTCTTAACTCTTGCCGCGTTGTCTAATGCCAAACGTATTTAATAATAAAGTTATCGATAAGTAAGCCTGACAGGCATCCCATCCTCACACCCAATCATATATATAATTGCTAGGTTTTGCACATTTTCAATCCGCCTTTAAGCAAAGAACAACTTTACATTTAAATACATGCCTGTATTTAAATTCACTGTTGCATTCATATAAATGATTGTTTTTAATAACAGGATAGAAAAACAAGCCCTAGCCAAATATAGACGCGTTGCTGCGCTCGAGGAGAGAAATATGAATTCAAATAATTGTTTCAACGATAAAGTAGCCATCATAACCGGCGCAGCCCAGGGTATGGGGGCAGCCTATGCCCAAATCCTGGCCGCTGCCGGCACTGCCGTAGTGGTCGCCGACATCAACAGTGAAAAGGCCGAAGCGGTGGCCGCTGCCATCAACGCCGATGGAGGCAAGGCACTAGCGATCAAGCTTGATGTCGGTGCCCCGGAGTCCTGCAACGCCTGCGCTCAGCAAACCAAAGAGGGATTTGGCCGTATCGATTACCTGGTAAACAACGCTGGCCTGCTGAGTTCTGCCACGGCTGCCCCCTTGAATGAGATCGCGATCGATGACTACCAGCGTATCATGAACGTAAACACCAACAGCGTGCTTTTCATGACTCAGGCCGTTGCACCCATCATGGAAGAGACCGGCGGCGGTGCTATCGTCAACACCTCTTCCATTGGCGCCTGGCAGACAACCGGTATCTATTCGGTTTCCAAAGCGGGGGTCAATGCCCTCACTCTCAACCTCGCCCACATTCTGGCACCAAAGGGTATTCGCATGAATGCCATCGCCCCTGGCACTGTCAATACCGAAGGGATGCAACCCATTATGTCGGTTGAGCAAATGTCTCAATGGACTGCCATGCTGGGCAATCCAACCGGTGAAGTGGCGGAAGCGGCGATGATTTCCCGCGTTGGCGTATTTCTGTTGAGCGATCAGGCCAGCTATATCAACGGACAGATTCTGCCAGTTGATGGCGGTACTATTGCCCGCCTGTAAATACATTAGCCCGCTTGTAAATACATCCATTCACAAGATCGAATACAGAGAAACTCATTATGACAACTGTTGATCGCACCCCTATTCAAGCTAAACTGATCATCGGTGGCGAAGAGCTGACTGTTGGCTCAGGTGGTACATTTACCCACATTAACCCTGCCACAGGTAAAGCCCAGGCCGAAGTGCCACTGGCCGGAGCCAAGGAAACCAACCAAGCGGTTGCCTGCGCCAAAGAGGCCTTTGAAGT
The DNA here is from genome assembly GCA_002707785.1 of Cellvibrionaceae bacterium. GTDB lineage: Bacteria > Pseudomonadota > Gammaproteobacteria > Pseudomonadales > Cellvibrionaceae > Pseudomaricurvus. The sequence goes on along the minus strand of PANW01000084.1, from coordinate 40,297 downwards.
CTGGCGCAAGACGTCTCCGACACAACGCCGCGATTTGCTCAATAAACTGGCCGACCTAATCGTCGAAAACGCCGATGAATTCCAGCGTTTGTCCACGATCGAAGGCGGTACGCCTTATTCCATGGCGGTTGCCGGTGCCATGATCGGCGAAGAGTGGACTCGTTATTATGCGGGCTGGGCAGACAAGCTGGACGGTCAAGTGGTCAGTCACACCCCAGGGGACGAATTGATTTATACCGTCCCAGAGCCCTACGGTGTGATTGGTATTATCATCACCTGGAATGGCCCACTGATTTCATTGGGAATGAAGGTCGCTCCGGCGTTGGCTGCAGGCAACACCGTGGTCATTAAACCCGCCGAGCAGACACCCTTCGTAGCAACATTATTTGGACAGCTTGCCAAGCAGGCGGGCATTCCCGATGGTGTCATTAATATTTTGCCCGGTGCCGTGGAATCCGCACAGACACTGATCGCTCACAAAGACGTGAAGAAAGTTACCTTCACGGGCGGCCCGATCACCGCGCGTAAGATCCTGGCGCAATGCGCCGAACATCTGAAGCCCGCGGTACTGGAGCTGGGTGGCAAATCGGCCAACATCGTCTTTGATGATGACGCCCCTAACATGATGGAAACCGCACAACACGCTGTAGGCATGAGCGTGTCCTTACTGGCCGGCCAAGGCTGTGAGTTCCCCACTCGCCTATTGGTTCAGGAAGGTATATATGACCAAATGGTGGAAGCAGTTACAACGATTGCCAGCCATCTGAAAATCGGCGACCCCTGGGACCCAAAAACTACCGTTGGCCCACTCATCAACGCTGACGCGGTTACCCGTGTGCAGGGAATGATTGATCGCGCTATCGAGAGCAACGCAGGGCGCCTGATCGCTGGCGGCCAGCCGGTCGAACTGGACGGTGAGCTGGCCGGCGGCAGCTATATGGCACCCACAGTATTTGCCGATGTAGACCCACAAAGTGATATCGCCCAGCATGAGGTCTTCGGTCCAGTTTTGGTGATTCATAAATTCAAAACTGAAGAAGAAGCCATTGAAATTGCCAATTCCACTGAATATGGACTGGGCGGCTACATTCGCACGCAGGATGTTAAGCGCGCGCATCGCGTGGCGGCTGCACTGCAAACCGGTTTTGTTCACATCAATGGCTCACGTAACATACCCGCCTGTGCACCGTTTGGTGGCCTGGGACTGTCCGGCTACGGTAAGGAAGGCGGTCGTCCTGGTCTGGATGAGTTTGTGTTTTTGAAGAGTGTTAGCTTGGCGCCATAATATAAACTGCTGGCTGATTGACGCCGCTGTCGTTAAAGCGAGAGCTGCGGTTAACTTGTAACATGCATATGAAAAATCAAGAGTAAGACGATGGCCAGGTTATCGCGCGAAGAAAAGCGTTTGGAAACTCAGGAAAAAATCAAAAGCGCCGCACTGAAGGCCTTCGCAAGTAATGGCTTTTCGGGCGCAGCTATTGATCGTATTACCGAGGATGCGGGCTTTTCCCGTGGTGCTTTCTATTCCAACTACTCCACCAAAGAAGAGTTGCTGCTCGAGCTTCTACAAGAACAGCATGAGCGCGAGATCGTCAAATGGCAAAGCATGATTGCCGACTCCGACAACCTGAATATCACCTACCAGAAAATGTCGGAAGAGTTTATTAGCTATCTACAGCAAGCCGAATGGGGGCTTTTCAATATCGAAGTCCAACTGCATGCCAAACGCAATCCGGAATTTGCCAAACGCTATAACCAGTATGTGACAGCGGTAAACAGCAATATCACTGAATCATTGTCGGCGATGTACCACAAAGCAAATCGGCAATTACCAGACGATATACCACTGATTGCGGCGATGATCCGAAATCTGGTCATTGGCATCAGTGTCGATACCAGTAACGATAACTCTCCTGCAGCACTGAAACGTTGCACTCAACAGTTAAACTGGTGCATTGATGGCCAAATCCAGCAGGCACCAATTAAATCTTAATCTCTTTTGGAGCGATCCCATGACAACCGTAATTTTTGAAAATGCCGACGGCACCCGTCACGAAATTGAAGCCATCGATGGCACTAATCTAATGCAAGTTGCCATCGATAATGGCGTTGACTCAATTTTGGGAGAGTGCGGCGGGGCCTGCAGCTGCGCCACCTGCCACGGTTTTATAGACGATACCTGGCTCGAAAAAGTAGGGCCCGCAAATGAAATGGAACTGGACATGCTAGAAGGTGCGATTGATCGCAAGCCGAGCAGCCGATTATGCTGCCAAGTGGAAGTCAAACCTGAATTAGATGGCGTGATCATACATTTACCAGAAAGCCAGTTTTAGGCGCTATCACTGGTGTTAACTTTACTGGAAACTACTTAACTTATAGCGGCTGCGGTGATTAATATGATGTTGTTTCGAAGCTTTTTGGTACTTTTTTGGCTTGCGGTTCTGATCATCAGCATTCATGCTTTCCGCTCTGATGGACTTATCGCCGGTGAGGTTTTTATCGGGGATATTATGAACGGTCTGTGGCGCTCACAATTTAATACTGACTTTCTTGCGCACCTACTACTCCTAGGTCTTTGGGCAAGCTGGCGACAGAATTTTTCACCGGCCAGCTGGTTTATTGGCAGCCTTTGCGTTTTAGGTGGTGGACTGTTCAGCTTAGCGTATTTACTTTTACTGAGTATTACCCACCAAGGCAATATCACTAAAATATTACTAGGTAAACGACACCATTTAGCGAATTAAGCCTTATTCCGTATCCACAACCCCTACAATAAACGCTTGTCAGAAATTTAGAGAGAAATAAAATCATGAAAACCGAAGGTGAAGGCGATTGCCCATTCGAATTTAATTTTGACGAAACAACCTTTAAGGCAGGCGATACAGTCAGCTACCGTGTAGATGGCGGATTTTCGGATATGCCATTTGTGGGAACACTTGTGGAAGTGGGAGATGATTACGTGATCATTTCAGCGAATGATCCCTCTGACCCCGATCGAAAAATGCGAGGTACACGCGAAAGCCGGCCTGTTGTCAGTATGAACGAAGCAATAGGCTAACCAGCTCATTAAAAGCCTCCATAAAAAAGCCCTCACAGCAATCACTGAAGGGCTTTTTTATAATACATTATCAAAAATGGTCTATTAAGCCGGAACAAACACCGGTAACACCCAATCTTCTGTAATCGAATACCAATCCACCTTAACCTTCATACCAATTTCCACCTGATCAGGATCAAAGCCCACCAGATTCGAGGTCAATCGCGCTCCCGGTGCGCCATCAATATCCAGAACCGCCGGAATATACAACAACTCCTCACCAGAAAAAGGCGACTTATGACATACGGCAAAACTATAAACTGTTGCCGTGCCCGGTAACTCCGGCCAGTTGATCTCTTTGCTCTGGCAATCGGGACAAAAAGGTCTTGGAGGCATACGGAATCTGCCACAGCTGGCACACTGGCAAGCCGTCAGTTTATGCTCTTTGGCTTTATCCCAAAAACCCACCGTGCATGTGTCGGTGGTTATTTTGATGCGGTCACCGGGCAACATCTTGGAAAGATTATCAGACATTATTTATCGCCTCGCAAAATCAGACCTGACACTGGCAGTGAAGCCGGTCCACCAGTGACCAATGCAAACTCAGCATCGTCAACTTGATTGACCGCGGTACCACGCAACTGCTCCACCCCCTCACGCACATGAGTCATACCAATAATGTAAGCCTCAGACAACTGTCCACCATGGGTATTTACAGGAATAGAGCCCGTACCGTAGCGAATCGCCCCGCTCTTCACAAAGGCATCTCCTTCACCGCGCTCACAGAAACCGTAATCTTCAAGCTGCATCAACACCATGGGCGAGAAATGATCGTACAACAGAGCCACATCTATATCTTTTGGGCTAAGACCGGTATCGTTCCACAATCGATTGGCAATAGGCTTGTTGCCAGCCGAAGCAAAAGCTTCATCCGGCATCCCCATCCAGGCAAACGCACGCCCCCAGTCTCGGGTTCCGCCGTGAGCACAGCCGTGAATGTAAACGGGTTTCTGTTTCAGATCTTTCGCACGCTCAGAGGACGTTGTGATAAAGGCCACAGCGCCATCGGTTTCAAGGCAAAAGTCCAGACGACAAAGAGGGTCTGCAATCATCGGCGCATTAAAATACTCCTCTTTAGTCAGAGGGTTACGACGCACAGCCGTAGGGCGATTGACGGCATTTTCACGGGTGGCCATCACGATTTCGGCAAAGGCATCACGGGAGGTCCCATAAAGATGCATATGACGACGGGCCAACACGGACATCAAATGTCCAGGCCCAACCAAACCTGACGGCTGTAAAAAAGAGTTGATAGGATCCGGGGCTATCTGACCAAACACGGTCCCCAAACGGGACTTGGATTGCTGTAGAGCCATGACCGTCACCACATAGGTGGCCTGACCAGACACAATAGCGGCGGTTGCCAGTCCTGCAGCACCTGCCGAGCCACCACCGCCACTGGTGAGTGATGCTGTAAACGTGACTTCAGGAATACCCAGCAACTCCATAAAGTCAGCAGTATCCATTTTATCGGTATAACCCGCAGTCGCGCCCGAGTAATAAGCGAAACCATCTATCTGTTTGACATTGATGCCGGCATCCTCACACGCGCCAAGGATTGCATCACCCGCCATTTCATAAATAGTTCTGGGTTCGGATGTACCCCGTGGGTAATAGGGGGTTGCGCCAACACCAACAATGGCGGTTTTATCTTGATGTTCCCAAGTCATTAACATCTCTCCTATATGGTAGGCTCCACGCCAGTTTCCCTTTCCCTATGTGGTTTCCACAGGCCTTTTAGTTTTGATGGAGCTCTTAATGACACCAGCGTCATTAGAATCACTTCCACAATCTACCATAATCATATATATAGTTATACTCTTTATTGCGGACAGGAATCTACCTGCCACTCTGCATAAACACCCTCAACCAACAACAGCAACCTAGCCAGAACCTCCTGCCAGGCCCCGTCCATCTCTGTAGTCCACAAATCTCCCACTGCTTCACGCATCCCCAGCAAAAGACTATCGAGCATCACGGAGTACATTGGAAGCGTTACGCCATATTCACGATGATCTTCCAACCAACGCTCTATTGTCAGCATATAAGTCTTACCATCAGCAATATCTTTCAATCCCATTAACAGTGGCACAATCATGGATTCCTGGGTGGACTTCCCCAATTCTCCCCCTCCAAACAACGTCTCCGCCTCCGGAAAGTGAACGAAAAACCGCGGATAAACCAATCCCCCCAAGCGATCAGCATGTGGAGCCAGTAACTCCAGCGAACTCTCAATCCAGTCTATATCTGTCATATATTCACCCTTCAGTCCTCAAACCAGTCAAAAATCTCATTCAATATAAACATTATAATTGACACAATAAGATAATTTGATTTAAATATTGAGACAATTAAGCGAATCGTATCAATTTGGAGTGTCCTATGAAAGTGGGTGATGTTGATTTAACCAACCCCGGCTCGTTTGCCCAAGCCGTACCTCATGACTATTTTGCCTTCCTGCGCAAAGAAGCGCCGGTCAGCTGGAACCCTCGTCCCGCTGAAATGGGCGGCGGCGGATTTTGGAACATAGTCCGCTATAACGACATCATGGACGTGGAAAAGAATGTTGAAGTCTTTACCAACAAAACCAACATCAGCCCATTGCCTATTCCGGAATCCACCCTGGAAAGCACCATTGATCGCTCAATTATCCTCAGTGACCCACCGCGCCATACCTTCTTGCGCCGCGCCATTACCGGCGCATTCACCCCCCGCGCCATTAAAACTCTTGAAGAAAATATCGCCCAATACGCAGTAAACGCAATTGATGCCGTTATCGAGAAGGGTCATTGCGACTGGCACGACGTTGCCGCCTACACCCCCATTGAAGTGGTTGCCGACATTCTTGGTGTCCCCTCTTACGACCGACAGAAACTCTACAACTGGGCCAATGCCATGTTCGGCGCAGGGGACCCTGAACTGTCTGACCCCATGCGCAATATGATGGGTGCACTACAGATGCTCTCCTACGCTCAAAAAACCGGGCTTGATCGCCGCGAAAACCCACAAGACGATGTATTCAGTATCATCGCCAATGCAGAAGAGGACGGTGAGCGACTCAGTCTGCTGGATATGGGAGCGACATTTATTGTGCTGGCAACAGCCGGTAACGAAACCACTCGAACCCAATTTATGCAGGGCACTTTAAACCTGATTGAACATCCCGAGGCCATGACCGCCCTGCGTGAAGATTTGTCTTTACTGCCCAATGCTTTGGAAGAAATGCTGCGCTTTACCACCCCGGCACTGGGTTTTGGCCGCAAGGCGACCCGAGACATTGAAATGCATGGTCAGATGATCAAAGCCGGCGATCAGGTAATGATGTGGTATTGCTCTGGTAATCGGGACGAGTCTGTTTTTGAAAATCCGGATGTTTTCGATATCTATCGCAAAAATGCCAAGGCACACATGGCCTTTGGATCACAGGGCGGTATTCACCGCTGCTTGGGCTCAATGCTGGCACGCAGCGAGTTGCGCGCCATGTTTACTCAGTTATTGACCCGCATTCCTGACATTCAATTGGATGGTCCAGTGGATCGTCTGATTTCCAATTTCACCAACGGTATCAAGCGCATGCCCGTGCGTTTTACCCCGGGTAAAGCCATTGGCGATGCCTCTTCCGTTCCTATGTACGCCTCTCACTCGGAGCCAAAACCTATGCCAGCCCCACAATCTACCGACGCTAATGTGTTAAGCGCGAAAGATGGCCACGACATTAAGTTAGTCCATTTATGCACTGCCACACTGGATATCGGCATTCCTACTGTGATGGAAAATGGCCCTCGCGGCACTCGTATGATTGTCGAAGTAACCGGTGCCACCTGGGAAGGTGAACACCTGAACGCCAAGCAAGTCGGTGGACCTGCGGGTGACTGGGCGCTGCTCGACAAAGACGGTTCCTTGCAAATTGACGTTCGTTGCCACCTGCAAACCGAAGATGGGGCGTCAATTTATGTGTCCTACCAAGGGCGCTCAGATTACATGCAAGCCGGTCAGGCACCGATCATCACGGCACCAACCTTCGAAACCAACGATCATCGCTACGCCTGGTTAAACAAGGTACAGGCTATTGGTCGTGGTCGCGCCGCCGGAATGAACAAGCTGATTTATGAGATTTACGCGGTACAATAAGCGTTTTAACCTCGCCAGGAGAATGTCTTAATGAAGTCCGCCGTACTTACTACCCCTTCCGCACAAAAGGATGAAGAATTAATCCAGCGTGCGCTGGGGGCGACCATCCTCTGTATTGATGTGCACGGACTTCATAAAATCTCCATGGATCACATTGCGGCAGAATCTGGAATTTCCCGCGCCACGCTTTACCGACGCTTTGGAAACAAAGAGGGAATTCTAACCGCTTTGTGCCAACAGCAGGCCATTCCCTACACACAAAACGCCATGTTACGCACAGCGACGGCCAATTCCCTGGCACAGCGCCTCGAAATTGGCACCGTTTATGCTGTGATGGAGTTACCCCAGTATCAAATATTGAAAACCGTTTTCAGTGATGGGCCTTCTGAGTTTGCACTCAATCTGGTCAGGCCGGTCTATCGTCACTTGGTGCAAACCAACCTTATGCCGATCCTCGAAATTGCCCGAGAAGCTGGCGAGCTGCGCTCGGGGCTGGATTCCGATGAAGTTTCAGAGTGGCTATTAAGGAATTTTTTACAATTGGTCGCGGCTGGCCCGTGGGAAGAAGATGCTCTGCTGAGGCGTATACGCCAATTTATTCTTCCCATATTAATTCCCGATCAATTTCTCACTGCAACAGTTCAAGTACACAGCGAGCAACACGAGTCAATGCCCAACAGCAAGGCACGTCTCGACAAGCTCGAACAACAATTGCAGCGGCTGCTTCAGCAGCAAGCTCAAAATGAAATGCGATCAGATTAACATTCACACGCCCGTTTTTTTGGAGAGACACAGTGACACAATTGATATTTATAGAAGCCGATGGCAGCCAGCATGAAGTAGACACCACCGACGGCGTTAATATTATGCAAGCAGCCATGAATAACGGTGTCGATTCTATTCTGGCTGAATGTGGCGGCACCCTGAGCTGCGCCACCTGCCATGTTTATGTCGATGATGAGTGGTCGAGCAAACTTGCCCCGGCCTCAGTAATGGAGCTTGAGCTTCTCGAAGGAGTTCTGGACCCTAAACCTAACAGCCGTCTGAGCTGTCAAATCGAAGTAACGTCTGAACTGGATGGCATGACTTTGCACTTGCCGGACAATCAGCTTTAGTTATTCGTTTTTGCTAATTTTTGATGTTGACGCAGCGATGCTGCGTCTTTGACTCTTCTCAGCTACCTCCTCGCTTTAGTTGCCGCTTAACTAGACGCTACCTCTACTAAACACACTTAACATTTACAGCCTCTAATCAGCCTATTAAATTGGGTGCAATATATTATCGATACCTGGGCGCTTCATTCTGGAGTGGCTTCCTTGTTGCAAAGTGCACAGAAATTACACTAGAATCATCATAATGATTAATACATATAAGAATTGTAGCGCCACGCCAAACGCATTTAACTCAGGAAGCGATGAAAATGAAAATCCAAGCCGCACTGGCACATAGCAACAACAGCCCCCTGTCTATTGAAGAAATTGATCTGGTTGAGCCGGGCCCTAATGACATCCTGGTTAAAATCGCCGCCACCGGCCTGTGCCACACAGACCTTACGGTTCTTAACAATGCCCCCCTGCCGTGGCCTGCTGTTTTAGGCCATGAAGGGGCTGGCGTTGTGGAAAAAGTCGGCAGTAACGTGACTAAAGTCGTAATCGGTGACTCCGTTATAATGACTACCGCCTCCTGCGGTAAATGCAAGAGCTGTCACGAAGGGCAACCGTCGTACTGCCTCAGCTTTCGTGAGATCAATATGTCAGGCGGCTATTGCGCCGATGGCACCTGTAGCCACAGCCAGAATGACAAACCGGTCTTTGCCCGTTTCCTTGGCCAATCCTCCTTTGCAACTTACTCTTTGACCACTGAGCGCAGCATTATCAAGCTCGACAATGACTTGCCATTAGATTTGATGGCACCAATGGGCTGCGGCATTCAAACCGGAGCTGCAGCGGTGTTCAACACACTGCAAGTTCATGCAGGTAGCAGCATTGCTATTTTTGGAGCAGGCGCTGTAGGCCTTTCCGCCCTGATGGCGGCTAAAATTGCCGGTTGCAGCACTATCATTGCGGTGGACATGGTGGAATCGCGCCTAGAGCTAGCTACTGAGCTGGGCGCGACTCACGTCCTTAACGCGGGCAATGAAGATGTGCTGGCTAAAATTGCCGAACTCACCGGTGGCGGCACAGACTTCACGGTAGAAGCCACAGGCATTCCTGCGGTGATGACACAAGCTATTCATGCGCTGGGCTACAACGGTATTACCGCTCTGGTTGGTGTGGCCGGTGCAGATGCGGCGGTGACATTTAACCCAACAATCGTCCAAAGCAAGCGCCTGGAAATCAGAGGCTCCATCATGGCCGGTGCCAATACCATTCCCGAATTCTTTATTCAGAAATTGATTGGCTTCTGGCGCCAGGGCCTGTTCCCGTTTGAAAAGCTGGTGACCTTCTACGAGTTTGATCAGATTAATGAGGCTATTCACGCTGCTGAAGATGGTTCAGCCATTAAGCCTATTTTGCGTCTGCCAGCCTAAGATCACAACTTTAGACTCGAATCAAAACCATAGGCTCAGCGGGAGGCCAGACCTCCCCTAAAAAAATTTATAAAAATTCAGAGGGAATACCGATGTCAGAAGCTGTCGATACACAAACCCAAACAGAGATTCAACGCATTTTTGAGCTTCAGCGCAGCAATCGTCTCAATTTAAAGTGCAGTACGGCCGAGCAACGTAAAGCCAAACTACAAAAACTGCGCGACGTGATAGTCGCCCGCGCCGATGAGATTGATGACGCCTTATTCCAGGATATGCGTAAACAGCGCCTCGGTATAGAGCACTATGAGATTCAATCCGCTCTCGGTGAAATTGATGTCGCTCTGGCCGGACTCGAAGACTGGATGAAGCCTGAAGCCGTCGAGCCAACGCCTCAGCTGGGTGGTAAAAAGACCTACATTCAATACGAGCCACGCGGTGTGTGTCTGTTGTTTGGTCCCTGGAATTTCCCCTTCTCGCTGGTGTTTGCACCATTGGTACAAATCATTGCTGCCGGCAATGCCTGTATTGTCAAACCTAACGAGATGCAGCCAATCGTCAGCAAAGTAAGCGCCAGTATTATCCGCGAAGTCTTTGACGAGCAGGACGTAGCCGTTCTGGAAGGTGGCGTGCCGCTGGCCGATGCGTTGCTGGAATTACCCGTGGATCACATATTCTTCACTGGCAGCCCAGCGGTTGGTAAACGTATCATGGCGGCTGCGGCTAAAAATCTTACCTCTGTCACTCTGGAGCTGGGCGGTAAATGCCCGATGATTGTGGATGACGGTTGTGACCCCATGCAAGCAGCCGGTATGGCGATTGGCGGTCGCTTCCGCAACGCCGGTCAGCTTTGCTTGTCTGTCGACCACGTGTGGGTGCCAGAAGCGATGCTGGATACTTTTGTGCCGATCGCCAGCGCCGTTGTCGACAAGATGTTTTATGTCGATGGCGAACTGAACAAAGCCGAATTGTCACGCATGGTCGATAACCGTAATTTCCATCGGGTTAAAGCCCACTTGGACGACGCCGTCGCACGAGGGGCCAAGGTTGTCAAAGGCGGTCAGCTCGAAGAAGACGATTTGACGATTCACCCAACGTTACTGGTCAATGTGCCGCTTGACAGCAGCATCATGCAGGATGAAATCTTTGGTCCATTGCTGCCAATCCTCACCTACAAAAACCGTGACGAGATTTATCAACAGATCGACGCAACGGGCAAGCCTCTGGCCATGTACATTTTCAGCCCGAACGATGAGTTCGTAGAAGACGTACTGCTGAATACCTCTTCCGGTGGCGTCACCGTTAACAGCATGATGATGCACTACATGGAAAAGAACCTGCCCTTTGGCGGCGCTAACCAAAGCGGTATCGGTCGCTGCAAAGGTATTTTCGGCTTTAAAGAGCTTTCCAATGCTCGCTCTGTGTTTGAAGCATAAGTCGCTCGGCGTTTAAAACATAAAAAGTTCTCTATTGATGGCAGCCCTTCACACGATGGGAGGCTGCCATTCAACACAATAGAAACTTTTGGCTGATAAGTTAAAGCAGCCTCAGGAGCTCGACGTGCCCTCCATATCTGCTGAATCAGAAAACACCCTCAACGAATTGCCTCTTCACAGAGTCCGGGTACTGGAAATTTCCACGGGCAAAGTGGATATGTGCGGTCGAATCCTGGCCGATTTGGGGGCAGATGTCGTGTTGGTGGAACCCGAGTCCGGTTCTCCGGGGCGCTCCCGCCCTCCGTTCCATCTTAACGAAAGTCTGTATTTTGCCAGCCACAGTGCGAACAAACGCAGTGTGTGTTTGGATCTCACGGACTCCGGCGGTCAGTCACAATTTCTGCAACTCATTCAAGAGGCAGACATCCTGATTGAATCCACACCGCCGGGGACTATGGCAGGCTGGTCACTCGGTAGCGATGTGCTTCATAACCGGAATCCTCAGTTGGTCATTCTGTCGATCAGTGATTTTGGCCAAACGGGCCCTTATCGGGACTTTTCTGCATCCAACAGCGTTCAACTGGCGATGGCGGGCATGTTGTGCCGTTCTGGCTTACCCGGTCGCGAGCCGCTGCTGCCACCAGGAGATTTGGCCTGGGAGTGCAGTGCCGTGCAAGCCGCTTGGGTAGTGCTGGTGTCCTACTGGCAATCGCAGCACATTGGCGTCGGGGATCACGTGGACTTTTCTCTGTTTGAGGCCACGGCACAAATCCTCGACCCGATTATGGGCGTGACCGGCAGTGCCGCTGCGGGTAAAAGTTCCATGCAGCTGGCTGAATCCCGGGATCGCCCTAAAGCGGGCAGTTTCTACCCCATTTTTCGCTGTAAAGACGGCTTTGTGCGCATGTGCATCCTCAACCCACGGCAATGGCAGGGGATGAGTGAATGGTTAGGCCCGGATCATCCTTTTAGCGGCCCTGAATACGGCAATCTATTTACCCGCATGAAGGTGATGGATCAAATCGTCGAGCTAATTTCCAACAAGTTAATCGAGCTCAATGCCGTCGATATTGTTCGGGAAGCCCAGTTACGCGGTGTACCTACTGCCCTGCTGGCCCAACCTGAAGATGTCCTCAATGATGAGCATTTTCAAGCTCGCGGTGCATGGACACACTTGACCCTGAGCAACGATTCAAACGGTATCCTACCGTCTGGTTACCTGGAAATAGATAACCAGCGTATGGGCGTTCAGTGCGTAGCGCCCAAGTTAGGACAACACACCGATAAAGTTTTGCAAGAATGGCTGAACAACCCCGCAAGCAGAAACCAAAAGTCGTCAGACAATAAAGTACGTTACTGCACAGGCTCAAAGCGGAGACCGCTTGAAGGGATACGCGTACTGGATCTGGGGGTGATTGTCGCCGGAGCAGAGCTGGGGCGTATTCTGTCGGACCAAGGGGCCGAAGTCATCAAGGTCGAGAATCAGGCCTTCCCGGATGGCAGTCGCCAATCCGGCACCAAAGATCAGGTCAGTATTTCGTTTGCACAGGGGCACCGGGGCAAAGAAAGTCTGGGGCTGAACCTACGCTCCCCCAAAGGTGTTGAGATATTCAAGCAACTGGCGGCCAAGAGCGACATTATTGTCTCCAATTTTAAACCCGGAACCTTGGAAAAGCTGGGGCTGGGGTACGACCTGATGCGTGAAATTAACCCATCGATCATCATGGCGGACAGTTCAGCACTGGGCCGCACTGGCCCTCTCAGTAAATCCATGGGGTATGGCCCATTGGTGCGAGCGTCGACGGGCCTGACTGGCCAGTGGCGCTACACCGATGACGACGCCAGCTTCAGTGACGGCATCACCATTGTGCCCGACCATCTTGCCGCCCGGGTTTCGGCTATTGGCATTATGGCGCTGCTTGCGCGTCGCCTGAAAACGGATCAGGGTGGCGAAGTCAGTGTGTCTCAGGCTGAAAGTCTGCTAAATGTATTTACTACCCAGTTTCTGCGCGAATCTGTCGAGCCTGGCTCGCTCAAAGCGCTGGGTAACCACAACGAATTCAGTGCCCCCAATGGCCTGTTCCCTTGCGCGGGTGATGATGAATGGTGCGTGATCAGCATTGAAACCGACGACCAGTGGCAGAGATTCTGCCAACTGATTGAGCGCCCGGATTTATCGCAGGACGCCAATTTGAAAACAGCCTCTGACCGCCTTCGCGCCCGAGACCGGCTGAACCAACAAGTCAGCGAATGGACACGCCAATACAGCCCAGTAGACGTCATGAATCGCTTGCAGGCCGCCAACATCAGTGCTGGTGCTATGTTCCGCCTGCCTGAATTGGATAAAAACCCGCACCTTTACGCCCGCAATTTTATCGCTCACTTGCAGCAACCGGGTAATCCCGAAATCTGGCCAACTGAGAATGCGCCAGCACTGTCAGACAACTTGCCCGACCCTGATATTCGACCCGCTCCGCTGCAGGGCCAGCACACCCGTGAAGTGATCAGCCGGGTGTTGGGCATGCCGGCGACTGACATTGAGGCTCTGATCGAGTCCGGTGATCTCGAAATTTAAGCGGTACGTAACCCAGTTAACGACAGAGACAATTGAAGGTTTGGAATCATGCAAGATATGGTTGTTCAATATGAACTGAATAATTCCGTTGCAACGATTACGCTTAACCGCCCACAGGCTCGCAACACGGTCACACCACAGCTCTGCCTTGAGCTCAGTGACGCTGTCACTAAAGCCGCAGAAGATGATTGCGCGAAGGTCGTGGTTTTACGCGGGGCGGGCGATCACTTTTGTGCCGGGGCTGATTTAAAGCAGGCACCTGGCGAGCGGAAAATGCCGCTGGATGAAATGTTGATGCTCGGGGGGCGAGCGGCAATGCAATTGCATTACATGCCAAAGCCCACCATCGCTGCTATCCGGGGATCCGTTGCCGGCGGTGGATTAGCTTTAGCGCTGGCCTGCGATTTACGCGTGGTGGATGAAACAGCAAAAGCCTCGTTTGCCTACACCAAAATTGGTTTGTCGGGCGATTTTGGTTGCTTGTACTTTATGTCCCGCCTAATCGGGTATGGAGCGGCCATGGAGCTTGCGCTAACCTGCCCGAAACTGGATGCTAATCAACTTAGGGATTGGGGGCTGATCCGTGAAGTGGTTGAGACTGACAAGTTCGTTGAAACCTACACAAATCTGGCTCGTCAATTATCCCGGATGTCGGGAACTGCTTTCGCTCACATCAAAGCCAACCTGGTCAACAGCCAAACATTATCGCCTGAAGAATATTTGAAGGCCGAGGTAGAGGGCTTTATCAAATGCCGTGAGTCGGGCGATATCCAGCAGATGATGGCTTCGTTTAAACAATCTTCAACCTGAGAAATACTCATATTGCTGGGGGAACACCGGTTCTGACCGAAACTCCCCTGCCATGTCTACTGGTTTAACTCAACGATCCCGCCAAACCAATGGAAAGCGTGGGTTAGGTGTTTCAAACCAATCAGCAAATTCCTCCACTTTTTTTTCCTCACCGGAGACTACTGCCTTCGGAGACTTTTGACCGGCCATAATCAAACCGAGAATCGCGCCTCTGGGGCCGCGAACCACCGCATCGGCATCCTTTCCGGCAGCCTTTACAGGCTGTGACTGATACCACATAACATCATTTTTAACACTAATACGAAAATGTTCATTGAGATCAGTAAAAAACAAATCAATTTCAGCGTTATTGCCTTTTACTTTGGTTGGATCAAGGCGTACGGATAGTAAGTCAAATAGAGATTCGCTGGGCAAAGTGGCAAGAATACTGGAGTCCGTCAACGAACCCAATTTAAGCTTGGGAATTCCGTTACGCAATTCAAGTGCGGCCGTCAGGTATTCGTTGCGCCACAACGCATTCTCTTGTGCATAGGCTAAGCCTTCATACACTTTCGCTAATCGATTGCGAGCTTGATGATCACCGGCATCGGACATAACAAGCTTATCGTAGAGCACCGCAGCCCAAGCCGGATTTCCATCCCTAACGGCCGTTTGTGCCTGCTCCATGACTCGCTCACGCCCGCCCATAGCTTTCACGTATTGTGTCGCCTCCACAACGGGGTCAATTGCTGCTAGGTGTACAGGGTTGCTGTCATACCAGCCCATATAGCGTTGATACACACCGCGTACGTTGTGTATGACGCTGCCATAATAGCCCTGGTTATACCACTCCCCCGCCAGGCTTTCTGGCAATTCAATGTGATGGGCGATTTCCTCGGCATTCATCCCTTGGTTGATCAGTCGAATGGTTTGATCGTGAAGAAACTTATAAAGGTCGCGGTGTTTTTCAAGATAGCTGATAACTGCGGTATGACCGAAACGAGGCCAGCCATGGCTGGAGATCATCGTCTCAGTTTTATCGCCAAATAATGTAATTGATTCGCCTAACTGCTCCGCCCAAAAAGCGGCGTCCCGCACCTCCGCACCACGCAAAGTATAAATCTGATGCATCATCGGACTGGCATTTTCAGCCATATCCAACACCTTGTACTTAGGAATGAAAATATTCATTTCCGCAGGTGCTTCTGTGCCAGGGGTCAATTGAAAAACCAGTTCCAATCCATCGATGCTGTGCTTGGTAACAGGTTGATTAATTTCCAGTGTCGGCGCCACCAATGACCAGCTGCCGTGAGGGATTCGATTGCCGAGGCCGAAGGAAACGTAACCTGTGGCATTACGCGGCAACGCAGGGCCACCCTGATACTGGGCTCGACGCAGCATGGCATTACCAGTCACAAGCCATTCCTGAATGGTGTGTTCCATAAAGCCTTGGGGAGCAATAATTTCCACTTTGCCAACATCTACCTCAGCTTGGCTTACCAACCCTGAAGTACCGCCAAAGTGATCTGCATGGCTATGAGTGTATATGATGGCTTTGATCGGGAACGACCCCAATTGTTCGCTGACCAATTCGTAGGCTGCACGAGCAGTGACTGGTGACGAGCCCGTATCAATGACGATCCAGCCGGTATCACCACGGATAAAAGTAAAGTTGGCAAGATCAAAACCCCGTACCTGATAGACGTTTTCGGTAACAGCAAACAAACCAGCTTCATTCAGCAACTGAGCGTGACGCAACAAGCTGGGGTTGATGGTTTTTTTTGTCTCTTCCAGATTGAGATAATCCATTTCTCTTAAATCAAGGACTACTTTACCTGACTCATCTTTAATCTCTGGGTCAGTTCGAGTGGCGATAAACCCTCGGCTTGCAAAGTCATGATCCTCAGAGTTTTTGAAATCGAGATAGGGGCTAACTTGTGCCGTTGTACGCGCTATCGACGTAGCCTGTACCGGTGTCTCTGCAATCGTTGCAGCAGATACCGTCAGAAGTATCAGCGGTATCATGGACTGAATGCGAGAAGGGATTTTAAGCATAGGAGGCTCTCTATTATTGGACTCATTTTCTTCAGACTTTGGAACGCGCAATGCATGTTGCGCTGCAGGAACAAATACTCACAACGGTTCGTGTGCCAGATCTTGTTCATCCGATCACGGCCTATCCATTTAATTTTATCAATGCCCTAGCTGGTGAATGTGTAAAATTCCACATTCCTGTAAAATCATGGGAACTTCTTCACATACCGGTTTACGTCATGTCAATTCAGATCTCCGCGACCATACGTCAACAGCTGCTTTCTCTCGAGTGGTTCAAGTCTCTTTCTCCTGACCTTGCAGAGGAAGTCATCGCTAATGGGCGAGTACAAATGTACAAGCCCAATCAATGGCTGTACGGAGAAGGCGACACAGAGACGGGTATAGCCACAGTGCTGTGTGGCAGTATCAATGTGTGGATATCAATCGATGGGGAATCCTCTCGGTTGCTGAGCGTTGGTGGTCCAACAACGATTATTGGCCAGTCCCGCGTACTGGGTGGCGGTGATCGTCTGGTAACCGTGACAGCAAGAGAAGAGTCTAAGGTATTCACCCTTGGCGATTCGGCAATAGAACGTATTGCCGCGCATCATCCAGAGCTGTGGAGATCTATGGGTGAGTTGCTATATAAACAACTGCAAAACACGGTAAGAATTTGCGCTCTATTCGCTTTACCCAGCGCCCAAAGAATTGCTCACCGATTGTGGGAGTTACACCGCACGATCGGTACAAATAATGACGGAACAATTTCCGTAGATCAGTATGAGTTGGCCGATCTTAGCCGAGTGTCCAGAGAATCGCTTAATGCTCACTTAAGAAAATTTGAGAAAAATGGCTGGATAGTGCGAGGGTATAAGTCAATTTTAATTACAGACCTTCAAACGCTACAAAATTTCAGGGAGTAGCATCTGAGGCTCAGGGAGGTTTCCCCCTCTATTGAGATCGATAATTATTTTTCAGACTTAATAAAAAACGCCCTGATCACAGAAGAGTTATCAGGGCGCCAAGAGACAATGTAGTACGGAAACAAAGTAAAATTGTTACATGCGCTCAATCACAACGGCAGGTGCCATGGCTCCCGCAGCACACATAGTTACCAATCCCGTAGATTTGTCAGCGCGCTCCAGTTCATCCAGTAAAGTACCAATCAACATGGAGCCGGTTGCACCAATGGGGTGTCCTAAAGCAATAGAGCCGCCATTGACATTAACTTTGCTGTGATCGACATTTAAGTCTCTCATCCACTTCATCGGCACTACGGCGAAAGCCTCATTGATCTCGAATAAATCGATGTCATCAATGTTCATGCCCGCTTTTTTCAGTACTTTTGTGGTGGCATCTACAGGCGCATTCAAGATGTATTCCGGTATATGTCCCATGTTTGCCATTGCGCGAATCTTGGCTCGTGGCTTCAAGCCGTGTGCTCTTGCGTACTCTGGGGACGCCAAAACCAAAGCACCAGCGCCGTCCACCACTCCTGAAGAGTTACCTGCGTGGTGTCGGTGATCCACTTCCAGCCTTGGCCAACGGCGATTCACTAAGTCACGATAAGTTTCGCCGGAACCGAAAAACTCCATATCCATAAAATTGGCGAATACTGGATTCAGTTGAGCAAGGGATTCAGCGGTGGTTTGCGGTCTGGGATACTCTTCCACATCCAGAGCCAGTGAACCATCTTCACGAAAAACAGGGATCAGGCTCTTAGCGAAAGCACCACTTTCAATGGCCACACCCGCACGACGCTGACTTTCGGCCGCAAAGCTGTCCAGAGCCTCACGACTAAATCCCTCTTCGGTCGCAATAATGTCAGCGGCAATACCTACGTTAGTCATAGGGTGCGCGGCACGTAAACGCAGATTGTACATGTCAGTAGGGTGTTGAGCCGTCACACCTGTTGTGAAAGACATCATTTCCACACCACCGGCAACAACCAAATCTTCCATGCCAGACATAATGCTGGAGGCAGCCATATTGACGGAGGTAATACCAGAACCACAAAAACGATCAAGCGTAACGCCCGAAGCACTGCGTGCGTAGCCTGCATCTATTGCCGCCATACGTGCGATACAGCTACTCTGCTTTTCGACTTGCGTGCAGCAACCGATAATGACGTCATCTATATCGGCTGTGTTGAGATCGTTTCGTTCCGCTAACGATTTCAGTACTGTAGACAATAGATGTTGTGGATGTATATCGCACAGTGATCCTTTTCCTATACGGCCAATGCCACGAGGAGTTCGTGCAGCATCAATAATCCAGGCTTCGCTCATGATAATTCCTAGGTTTTTCAGTCTTTTATACGAGCAATCCAATGCACAGTTAACTCAGATAATTGCCTCCGTTTAACGGCAAACAATATCAATCTTTCAATAATTTGAGTGCTGCTTTTTTCAGAAGATCTTTCGCTAATGACAGTTCAGTATAGGCGTCATCTGGCATCGCCCCATCTTCAATTGCCTGTACATAAGCAATCATTTTCATCAGCATCTCAGAACCTTCATCCGTCAAACTGGCTTTGTTTTCGCCATTTTCAGAAGCCAGGGTAAGCAGGTTCTTTTCGGCCATCTGTAGCAAGATGTCGTCAGTCACGTGCAAACCACCCACCGCTACGATACGCTCGATTTCGGCAGCTGAGCGTCCACCACCCATTGACAATGCGTGAAGGATGGCAGCTTCACAGTCATTGATACCGTGTTCGGCCATTTTCTCGGAAGATTTCTTTGCCAGCTGGAAATACACCAGTCCCATTAAGTAAGTCAGTGAATTAGCGTTAAAGCCCACTACCGGCTCTTTTACTTCGGGTTCATTTTGTTTGGCTACCGCCAGAGCGTATTTTCCCGCATGAAAAACCAGAGGAGATTTTTGGAAGTGCTCAAACTTAAGTACTTCGCCCACAAAAATTTCGTGGTCGCCGCCTTCGTACTTGTAAGTGGTTTTACAATGAAAAACTGCCGAACAACCTTGAATGATCGGCACATTCCCCTCACCGCGCTCAACTTCAACACCGGCAAACTTATCGATCCCGCGGGTTGCAAAACGCTGCGACATATCCTGCTGTTCTGCGGAAAGAATGTGAATAGCGAAATACCCGGAGTTAGTAAAAATATCCAGACTGGCAGAGGATTTTGCCAAACTCCATAGCACCATAGGTGGATCCAGCGAGACGGAGTTAAAACTGTTGATGGTCATTCCAACGTCGTGACCATCCTGACTGGTGGTTACGATGGCGACACCGGTGGCAAAAGAGCCCAGAGCATTGCGCAGCTCTCTTGGGTCAACTGTGCTCGAATCTGTTGCAGAGGTAGACATACTCTTTTCTCCCGTAAAGCAAATATTCATTATCAAATTAGGTCAATTAAAGCACAAAGCCCATAATCATACAATTGATATACATGATTATAACAATTATAGAAATCTTAGGCTAAATCTAAAAAATGCTCTACAGTCGCAGCAATCAACTGTGGCTGCTCATGTTGCATATTATGAGTGGCGCCTTCCAATACCACTTCTTCATAACCGGCCACCGCTTCAATGCGCGATCTCAATTCACCGGGGTATTTTTCAATAGCACGGGTGACAAACGACGCCGTCCCCAGAATGAATAAGGTCTTGGCAGTCACGCCCCCCCAGAATTCCAAAATTTGCTCCCGATGAGGGTACAATGGCAGAGTCGCACGCACCGAAGGCTCTGCACGTAACTCATAGCTGCCGCTGTGGTTTTTTTGAGTGAATTCTTTTGCTAAAAACAGTGCCTTGGACATGCTGAGCTGATCATTCGCCTTCACCAATCGCTCAGCAAAGTGCTGAACGCTTTGATAGCCAGGGTGTATTTCAGGCTCTCGCTGTGCCTTTAACCACTTGCTCATCATACTTGCAGCGTTAATCACTAGCCCAGGCACTGGCCCCAACCCCTCCATGTTGACAATATGACTGACCCGCTGAGGGCGCACCCCGGCATAAATCGTAGAAACGTTCGCCCCCATACTGTGAGCGAGAATTTTGACTGGCTGATCCGGCGATATGCGCTCCAGCATCGCATCAAGGTCGGCAAGGTAGTCAGTCAGGTAATAAGTGCCATCACGACCTTCACTCAGACCAAAGCCCGCCCAGTCTGGAGCAACAATGTTCCAGTCTTTTTGAAAATGATCCACGACAAATTGAAATGTCGCAGACATATCCATCCAGCCGTGTAACAGCACCAACAGCGGAGCATCAGGTTTCCCCCAGCGGCGTAAATGGTGTTGCCGCCCACGCACCATCACAAACTCTGAACGACTGATCCTTTGGGGAACATAGGCAGCCTCAGCCTGCTGTTCAGCTGCAGTTAATTCAGTCAAGTTAGCGAACCTCATAAGCCTTGGATTGCTTGCGAGCAGCCGCTACATCCATCTGCTCAGCACCCAGCGCATTACCAATTTTGCAGTGGCGCAAGCCCAAGGTCACCGCAGCCTGACGCGGTAAGTCCAGCGACTCCCAAATTGCACGTACACTACCCTGCACAGCTGCCGGGGGCTTGTTGGCAATTTTTGCCGCCAGCTCGTAAGCGCGATCACGTAACTTGTCCTCAGGTAAAATCTCACTGACCAGCCCCACGCGCTGGGCAGTTTCTGCCGACATCCGTTCGTCATTGCCAAGCAGGATCATACGCATGACTTCCTGCAGTGGCATTTTGTAGCTCATACCAATCGGCTCGGCAGCCGAGACCATGCCGTAAGATACGTGCGGGTCAAAGAACTGAGCATCCTCAGAACAAATAATGATGTCCACTTCATTTAACCAATAAAATGCCCCACCACAACAGAGGCCATGCACCGCACACACCACCGGTTTCCACATACGGTTTGAACGCGGCCCCAGACTCTCGCCGGGGTCCTTTTCATACCACCGATCAGCAGTATTTGGATCGTTTTGTTTAACGTCGGCCCCTGTAGAGAACGCTCGACCTGGAGCGGCACTCAATACCACGGAGTTCACGTTATCGTCAGCCATAATAGCTTCCCACACATGCTCAAACTCCTGGCACATTTCCAACGTAAAGGCGTTCAAGGCATCGGGGCGATTAATGGTTACCAGCGCCACTTTATCGGGGGTTACTTCGTATTTAATGGTGTTGTAACTCATCTACAAGCTCTCCTGCTTATACTGCCTTTGTTGTATTACTGTATTGGTGGGCACTGTGCTCACTATCATCGGAACCGACGGTGTAAAACGTCTAAACTCAATCCGGAATAGACTACACAGCCCGTCAAATCAAACTTAATCATATATATAATTGTGTCAATATCAAGAAAAATGCTGATGCACGGCTTTGAGCGCGACAGTCTGGAGATCGCAACTCATACCCCACCATAATCATATTGATGATTAATATCTTTATGCGTATTATGATGCTCGATACGCTTTATAAATATCAACCGCCGCGCAGGCGGATTGAGCATAATACAGCCTCCACGTTCAATTAATGTTAGCTGTGGTAGCCGCCGTTGTTTTAAGCATCGCAGCAACAAGAACAAGACCATACAGCAAAGAGAGACAATGCCTAATGACTGATGCACTTATCTTTGACCATGTGCGCACCCCTCGTGGCCGCGGCCGAGCCAACGGTTCTCTACACAGCGTTCCTCCAATTGAACTGGCCGCTCAGGTTCTGACGGCACTGAAGGAACGCAATGCGCTGGATACCAGCAAAGTTGATGATGTGGCCCTGGGTATTGTCACCCCTGTGGGGGAACAAGGCTGCAATATGACCCGTCCCGCCATTCTAATGGCGGATTACGACGAATCTGTTTCTGGCTTTCAATTAGATCGCGCTTGCTCCTCTGGCCTAGATGCGGTGAACATGGCAGCAGGGCAAGTCATGTCTGGCCAAGCCAGACTAACCATCGGTGGAGGTGTCGAATCCATGTCCCGCGTGCCCATGGGCTCTCAGGGCGGTGCATGGCCTCGCGACCCAGCGGTCATTTGCAAGACCCATTTTGCACCACAAGGCATCGGTGCCGACCTCATTGCCACACGCTCCGGTTTCAGCCGCGAAGATCTGGACAACTACTCCCTTGAGAGTCAAAAACGTGCGGCTCACGCCTGGGACGAAGGCTACTTCAGCAAGTCCGTGATTCCTGTGATGGATGAACTGGGCTTGCCACTGTTAAGCAAAGATGAACATCTTCGTGCTGGCATCACCCTTGAAGATCTACAAGCCCTTAAGCCGGCATTTGCTATGATGGGTCAGCAAGGCGGCTATGACGCCATCGCACAACAGCGATACCCGGAAGTCTTTGCCATCAATCATGTTCACACAGCGGGTAATTCCAGCGGTATCGTCGACGGCGCCTCCGGCATCTTGATCGGCAACCAGCAAGCAGCTGACGAG
This sequence comes from Cellvibrionaceae bacterium, assembly GCA_002707785.1. Classification (GTDB taxonomy): domain Bacteria; phylum Pseudomonadota; class Gammaproteobacteria; order Pseudomonadales; family Cellvibrionaceae; genus Pseudomaricurvus. The sequence goes on along the minus strand of PANW01000084.1, from coordinate 17,320 downwards.
CTGGGGCTCAAGCCTCGTGCACGCATTCGCGCCTTCGCCTCAGTTGGCTCTGAACCTACCATCATGCTCACTGGCCCTGCTGCAGCGACCGAAAAAGCCCTGAAGAACGCCGGCATGACGCTTGACGATATCGACCTGTTCGAGCTCAACGAAGCCTTTGCCTCGATGGTGCTTGAGTACATGAAAGTGTTGGACATACCGCACGATAAAATCAACGTCAATGGCGGCGCTATTGCCATGGGCCATCCATTGGGTGCTACTGGTGCGATGTTAGTGGGAACCGTTGTGGACGAGCTGGAGCGCACAGGCAAACAAACTGCACTCATTTCTCTGTGTGTCGGTATTGGCATGAGTGTCGCGACCATTATTGAACGCGTTTAACTGCAACCCTTTCGTTCGGAATTTACATTATGCCTACAAATACAGCATTCGAGACATTTAAGTACATCATCAATGATAAAGGTGTTGCGGTTATCAGTATGGATATACCCGGCAGCTCCGCCAACGTTATGAGCGATGCTTTTCGCGATGAACTTTCGTTGGTCATTGACAAAGTCGTCGCAGACGACAGCGTGATTGGCGCCGTGATCACCTCATCCAAAAATGACTTTATGGCGGGCGGCGATCTGAAAGCCATGGTTGAGATGTTCGCCCCTCCCATCACCAAAGAGCAAGCACTCGATCTCGCCAACGCGCTCAAACCAACTTTACGCAAACTGGAAACCTGCGGCAAACCTTTTGTGGCTGCCATTAACGGTGCAGCTATGGGCGGCGGGCTGGAGCTAGCTTTAGCTTGTCACTATCGAGTCGTTGCAGACAACAACAAGCTATTTCTGGGGCTGCCAGAAGTCACTCTGGGCTTGATGCCTGGCGCTGGCGGCTCGCAGCGCTTACCGCGTATGATCGGTATTGCACCCGCTCTGGAGATCATGCTGCAAGGTGCACCATTAACCCCGGAAAAAGCTCTGAAAAAAGGCATTGTTGATGCAGTTATTCCTGCCGACCAACTCCTGGACACCGTCTGTGAAAAAATCCTCAACGGCGAAGTCAGTGCGGTGAAAGGCTGGGACGAAAAAGGCTTTAAAATTCCCGGTGGCAGTGGTTTTTTCGATGCCGACCTGGGCAATCTTTACAACTACCACACCACGACTATCGCCAACAATACTCAACGCAATCTTCCTGCCCCCATAGCACTCCTCACGGCTGTAGCTCGTGGCACGGCCGTTGAGATGGATCAAGGATTGCACATTGAATCCTGTCAATTTGCCAAACTGATTCTTGATCCGACCGCTCGCAACATGGTGCGCACCATGTTCGTCAATAAAGGTGAACTGGATAAATTAGTACGTCGCCCGCAAGGCATCGACAAAGCCGATCTGAAAACCATTGGCGTTTTAGGTGCAGGATTAATGGGTGCCGGCATTGCTCTTTCCTCCGCACAAGCCGGGCTGACCGTCAAACTGCTGGATCTGGATCAAAGCAATGCCGACAAAGGCAAGGCGGGTATCGCCAAAGGTTTTGAAAAACGCATCAGCCGCGGCCGCATGACTCAAGACAAAGCCTACGCGATACTGGAACGCATCACACCGACTAATGACTACAGCCAGTTAGCGGACTGCGACATCGTCGTTGAAGCGGTCTTCGAAGATGAAAACGTCAAGAAAAAAGTGTTCGCGATGGCTCGCGAATCCATGCGCGAAGATGCCATTCTCGCCTCCAATACTTCAACCTTACCGATTACCGGCCTGAGTGAAAACTTGGCAGACTCCAGCCGTTTTATCGGCTTGCATTTTTTCTCCCCTGTGGATCGCATGCCTTTGGTTGAAGTTATTGTCGGTAAAGACACCAGCGACGAAACCCTGGCGCACTCGCTGGATCTGGTTGGCAAAATGCGCAAGACACCTATCGTGGTGAATGATTCACGAGGCTTCTACACCTCACGAGTGATTTCTGCCTACCTGCAAGAAGCATTCAGTATGGTTGGTGACGGTCTGAGCCCTACTCTGATCGATAACGTTGCCAAGCAGGCCGGATTCGCTATGGGACCTTTGGCTTTGATCGATGACATCGGAATGGAAAACGGTTACAAAGCAACACTGGCAGAAAAAGCTGCGGTCGGTGACACCTGGCAAGAACCACAAGGGTTTCATGTACAAAAAACGCTGCACGATTCAGGCCGTATCGGACGCCGTGCTGCACAAGGGTTCTACGACTACGCTACAGTAGACGGCGTGGACAATCAACGGCAAGAATGGGCAGGGATAGGCGAAGTTTTTACCCCCGCAGCCAAGGCCGCTGATGCTGAAGAACTGAAGCAACGCTTGCTGTATATCCAAGCACTGGAAGCCGCCAAATGCATGGAAGAAAACGTGATTACTGATGTTACCGAAGGTGATGTGGGTGTAATCCTTGGAATTGGCTTTCCCGGCTATACCGGGGGCGTGTTTTCTCTGATGGATACCGTTGGCTTAAAAGAGTTTGTCAACAGGTGCGATCAGTTGGCAGATACCGTTGGCGAGCGCTTCCGCCCCAGCGAGTGGCTGCGCCAGCGCGCTGAAAATAATCAGGCCTTTTATTGAGCTTACCCCTAACGATTGCTGAAGACAGTGGATCCCTAAACTATAAGAACGTTTGAGATAAAGGATACAACCATGAGTGTACTCAACGTCGAGAACCCTGCATGCATGCAGGACGATGAAATCAATATGTTCCAAGATGCAGTCAACCGCTTCTATGAGCGCCACGCATCACCAGAGACCACCGAACAGTGGCGTCAAAACCACATGAGTGATCTAGACATCTGGAAACACGCCGGCGAAGCCGGTTTGTTATGCGCGTCTATCCCTATGGAATACGGCGGTTCAGGCGGTGATTTTCGCCACGAAGTAGTCATCATCGAAAACAGCATTAAACACGATGCCGGTGGCTTTGGTATTACCTTACACAACGCCATTCTCGCGCCCTATATTTTGCTGCACGGCACCGAGGAACAAAAGCAACGCTGGCTGCCACGCTTGGCAACCGGTGAACTGCGTGGAGCTATTGCCATGTCGGAACCCGGTACGGGCTCTGACTTGTCTGCCGTGCGTACAACCGCCGTAAAAGACGGCGACGACTACGTCATCAATGGGCAGAAAACCTTTATTTCCAACGGTCAGGTTGCGAACTTGATCTGTGTGGTCACCAAAACAGATACCAGCGCCGGCTCTCGCGGTGTGTCACTGATGATGGTAGAAACCGAAGCAGCTGAAGGTTTCCGCCGCGGTCGCATTCTTGACAAGGTCGGCTGTGAATCCCAGGATACCTCCGAGCTGTTTTTTGAAGACGTGCGCGTGCCGAAAGAAAACCTACTTGGTCTGGAAGAAGGCAAAGGCTTCGTGCAGCTCATGAAAGAACTACCCAAAGAGCGCCTGATCATCGCCCTGCAAGGTATTTACGCCATGGAAATAGCACTGGAGCATACTGTAGAGTACGTGAAAGAGCGCAAAGTCTTTGGCCAACGAGTGATGGACTACCAAAATACTCAATTCAAATTGGCCGAGTGCAAAACTCAAGCAACGGTTGCCAAGGTCTTCACCCTGCACTGTCTGGATCTCTTAATGCAAGGTAAGCTGGACGATACTATGGCATCCATGGCCAAGCTGCATGTCAGTGAAGCGCAAGGCAAACTGGTGGATGAATGCCTGCAGTTGTTTGGTGGCTATGGCTATATGAACGAATACCCTATTGCTCGTCTTTATCGAGATGCACGTGGGCAACGTATCTGGGGCGGCACCAGTGAAATTATGAAACTGGTAATTTCACGCAGTATGTAATGCCAACTTGAAACAATCCTCCAAATACATTGGGCTTTCCTGCAGCTTTTATATCTGCAGAAAGCCCGAGTCTAGTGCATTACGCAGAACTCCCGATCGAATAACACTCGAGATCTGTCGCAATGACTCTTCTATAGTGACCAGCAACTTCCGACCTACTCATTAAGCCTTACTGCTTGAGCAGTAAAAGCTGCTGCTCGTTAGCGAGATATTTATGCAGAATTCTACCGTACAGGTAAAGCAATTACCCTCACCCGGCCCCTTAAACCGAGAGACGTTTGATATTATCGAACAACCACTTCCCGTATTGAAAGACGGTGAGTTTCTGATGCGGGTTATTTTTCTGTCGATCGATGCAGGCAGCAAAGGACAGCTCGATGACCGAGGTGGCTATGTCATCAAAACACAACCAGGAGAAGTAATGTCCGGATCCGGTGCTGTAGGTCAGGTTATCGAAAGCCGACACCCAGACTGGGATGTCGGCGATTATCTGGCGACCACAACCACTCGCTGGAGCAGTATTGTTAGGATCAAAGGCAACACTCCCTAGAATTGTTCCACCGAGGCCAGCTTAAGCACCACGCCACAGTAACTCAAGGCATTGAGAATATACACGAGGCGATCAACTCTCTCACCCGCGGCGCGAACGTCGGCAAACAGCTTTGTCAAATTGGCGATATCAACTAGATTACTCCAATCTCTTGCAACTTGAATTCAGATGTCTCACGTTTTTTGACGCTAAATAATTTTTTGACGATAAATAAAAAGGCTCAGAAGGTTTGGGACCCTCTGAGCCTTTTTTCGATCTTTTTGGGCTCTTTGAAATTTAAGCCTCTTGCACTGGAACCACTTCTTTTTTCCGTGTTTTGAAAATAGGGTAAGCCAACTGCTCCCACAGTGAGGTATTTTTATTGTTCCGACCTATAATTCCATATTTCGCGGGGCGACCTTCTGGAATAAATAAAGTGCCAAACATACGATCGTAGATGCTCAACATGGTGCAGTAGTTGCGAAAGGCCTTTCCATCCTTGCCATAGCCATGATGAGTATGGTGTAAACGAGGAGTGATAAATACCCACTCAATCGCCTGAACAATTGCATCCCCTTTGGGTAGATTGTTTCTGATTCCATCGTCCCAGCGGAAATTCGTGTGAGTAAAGGCATTCCATGCCATCATCCCGGTGAAAAAGTACACTGCGGCTTCAGTCATACCCAGGTAAACAGCAAGCCCGGAAACCCACAAATAAGGCTGGAAAAAAACCCAAAACACATTGATTCGAGCCATCAAAGAGACGTTCATGAAGGTGGCCGTGTGATGGGTCGCGTGCAGTTTATACAAGAACGGAAACTTGGCAGGATTGTGCGCTGCTCTATGAACCCAGTAGAACAAGAAGTCACCAAGAAGAACCATACCTAATAACGCCATCCAAATAGGTGTCTCACTCATACTCCCCGTAAAACCCGGTAAGACGGTTACCATCACCAAAGCAACAAGTCCAGCAGCTAGAGGTGACATAACTAGTCGCGTGATCGCTAAACTGCCTATAGTCAATAACAAGTCATCTTTATCGTACACCCCTTTATGCCGACCGGTAACGATTTCGGTTGCAAGAATTAATAAAATCAATAAATGGATGATGTGAGTAATTTCCATCAGTAAATGCCTCTCTGTATCTGTTATGGCCACTCCAGGAGCAGTGATCTTTATTGTTTCTGAGCATCAGTGTGGTGTAATCTAGACAATGAGTCCAATGCAAATTTTTCGATAACCTAATGAGATTTTCTCATGGACATAAAAAAACTTCGTCACGCCGTTACGCTCTCGGAAGAAGGCAATTTTGCTCGTTCAGCAGAGAAGCTACACATTACTCAGTCAGCCCTCAGTCGCAGCATTCAGGCCCTTGAAGGCGAACTAAAGCTACAATTGTTTGAGCGTCATTCCAACGGCGTCAGGCCCACCATTGCAGGGCAACACATACTCTCCGGTGCACGTGACCTGCTGCGCCGCGCTAACAGCCTGCAGCACGAGGCTGAGCTACTACGAGAAGCGCACATAGGCGATATTGCCTTCGGTGTTGGGCCGGTGCCGGCACACCTTCTGTTGCCTTATGTGATGTCAGAAATCAGCCGTGACCACCCTCACTTGAACATCACGGCAGAGGTACAATCGGCGTTACGGCTAATGGAGTGGTTATTAGAAGAGAGGATTGAGTTCTTTGTGGCTGATACGACACAGTTTATACCCTCTGCCGACATTCACTATGAACCTTTGCTTTTTTTACCGGCAGGACTATTTGTGCGAAAAGATCATCCATTGGCGGGCAAACCGATCAAACCGAAGGCGTTTTTGGACTTTACCCTCGCCTCTCCTGGCTTTTCCAGTTCAACCGATTCCAGTTTAACGCCCCCCAACTTAAGTGCAGACGAGCCTCGCGGCGAACTGCAAGAGCTTTTGGCGACCCGAAATGGTCATATTGTCTGTGAAAATGTGAAAGTACTTGAAACGGTGGCTTTGTCTTCGGACGCGGTTTTATTGATGAGTTCTTTAGCGATTCAGGAGAGTCTGAATCAAGGCGAGATAGTGCCCTTATACACCAGGGAGGGACCCATGCAATGGCCTTCTACACAGTCGGTTGTGCGTTTGAATGGGCGAACTTCATCACCCGCCGCCGAAAAGGTGATTGCCCTGATGCTGAGCTACGGGCAATCACTGGCAGGTAACAAGTAAAGGATTATGCCTTTACAAATTCATTATCAGCCATAGGCTCCAGAGCGCCCTCTTCGGTTAATGCCTGAATTTCTTCCGGGCTTAATCCCAACAGACGTTTAGCCAACTCCAGGGTGTGCTGTCCCTGAAATGGTGCTGGACGGATCTCCGGTTCAGGCAGTTCACTGAAGCTGACCGGCCCATTTTCTGTTTGCAAAATCCCGGGAAATCCAGGTTGCTCAAAATGGCGGAAGAACTTGCGAGCCAGGAAGTGTGGATTGTTATCAAACTCGCTCAACCGCTGCATATTACCCGCAGCCAAACCAGCTGCCTGCAATGTTTCAAGCACTTCATAGGGCGATCTCTGCTCAGTCCAATCCCGAACAATCGCCTCCAGAGTCTCCCTGTTCTGCAACCTGCCTTCAGCTGTCTTATAGTCTGCAACCTCCAAAAGATCAGGGCGATCAATTGCAGTACACAGGCTCAGCCAGTCACTGTTACTTTTCACTTCAACCACACACCACAAGTCATCCCCTGCACAAGGGAATACGTTGGCAGGGGCATCAAACTCGTATTGGTTCCCCAGAGGCCTGAATGAGTTTGGCTCTACCGACTCCCGCAGCAAACTGGTCGCCAAAGTATTCAGAATGGTTTCTGCCTGAGACAGCGCCACTTTACCACCGACTCCCGTCTGCTCACGGCGCGCCAATGCGGCCACTATGCCTACGGCTGCAACCCGCGCCGCGAAATGATCAGGGAAAATAGTAATGCTGTCACTGTAACTGCCTTCAATTTCGGGATAGCACCATAGGCCGGTCAATCCCGAGGATGCGCGAACCAGTGGGCCATAACCCATACTTTTCGCTAGCGGCCCCGTATTACCCAGCGCACTACTTTCCAGCACGATAATGCCTGGATTCAACGTCTTGAGTTGATCGTAACCAATGCCCAGGGATTCCAATGTGCCGGGTTTAAAATTCGACAAGATAACATCGGACTCTTTGGCTAGCTGATGAAACAGCGCAATGCCCTTCTCAGTCCGCAAGTTCAAGCCCATGGAAAGTTTGTTGCGTGACCCCTGAGAAAATGACTGACTAATAGGTGCCCCCCCCGAACTTTGTCGCAAACCGTCAGGGAACGCAGAGTTTTCAACTTTAATGACTTCTGCGCCTTGATCCGCAAACAAACGGCCCAGCTCAGCACCGGCCACAATCACACCGAGATCCAGAATTCGTATACCTTCAAAAGGCCTGCGGCTTGAAGTGGCTTCAGAAGCTTGATCAACACAGTCCCCAACGGTGGAGAGTCCATCCAAGATAGACTGATTAGCTCCCAGTTCTGGCGCCGTCTGCCGAATTCCCATTCGCTGACCATCCAGCTCCAAATACCCTGCTGGTACCTTCCCTTCTGCTCCATCAGCCAAAGTTAACGCAGTAAACGCGCCACGGGCATTGAATTGTTCATCCTCAAGCACCTGTGCTGGGGTAGATACCGCAGCAATGGGTACACCACGGCTCTGCCCTTCCATCACCAGATCCACGGCATTTTTATCTTTAAACAGTTCGGCAATCAGTGCATTAATGGCGACAATTTCTGAAAAGCGCTTTGCGATATTGCCGTAAGCCGGGTCGGTAAACGGGTGATCATCGCCCAACCAGGCGCACATTCCCTGCCACTGACGCGGGTTTAACACACAAATCCGGACATGGCCGTCGGCACAAGCAAAAATAGGGTAGAGTTTTCCAATCGGAGGACGACCATAAGGTGCCATTTCGGAAGCACTACGCCCTGCCGCAGCACTGCCTGTAACTCCCAAACCAGGATCCAGAATTTGTGCCGTGGCTTCAAACATCGAAAAGTCCAGCGTATTGCCCTTACCGGTTTGCAAGCGTTGCCAATACGCCACCATGGTCGCCCAAGCCGCCTGCACTGCTGTGGCTTCAAGCGCCATTTCGGCAGGTGGCAATAATGGACGCTCGCCCTCAATACCCGAACGTGCCAGCACACCACCCATAGCCATCAATACAGAGTTACTCCCGCGGTACTGACTGTAAGGGCCTGTCTGGCCGAAATCAGTAATGGACACGACAATCAACTGAGGGTTTCGTTCACGCAAGGTGGCTGCGGAAAGGTCGCGTTCTGCCATACGACCCGGCTTGTCCGCTTCAATCAAAATATCCGCACGGTCTGACAGCGCCAAGAAATCCGCCTTACCCTGATCCGTGTCCAAATCCAGTACCACACTGCGTTTATTGGCATTATGGGTAGCAAAGTACAAGCTTTCGCTTCGATAGAACGGTGGCAGCTGTCGAGAAGCCAACCCCTTAGGCGGCTCCACTAAAATCACCTCAGCGCCAAAATCCGCTAAGAGGCGACCACACATCTCGCCCTTACCATCAGCCATATCAATGACACGCACGCCGGTTAAAGGGAGTGACATATCGTTTGAAGTCACATTAGAAGAATTGTCTGTCATGCTGTCACCTGATTATTATCTCTGCTGTCGGATTGCCGTCACTGCGCCTGAGCCTCTCTCGGGATGCCTTTGTCTTGGCCCGGATTGTATTTTCGTGTGCGAGGCTTAATTTACATACTATCAAATCATATATATAATTGTGAAGATTATTATGTATATAAGCCATAATGACAAGCAGACCGAAACCCAAACCCCATCCCTTACTGGTCGGGGCAGGCTCTCGTGTCAATAATAGGTTAATTCATCGATTAAGAGACCACATTATGTCTGAAGCCGCCGTACTGTTCGAACGTTTCACGCCACACATTGCATTAGTGACACTAAACCGCCCCGACAAAAAGAACGCCATTAATGGTGATATTACCAAAGGGCTGTCTGAAGCTATTAAAACGGTCGAAGATGACCCGGAATTACGTGTAGCCATTCTCGCCGCTAACGGCAATGTATTCTGCGCCGGCGTTGATCTTGGGGAAGTGGCTGCGGGTCGCGGCGCGGCCTGTAACACGCCCACTGGTGGCTTCGCTGGCTTTGTCAAAGAACCCAGAACTAAACCCTGGATTGCAGCAATTGATGGCCTTGCACTGGGTGGTGGATTTGAGCTGATGCTTACCTGCGAGATGGCCGTAATCAGCGAAACTAGCAAATTAGGCCTACCAGAGGTTAAGCGCGGGTTGATGGCTGCCGCTGGCGGCGTCTTCCGTGTGGGCACTTCACTGCCCCGCGTGATTGCCAACGAAATTGTCACCACCGGCCTGCCTCTCAGTGCAGATCGTGCACTGCAATACGGGGTGGTTAACCGTGTGGTTGAAACAGGAAAGGCGATTGAGGTGGCCACCGAGCTAGCGGAAGAAATTGCCTCCAACGCGCCCATTTCTGTCGTGGAAAGCCTGAAACTTACTAAGGTCGCTAACGACAACACCGAAAGCCAGCTGTGGGACATGAATACAGCAGCCATGAAGATTGTCATGAGCTCCGTAGATGCCAAAGAAGGCCCCAGAGCCTTTATGGAAAAACGCGCTCCGATTTGGCAAGGGAAGTAACTACGTTTCACTGGTAACAACAGCTCTGCATTTAAGCTTCTTTGCACCAAAACCTCTTAGCACTAAAGGCTCGCCCCACAAATGACTTTTATTGTCGGGGCGACGTTTTTGTATCAATCAGCGCTTAATTCACAGAACTTGTCACCAACTCCCCCTATCCAACCTCTGCAGGAACAACCTAGTCATAAAACAGAATCTGGATCCCACCTTATTACAAGCTGCCAATTACAAACACCACATTCAGCAAGACACACAATTCGGCGACATGGATGCACTCGGGCACGTTAATAATCTTACAGTCTCACGTTATTACGAAAGTGCAAGAGCCCGCTGGCAAATGGAGTTCTTTGGTCAAACCTTGTATCAGACAAAGAATCCCACCAGAATTGTTTTAGCCGAAACAAACACCCGCTACCTGGATGACATTCACTTCCCCGAAACCTTGCAGCTGGCCTCTGGAATCAGTCATATAGGTAATTCTTCCTACGTGTGCAGTCAGGCACTTTTTCGCCAGCAAAAATGTATTGATTACTGCGAAGCAATTTTAGTGCATACCCTTGATGGAAAGCCTGTTCTTGTTTCAAATAACATTAAAAAGAAAATGCTTACCTATGTTATTTCTAACTCCCAGAGTTAACCTCTGTGTAACCATCTAGTATATCCCAAACTTTTTCCTATCTCAGAAAAACTCCTCCTAGATAATATTCTAAAAGTAATTGTAGCATTCGAGACGGTCTCGAAAAGACAGGCTCGCAGATCGCCAAAAGCGAAAAAAACTTGGTAACATCTAACACAGCACTTGCAAAGGAAAGTTGTGGCAAGCTCCCAGTATCCTAGACACCTGTCAGCGTTATAATTGGCGTAAACAGAAGGTGTTAAAGCATGAGCGGCAAACGTTACACAGAAGAGTTTAAACTAGAAGCTATTAAACAGGTCACTGAGCGAGGCTATAAGATAGCTGATGCGGCTAAGCGCTTAGGAGTTACCCAGAAAAGCCTGCATGATTGGACAAAAAATATGGGGATGCTGGCATTCAGCATCAGACTATATCAAGCCAGCAGGAGAAGATGATGAAGTTAAAGGCTGAGCTTAGGCGTGTTACTGAGGAGCGAGATATATTAAAGGAAGCCGCAGTATTTTTCGCAAGCGAGTCAAAGAAAAATACGAAATCATAAAATCCCGACTCACGCAATTCTCTGTTCTGACCATGTGCCGTATTCTGGGGCTTCACTACAGCGGATTTTATGCTTGGCTTAAGCCACCAGATAGCCCCAGAGCCATAGAAGATAAGCGCCTACTGGGGAAGATTAAAAAGTTCTGGTTGGAGAGCGGATGCTCGTACGGTTATCGTAATATCACTAGAGATTTTAAGGATTGTGGTGAACGGTGCGGGAAGAACCGAGTGCATCGCATCATGCGAGAAGCTGGCATACGCTCCCAACTCGGCTATAAAAAGCATCGTGGATTTAAGGGAGGCGATCTGAGCCATGTAGCGCGCAACACCTTGGATCGGGGATTTGAAGTGGCGGAGCCAAATATTTCCTGGGTAACTGACTTTACCTACATTCGCACTCATGAAGGTTGGCTTTATCTGACGATCGTCTTGGACCTATTCTCTCGTCAAATTATTGGATGGAGCATGAAAAGCAGCCCGAGATCGGACCTGGTCATCGATGCGCTATTGATGGCAATCTGGCGTCGAAAACCTGAAGGTAAGGTATTAATCCACTCTGATCAGGGAGTTCAATATACCAGTTCGGATTGGCGCAAGTTCGTCGATGATAACAACCTGGAGTTAAGCATGAGTCGCCGAGGCAACTGTCATGACAATGCGGTAGCTGAGAGCTTCTTCTATCTTCTGAAAACGAAGCGTATCAAACGAAAAATCTACAAAACCAGGAATAACGCTAGGTCAGAGACATTTAATTACATTGTGTTTTTCTACTATCCAAGGCGTCGACACGGCAACAACGATGGCATATCACCTATGGAGTTTGAGAGAAGCTATTTTAAGAAGCTGGCAAACGTCTCGAAAACTAGGGGCTTGCCATTGACCGCAAGCCCGACGGTTATCACTACCGGGTTTTACTTCCAGCTGAGCCGCAATCAGTTTACCCAGCTCGTCAATACTTATAATAAATTTGATTTGCCTAAATACCGGAGCAATGGCAAACATGTTTCGACTGATGCAACACTGCGGGATTTTTTACTTTTTTAGTCCCGACAATCGCTCTCGATACAAATATACTGGGCCCCTGTTCCCGACAGTAATAATCTCAAACTAATTTAGCGACACCTTCGAGATATGCTCCGCGTGGTTATCTCGATCAAAAAAGGTAAAATTACCGCTTCGACGATTTTGCGACGACTAGGAACGTACAGTCGTAAGAACTGGTTACAGTTAGCGTTTAAAGTGCTGAAAAGTCAATAAGGACACTCTTTTTACTTCGCTATATCAATAAAGAGCTACTGAATGGACTATCGCCATCATGCAACTCCAACATCAATCGCTTTAGTGATTACAATCTGGACCAGAAAATAGAGGTTCCGCCGTTGGACTTCGGCATCGAGACACTGGGTATTACTAGAAATCAGGAGTGATAAATGCAGAAACATAAATGGGCCCCTTTCACCAAAAATTAACCGGTGAAGGGAGCCACATGACATTGATCACTTTTGAAGATATGATCAAATTAGATTAATTAAACTCAGAATTTGTAAGTCGCTTCTAAGCCAAACGAGCGAGGTGCACCCACACCTGAATTACTTAAAGCAAAAGGTCCACTGATAATATTCAGACTTGACGAGCGGTATTCTTCATCAGTCAAATTGGTTCCCCATAGAGATAAAGACAAAGCATCATCGATCATATCTAGAGTTATACGCGCCCCAACTAATTCGACTGAATCTACGGTAATCGCTGAGTAGTTTCTAACATTGTCACGCCCCCCAGAAGTATTACTAACCATCTCCCCTCGGTAACTATAGTTAACATCAAAATTGAAAACACCTATATCGGTTGGCAATAAGTAGTTCATGCGCAAAGATGCTTCTTTTTCCGGAGCCGAAGGTGAAATAGAGGTGTCATCCTTAAAGTTCCAATTTAAAATTCCAGCGCTACCAGAAACCATCCAGCTATCTGTAACAACCCACTTAAAATCGACCTCAAAACCGTCAATGGTAGCATCACCTGCATTACGTACCACTGTGTAGTTAGCACCACTAGCAGGGTCATTTTTTAGGTCTGTCTGCTGCACTGACTCATAGTCAGTTTGATACACCGCTGCGTTAACCTGCAATGTGTTATCTAAAAGCTGCGACTTAATACCCAACTCCCAATCTGTTGCAGTTTCCTCCTCAAAAGGTTTTGCATCTTCGAGACTTAAGGCCCTCATATTTTGGCCGCCCGACCGACTCGCACTAGCTGTTTTTGCATAAACCATTACATTTTCAGTTGCAGCCCAATCGACACCTACATTATAAGACACAATGTAGTCATCCTCCTGATTGCTCCATTCACAAGCGGTAAGGTCTCCATTTGGCAACGAAGCTACAGCAGCAATACAAAATGCTGGTGTAACGCCAATAATCTCTTGAGTAGGCGTCACTTCCACAGATTTATCATCATGAGTATATCGCACACCCGTGACAACATTGATGGAGTCCGTTGCGTGGAATGTCGCTGAAATAAATACAGACTCACTGTTATTTTCAGCCGATGCATCGAAAATAGTGTTTGTCGCCCCACCTAAAATAGCCGCTCCCGATTGCGAGGAGGAGTAGTCACTTCCCTTTTCCTCAAACCAGTACAAACCAGTAATCCAGTCTACAGATCCTTCAAACGCCGTGCCTGTCAACTGCCATTCAAAAGAATGCTGTTCAGCATCAGACGTAAACGGAGTAACAAATGAACTTAAGGGCAATGCAGTTCCATCTATGTCCGCTACATATTCATTTTCACTATTACGCCAACCGTAAACCAGTCGAGTTGAAAGATCTTCATTGATATCATATTCAACAGTAAATCCGACAGTTTCAGTATCAGACTCTGACCAGTTTAGCGCATTAAGAGCGGCACTATAGTGATCACTTGTTGAGCGCGAGAAAGGAAAGATAGATGGACCATTAGGAAGATCCCCCTGATTACCAGGCTCATTTGAATCATTGTAAGAAATATCAGTGGTGTAGCTTTCGGTCTTTTCATAATTTAAAAAGACAGACAAATCTTCGCTTGCAAAATATGTAACTCCTACACGATACAGCTCGTTATCTTTTGTGCCCCAATCTTTTTTGTCTGTAGGATCATATACATCTGCCCCTACTACCAACGGGTCTGAAGCATTGCCATAAATGGTGACATCACCAAAACCTTCATCACGCTTATCTTTCAGGGCGACCAAACGCACCGCCAACTTATCTTCAACCAACGGAATATTAATTGCGCCACCAACTTTTGTTTGATCGAAGTTACCAATGCCTCCACTAACGTAACCACTAACTCCTTCAAAAGGGTCAGCCTTAGTGGTAACCAGTTTGATAGCCCCACCCGTGGTGTTACGACCATATAGAGTCCCCTGAGGACCTTTTAGAATTTCAACGCGCTCTAAGTCAAAAATACTGTTAGCAGTACCATAGGTACGGGCTAGATAAACATCATCAATGTACCAACCAACAGAAGGATCCAAGGTGATTAAATTATCAGTCTGCACCTGTCCACGTATAGTCACACGCGTTGCTGAGCCACCCTGAGCCGCTGGAGGCTCAATATTTACCCCTGGAGAGAATTGGCCTAGCTGATTTGTATCAGTCAGATTAAGTGCAGCCAAGTCACCACCACTATAGTTACTCATCGCAACCGGAACATCCTGAGATGATTCTTCGCGCTTACGTGCGGTTACCACAATCTCCTCTAGCTCAAATCCTTCTGCATGAATAGGTTCTGATGCACCAAATAACATAGCAATAACTCCACCTACAGCTACGGGCATCTGCTTCATTTGAAATTTTTTCATGGATTATTCTCTCCAATTTATTATAGGTTTTTGCAGAATCTGGGTTATCTAATTGCAGTTCATAATCTATATAACCTCTCACATGACACCCAACTCACTATCGTTCACAGAAGTTAGTTAAACCCACTGAAAATGCTGAACATCAAGCAACATAAGTCTAATGAGTTTTGTCATGAATTGGCCACAATCATGTCACATGATCAATCTTGAACAACACCTTTCGATAATCAACCAGTACTGCTTTTTTAGCGATTGAACAAACACATGCCAAGCCTCTTGTAGCTTTACCAAGCGAGCGAAAGGCTTCGCACCAACACCATACAGTATAATCATATACAGGATATAAATCTTTTTAAACCTATTTTTAACAACAAGCCTTACTGTTTATAACCCTACCTACGAGATCACTATCAATGTCTCTCGCAAATCAGATGCCCTTCTATTAAATCCTAGCAACTACCACATTTCGTTATTATGGCCATAACCAATAACCTCTATAAGACTGTTAGCAAGCCGATACCAGTAAGGTAGATGACGTAGCACTGGGAATTGTCACACTGGTGGAGGAGCAAGGCTGCAATCTGGCCCATCCCGCTGTACTACTGCTGGGATATGATCAATCGGTCTCGGGCTTTCAACTGGATCAAGCCTGCTCATCAGGCCTTAATGCGGTTAATATGGCAGTTTCACAGGTTTTGTCCGTAACCATAGACGGCGGAGTTGTATCCATGCCGCATGTACCTATGGGCTCTCAAGAAGGAGCTTTGCCTCGAGACCCAGCCATTATCTACAATAGTAGTTTTGCCCATCAAGGTATTGGAACCGACCTAATTGCTACCCGCTCCGGTTTCAGCTGTGAAGACCTTGACCAATACGCAGTAGAACGCCAGCAACGCACTGCCCACTCGTGGACTAAAGGCCACTTTGATAATTCTGTTATTACTGTGATTGATGATCTTGGCTTGCCGCTTCTAAGCAAGGATGAATACCTACGTCCTGACGCTACTCTTGAGGGGCTTGGCGTATTGAAAAGCGCCTTTGATACCATTTCCTTAAGCTCTTAATGGAACGGAAGCTGGATGACACAATGGCTGCTATGGTCAAACTTTATGCTAACCAAGCACAAGGCAAGCTAATTACTCAATGCTTACAATTATTTGGCGGTTACGGCTATATGCACGAATACCCCATTATCCGTGCCTACACCAGCGTACCCTAACCCACAAGAATCAATAGGAATAATCATTAGCCAAAAACCGTCACAAGCCCTACACTCAAGAAATATTATCTACTTAATTAAGTGGGATCATGCAATTTTGGTACTTATTTATTTTAACGTTGATATCGCTTTCCACGTTTAATCCGAAAGTAGCGGTAGCTAATACGGTTAACTATCTCTCTCCGTTGTTCTTCCCCGTTTTTCAAAATGCGGGTCTAACTGGAGGCTACTATAAAAACTCTGTACTTATCATACGGAATCTACTAGCTGGATCGAGCCTTATAATTTGCCCCAAAATAATGCCGCTAGGGCTTAGGCATATAGCAGAACTAAATAACAGAAGTCTAGATATATCGCTAATTCTAATAAATAAATCCGAAATCCCCATGATAGATAAAAATAAAATTCAGTTGAATAGAAATAGAATTATTGACATAGAAGAGAATTACTACTCCCTATCCCAGCCCAAAACCAGTAATGCTAGAGTTGGAATAATAAGAGATATTTCACCGTGGTCTTCCGGTGAAGACTTAGTGAAATTAAAACACGGATTAAAACCCAGACTCTACACAGGTCATGAATCATTACTTAAAGCATTACTAGCCAAGCGAATTGACATAATAATCAGCTCAGAAACATATTTAGAATCAACTTTAGAGAAACTAAGCCCCTCACAAAAATTGCATAAAATGGAGATCGCCCGCGTACGGGGATTGTATCTGGGATACCGAGCCTCATTACCTCAAATAGTAAAAGAGACAATTGATACTTCCATTGATAAAAATATTACAAAGTTTCGTAAAATAATAAAAAATAGAGAACATCCACTTAATCTAGCAACTTCAGTTAAACAATCCGTGACTCTGTCATGCGAAAGTATGTAATTTAATTATCTAAATCAAAACACTGCCACAATATATATATCACTCACCAAACCACACTGCGAATGTCTTCATCGGTTCAAATTAAGTTGAAATACATGACATCAGAGCTTTAGTTGGACTGGTTTCATTATTCATTCCAATGGCGAATCGTACTGAGTTGAACATTT
>PANW01000083.1 GCA_002707785.1 Cellvibrionaceae bacterium | reverse complement strand
TTTACTGAGTATGCAGATTTGGAAAACTCGCTTTGCCAGATCTACAGCGATGACGTTATGCTTATTCATGTGTGTGGACTCCAGTTTTCAGTGTGGTGCTAGAAGCTTACCCTCTTAGGAGGGGGAGTCCACACATCGAGGAGCGACGCGACGCGGCAATCCATAGTTCAGCACTACAAAACACGGTTTATCGCCTCGCTGGATTGCTTGGCTTAGTAGCCCCTACTTTTGGCGCTAAGGCTCGCGATAACAAGCTTTTCTGTTATTCAGTGGTTCCCTAAAACGCTAAGACTCCTTATAAGCCGCAAGCTTTCCGCATCAATCCTCGAGCCATGGCATCGGGCAGCCAGCGGCACAATAGGCCGAGGCATTGGGTTTTGAAACCCAAGATGTAACTCGCGCGACGCCCACTGATCGACTGCCAGATTGCTTGCGCGACATAGTCAGCCTCCATATTAGCCGCCATATGTTTATCGAAGCTTGCAGGTAGAGAGCGCCCCATAGCCGTTTTTACGATCGGTGGTTTAATGGCCTTAACGCGCACTCCTAGGCGTTGCCATTCAATCGACAGCGCTTGCGAAAGACCATTCACATAGTGCTTGGTTGCGCCATAAACCGCCAATAAAGGAACGCCATAAATACTGGATGCCGAGCATATGTTTATCAACACTGGATCTTGGCCGGTTTTCAATAGCGGTAGACCATGGCGCGCAACGTAGGTAAGCCCTTTAACATTGATGTCAATCATCCGATCGGTAGCGTCTGTATCAATCTCTTCAAAATAACCTGGAGCCAGTACTCCCGCACAGTTCACCACCACATCAGCTTTGCCGTTCGTGTGTTTGCCGAAATCATCAAATGCTTGCGCCACTGCGGCCTCATCACGAACATCAAGTACACCAAAACAACTGTTGGGCAGTTGTTGATGCACGCTCTCCAAGCCTTTCTCGTTGATATCGTACAAGCCAACAAACCAGCCTTGCTCATGAAAGCGTTTCGCAGTGGCTAATCCAATACCTTGAGCCGCCCCTGTGATGAATACTGATTTACTCATAATCATGAATCTCGCGCAGTTTGAGAAAACAAGAAAGTAACGCTGACCGCCTCTGCAAACAAGAGCGGGCACTAAAAACCCTACCCCAGTTGGGGAGGCCCCTAAACTTTGAAATCTGCAGCGATAGTCTTTGCACGGCACTTTTTGAACAGCCCAAAAAAGGGGAGTTCAGACCCGACCGAACTCCCCTCGTGCTCTTTCTACTACTTAGATAATTTGAGCTAGCGCTCTTTGGCTGGGGACTTAATACCGTACAGAAGTGCATAAAAAGTAGGTACCAACACCATGGTGAGGACAGTACCAACCAATAAACCAAACATCATCGTCAATGCCATTGAAACCCAAAATGCATCTTGGATAAGCGGAATTACCCCTAAGATAGTGGTCGCGGCTCCCAACACGACTGGTCGAACCCTTGATAACCCCGCGGCAACCACACTGTCATAAGGGTTCATACCGGCTGCGGCATTTACGTTAATTTCATCCAACAGCACGATTGAGTTTTTAATCATTAACCCCACCAAGCTCATGGCGCCCAACAGAGCCATAAAACCAAAAGCGGTTTGAGTGGGTGCAAGAATCGCCGTTATCCCAATGAGCGCAAAGGGTACCGTCAGTAGCATGACGATAGGCGGACGAATCGCGTTAAACAAAGCTACAATGATTAGAATCATAATCACCGAGCCGGGCACCATACCCGGAACCAAAGAGAGTTGCGCACGGGTGGTGTTATCATATTCGCCATCCCAAAATATGCTGTAGCCCGGCGGTAACTCCATGTTGTCGAATTGCTCTTTCACTTCCGCACGCAGCGCCGGAAAAGTCACTCCATCGGCCGGAGCCCCTTGAATCGCAACCTGACGACGGCGATTGAATCGAGTAATGATGGGGTCTTCCCATTCAAGATAGTTACCATCCGTCAACTGCCCTAAAGGCACTGTCTTCAACCCTAAGGTCGTTTGAACTTGCACCGTATCCAAGTTACCCGCGACCAATTGACGTTCAGTTTCCGAATTTCGTGCAATAATGGGCTGAGTCGTATCACCACTGCGGAAGATTCCCACAAGCGTTCCATCGTAGGCTCGGCTCGTTGCTTGACCAATATCTGCTCGAGTCGCCGCAGACCATCGACCTCGCTCCTGACTATAATCCACCACTAGTTTGGGGGTCTGCTGGCGCATATCGATACGCACATGTTGCGCCAGCGGGGTCGCATTAAGAATCGCCATTCCCTCTTCACCCAATCGACGAAGTTCACCCAAGTCCGCCTCAGCAGGACCACTAATCCGCAATTCAAATGGCCAAGTATCACCCAGCCCCACCGTGTACTTACGCACGCGAATCATCGCTTCGGGAAATTGATCAGGCAGATTAGCCCTGAGCTCATCCACTAACTCATTCACTTCAGCATAGGATGGCGTATTAACAATGAGTTGGCCAAACTCGGGATAAGGAAATTCGGGATCAACCGGAAGATAGAATCGCGGGCCTCCGGCACCAATGAAGGTTCCAACATCCTTAACTCGTTCATCGTTAATCAGTCGCTGTTCAAGCAGTGCGAGATTTGCCGACACATCCTGAATGGGTGTTCCTTGAGGTGCCCAGTAATCAATCATGAATTGTGCGCGAGTTGAATCCGGAAAAAACTGCTGAGGCACGTATTTGGCGAACCCTATGATTGATGCGACCAACAGAATGGTCATGAAACCAATGGTTCTTCCCCGCATACGGATAGCTCCCTCGAGCAATCGTTTATAACGCTGAAAGAACCCACTGCTGTAAGCATCGTTATCACCTGAGCTTTCGCTAGGTTTGATGAGGGCAATACAGTTCATGGGAGTGACGGTCATTGAAATAAGCCAGCTTATAATCAATGAAACACCGACCACGAGAAAGAGGGTTCGACCATATTCACCAGCATCGGCTTTGGCGGCGAACACGGGATAGAAAGCCATTATGGCAACTATGGTTGCGCCCAATAAGGCAATGCTTGGGCCTTGGGCACTATCGATCGCCGCTTCCTTCGGTTTCATCCCCTTCGCCAATCGCACCGTGTAGTTATCCGCTACCACAATGGCGTTATCCACCATCATTCCCAGAGCCACCACCAAGGCCCCCAAAGAGACTCGTTGCAAATCAATCCCTGCGACTTTCATAACAACGAAAGTACCAAAGATAGTCAGAATTAACGCCCAGCCGATGACAACTCCCATACGCCAGCCCATGGCCAGAGTGAGCACCACCAACACGATCAATACCGCCTCGGCCAAGTTAATCACAAAACCATCGATGGACTCTTTTACCAGATCAGACTGCCACGTGAACTTCTCAACGTTGATCCCCGCAGGTAACTCTGCGATGACTTCTTCCAACCTTTTGTCCAAGGCCGCCCCAGTCTCAAGTAAATTGCCTCCGGCAACATTGGCCACTTGAACTGCCAAGGCGGATTTACCTTGATGGCGCATTTCCATCATCGAGGGTTCGAGGTAACCCGGACGAATAGTGGCGATATCTTTGAGTCTAATGACTTCCGACGCCTTCGCAGATTTGGAGCTGCCCGAAGCAGCAACACCAATTGGCATCATTGCCGACAGAGTTTTGTCATTGGCATCGATCTCTGCCGCCACACGATTAAGGACATCTTCCAGACTGCGACGTATAACCAATTCACCAATGTCTTCGGGTGATTTAAATTCGTCGGCCACTTCGACTCTAAGCCGTCGACCTGGGACTTCGACAAAACCACCACTGACGACCATATTCTGCAGCGCAAGAGTTGCTAAAACATCTTCTTGAGTGATCTTTAACGATGCCAGTTGAGTTTCAGAAACATCGAGATAGATCACTTTCGGCTGCACGCCCCAAAGCTCCACTCGCGACACACCCCGAACTAAACTCAATTCCTTTTTGATTAATTTGACGTGATCTTCCAACTCGGAATAGGAGTAACCATCCCCAGTTACCGCCAAGACAAACCCAAATACAAAGCTAAAATCATCGACAATCTCTGGATGCAGAACCCCCGCTGGCATGCTCGGAAGAACATCGCGAATTTTCTTACGCATTTCGTCCCAGACCTGAGGCAAGGTATCGGCCCAATACTTCTGCTTCATATCAACTTTAATAATTGATAAGCCTGCTCGAGATATTGAGTAAGTAGTGTCCAATTGAGGCATTTCCTGTAACGCTTTTTCAATGCGATCAGTCACCTCCAACTCCACTTCTTCAGCGGACGCTCCGGGATATTGGGTAATGATCACCCCAACCTTAACGGTAAAATCCGGGTCTTCAAGACGCCCTAAGCTGGTGTAGCTATAAAGCCCTCCGACGAGAAAAAGGAAAACCACAAATTGCGTCAGTACGCGTTTTTCAAGGGCGAAGCGAGTCAGATTCATTGTTCAGAGCCCTTATCCGAATAATCGTCCAAACGTACATTCTGTCCTTCCGTAATAGAATTCACGCCCCTCACAACCACCCAGTCGCCGACTTCGATTCCGCTCTTGATGATCGCGCCACTGTTACTTAGGCCGCCCACTTCCACTTCACGTCGATTCACCTGATAGGCATCACCTTCTGCAGATGCGGTCATCACCCACACGAATGATTTTTTCGGATCCCTGTGCGAAAAAATGGCCGTCGCAGGCAGTTCAATGCCCACTTGCTTCGCCTCTTTGGGTAAGCGTGCGGAAACTAGTGCCGACCCTGACATGCCAGGTAATATTTCAAACCCCTCTGGCTGAGACATGACTAAGGTTACTGGATAGGTTCGAGTGCTTTGAGAGGCTTCACGACCGACTTCCTTAATGGTCGCGGGGATCGAAAAATTCGGCGCTGCATCAAAGGTGACGGAGATGCTCTCAACATAGGGCACATAGCTGATACTGCTTTCAGGCACGTAAATTACAAACTCGATACTGGATGGATCCAACAGTCGTAGAATCGGCTGCTTCGCCACCACCGTTTCATAATTGTCCACATAGGTCGACACGATCTCCCCAGCAAAGGGCGCTCGAAGTGATGTGTACTTCAACTGATCTTCAGCGGCGGACACGGCGCTTTGCAACGAATTGACAGTAGCTTTAGAAGAATCCTGAGCAGCCAAAGCTAGATCCACCGCGGTTTCACTGGTCGCCCCTGGATCGGCTTTGTAAACCCGCTGAATACGTTGGTAATCTGATTTTGCACGAGTCGCAGCCGCTTCTGCTCTTTCCAGCTGACCCCTAGCCGTTCCCAAGGAGTTGATATAGTCTTTGGGGTCTATACGTACCAGTAAGTCACCCTGATTAACCTGATCACCCACTTGAACCGGAAAATCGACCAAAGGCCCAGAAACCCGAAACGATAGATTCACTTCTTGTCCGGCTTTGGCTTTGCCAGGAAAGGGGCTTTCCGTTAAATCCGTTATGTCAGCCACTCGCACGGCAGGAACTTTCTTCAATGTGACCGTGGGTGGCTCAGCACCGCAAGCAACCAACAGAGCCAGAGCCGCACACAGAAGAGCAGGCTTTACCACTTGAAACGATTGGGCAACATTCTTAAATCCGTTCATCGATACTTACCTTAGCTGTTCGTTATTGGTATTAAAGGTCCGGCGTGCGCCATGTGTCTCTATCCTCTTGCGAGGCTTCCATTGGCGTATCCGTTTCAAGCAGATCCCCCCAATTGACTCGATCGTTCATATCGGACTTGATGTCATCGGAAAGCAATGGTTGCCCATCTCTGATTTGCCAGCCACCACCAAGCGCCTTATTGGTCGCTATCAAACTGTTTGCGACGCTGCCCTTTGCCACTGTCAGTAGATCTTCATTGAGCAGAAGAAATTGTTGCGCATCCAAAACCAAGGTATAGCTGATAACGCCATCTCGGTATTGCGCTTGGGATAAATCCACGGCACGACGAGCCGCTTTAACACTCTGCTCTAGCACTTTGACTCGCTCTTTGGCTTGAGCAAAGTTCATCAAACTGCTCTCAACTTCTCGGGCGGCATTCAATACTGTGTTTTCATAGGCGAGAATAGCTTGCTGATATCGCGCATCCTCCATGCGGATGCGATTGCGTAGTCTGCCGTAATTGAGGATTTTCCAGTTAAAGTCGAAAATCCCAAAGTTGTAGTCGCTGTCCGATTCAAATACATCACCGCCACTCTCAGCTGAAAAACCGACACTGCCTATTAATCGAAAGCTTGGATATAGGTCGGCAGTCGCTATGCCAATACGGGTACTTTGGGAAGCGGCCAGCAATTCAGCCTGGCGAATATCAGGTCTGCGACGCAGTAGATCTGCAGGTATCCCCACGGCGATGTCGGTAGTCGCTTCAGGGACTACTCCTGACCCACCGACAATATCTTGCAGCTCACTGGGTGGCATTCCCATCAACAATGCTAGAGCTAACCGCGTATTGTGAATGCCTGCAACATAGATCGGAATAATGGAGCGGGTGTTGTTCAATAAGGTCTTAGCCAGTTGTACATCAAGCTCTGTCACCAATCCATTGCGAAACCGTACCGAGGCGATTTCTAAACTGCGAGCTTGACGTTTAACGTTCTCTTGCGCAAAGACAAGACGCTATTCTAGGGTTCTTAGCAATACATAGGCGTAGCTCACATCACCAATGAGGGTAACCAAATAATCGTCATAACCTGCAATGCGCGCTTCGAACAAGGCATCCGATGACTCAACCCCTCGGCGATATCTTCCCCAGAAATCCAGTTCCCACGCCATATCTAAACCGAGCGCATTGCGATCAAAATCATTCTCGACGGAATCTCGAAAGCCTTCTGGCAAGGTCGCAATCGGGTCGGCATTGCGGCTGATTTCTACAGTACTTGTAGATCCTCGCAAGCTCTGGCCTTGAGGATAGAGACTACCCACCGCCACGCCGAGTAGCGCGCGAGCCTCAAAGACTCTCAAGCCCGCTATTTGTAAGGTTAGGTTTTGTCGATAAGCGCGATTGACCAAATCATCCAGAACCGGGTCATTAAAATTCTGCCACCATCTGGGAGACTCCACTTCATTGACACTCGCGGATGGGCCGTGATGAGCCTTCCATGACGACAAGACATCTGCCTCTGGCTTCTCAAAATCCGGACCAACAGAGATACAACCTGCAAGAGATAGGGCACATAAGGCTATAGCGTTTCGCTTTAACACATTGAGTTTTGTCATTGATAATCACTTGGTTTTATTGTTATAGAGCTCACCCTAAGAAGCAGCACTGCCAATAGGATACGGAAGTATTTAGCGGTGCTGGTTCGTTTGTAGGCCAGCTGGCCTCAATCATTTGAAAGGGTTTGCGGCAACGGGAGCTAGGAAGAACTTAAGATTCCATTCAGGGCCGACAGGATCTGGCTGCATCACGTAGTACTGTATCTCTGCCCCCCAACGTACGGGCATTTTACCCCAGCGGAAAAAACCAATTTTTCCCATTCCAATCGGCACAGTGAATCGATCTGAACCTTCTTTTTCCCAATCAATTTGGATGTTAGGGGTCATACCAATCAGGTCGGTAGCATTTTGTTTCCAATTAATGAAATACTGAATATCAGACTGATTGGTATCTGCACGATCATCATTACCACCGACATCCCACCACTGCTGAGCTAAGACTCCGATATTCCAGTTTTCAATCCCCAATCCGCCATGAGAGTTGCCAAGTCGGACAGCGAGCCCAGCCAAACCCGCCTGCCACTTTTCTTGGCCTAACACGTCTTCTGTCGCCGTGGGCAAAATAAAACTGGGACCAACCCCCCAAATAAAGCCATCGTCGCGATTAGGAGCGAATAGCGAAAAAGCGAAAAAGCGATGGTATCCCCCAAACCACTGGTGCGATCACCGTATAAATCCGGCTGCTGTGCAGGGTCGGCATCGGTATCAAAATCGAATTCATCGTCGTAGGGCGAACTGAATGCTTGCAGGACCACACGATTAACAAGATTCCATTCGCCATCAAAAATCGGGATAGGCATGACTGGCTGAAAACTCAACCGCTCTTGCATCTCAGATCCACCGCCAGTGGCGTCACCTTCAATAACGGTATAGTCGTTTTGAACAATGAGCAGCCAAGCATCGGATACAGGATTGTTAGATTTCGTCGCAGCCTTTTCTAGCGACATTTCCTCTTGAGCCCAAACGGCGCCAGAAAACACACAGCAACCCGCTATCACTGCTTGTCCAAGAGATAACAGCTTTTTTACAACGGATTTTTGATCGTGATAATCCATGATTCAGCAACATCCTATGTCCATTATCAGAGGGGTTTAGGGGTTTTAACTTCGCAAACGATTGTCTCAGTGGAGAATTAGAGTTCCCTATGTCCATCTAGATCAATAAGAGCTTAGGTCACTCTATACATCTCTCACCCTATAGGAATATAGACCAAAAAATCATCTGCGTAGAAAAGCCAGTATCCAATTTGCCAGAGCCTAGGCAAAGCTCTAATAGGATTCGTCGCTAATGATCAAGCTTGTCGCTTAAATCAACAAACATCATTTCAACAGGTTTATCGTGGTAAAGAATCCGCGATTTCTTGAGAAAATTCCTGCAGCAGCCGCTCCTCTGCGGCGACCAAAGCACCAAACCCGTCCTGGGTGAGCTTGGTCTCCGAAACAAAGTACTGCTCCTTTAAAATCGTCTGCGAGTCACTATCGACGAGACTCCAGCCGGCGACTAGTCTGACATTCCCTAAATAATCGCCATGCAACTCATCAATGTCTATATTGATGGTTGTAGTGGTATATCGACCCGATTGATGATTGGACTTGGCACGAATCGAACGCCCCGACCGCTTTGAAAGCTCTCTCGACATATAGATACGAAGACTCTCGCGAAGCGGTTCAGCCCACAAGTGATGATGAGCACGACTCATAGAGCCGTCGGCGAGCTGCAAGACTAAGCTCGGATGATCTAAGTAAGCCGCTACAGACACCTTGCCCAAGGTTACATCGGCAATCTTGTCCTGATACATTGCCGTTTCATCACTATCTGAACGCAATAAATACTGTTTAACTACCGGCGCTGGCGTTCCAGCACATGCGACCAGCGATACGACCAATAAAGATAAGAATAGTTTTCTCACGGGGCAGCCTTAGGAACAATATCCGGATTGACAGGAGTGGAGAAGAGTATGGAGCTGGGTTGATCTGATAGCGTACGTGTTAAGCGATCGACATTTTCCAAGGTACTGTTCAGTGAGCGAATGCTGGAATTGAGCTCCTGATATAGCTCAGCGTCTTGAGAATATCCCTTCAGTACATAGCGCAGCTCTTCTAAGGTCGCGCCAATATTCTCCGGTAGCTTGGTTGTTTCACGCTGTTCTAGCAATGCCGAGATACTATCGAGTGTTCGATTCACACTGGTAACGGTATCTTCGAGCGGCATCGCATTGATTTTTGCCATAAGATCATTGAATTGATCTTCTATTGAGCCTGAATTTCCCGTCAAAGATGGCAGTACGGTGTACTGCTGAAATTGTCCAATCTGGGCTTCTGGATCATCACTGTAATAATCAAAGTAGATCAGTTTCTTACCGGTAATGACACTCCCGGTTTTTAAGGTTGCTCTTAGTCCATAACCAATACCAGAGCGAATCCCCTCATCTAATGCCTCTAGTGAAGATCGAGAATCTGGAATTCCTAAACGGCCCGGTTCAACGTAGATCAGCACTGGAACTGCCAGCGAGCTTTCTTTACCGGTCATCGCGCGTGAGCCAAAAATTTCTTTGATAAGAATACGCTCCACTCGACCGATTTGAATCCCACGAAAACTAACAGGTGCGCCCGTATCTAACCCCGTTAGTGGTTGTGAAATATTGATAACATAGTATTTACCGTACCGATAAGGTCGGGCCAAAATATCACTGTAGGAGCCATAGAGCCGGAATTGTTCACCACTTTCAATGGCCTTGCCTTCAGGCATATTAGGCAGGTTGCCAAACGATGCCCCTCCTCGAATAACACTTTCAAGAGCCCCCATATTGACTTTTACGCCATCTGCAGTAGCGCCAATGGATAGACCGCTAACGTCCCAAAAACGCGTATTGTCATGGATGAGATCATCATAGGGGGAGTGAACAAATATGTCGTAGCGAGCAACTTTTTCTACCGAATCAAACTCGACAGTCTCAACACGTCCCACGGTAAAGCCTTGAAACAGGATCGGATCACCCACTCCTATTGAGGCTTTTTCACTCACGAGTGTTAGGTGCTTACCCGGTGTTCCTGCAGCTGTCACGGGAGCAGCTTCCATACCCTCAAATCTGTGTTTGTCGACAGGTTCTCCATCGCCTGGCGACAGTTCAATATAGGCACCCGAAAACAATGTCCCTAAACCAGAAACACCTTCTGTCCCTACTCTCGCCCGTACCACCCAGAAGCGAGTATCTTCCTTCAATAGGGGCTCAACAGATTTATCTAAGGTTACTGTTGCAATAACGCCTGTCGCGTCCTTATTTAGGGCAACGTCCTCGACCAAGCCCACAGCAACATTCAGCATCTGGACTTTAGTCTTCCCAGCTTCTATACCATTTGCGGTATCGAAGGCAATCTTAATCGTGGGGCCCGCCTCGAGCTTAGAGTGGACTACCATCCACACCCCCACCAACAATGACACAAATGGAATGATCATAATCGGCGCAAAGCTCACCTTTTTACGCTGACTGATTACTGGCTTACTATCGCTCATCAAGAGCCTCTTTATTATCCCAAATTACGCGCGGATCAAAACTTTCCGCCGCTATCATAGTAACCACTACCACACCGGCAAAGGTTAAAGCCGCGGGTCCCGGTCGAAACACCAACAATCCCGTGAGATGCACCAAAGCCACTAGTACTGCCACCACAAAAACATCAATCATTGACCACTTACCGATGAATTCAGTAATACGATACAACACTGTCCGCTGACGCTCGTTACCGGGTTTACGATAGCCGACACTCCAGCAGAGATAAAAGAGTGTCAACAGCTTACCCAAAGGTACCATAACACTGGCGATAAAAATTACGGCAGCAATCGGTATTGAGCCCATCTCAATGAGCGTAATCACACCCCCAATAATGGTACTTTCAGTGGTTCTACCGAGATAATCGGTATACATAATGGGCAACACATTAGCGGGAATGTACAGAATTGAAGCGGTTATCAGTAACGCGAGAGTCCGCTGAATGGAATCGGGCCTGCGCTGGTGTAAAGCTGTACCACAGCGGTCGCAATAATGGTGTTCATCGGCTGATAGTTTCAAGCACAAGTGACACGAGGCGAGCCCTAGCTCTCTCGCAGTTCTTGGCTTTTCAGTACTCTCTGCGTGATTCACGACAAGGCCTCAATTTTTTTCCAGCATTGAAAACGATCTAGGCTCATCATAGTGAATACAAAAAACAACGCAAAAAGTGAATAAGCCCAAAAAGACACTCCCAAAACAACAGACGCCATTTTGGTGATCTTCACGAGACTCACGAGCACCCCCACAAAAAACACCTCGACCATACTCCAGCTATTGAGATGAAATATAGCCTTACCGAGAATAGCTACCAAAGGTGTCTTTACGTCATACAACATAATCAACTGCATGACTAAAATCATCGTCAAAACGATAGACGGGATAACGAGAATAAAGGCCGCAACAATGACAGCGAGCCATGGCATGCCGTTGATCCATAGCTCTACTACGGTGCGAGGTAGCGTCATCATGTTTTCCAAACCGGCGCTGCTAAATTGCATAAACGGGTAAGAGCTGGCAATCAACATCATCACCAGTGCAGAGAAAGACAGGCAGACGCCTCTCAAGAATTCGTTTTCACGGGTTTGAGTTAACAGATGCCCGCAGCGAGAGCAGGTCGCGCTGCTGTTGACCGGCACCTCACTTAAATCATAAATCAGGTCACATGAGGGACAAGCAATACTGTATTTATGATCGTTCGAGATCTCGGTTTCCATGATCGGCTCAAAACTCCATCAACACGCCAAGTAACAAGCCTTCCATGGTGCCGTCAAACACAAACTCATCACTGTCGAAATCTATGTCTATAAAACGATAGCTTGCGGAGATCGCAACACCATCAGACAAAAAATAAGAGCCCCCAATCAAATACGCCCAAGTAAAGTCTGCATCAACCCCACCACCAATGTCGGTTTCCACGGCCCATTCAAAGGCTCCACGCCGGGAACGCCACTCCACGCCAATGAACGGATCTATCCAAGTGTCACCTATATCGGTTTCACCCACTCCATCCACTTCGAATTTGGTGTCCATCTTTGTGTAGCGCATGCCAACTAACGGGCGCACCGATTCCCATGCATCGGGACGATAGCTCAAGGCTAGCTCGATAAGGTATTGTTCGTTTTCAAAATTCAATGTGTTTTCGGGTAAATCCACATCGTCCGAGAGCTTAACCCATAGAAAGTCGCCAGCGATCGACCACTTGTCACCTCTCGCCTCTGCCGCAAAGGCGAAGCCGGCGTCGACAAATTTTGCGTAGTCGGAAAAGCTGACATCGGCATTGGTGACAAATTGAGGAGGGCCTAGATCACCATCAATCCCTGCGGTCCAAACATAAGGCGC
>PANW01000082.1 GCA_002707785.1 Cellvibrionaceae bacterium | reverse complement strand
ATCTCGCTCCGCAGACTGCCGCTCAACGTTCTTCAGCTGATTCACGCTGTCGCGTAGCTCGCTCTCTGAGCTGGAAAGCTGTTTTCGGGCTTCACTTAGCTCTGTCGCTAGTCGCGCGTTATCTTTGCTTAGCTGCGTAATCTCGGTCTGCTTGATTGACAGGCTTTGGTTTAGTTGTCGCTGCTCTGTTTGTAAATGTTGCACCTGCTGCTCATGCTTACGCTGATCTTGGTCGCGCTGCTCTTTTACTGACTGTCGGTAGTGTTCTAGGGCCTCACGGTTATGTTTGTGCTTTTCCTCCAGCGATTCTATATGGCTACCTTTCTCAATAAGCATGCTTTTCTGGTCAGCAACCTGTTGCTCCAGGCGCTGTACTTCAGCATTTGCGGCCTGTAAATCTGTATCAAGGGACTTGTTGAGTGACTGGGATTCAGCCAGTTGGCCCTCTAGGTTGTTGAGTTGTTTTTCAGTAGAGGTAATGACCATTGTTTGGTTGTCGTTAAGCTGCTGTAGCCCAGATAGTTCTCCTTTATGCCTCTCCTCGGCCTCCGTAACAACCTGCTGCGCCTCTTCTTTTAGTTGTGACGCTAGGCGTGCCACCATCTCCTTCAGCGTGCTACTCAGCAGGGTTTCATCGTCCAAGCGAGCACCCTCTGAGTACTCCAGTTCTTTTAGATAGCGATGAATGGTGGTTTTTGAGCCGGTATTCCCAAGTTCGGCACGTACGGCATCAATTGAGGGGTTTACTCCTTTTGACAAAAGCGCATCACGCGCCTGCTTGACCAATACCTTGTTAATGCCTCCGCGAGCCATATCGGCCTCCTATTATTTAATACTGTATTACATACCATGTATTTACATACTATATTGAGTGCAGCCTGAAATCTATTTTTGATCAAAATTAACAATAGATAATAGAGTGTTATCCATTGTGAGAGGCTTGAAACCCGCTATAATGGCCTGAAACCAGTACGAATACCGGGAAATACCCCGACTGCGACCGTCCAAGGACCCATCGATGAGTAAGCCCAAGGAACCCACTGTACATACCAAACAAGCACCTGCTGAGCAGGTAAAACTCGTCAGTGACATTCAACAGTTGATCGAAGACACCCGGGCCTCGGTCGCAACCGCCGTCAACACCGGGATGACGATTCTGTACTGGCGCATTGGCAAACGTATCCATGCGGAGTTGCTAAAGGGCGAGCGGGCAGCCTATGGCGAAGCCATAGTCTCTACGGTGTCGAGACAATTGCGCGATCGCTACGGCAACGGCTTCTCCGCCAAGAACCTTCGTCACATGATCCGGTTTGCCGAGGCTTTTCCCGATGAGGAGATTGTCTCGACACTGTGGAGACAATTGGGCTGGTCGCATTTCAAGGAGCTCATCTACCTCAAGGACACCTTGCAGATGGAATTCTATGCCGAACTATGCCGCGTTGAGCGCTGGAGCGTGCGGGCCTTGCGGAAAAAGATCGATGGCATGCTCTTTGAACGCACCGCCCTTTCGAAGCAACCGGAAGCGCTGGCCAAAGCCGAACTGCAAACCTTAAGAGAGGACGACCAACTATCCCCTAACCTGGTCTTCCGCGATCCCTACTTACTGGACTTCTTGGGACTCAAAGACCGCTACCTGGAAAGGGATCTGGAGGACGCTATTCTGCGGGAAATCGAGTCGTTCTTGCTGGAACTGGGCGGTGGCTTTGCGTTTCTGGGTCGCCAAAAGCGTATCCAGATTGACAGCGACGACTTCTATCTGGATCTGCTGTTCTACAACCGCTACCTGAAGCGCCTGATCGTCATTGATCTCAAGCTCGGTGACTTTAAGGCAGAATACAAGGGGCAGATGGAGCTCTACCTGCGTTGGCTGGATAAGCATGAGCGCCAGCCGGAGGAAGCGCCGCCATTGGGGATCATCCTCTGTGCCGGTAAAAAGCAGGAAATGGTTGAGCTGCTGGAGCTGGACCAGTCTGGTATTCATGTCGCTGAGTACCTAACAGCGCTACCCCCAAAAGAATTGTTGCAACAGAAACTCCATGCCGCCATCGAGCAGTCGCGGCGGCGCCTGGAGAATCGGAGCGGTGTCGATGAACAAGATTGATCGCTACATTCAGGCCGCAACACGGGACAATACCCGCCGCAGTTACCAATCGGCGATCGAGCACTACGAGGTCACCTGGGGCGGTTTTCTGCCTGCCACTGCGGATAGCATTGCCCGCTACCTGGCAGACTATGCCGACACCCTGGCGGTCAACACGCTGAAGGCCCGGTTAGCGGGGCTGGCCCAGTGGCATATCGACCAGGGTTTTCCCGATCCTACCAAGGCACCGGTGGTGAAGAAGGTACTCAAGGGCATCAAGGAGCTGCATCCCGTTCAGGAAAAACAGGCCAAGCCGTTACAACTGGAAGCGTTGAACCAGGTTGTCAGCGCCATCGATGCCGCGCTCATCAAGGCTTCCAACAGCAATGGCACGGGCTCTATCCACCGATTGCTACGTAATAAAGCCCTGATCCTGATAGGGTTCTGGCGCGGGTTCCGTAGCGACGAATTGAGCCGACTCCGGGTGGAGCATATTCAAGTCGTACCAGGCGAAGGGATGACCCTGTATTTGCCGCGAAGCAAGGGAGACCGACAAAACGATGGACAGCTGTTTAAAGCGCCCGCGCTAAGTCGTTTATGCCCGGTCAGCGCGTATATCGATTGGCTGCACGCGGCCGATATCCAGGATGGCCCGGTATTTCGGCGTATCGATCGCTGGGGCTGCTTGGCGGACAAGCCACTTAACCCAAACAGCATCATCACCCTGTTACGAACGGTGTTCAAAGAGGCTGGCATTGCTGCTCCTGAGAGCTACAGTAGCCATTCACTACGGAGGGGCTTTGCCACCTGGGCTAACGGCAATGGGTGGGATGTGAAATCGCTGATGGAATACGTGGGCTGGAAGGACATGAAATCTGCGATGCGCTATATCGACAGCATCGACCACTACGCGAAGCAAAAAATTGAATCCAGCGTACAACAATCCATCGGCTAGCTTTTCCGGTTTTAGGCCGTTGATCGGATTCCGGCTTTGGGGCTTTCAACTTTCTCTCTCGCACAGCCTTGAACTGTATATAGCACACCCAACAATAATCTATGAGCCATACAAATAAGAAACGCATCCAAATCCTGTCCCAGGACGAAA
The DNA here is from genome assembly GCA_002707785.1 of Cellvibrionaceae bacterium. GTDB lineage: Bacteria > Pseudomonadota > Gammaproteobacteria > Pseudomonadales > Cellvibrionaceae > Pseudomaricurvus. The sequence continues at coordinate 47,909 of PANW01000082.1, read as the reverse complement.
TCAATGAACTCTACGAACGACCAGCATTCAATCATGCAGAGCGCGAGGAATATTTCGTCTTGGACGCTGATACTCTTAAGGCAATCAGCACTATGGACAAGTTGGAAACCAAGCTCTACCTGGTATTGCTGATTGGCTATTTTCGGGCAAAACCGGTCATCCCCGTATTTCAGTTAAAAGAGGTCAAGGAAGATATTGACTACCTTTGCAGGACCTACTTTCCTGGAAAGAAAGCCCGGTTCACAACCATTCCAAAAAGTACCCGCTCCAAACTCGTCTCCAAGATGTTATCCATTCTGGGATTCGATCGCTTCTCGAAAGCCCAGCACCAAGAAAACCTGGTCGATCGCCTGCGGGATGTCGCCACTATCTGCACTGACCCTCGCTATATCTTCGATGAGTGCCTAGCTTATTTCGGGCAACATCGTCTTGCGCTTGCGGGTTATACAACGCTACAAGACCTGATCACTGAAGCCCTGAGTACCGAGCGACAACGGACAGAATTAATCCTCTCCCAGCAGATGTCCGAGCTGACACTGCAACGCCTGAGGAACATTTTAAATAAGAAAGGTGTGCTCAACAGCTTATCAGGATACAAAGGTTCCGCTCGTGATTTCTCTCCCTCAGAAATTGATCGGGAATTACAGGTCCACCAAACGATCAAAGACATTTATCCAGAACTAAAAGGATTGGTCGAACAACTAGGATTGTCTCAAGGCAACTTGAACTACTATGCCTCCATTATTAAACACCGCTCTATTTATAAGATACGCCGCTACCCCCAATGGCAGGGGCTGCTATACCTGGTGTGTTACCTGTATTTCCGGTACCGCGAGACCAACGACAAGCTGGTGATTACTTTTTGTTACCTTACCAGAAAGCATAACGAGGCGGCTAGAACTTCTGCTAAGCAACGCATTGCCGATGAATTGGAAGTCATACGGGAAAAGCTCAAATATGCCGGTAATATTCTGCGCTACTTTGTTGATGAAGAACTGAGCGACAGCACCCAGTTTGGTGAGATACGCAAGAAGGCCTTCTCGTTGATACCGAAAGACGAGATCCAAATGATCAGCCAACATTTGGATGAAAACGATTTCGATCTAACGGACTATCAATGGCAATACACCGATAAACAAGCCAGAAAAATCGCCAATTCACTCCGCAAATTATTCATCGCCATCGATGTCGAGTGTGACGTCGACCAGACTGTACTGACGAAACAAATAGTTAATGCAAAGGCAGAGCTGGAAAATGAGGGCGCCATTGCTACTGTGGATCAACGCATCATCCTAAAGCATGACCGTCCTTATTTGCTTGAAAAAGGCGAGGTGATAGCAAAACGCTTTGAATTCTATCTCTACCAGCGTATCTTCAAAATGCTCGATGCTGGAAGAGTTTACGTCACAGAAAGCGAACAAAACAAGCGGTTAGAGGATGACCTGATCGCCCCAGCGGATTGGAAGAACAAGCGAGTCATCATTCAGAAAACAGGCCTAACGCGACTGAGTGACCCTATCAGGCAGACTCTGGAAACCCTCGAAGAACGCTTTAATCGCCAGCTGGAACGTGTAACGGCAGACATCAACACCGATGCCAATGAGTTTGTGAAACGTCAACCTCGCTCCAATCAACTGGCCTGGACCTTGGCGAACAAGCGCTGGAAGGATGATATCGATAACCCCATATACAGCCAGGTTAAGCATATGGGTATTATCGACATCATGGATTACGTCAATCAAAAAACGGGCTATCTCTCGGCTTTCAAAAATGTCTCATCGCGCAAGCACAGTGCAAAGGCACACGATGACGACCTGATTGCCTGTATTTTTGGTAACGGTGCCAATTACGGTCTGTATCGCATGGCATCGGTGTCAGACCGCAGCGTCGGTGCCTTGCGTACGGTCAGTGACGGCTATATCCGCCCGGAAACCACCAGTGACGCCAACGACCTGATTTCCAATGCCATCGCCAAACTGCCCATATTCAAGCACTACACCATCAACGAAGCCGCCCCGTTCGGCAGCATTGACGGGCAAAAACACGCCTGCCGGATCAATACCTTCAAAGCCCGTTACTCAGCGAAGTATTTCCGAAAAGGCAAGGGGGTTTCCGCGTTGACACTGGTATCCAATCATGTTCCGGTGAATACCACCGTGATCTCGCTCAATGAGTATGAGGGCCATTTCGCCTTTGATTTGCTGTACAACAACAGCAGTGATATTCAACCAAAGTCGCTGGCCACGGATACCCATGGCGTGAACAATGTCAACTTCGCCATACTGGATATGTTTGGCTATCAATTTGCTCCCCGTTACGCCAAATTTAAGAACGCCTTCTATGACCAGTTTGAAATTATCCCTGGCGATGAAATCGAGATTCAGCTGAAAAAGCCCATCAATGGCAAACTCATTGAGCAGGAGTGGGACCAGATTCAGCGCATTATTTGCTCCCTGAGCCGTAAAACGGCCACTCAGAGTACCGTCGTCAAGAAACTATCGAATAACAAACGCAACAATCGCACGCTGGCAGCACTTCATGAGTATGATCGGCTGATCAAGTGTCTCTATCTGCTGGAGTACATTGATAACAAAACACTCAGACAATTCGTGCAGCAGGCTTTGAATCGCGGCGAGGCCTACCATCAGCTTCGAAGAACCATCGCTTCAATCAACGGTAATCAATTTCGAGGGGGGAACGACTACCAGATCGAGCAGTGGAACGATTGCGCTCGCCTGATCGCCAACTGCATCATCTATTACAACTCTGCGTTACTATCAGCGCTGGTCGAGCGGTTTGATAAGCGAGGCAACCAGGAAGTAGTTGATATGATCATTAATCTGTCCCCAGTTGCTTGGACTCATATACAGCTTGCCGGACACTACACCTTTGGCGTGCAAAAAGCGGTTATTGACCTGGAGGGCTTGCTGGAAAGCGTGAATCCCGTGGCAGGCTCAAGTCGAGAGGCCTTGGTCGCTTAAACCCGATGGGAGAATGAAGGCATTTGAGTCTTCAGAAACTTAGCGCTCTGCTTTTCGATCAATACAGGCAGATCTCGTCTTCTTGGCGTATACTCCGTACCTAAGAACAGACTTACTTATAGAAGCCCATGTTTACCATCGGTCAACTTGCCAAAACGGCTGGCGTCAATGTAGAGACGATACGGTATTACGAGCGCCAGCAACTTATCGAGCAGCCCGACAAGCCTTTGCAGGGATACCGGCGCTACCCGGAAGAGACGCTGTATCGAATTCTGTTTATTAAACGCGCTCAACACCTTGGTTTCACGTTGACCGAGATTTCCTCTTTGATCGAGTTGAGCCAGGGGCATTGTAGTGACGTTCAACACTTGGCCGAGAATAAATTAACCGCCGTTCGGCAAAAACTGAAAGATCTCAGGCGATTAGAAAGAAGTCTCAAATCCCTCATTGATGAGTGCCGAATCAATCCTGACGAAGCCCACTGTCCAATCATCGAGTCACTGGTGCCAGAGCACAAAACAATGCCTTGACTCCGTACCCATGTACGGCCCTTACAATAGCAAATATGAGGGCAATACTATGATGAGAAAAAATTCACCAACCTGGCCAATGGTGGGCGGCTTAGTGGCTGCCATTGGGGCCAGTCTTTGCTGTGCCGGGCCATTTGTACTTTTAATGCTGGGCATCAGTGGTTCATGGATCAGTACCCTAACGGCATTTGAGCCATTTCGGCCCTATTTCATTGCGGTCGTTATAGGATTGTTTGTATGGGCTGGTTGGCGGGTGCATCGCCCCATTGCGCTATGCTCAGAAGGCAGTGCTTGTGCGCTTCCAAGCAAACGCCTTCGTTATCAGAGGGTATTCTGGGTGGTGACAGTTATCGCCGTGCTGTTGGTATCAAGTCCCTATTGGCTAGTGTGGTTCACTTAGGAGATCAATGTGAAAAAAGTCGTGATTAGCGGGTTGTTGCTGAGCAGCGTGATCAGCGCTTCTTGGGCTGAGAGCCGTACCGTAACCTTATCGGTGCCAGGCATGAACTGCCGACTGTGTCCAGTCACAGTACGTAAGGCGTTGGAAAAGGTGGATGGCGTAGAACAAACGCAGGTGAATTATGACAGCAGAACGGCAACGGTTATCTACGATGACAAAAAAGTCGATGTGGTCAAGCTCACCCGAGCAACCAAAGATGCTGGTTATCCGTCAGAAGTTATTGCGAAGGATAATCCATGACTATCCAGGTGATACTTGAATCAGAACTGACTTGCCCAGAATGTGGTTTTAAGAAAATGGAAACCATGCCCACCGATGCCTGTAAGTGGTTCTACGAGTGCGAGCAGTGCCATGCTTTGTTAAAGCCGAAACCTGGTGACTGCTGTGTTTATTGTTCCTACGGTTCCATACCTTGCCCGCCTATCCAAGTTTCACCGGGGAGTAAAGGCAAGGGAAACTGTTGCGGCGGTTAGTCATCCTTAAATTTATTCAGTATCGGACAGCCTTCCTCGTTGGCTGCACAGAGATTACTCAAGAGACGCAGCTTCGGGGGCTACATCATTAGAGTGAACTTTTCGAGGGAATGGGCACGAACCCCCAAATACTGTTGTTGCCATATTTTTAACTTCCAGGCTTGACGCCGTACCGTACTACGGCTGATAAAATTCTCACAATTTAGACCACTAACTATAAAACCGAAATACCGAGGCTGATATTCATGAGTAATTGCTGTAGCAAACCTAAAACAACCAAAGCGAACTGTCCGAGTTGTGATGTAATACAAAAATCTGTTGCTTTTGAGACCTTGTTACACCATGTTTCTTCTCCCTTAAACCAAGAAATTCAACCACAAACTTATTATTTCTGCTCCAATCCGCAGTGCAAAACGGTGTATTTTGGAGAGGATGGTCAGCTTATTTCTGTAACACAAGTACGAGGTGTTGTAGGTCAAAAACAAAAATTAGAATCACGACCAATTTGCTATTGTTTTGATGTAACAGCCCAGCAGGTGCTTGATGAAATTACCACCACTGGCAAAAGTACATCGAAAGCCTTTGTCATTGCTCAGACTAAGGCGAAATCTTGTGCTTGTGATATTCGTAACCCTTCAGGCGCCTGTTGTTTGGCAGATTTTCCTACCTAAAATAAAAGGTCGTTGCTGTTGTGAACGTTATTTAGAAAGAAGCGGTAATCTGAAGCCGGATTTAGATTAGTTACAGAACGAACACTTACGAGGATTAAGTTATTGGAATTACAAATAGGAAAACAGCAAAATTGAAGCGTTCTCTATGAGTCACCACGGTAAGTATTGTTAAAAGCAATTAACTATCGATAAATGACGCGGTCATATATGTGTAAGCATCATGGGACGGAATTAATCAAAATTATTAGGAATAACGAACATGCTGTCTCTGGCATCTACATTAAGTTTTGCTCTTGTCGCCGGAATGAGTATACCTGTAGGGGCATTGATCTCGACCAATAAGAGGCTAAGATCTTACTGTTGCCAACATGAGATTGACAGTTATGTTTCTTACTTTGGTGGTGGAGCGCTGCTAGCTGCAATAGCGCTTGTACTTGTACCTTACGGTATAGAACACACCACAATTCCTGATGCCACAGTAGCATTTTTGGCCGGAGGAATTGTCTTTTGGCAACTTAGTTCATGGATGAGGCGTAGACGTAATACCATATCTCAATTTCTTGGAATGATATTGGACTTTATCCCGGAGGGAATAGCGTTAGGCGCAGCTGCGGCAACAGGCTCGAATACAGGGTATCTGCTCGCTGCGCTGATAGCACTACAAAACATGCCGGAAGGTTTTTCAGCATATCATGAAATGAACTCGGGCGGCGTAACAAAAATAAAACTTTGGGTGATTTTTCTTACGGTTCCAATAGTGGGGCCGCTCGCGGCATGGTTGGGCTATACTTGTTTGTCAGCAAGTAATCATGTTCTGGGATTGATCATGCTATTCTGCAGTAGCGGTATCATTTATCTAATTTTTCAGGATATTGCTCCAGCGGCTCATCTAAAAGATCAAGACTTCCCAGCAATGGGTGCCGTAACTGGTTTTTTACTGGGCATGATCGGAACTATGCTAATACATTGATTTTCTACTTCAATCCACAGTGCGAAAGGGTTTATTTTGGAGAGCAAGATTGATGTCCGACCGGTAAAAGCGTCAAATCTAGCCAATCTACCAAAATGCTCAGTGTGGTATGGAGAAAATGCAGCCATATGCTCCCGAGTGATGTGGTGCCCTTACGACTTCAATTGATTAAATGCCTCTGTCATCGCATTCACGTTGTACAAGATTGCAAACAAAATGGTTGTGCTTAACAGTTTTACTTTGCCCATGTTTCAAATTAGCTGGTATTTTCCCACCGTTGGCGAAGAACAGCCAACGAGCAAACTCAATGAACTCTTCACTTTTACAAGTAGCACCTGGGGTCTGGCGATCATCTGCAGGATTTACCGATGAGGAAAAATAAATCCCGTAGAGATGATCGCCAGACCCCAAATAGAATAATTTTTTTTGCAAATAACTGATATCTGCTGGATGCGTCAGCGGATTAGTCTTGAAAGACTGAATCAATGATTGGACTTCATTCCATCTTTCACCGTTTTCCAGCAGAAAAATGAACAGTTGGTGGAAAACATGGCAGTGATCACCACTCAGAAAGCAGAAGTGGAGAAGCAAGTGGCTGTGTTATCCCAGGCATTGGAGGTCGCCAAAGCTGAACTAAAAACCTGCCGGGACAAGATTGTATTTCTGACTGACGAGAACAAAATAATAATTCAGAAAAGGTGATGATTCAGGGGCAATTCAAGCAACTACTGGCTCGCTATGATCGCGTTAGAGCCAAACTTGCCAAATTTGTCGGTTCTTCCACAGGCCCCCGACTTGGAGCCTGTGTTGGTAATTGTTTTGGGTGTTGACTAATCTACGCAGATTTTGATTTATTCCGATATTTCCATCCTATAAAAATACTAAAAATTGTTTTTTTGTACCACAAAATTCCATTTTTAAGCGTATTTAGCAAAGTATTTTCTGGGGCGTATTGGTAAGATTTTTGGAAAGATTGATGGCGCTAAATGCCAATCTACATCACCCCAGAGGACATTGCTTTGACTGATCAAACGACACAAAACGCGCCAAGTACTCAAAAAATTTCGCTGACCGATCGTCTCACCGTTGAGTCGGGTCGCGTGTTGTTGTCCGGGATTCAGGCGTTGGTTCGCTTGCCTATGGATCAGATGCGCAGAGATCGCGCGCGTGACTTAAACACTGGGGTATTTATTTCTGGTTATCGCGGCTCCCCCCTGGGCGGGTACGATGTGCAGCTGACTCGTAACAAAAAATTGCTTGATGAGTACAACATCAAATTTCAGCCGGGTGTAAACGAAGAGTTGGGGGCAACAGCGGTATGGGGTTCGCAGCAAGTCAATTTATTTGAAGGCGCAACCGTCGATGGCGTGTGCGGTATCTGGTACGGCAAAACTCCAGGTGTCGATCGATCAACGGATGCCTTTCGGCACGGTAACGCCGCGGGATCATCCGAAAAGGGGGGAGTGCTGGTTGTTGCCGGTGACGATCACGGTTGTAAGTCTTCTTCTTACCCTGGTCAGAGTGAGTTTGCCTTTGTGGATATGCACATGCCGGTGCTTAATCCCGCTAGCGTGCAAGAGGTGCTTGATTACGGTCTCTATGGTATTGAGCTGTCTCGTTTTAGCGGCTGCTGGGTGGCGATGATCACTCTGACCGAAAACATGGACAGTGCCGCTACCGTGGATATCGATCCAGAGCGTGTAGAGGTTGCGATACCCGATGACGTGACGCTGCCCGAGGGTGGGCTGAATATTCGCTTAGGCGATACGCCGCTGGCGCAGGAGGAGCGCCTATGGCGTTACAAACGTCCAGCTGCGTTGGCGTTTTGCCGCAAAAACAAACTCAATAAAGTAGTGCTCGATAACCCTGATGCCAAACTGGGATTAGTGACAGCGGGTAAAGCTCATCTGGATCTTATGCAGGCGCTTGATGAACTGGGCCTCGACGAGATCAAGGCCAGAGCTGCAGGGATCCGTATTCTTAAAGTAGGCATGACCTACCCGCTGGATGTCGCTGGTATTCGTGAATTCGCGCGCGGCCTGGATTATTTGTTTGTCGTCGAAGAAAAACGCAGCTTAATGGAAGTTCAACTTAAAGAGGAGTTGTACAACGTTGAGGTGGTGGACCCGCACTTTCCTAAAATCATCGGTAAGCTCGATTCTCAAGATAATCCACTGTTACCCGCGTATGGGGAGCTTTCGCCAGCAATTGTCGCGGATGTGTTAATGCGGGCGCTGCCCACTGAGTATCACGACCAAGCCATGGCCGCGCGACTGCAAACACTAAAAGCCAATCGGGAATTGGCAAATGCGTGTACGCTACACGCTCAGCGTTCACCGTTTTTCTGCTCGGGTTGCCCTCACAACACATCAACTAAAGTACCTGAAGGCTCGCGTGCTCTGGCGGGTATTGGGTGTCATTACTTAGTGCAAACGATGGAGCGCGATACTCATACTTTTACCCAGATGGGAGGCGAGGGCGTTAGCTGGATCGGTCAATCCCACTTTACTAAAACCCCTCATGTGTTTGTTAATCTTGGGGACGGCACCTACTTTCACTCAGGTATTTTGGCCATTCGTGCTGCAGTAGCCGCTAAGGTCAACATCACCTATAAAATTCTCTATAACGACACCGTCGCCATGACCGGCGGCCAGCCCCACGACGGCGAACTGCGCCCCGATATGATTGCCAATCAGGTATTGGCTGAAGGGGTTCAACGTTTGGTGGTGGTCACTGATGATGTTAATAAATACCACGGAAAATTGACCTTCCCCGCGCAAGCCCAGATTCGTCCGCGCGATGAGCTTGACGCAATTCAGCGTGAGTTGCGCGAGCACAGTGGCGTTACCTGTATTATTTATGATCAGGCTTGTGCGACAGAGCTACGCCGCAAGCGCAAGCGCGGACTATTACCCGATCCGCAGCGCAGAGCCTTTATTAACGATCTGGTGTGTGAAGGCTGTGGCGACTGCTCGGTAAAGTCGAACTGCATTTCTGTTGAGCCTAAGGAAACAGAGTTTGGTACCAAACGACAAATTAATCAGAATTCGTGTAACAAAGACCTTTCTTGTGTCGACGGTTTTTGCCCCTCCTTTGTGACTGTCGAAGGTGGCACGCTACGCAAGCCTGCCACTGTAGATGCTGATTTCGTAGCGTTAGGCGAGTTGTTACCGGCACCCCAAAGAGCCAATTTGGAGACGCCTTGGAATTTATTGGTTACCGGTATCGGTGGCACCGGTGTGGTGACTGTTGGCGCGCTGATAGCGATGGCGGCCTTTATTGAGGGTAAGGCTGCGACCACACTTGATCAAACTGGTCTCGCCCAGAAAGGCGGCTCTGTGTATTCCCACATTCGCTTAGCCAATCGCAACGAGCAGCTGCACGCTGTACGTATCTCTGAGGCCAGCGCCGATGCGTTGATTGCCTGTGATTTAGTGGCTGCCAGTGTCGAAGCCACCTGCCTATCGAAGTTAAATACCGATAAAACCATCGCGCTGATTAACGCCGATATCGCGCCGACGTCGGACTTTGTGTTAGGCAAAAATCTTGGCGACGAAAACCAAAAAATGATGGATTTGATCGACTCGCGCACCGCCCAATTAAAACGTGTGAATGGCTCCGGCCTGACTCAGCGAGCACTGGGTTCTACTACGACCGCCAATATATTTATGCTGGGCTACGCATACCAAATGGGGGTGGTGCCTTTACAGTTGTCGTCGTTGTACGAGGCTGTTGAGCTTAATGGTGTCGCCATTGATGAGAATAAACGCGCGTTTAATGCCGGCCGTTTAGCCTGTGCCAATCCAGCGGACTTGCAACAGCTTTTACAAAAAGGTGTGGGCACCGAAGAAAGCGTCGATCAGACGTTGGCGGCCATGGTTGAGCGGCGGGCGTCGTTCTTGTGTGATTATCAGGATCAGGCTTATGCCAATCAATACTTAGCGTTGATGACAAAGGTACAACGTGCCGAGGGACAGCAAGCGCCTGGCTCGGAGTTATTGTCGCGCGCAGTCGCTCAGTACGCCTTTAAGCTGATGGCTTATAAAGACGAATATGAAGTGGCTCGCTTATACAGTGATGCGACGTTTAGTCGCCGTGTTGCTGAGACATTCACCGGAGACTACCGCCTTAAATATCATCTGGCACCGCCGTTACTGGCGACCAAAGATAAGCGCACCGGTCTGCCGCGAAAACGTCTTTTCGGCAGCTGGATGGGGCCTGCTTTTAAACTACTCGCTCGCTTGAAGGGGCTGCGTGGTACGCCTTTTGATATCTTTGGCTATCATCCCGAACGAAAACAAGAACGGGGTTTAGTGACACGCTATTTCGCAACTGTTGACACGTTGTTGTCTGGATTAAGTCCACAGAATCAAAAGTTCGCCACGCAAATAGCCAGCCTGCCCGATGGCATTCGTGGCTATGGGCATGTGAAGCATGCCAGTATCCACGAGGTAGACAGTAAGTGGTGCGTGATGCTGGAGCGCTATAAGCAAGGTGATGCGGATTACCGCGAGGCTACGGGTGTCTACAATGCTAATATTGCCGTTAAACAACTGCCCGGCTAGGTTTGCTTTTTACGCCTGTAGGTCTTTCTTAGATCGCCACAGCCGACGGCGAGAGGTCCATAATTTGTTGAATGATTCAGGCGCTAGGTGTGGGGCACAGGAGTGTTATTGTTGCCGCGACGGTGTTAAAGCTCGTAGCGGCAAGAAAAGTTCGCTAAAATTGTCGGCTGGTAACTAGACATTGGACAGGTGCTCATGGCGGCAACACGCAAGAAATCCACACGACAGTCTCGCGAGGTCCGTACCCAAGCGATTTTAGAGGCCGCGCGCAACGTTTTTGAAGAGCAGGGATACGAGAATGCCAAGGTCTCTGATATTGCAGAGTCTGTTGGCGTTGTTGAGGGTACTGTCTTTAGTTATTTTAGCTCCAAGCGGATGTTGGTCTTGAAGGTCATGGAGCAGTTCTACGACGAAATCACCGAGGTGATTGAAGGCGGCATTAAGGCGGTTGAAGGAACTCGCAACAGGCTTCACTATGTGATTTGGAATCACTTAACCATAGTCTCTCGTAACAGAGCGTTGTGCGGGGTTATTTTACGGGAATCGCGAGGTTTAGATAAGGCATTGTCAAAAGAGGTTCACAACCTTAACCGACGTTATACCAATATTGTGAGTGATGTTCTAAATGAGGGTATTGCGCTTGGTGATGTTCGCGAAGATACCTCACCAACGCTGGTTCGCAATGCGTTATTTGGTACCATTGAGCATTATCTGTGGGATTTAATTTCCGGTGTTCCAGAGTTTGATATTGATGTGGTCGCTCAGCAATTAACTGATTTAGTGTTCACGGGTATCGCGGTAGGGCATGGCAATAGTTCAGAGCGTGAAGTGGTGCAACTTATCAAAAAACTCAACAAAATGTTGTGATAGTTAAAGACTCAGTGATCAAAGTAGCTGGGCTTTTTGAACGTCCACAATTCACCCCAGTAGCGGCCACCGCCGTCAATAGTTATCACCTCTCCGGTTGTAAAGGTTGACGCCTCGCTCGCGAGATAACCACATGCCTGGGCGATGTCCCATATTGTGCCAGGTCGCTTCATCGGATTTGAGAGATAGAACTGCTCGCGTGCATCATCGGGGTACGCTTTCATGCCCTCGGAATCGATGACGCCCGGCGCGACGCAGTTAATACGAATGTTGTAGGGCGCCCACTCAACCGACACCGTCTTAGAGGCATAAATCACACCGGCTCTGGCAGCGCACGTGTGAGCAATATCGGGCATGCCTTTATCGATGACGGCCACAATATTAATGATATTGCCTGCCTTACCGCTGTCGCGCCAACGCTTAGCTGCCGCCTGCATCATAAACCAAGTCCCGTTTAAATTGGTATCAATGACAGCTTTCCAGCCGTTGGGACTAAAATCTATCGCTGGCTGAGGGAATTGGCCGCCCGCATTATTCACCAAAATATCGAGGTGGCTATGGGTAAAAACCTCGTCCATCACGCGTTCAATAGCGTCTGGATCACGAATGTTGAGGACTTTATAGCTGGCCGAAAGGCCTTTGTCGTTTATTGCGCTGGCAGCGGCTTGGAGTTTTTCTTCGTCCCGCCCACATATAATGACGTGGGCACCGAGTCGTGAGTAAAGCCATGCAATGGCCCTTCCGATTCCGCTGCCGCCGCCACTGATTAAAGCCGTTTTTCCGCGCAGTAGGTCGTTCGCAAATACCGATTGAGTCGTGGCGAGCTGCTCATCGGTCATGCCAAATTGAAAAGAGTGGCTACTCATGATTACCTGCGTATGCTTAGTCTGGTTAGAGATCGTTAAAATTTGGTGCGCGTTTCTCAAGAAAGGCGTTAATGGCCTCTTTATGTTCAGGGTTGGCCCAGCAATTTTTCAGCGCATCGGATTCGCGCTTCCAGACCTTATCGGTATCGGTTTCAAGGTAATTTTGGTCGAGCAATTTCTTGGTCATCTTGAGCATAGAAGGCGGTTGCTTTGCGATTTGCTTGGCAATGGCGAGTGATTCATCAAACAGCTTATCGTGATCGAATAAGTAATCGACCAGACCTATGGTTTTGGCTTCGTTGCCATCGATGGTACGAGCCTGAAGCAGTAACTCGGAGGCACGGCCAAAGCCGACACGCGCGGGCAGATATTTGGTGGAGCACATCTCGGCGACAATACCGACTTGCGTAAATACGAAATGAAAACTGGCTTTCGGTGAGGCTACGAGCACGTCGGCGGCGAGAAAAAATGTCATCCCGCCGCCGACTGCGTAGCCGTTAAAAGCCACGACGATAGGCTTGGAATCGCGCATCAGTCGCGTCCAGTCGACGGAGAGTAAACCCAGGCCACCGGTGTAGGGGTCGTCTTGCGCGTAAGGTTCATCGCCGTTCAGTCTTGGGTAAAACAGCTCGGACATATCCCCACCGGCTGAAAACGCCCCCTCTTGACCGGTAATCAGTATCGATCCAACACGATTGTCGTCATTAGCTTGTTTAATGAGATCACCCAACTCTTTTACGAAGGCGACGGTTAAGCTGTTACGCCGGTTGCTCGATTGCATGGTAATAGTGCCAACACGATCTACTATCTCGTAGGCGATTTCTGGCGATTCTGTACTCATTAGCTTGTCTCCGTATTCAGATCTTTAACGCAGTAATTCACCTGCGATAATCATTTTACGCACCTCGGTGGTGCCCGCGCCAATTTCTAAGAGTTTGGTCGACCGAAATAGGCGGTTAATCTCAGATTCCCACATATATCCGTAGCCACCGTGAACTTGCACAGCGTTGTCGAGCACGTTGTTGCACATATCGGCGCAATACATAACGGACGCTGCAGTGCGCGCATGTATATCACCGTACCCGGCTTGAGTTTCGTCGATGTTGGACGCTTCACTGAGTATTTTCCAGCAAAATGTCTTCATCGTTTCTACCCAGACATACATATCTGCCAGTCGAGATTGAACCATTTGAAATTGGGCGATGGGCTTTGAAAATTGCTCGCGGGTTTTCGTGTATTCGATTGACAGTGCCAGCGCTCGCTCAGCGATGCCCACGCTAATGGGCGCGATCATGGCTCGTTCAAAATCTAGTCCACTCATGACCACTTGATGTCCTTGGTGTTCGGGACCGACAATGTTTTCCACCGGAACGCGTAAGTCTTGGAGTACCAGTTCTGCCGTTTGACTACCGCGAAAGCCCATTTTTTCCAATTTTTGTGCAACGTTAAACCCTGCGCTTTTGGTCTCTACCACAAACGCGGTGATGCCCTTAGAGCCTTTATCTGGTTGCGTTTTGGCGTAGAGCAGACAGACATCGGCAATGGGTCCGTTGGTAATAAAGAGTTTAGTGCCATTGATGATGTAATGATCGCCATCAAGTACGGCTTTGGTACGCATTGACCCTAGCGCGTCTGATCCAGCCCCTGGTTCGGTTAAGCCCAAGCAGCCAATCCATTTGCCGCTGCAAAGGTTAGGTAGATACTTTTCACGGATAAATTGGCTGCCGTTATTGTAGATATTATTGACACATAAATTATCGTGAGCAACCCAGCTCAACGCTAACGCGTGATTCCAGCGGGAAAATCCTTGCAGTATAAGGCCGGCATCCAGCAGCGACATGCCGGTACCGCCATAGCTCTCGGGGATAGTTACGCCGAGAAACCCAACTGCCCCGAGCTCGTTAAAAATATCTGCTGGCCACCATTCTTCGTTGTCCATCTTTTGTGCGTGCGGGTACAGCTTTTCACGGCCAAATCGATCGGCGTGATCCAGCAGTGACTCTTGCTCTGTGGTCAACGAAAATTGGTGACTCATCTTCTGCTCCTTGTTGTCAGGGATTGCAACACTGTTGGGGCGTCACTTTACAGTCGCAATACCCCATATTTTGTATCGCCAAACGGAGCATTGAGTGAGGCCGAGATTGAAATGCCCAGCGCATTACGAGTGTCGACTGGGCTGATAATGCCGTCGTCCCAAATTTCGGAGCTGGTATAGTACGCACTGGTTTGGTTCTCATAGTTGGCCAATACCTGCTCGCGGATGGCCTCAAGCTCTTTGGCGTCTGGCTCTATGCCTTCACGTTTTAGTTGCGCTAACTTGATGGTGACCAGTGTATTGGCAGCTTGATCGGAGCCCATCACGGATATTTGGCTTTGCGGCCAGCTGAAGGTGGTACGCGCATCCCATGAACGTCCGCACATACCATAGTTGCCCGCGCCAAACGATCCGTTTGTCATAATGGTGAATTTAGGCACTTCGACACCACCCTGGATCATCAGCATTTTGGCGCCATCTTTTGTAATGCCGCGCTGTTCGTATTCTTTACCGATCATGTAGCCGGTAATGTTTTGTAAAAATACCAACGGAATATTGTTTTGATTACACAGTGCCATAAAGTGAGCAGCTTTTAGGGTACTGTCATTAAATAGCACGCCGTTATTGCCAAGAATACCGACTTTATAGCCCCAGATATTCGCAAAACCACAAATCATCGTTTCGCCATAATTGGGCTGATACTCGCTGAATCGACTGCCGTCTACAATACGCGCAATCACTTCCTTCATGTCGAATTGTTTTTTGATGTCGTCCGGAATAATCCCTAGGAGTTCAGTTGGATCATAATAAGGGTCTTCTGGTGTTTCGCGTTGCAGTGCAAATTTTGATTTTTGCTCCCACTGCATGACGATTTCCCGCCCGATTGCGATGGCTTCTCTTTCGCTACCTGCGTAGTAATCGCAAGTACCTGAGACCGAGGTATGCATGCTGGCCCCACCGAGTTCATCGACGGTAACGTCTTCGCCGGTTGCCGCTTTCACCAGCGGAGGCCCGCCAAGAAAAACCGCACCGGTACCGTTAACAATGACGGAGTAGTCAGACAGCGCAGGGGTGTAGGCGCCTCCAGCGGTACAGTGGCCGAAAACCAGCGATAGTTGTTTGCAACCCATTTTTGACAGCTGTACTTGATTGCGAAATATTCGTCCCGCCATGTATTTATCGCCAAAGAGGTCTGATTGTAATGGCAAAAACCCCCCCGCACTGTCACACAGATGGATAACCGGTAGATGATTCTCGACGGCGATATCTAGGGCACGAACAATTTTCTTGACGGTCAGTGGATACCAAGCGCCACCTTTATTGGAGCTATCGCTGGCGTTAATGACGACTTCGCGTCCGCCAACAATACCGATGCCTGTAATGCAATTGGCAGAGGGGGCAGTTCCATCGTAGGCCATGTTGGCTGCCAACGACGAAAACTCTAAAAAAGGCGTACCAGGATCGAGAAGAAGGTCGAGTCGTTCACGCGGCAGCATTTTGTTTTGTTTGGCCAGCCGGTCAATATCTCGTTGCGGGCGCTTAAAGCGAGCGTCATTTTGTTTGTTGCTAAATTCGGTGATAATGTTCTTGTTGTGTTGGGTGTATTGCTTAAATTCAGCCGAATTGGTGTTGAGCTTAGATTGAATACGACGCATGTTATGATTGCTCCTCGGCGGTGATGCTGACCAGTACCGCACCTTTATTAAAGCTTGCCCCGGCTTCTGAGCCGATGGATGTGACGGTTCCGGTTACACTGGCTTTAATCTCGGTTTGTAACTTCATGCTCTCAATGAGCATGACCGTATCACCTTGATTAACGCTATCTCCTTGATTCACTGCGACTTCAATGACGACGCCTGGCATTGGCGCGGTGACATTGCCGCTACTGTTGCCGTCGTCCTGGGTAGCGCCAAATTCGTCCGCGATATTAACTTCCCATACCTTTCCGTCAATATGGATGTATAGACGGTCTTCATCCTGAGCGGCGTAGAATTGTGATGGCTTTCCGGCAATGGTAATTTCGCCGTAGTGCTCATCGTGCCACTTCAAACGAACGTCCTGAGTGTGACCGTTAATGTCCAGCACGATTGAATCGGTGCGGCGTATGGGGGTTACTAAATACTCTGTATCATCAATGATATATTTAGGTTGCATCGGTTAGATCTCCGCTCAGTTGCGCCAGTTGCCGATTGCCGCATACGGCTCGGGTGTGGCGTCGAGTAATAGTTTTGTATTGCGATCCGTGAGATACGCTGTAGCCAGTACGGATTGCAACTGTTCTTGAGACGTGGAATCTACCTTGAGATCGTCGATGAAGGTGCTGACAAACCCAGTATCAATATTGCCAGTTTTAAAAGCAGGGTGGCTGAGCACGTTGATAAGGTATTGAGTGTTAATTTTAACGCCGAGCAATACCAGTTGTTTCAGTGCTTTAATGGATCCGTGAATAGCTTGATCACGGGTGTCGGCATGCACGATTAGCTTGGCCAGCATGGGGTCAAAAGCGGTTGTGACGTCTTGCCCCTGATAAAGGCCGCTGTCAAAGCGAACTCGCTCACCCGTAGGTTCCTTTAGGTATAAAACTTTGCCAGTCTCGGGTAAAAAACCGTTAAAGGCGTCTTCGGCGCAAAGACGACATTCAATCGCGTGGCCGCTCATGGAGACGTCGGCTTGTTTGATGTCAAGCGATTTTCCTGCAGCAATTTTTATTTGCTCTTGTACAAGGTCAACGTTATATACCATTTCGGTAACGGGGTGTTCGACCTGAATACGCGTATTCATTTCCAGAAAGAAGAACTCTCCCTCGGGGGTATAAAGAAACTCAACCGTGCCCGCACTGCTATAATGAGCGGCTCTGGCAATGCCTGCTGCTGTCTCGCAGATTTGGTCGCGCTTTTCTTGAGTGAATGCGGGTGAGGGTGCTTCTTCAATGATTTTCTGAAACCGACGTTGTATGGAGCATTCTCGCTCACCTAGATGAATGATGTTTTCGCCGTCGCCTAGTATTTGAACTTCAATATGACGTGCGCTGGAAAAATAGCGCTCTACATAAACGCGTTTGTCTCCAAAGTATTTTTCGGCTTCGGACGCGGCGATACGTAGCGTGCTCTGCAGTTCTTCTACCGAGTGGACAATACTCATACCTTTGCCACCACCACCAGCGGACGCTTTGACAACTAATGGAAACTGCATCGCTGCGATTGCGTCGTCAAAGCCGGCATCGTCGGCGTCTAGGCTAACAGACGGCGGTACTGGAAAGCCGTGTTGTTCGACAAACTCCCGAGACGTGATTTTGTCTCCCATGAGTTCAATGACCTCGGCGCTCGGACCGATAAAAGCAATGCTCGCGTCGTTGAGCGCTCTGGCAAATTTGGCGTTTTCGGAAAGGAATCCATAGCAGGGATGTACGGCATCGACTTCAAGCTCATGGCAGATACTAATGATCTGCTCGACATCCAGATGTGCGCTACTGGGGCTGTCGCCGGTAATCTCGACAGCTTCGTCGGCGAGTCGAACGACAGGTGAGTGCCGATCGCTGCTGTGATAGATGGCAACCGAAGGTATCTCCATGGCTTGGAGGGCGCGCAAGATACGTAGTGCAATCTCCCCTCGATTGGCGATCAACACTTTCTTGAATAATGGCTCGGCGGTCATTCTCTGCACCTTATGGCTTTGTTTTGAGTTTGGCTCAATATAATAAGTCACACTCAATTATTCAATATAAAATTAGCGTTAATCAGTGTTTTATCGATTTAAATTAATATTTACGTGTAAAAAATGGTATTGGATGTTTGTTTTAATTGAGTTATCCTCAATTTATAAGATTTTTACCTATTACTTTATGTTGTGGTAGGTAATTATTGAGTCGACTACTTTAAGGGGTATCTATGAAAGCAAGCAAAAAAGTCATTGTCTCGTGCGCAATAACGGGCTCTATCCATACGCCCTCGATGTCTGACAAGCTGCCAATAACGCCAGCAGAGATTGCTGAGCAATCCATAGCGGCTGCTAAGGCTGGAGCGGCGATCCTTCATTTACATGCCCGCAACCCAGTTGACGGCTCTCCGTCCCCAGATCCCGACGTCTTTATGGAGTTCTTACCGGAGATCAAGTCTGAGTGTGATTCGATTATTAATATCACCACGGGGGCTGGGCTGGGGATGACGATGGACCAGCGCTTAGCGGCGGCGGAGTCAGTGGCGCCGGAGTTGGCATCCATGAATATGGGTTCCCTTAATTTCAATATCTCAGGGGCGGTAGGCTCTGTGTCAGAGTTCAAATATCCATGGGAGCGACCTTATCTAGAGGGTACTAAAGACTTCGTACTGACCAATACTTTTGCGCAGATTGAAGAAGGTATAGAGCGCTTGAGCACAAGCGGCACCCGATTTGAGTTTGAATGTTACGACATCGGTCATTTGTACAATCTCGCGCACTTTCGTGATCGCGGCCTTATTGATGGGCCGTTCTTTATTCAGGGTATTTTTGGAATATTGGGCGGTATGGGTGCAGACCCCGAGAACTTAATGCATTTTAAGGCGACGGCAGATCGGCTATTCGGTGACGATTATCATTTATCAACCTTAGCGGCTGGGCGCCATCAAATGAAGTTTGTGACACTTTCAGCGATTTTGGGTGGACATGTGCGCGTGGGCTTAGAAGATAGCTTGTACCTTGGTAAAGGTCAGTTTGCGGACAATAACGCACAACAAGTAACCAAGATTAAAGGTTTGCTTGAGCAGTTGTCGCTTGAGATCGCAACTCCTGAAGAGGCTCGCGAGATGCTAGCACTGAAAGGCGCCAATAAAGACAAGATTTAACACAACACTCATTTTAAAGGTTTAGAGAATTCAATATGCCAGGAATATATTTTGATGATGCTGATGTGGGTCAGGTAATTAAGCATGGGCTTAGTCGAACGGTCACGGAAACAGATAACGTGCTGTTCTCAACCATTACTCATAATCCTCAGCCGTTACACCTCGATGAGGAATATGCTAAAAAGACTGAATTTGGCCAGCGTGTTTTTAACAGCATGTATACGGTTGCATTCGCGTGTGGTGTGTCTGTTGAAGATACCACCATGGGAACACTGGTAGTCAATTTGGGTTTTGGTGAAATGAAGTTTCCCAAGCCGGTGTTTATCAATGATACCTTGCGGGTCGAGACGATCATCTCAGATAAGCGTGAAAGTAAATCACGCCCCGAGGCGGGCATATTGACGTTCGACCATCGAGTGTATAATCAGCATGGCGATTTGGTTTGTACGATTATTCGTATTGCGCTAATGCAAAAACGTCCGGCTCATTAATGGTTTAACGGAGAATGATTTATGTTGGCTAGATCGTTTATGTTTGTACCGGGTGATAGCGAGAAAAAACTGGCAAAGGCGCAAGACCTTGGTGCTGATGCCATTATTTTGTGCCTTGAGGATGCTGTGGCTGAGGCCAACAAGCCGCAGGCGCGCACCATGGTGCACGCCTATCTAGAGAAGCATAAAAATGGCAGCGCATCACAGTTGTGGGTACGGGTGAATCCTCTGCTGAGTAGCCACTTGTTGGACGATTTGGTGGGTGTTATGGGCGGCCGGCCCTACGGGATATTTTTGCCGAAGCCTTCTGGCGCCGAAGATTTTAAAATCATCGATAATTATCTTCGGGCATTGGAGGTTCACCACGGTATTGACGTTGGCAGTACACGAGTGATGAGTGTGGCAGAATCGTGTGTTGGTACATTGAATCAAGCCGAGTTTGCCACGGCTAGTTCGCGTTTATGCGGGCTCACGTGGGGGGCAGAGGATATGTCTGCCGACTTAGGTGCAAGCACGAATGTGGACGAAAACGGTGTGCACTTTTTGGTGCATCGTATGAATCGTGCAAATTGCCTAGTCGTGTGTGGCGCAGGTAACTTGCAGCCAGTTGACGGAATTTGTGCGGACTACCGTAATCACGATCAATTGCGAGATGAGTGCCGGCGAGCTCGCCAAGAAGGGTTTAGCGGGAAAATTGCGATTCACCCAGGGCAGGTTGCGATTATCAATGAGATGTTTACGCCCTCAGACGATGAGCTCGAATACGCGCGTCGTGTTGTACAAGCGTTCGCAGATGCCAATGGCGCAGGAACTATAGGGCTCGATGGAAAAATGCTGGATTTACCTCATTTAAAGCGCGCGCAAAGACTGCTGCAGTAGGTGCTATCGCTCGATAGGTTGTTGTGGGTCGAGCTGCTGTTAGATTGGGCCAGAGGGTATTTTCCGGGTGTATTGCCGGCGAGTTGTGTTGCGGTGTCTTAAGGGTAAGTTATGCGCTATTTAAACCATCAAATTATCTTAAAGCGCCGTACTGATGGGCTGCCATGTGCCGGGGACTTTAGTCTGGGAGAGCAATGGATTGATGGCTGCGGGGCGGGTGAAGTCCTGGTTCGCAATTACTACCTTTCTGTAGATCCTGCGCAAAAAGGGTGGATGGGCTCGGCGGTCAACTACGCAAGCGCGGTTGTTGGTCAGCCAATGCGAGCGCTAGCGGTCGGCGAGGTACTGGTCTCTCAAGCCGAGGGGTTTTCGGTTGGGGATTTTGTCGTGGGCTGGTTGGGTTGGCAAGAGTACGCCTGCGTGACTACCGACAAAATCCAAACAAAAGTTGACCCTACTGTGGCGCCGCTTCGATATGCTTTAGGTGCCTTGGGGTTAAACGGTCTGACGGCATATATCGCCCTCAATGATATTTTGTCGCCCGACCCTGAAGATACGGTACTGGTCTCGACTGCAGCGGGTGGTGTGGGGAGTATTGTGGGTCAGTTGGCTAAGCGACGGGGTTGTCATATTGTCGGCCTCACCAGTAGTGACGCTAAGGCTCGCCTGTGTTGTTGCGAATACGGTTACGATCGGGTCGTCAATTATACTGCTAGTGATTGGTTGCAGCAGTTGAAGGCTGCTTGCCCTAACGGGGTGGATCGCTACTTCGATATGGTCGGTGGGTGGATAACCGATGAGGTCATCGGCTTGATGAATCACTCCGGTGTGCACGCGCAAGTAGGTACTGCCGCTGTTGAGGGTTGGTCACCAGTGCCGCTTGCGCCTCGTCGCGAGCGCGCGGTTCTGGTTAAAGAATTAACCCATAAAGGTTTTATTGCGTTCAATCATGAGCACCGTTTTGATCATGCCCGCAGGCATTTGCTGGATATGATCGATTGTGGGGCTTTAAATTATCGTGAAGATATCCGCGATGGACTGGCGTCGGCCCCGGCCGCATTGGTGTCGCTATATGAAGGTACAAATACTGGTAAGACATTGGTGAGGCTTGTCGATTAGTCATTACGCTGTCGCTTTGGAATGTGTTGTGTATGAGACATAAAACCTGCCCATGAGGGCAGGTTTTATGTTGGGTATTGACTAAAAATTTTCGCCTGCTTCAATAGTTTGTTTGACAATAGCGGGGGCGCTCAAGCGCTCTCCGTACTTCGCACTCAGTTGATCACAGCGATCGATGAAGCGCTGCAGGCCATAAGTATTGACAAACTGCAGGTAGCCACCAGTCCAGGTCGGGGCGCCAATCCCCATGATTGATCCAATGTTGCCATCGGCTGCCGAGCGTAACACGTTATGTTGTAAACAGTTGAGCGCTTCAATGACAGGCCTGAACAATAAACGATCCTTGATGTCGTCGTCGGACATGTCTGCTTTAACATCTCTAAACAAATCGATGAGCGGTGGCCAGATCGTCTTTGGGCTATCGCTTGGGTACTCGTAAAATCCGCCACCATGATGTCGGCCACCGCGATTGTGCTCATCAATGAGTGTGGTGATGACTTCCATGGTAATGCGGGTGTCGCCAATTGGTGATTCAAGTCCGAGGTTGTCCCAAGCCTCAAAGATATTCTTAGTGAGCTGTTGGGAGGTTTCGTCGTGAATGGCTAATGGGCCGACGGGCATGCCAATGGCGCGCCCAAGGTTGTCAATGCGCTCGGCCGCGAGGCCTTCGGTCAGCAAGCGAACGCCCTCGTCGAGATAGGTCATAATCACGCGGGATGTAAAGAATCCTGGCGAGTCGTTGACAACGATTGGGGTTTTCTTAATTTGCCGTGTAAAGTCAAATGCCTTGGCGAGAGTCTCGTCGGAGGTTTCCTTGCCGCAGATAATTTCGACCAGTGGCATTTTGTCGACAGGCGAAAAAAAGTGCATGCCGACAAAATTTTTGGCGTTTTTGCTAGCCTCTGCCAGCATGGAAATAGGTAGTGTTGAGGTGTTCGATGCCCATACTCCGCCGGTAGCGAGTTGGGGTTCACAGGTTTTGGTGATGCTGTGCTTTAGTGCCATGTTTTCAAAGACGGCTTCGATGATCAGGTCGCAATTTATCAGGTCTTGGTCTTGATCTGTTGCGGTAATCAGGGCCAAGGTATCAGATTTTTGTGTGTCGTTGATGCGTCCGCGTTCGACATTTTTTTGCAGGATTTTCTCGCTGTACGCTTTACCTTTTTCGGCGCTGGCTAGCGAGATGTCTTTTAAAACGACTTCGATGCCGACGCTAGCGGCGCTGTAGGCAATCCCTTGCCCCATCATGCCGGCACCGAGAATACCTAGTTTCTTTACGGTGCTCTTTTCGATGTTGCTTGGACGGCTGGCGCCACCGTTGATTTGGTTCATCTGGAAGAAGAATGTGTTGATCATATTCTTCGCTTGTGGCGTGACAACCAGATAGGTTAGGGCGCGTGACTCCGCCAGTAGAGCGGCGTCGAAGCCGATTCTAGCGGCGTCGACAGCGACATCCAAAATTTGCTCAGGCGCAGGCAGAAGGCCCTGTGTTTTTTTTCGCAGTGCTGGTGCGGCAAGCGTGATAAGGCGGTTATTAGCCGGTGTATCTGCGTCGCCAGCGGGGATTTTGTGGCCTTTGCGATCCCAGGGTTGGGTGTAGCTGTGGGCGTCGTGGCGGTTATTGAGAATAAACGCTTTGGCTCTGGGAATTAGGTCGGCGACGTCTTCGGTGACGTCATGAATGAGTCCGTTTTTTAGCCCTTGTGCGGGTGTAAATTTCTTGCCTTCCATTAAGTAGGGTAGTGAGGCTTCAAGCCCGATTAAGTTGACAAGTCGGACTATCCCGCCGGCGCCTGGCAGCAGGCCAAGGCTAACCTCGGGCAGGCCAAGCTGTACCGATTTGTGATGGTAGGCAATGCGGTGGTTGCACGCCAGACAAAGCTCTAGCCCGCCGCCGAGAGCAGCGCCATTAATGGCGGCGACAATAGGTACGGGGAGTTTTTCTAAGCGTCTTAGGTGGTCTTTAATTTGCAGGCTGATATCGAGAAATGCTTGTTCGTCGCCTTTTTCGATAGCGAGTATTTCGTGTAGGTCACCGCCAGCCAGAAAGACTTTTTTAGCGGATGCCAGTACCACACCTGCAAGATTCGGCTCGCTCTCCAGACGGCTGACAGTGTCGCCCATTGCTTGTCGATATTCGCGGTTCATGGCGTTTACACTGCCGCTCATGTCCATGGTGACGGTGACAATATTGTCAGCGTCTTTTTCGTAGTGAAAGATAGTCATACTTATTATTCCAGTGTTCAGTGGTTATAGGCGTTCAATGATGGTGGAAATTCCCATGCCGCCACCCACACACAGTGACAGCATGGCGCGCTTGAGGTTACGTCTCTCTAGTTCGTCGAGCATGATGCTCACCAGCATGCCACCCGTTGCACCTAGGGGGTGCCCCATTGCAATGGAGCCGCCATTGACATTGGTGTGTTCAATATCGAGGTCGAGGTCTTTCATGTAGCGCAGCACAACCGAAGCAAAGGCTTCGTTGATTTCCCATAGGTCGATGTCGTTTGCGCTAAGCCCAGCTTTGGCGAGACACTTTTTTGCCGCTGGGCCTGGGCCGGCCAGCATAATTGTTGGGTCGCTAGCGAGTACCGCGGTGGCAACAATGCGTCCGCGTGGCGTAAGTTGTAGGTCTTTACCAGCCTTTTCACTGCCAATCAAAACGGCACTGGCACCATCTACGATGCCCGATGAATTACCAGGGGTGTGGACGTGATCAATCTGGCTGAGGTGGTTGTATTTTTGGATCAAAATATCGTTGAAGCCAGCTTTGCCCAATGCCGTAAAAGACGGTTTTAGCTGCGCCAGTACTTCTAAGCTGGTGTCGGGTTTGATGAAGTCGTCTTTGGCGATAATCGTCAGCCCGTTTTTATCGGTAACTGGGATAACCGAGCGCTCAAAATAACCATTTTGGTTGGCGTGATGGGCGCGCTGCTGCGAGATGACCGCAATATTGTCTACATCTTCACGGCTGTAGCCATCGAGCATTGCGATGGCATCAGCGCCTAGGCCCTGCGGCACGAAACCGGTGTTTAGGCTGAAGCTGGCGTCTCCTCCCATGACGCCACCATTGGAGCCCATGGCGACACGGGACATGCTTTCTACACCGCCGGCGACGACCAGCTCCTCCCAGCCAGAGGCGATTTTTTGAGCGGCAATGTTGACGGCCTCAAGGCCCGAAGCACAGAAGCGATCGAGTTGAACGCCCGCCACTGACTCGTCCCAGTCTGCGTTTTGAACGATCATTTTAGCGATATCACTACCCTGTTCGCCGATGGGTGTTACGCAGCCCATTACCACGTCATCGACATAGGAGGTGTCGAGTTGATGGCGCTCACTGATTGTGCGAAGCAGTCCGGCACCTAGGTCGATGGGTTTGACTTCATGCAGTTTTCCGTCGGCTTTGCCCTTGCTTCGTGGTGTGCGCACGGCATCGTAGATATAGGCGGTATGGGTCATTGTGGTCTCTTATTGGTAGCAAAAGTGAAAAGGGAGGGCGGTAGCCCTAGGCGGCATATTGCGGTTGGTGAATATGGCTAGTTCTCGATTAATTCGAAATCGTCTTTACCGACACCGCAATCTGGGCACATCCAGTCGTCTGGTATGTCCTCAAATTTTGTGCCCGGTGCGACGCCAGATTCTGGGTCGCCGAGAGCTTCGTCATAGGTCCAGTCACAGATGACACAGTGCCATTGGCTCATTAGATACCTCACTTCAGGATACTGATTACGGTTTAAAACGCCGTTGATTGGCGTGTTAGGCGCTATAAAACAATATATTGATAAATCTGTCAATAATGCCTCGTAATTTATTGACAGATTTGTTAATTGCGGGCTATTATATTATTGAGTATTTTATCAATAGCAGCGTACTTGGTTGCTGTAAGCACTGGAGGTTAGGGTATGAGTGGATCTAAGGTTGATGGTGAGTTGGTCGTGCGCAAGATTGAGGCGGACTTCTCTGAGGCAAAGATAAATTGGTTGCCGTCTGACCCTGAGCTGGCGCAGTTCTGGAATGCCGTAAGCATTGGGTTGCCGATGTTGGAGGGGCACCTTATCCGCGCGCTGGCGCGCGCTAAAAAGCACCTTCCCGCTGAGCGCGAGGATTTATTTGCTGACTGTGAATTATTTTGCCAACAGGAGGCCAACCACACTAAGGCTCATTTAAAGTTTAATGAGAAGGTCGCTGAGTCTGGGTTTTATCCCGAGATCGATACCCATCTAAGCCGTCTCAAAGCCGATTATGTCCGCTACGACAAGGAGATGGACTTGCGCTTCTGTATGCATTACGCCGAAGGCTTTGAGACAGTAGGTCCTATTTTGGCCGAGTATTTTCTAGTTCAGGCTAATCGGCGTCTCACCGAAAAAGATGTAGATTTGGTGACCTTATCGCTATGGCGCTGGCACTTGTCTGAGGAGTACGAACACCGTTGCTGTGCCTTTAACGTTGTTGAAGCACTCTATGGGAGTTATTGGGGCCGAGTGCACGGCATTGTCAAAGCAATGTCGCATTTATTGGGTTTTGCGATTCCTCTGAGTGAGTACATGCTGCGTCAAGATGTTGAAGCCGGTCGTATTGATGGCGGCATAAGGGGCCGCTGGAGAAAATTCCGCTCTTATATGGGGATGACGACATTCATCGTGCCGAGGGTATTGCGTGCATTTAGCCCATGGTACAACCCGATTAACCTAAAGCCGCCAAAAGGGTGTGATGAGGTGTTAGAGATTGCTTCGCAAACGTTGTCGCTCAATAAAATGGCGGAGCGAGCTTACGAGACGGTTTAACGAATATTGATGCTTCCCGTTCTTGCCCGTGCTTCGTGAGGAGTGCGGGTTTTTTTCGTCTATAACTCCGGATTATGTTTGAGTCTAACTCACTTTTAGTCTGATTAATTTCAAAATAGTATATATTTTGCTTCTTTTATTAGATTTTAATTAATGAGTCTGACTTATATTTTTTAATATATTATTGATTATGTTATCAATAATATATTGACAGAGTTTTCAATATGCGAGTTAATACAGTCTCTAGTGACGGATTCGGATGACTCCTTGTTCGTGCTTGAAGCGATAAAAAATATAATGAGGAGAGCTCAGATGATATTCGTACGATCAAAGCTAACGGCAGCCGTAGCCGTTATTTCTGGCGCCGTTAGTGTTGGTTCTAGCGCCGATTTAATGCTCGAAGAGGTGGTTGTTACGGCCACAAAGCGTGCCGAGTCACAACAAACAGTACCGCTGGCGGTTACCGCAATGGACGCCCAGGCAATGGAGAAGCGCGGTATAACTGAAACCTCAGAAATGACCGGTATGGTGCCGTCTCTGGTGGTGACCTCGCCGTTTGGGCGTACGCAGCCAAACTTTGCGTTGCGTGGTGTTAGTGTTGCCAACGAATTTAACCCTAACGCAGCCTCACCAATTGGGTTTTATGTTAATGAAGACTATAAGCAGTTTCGCCCTACCCATGGTATGCAGTTGTTTGATCTAGAGCGTATTGAAGTGATTCGTGGCCCTCAGGGTACGCTGTTTGGTCGCAACACGACCGGCGGTGCAATATCAGTCCACACCGAGAAGCCAGAGTTCAATGGCGTTGGTGAATTTGAAGGCTACATTAAGGGTAAGTACGGTAATTACAATCGTTGGAGTGTTGAGGCGGCTGCCGAGACGACCCTGATTGAAGACAAGCTTGCGGTGAGGTTGGCGCTGACTGAAAACCAGGGCGATGGTTACATCGAAAACAAAACGCCGCAAACAATCCAAAGCCTGCCTGAACTACTCACAGGCGCGCCAGGAACTAAAGCCGTATCGGCATTGACCGATGAGGACTACGGCTCGGTTGATGACCGTGCGTACCGCGCAACGATCGTGTGGGCGCCGAGTTATGAATTTGAGGCGATATTTGTCGCGACCCATGGCGAGGCGGAGCCCATCGGGGCAGCCTCTATTGTTAATGAGTTTGGGCCTGCAAATGCGACGGGGGCTTATGCCAATATCTTTGGTTATAACCGTGAAATGTTTGGCGCTACTGATGAAGATGAAGCAGTAGCGGATCAAACCGGTAAGTACACGTCGAGTGCTGATGATTACGGCTTAACCTTGACATGGCAGTTGTCTGATAGCATTACCCTGACATCAATTACTGGGTATCTTGAAGGTGAGATGGGGGTGCCGCGCGATTGTGATGGCCTTCCTATTCAGGCGTGTTTCGTCGACTTCAATTCGGAGTTTGATCAGTTTAACCAGGATCTTAGAGTTTCGTGGGACTTGGGCGATACTCGTGTGATCGCTGGTATCTACTATGGCGAAGATGAAGTTCGCACGCGCAATGACGAAATATTTTTTGGACCACAAGAAGATTTAGCCGGTATACCAACGGCGACTTTTGCCGCTTTAGGGGTGTCAATTCCGTTGGCGCAAGGTATAGCCGATGCGCTCACAGACGCCGGGTTAAGTGCTTTTCCTGCTTTCAATCCGCCGGTTGATTCATATTTTGAGCTAGGTGCGTTTCAAGGTGATCCGGTTTTGTTAGGAACAGGGTTCAGAGCGGTCTCTCAGTTCACTCAAACGCGCGAGTCGCAGGCGATATACTTTGAAGGCGCGCACGATTTTACAGATCAGCTAACGGTCACGTTTGGTTTGCGTTACACCGAAGACGACTTTGAGCTGAGTAATTTACGCTCCACCTTCTACGATCTGCCAACCAACACCGCGCAATACAACGCAATTCCATTAAACCCAGTGCCCGATCAGGCCCAGACGCTCGCTCCGCTTGAGGGGGCTTCGGATGAGTATACAGGGCGCTTAATTGCCGATTATCAATGGACAGACGACGTAATGACTTTTGCGAGCTACAGTCGCGGGTACCGCGCCGGTACTTTTAACGGCAAGGCATCGCAATCGGAATCGCAGGTGACCTTCGTAGAGCCCGAGTTTGTCGACAATTATGAAGTCGGTATTAAATCCCGCTTCTTGGATGAACGTGTACAGGTCAATGCGACGTTATTTTTAGCAAAGTATGACGATCAGCAGGTTCAGGAAGTCCTGGGTGCTACAAGCTTCTTGAGAAATGCTTCAGGGGAAATGAAAGGCCTTGAGGTCGAAGTTGAAGCTGTGGTTAGTGAAACGGTCTATGTCGGTGTGAGTTTTGGTGTTTTAGATACCGAGTATGAAGATGGTGTTGTCGTGAATGGTTTGGACATTGGTGGAAACGAATTCCCCTTTGCACCTTCAAAATCCGCGAGCCTGTTTACCAACTGGGAAATGATGACGATAGGTGATGGGACGTTGGAGTTATCCGGCGTTGTACGTTATCAGGACAACATTTGGTTTGATCCATTCAATGATTCAAAGACCAGCTTGAATGGCCCTGGTGATTCGAATCAATCACAAGATGCCTATACGTTGCTTGATATGCGTTTGTCGTATCTGTCGGATGATGTGGAGCTATCACTCTGGGGCAAGAACTTAACCGATAAAGTTTATTACGTTTCAGGTTTTGATACGTCGGCGTTTATGGCAGACGACTTAGTGCGCGGCGAGCCCAGAACTTATGGAGTCGAGGCGAGATACAACTTCTAATGGCCGTTCTCTCTGAGGTTAGCTTGACTAACTAAAGGTCATCTTATGGCTGGCCGAAAGGCCGGCCTTTTTTATTTTCGATTAAATTTTTAACCGGTATCGGGTGGGATTGTTATGTTGGTGCATGAGCATTTGGAGTACTTTTCACGGGCGTACAGAGATAGCCCTTGCCTAATCCAAGGGCAGCACAATATTACCTACGGACAGTTGCATCTTTTAATTAGTCAGTACGCGCAAGCATTACAGGCCCGGGGAGTTGTCGCCCATCAACGTGTTGCAGTTTTGTCAGAAAATTCGATAGAGCAGCTAATCGTATTTTACGCTTGCGTAAGGCTTGGTGCGGTGTATTTACCGCTGAACTTCCGTCTTGCCGCCAAAGAGCTGGATTATATCGTCGGCGACGCAGATGCTACGGTGTTGTTGGTCGGTAGTGAGTCACTGATGCCTGCAGTAAGAGCGATGGCGTGCACTAACCAGCTTGATGTTGTGGTTTTAGCAGGTGAGGTGAAGTCTCAAGAGTGCTCAAAATCTGAATTTCTACAAGCGGGCAGCGGTGTTCAATTATTGCCTTTGTCTGTACTTGAAGACGATACGGTATACCAAATGTACACCTCGGGAACGACTGGGCGCCCCAAAGGTGTGATGATTTCGCATCGGCAGTTGGTTTCGTTTCTTTCCGCCTACGCGACAATGCCACCGCACAGAGCGGAGGGCACACCGCATTTGGCTGTTGCGCCTTTATTTCACGCTGCTGCATTTACGTTGGCGTTGGCGGCGCTGTCTATTGGCCGCCCCGTTGTCATTTTGCCGCAATTTGAGCCTTTAAAGGTGCTGCAGTCCATTGAGACCTACCGCGTGAGCGATACATTGTTGGTGCCTGCGATGTTGCATGCCGTTGTTGCTGCTGCAAAACAGTTTACGGGTGACTTGAGCTCGTTGCTGAGCGTTACTTATGGGGGTTCTCCTATTTCGGTGTCTCAGCTGGTCGATGCAGTGGAGACGTTAGGTTGTGATTTTCAGCAAGGCTTTGGCATGACCGAAATGGTGACGGGTGTAATTTGGTTGACGCCTGACGATCATCGCCGAGCATTAGCCACGCAACCGGAATTGTTGCGATCTTGCGGGCGTGTGGCGCCTTTTAATCAGGTTAAGGTTGTGGATCCAGAGACTCGTCAGGACTGCCCCAGCGGTGAGGTTGGTGAGATTCTGTTA
Source organism: Cellvibrionaceae bacterium (assembly GCA_002707785.1). GTDB lineage: Bacteria > Pseudomonadota > Gammaproteobacteria > Pseudomonadales > Cellvibrionaceae > Pseudomaricurvus. Next base: position 17,393 of record PANW01000082.1, on the reverse strand, counting down.
AGTGGGGCCCAAATGATGCAGGGCTATTGGCGATTGCCAGAAAAGACCGCAAGCGCTCTAGAGGGGGGGTGGTATCACAGTGGGGATGCCGGTTATCTGGATGATGATGGTTATCTATACATCAAAGATAGGCTCAAAGACATGATCGTCAGTGGTGGTGAAAATGTTTATCCCGCTGAGGTGGAAGCCGCGCTGGTTACTCACGAGGGTATTGCTGATGTTGCCGTTATTGGTGAGCCGGATGAAAAATTCGGTGAGGCCGTGGTTGCTGTATGTGTTGCTACTGAGGGACAGCTGCCTAGTGACAGTGCATTGATCGACTTTTGTCGAGACCATATTGCCGGCTACAAGATACCTCGCAAATACCGCTTCGTAGAGGCCTTGCCTCGCAATGCAGCGGGAAAAGTACTTAAAGATCAGCTGCGTAATGCTTGACGGATGTCACTGTAGGGTACGTTGACGCTACTTAATCACCTTGATGATTGGTGGTATGATCAGCCATCAAATTCAGTCGAGAGTGGTCGGTAATGGTGGTTAAGAAGGGCGATAAGTCTGCAGGTGTCAAAAATGCCGCTAAAGGTGGAGGGCGTCAAAGGGCGTCGCGTATGTCGCCTGAACAGCGCAGGTTGCAGCTCTTAGAGTGTGCTTTGAGCGCGTTTGCTGAGCGAGGTTTAGGTGAGGCGAGCCACAGCGATTTGGCGGAGAGGGCAAATGTTTCGGTGCCGACGACTTTTCATTATTTTCCGACTCGCGAAAGTTTAACGGGTTCGGTGATTGAGGAGGTTGCTCGGTTTCTGATTGAGGACTTTGTGGAGGTTCGAATTGTCAGGCCTGACGGGCCTACGGCGAAATCCGTGGGGGAAATGTTATTGGCCTTCTCCGAGGCGATAGATCTTCACCCAGATTATATCCGCATCTGGTTGCAGTGGAGTGCCAGTGTGCAAAGCCCTGTTTGGACCGAGTATGTTGCGTTTGAAAAAAAGGCATTGCGTGCACTGAAGGTCTTGTTGTTACGCGGGCAAAGGGATGGGTCGTTGCACCCTGAACTTGACTGTGATGTCGCCTGCCGAGTGATTTTAAGTTGTGCGCATATGGTGGCGCACATGAAGTTTGGTAAAAGTACGCGGGAAGATATCGAGCGTGCGGTCGATTCCGTTGTTTATGGGTATTTGGGAGGGTATCGCCACTCGATTTAATGCAGTGTTTTGCAGGCTTTCCGCTTTTTTAGTGATCGATAAACAGGAAAGTCTCATGTCTTTAATTCTTCAAGGTGGCTGTCGTTGCGGCCAGGTTCGTTATACCTCTTCATCTCCGGCGTTGGATGTCCGTGCGTGTCACTGTCGTGATTGTCAGTATGCGTCGGGCAGCGCGTTTTCGACAGTTGCTTATTTTCCGCGGGCGAGTGTCGAGCTGCATGGCAAACTAGCTTCCTACAGCGTTAAAGGCTCCGATGGCCTCACGGTTAATCGTTTATTCTGCCCTGACTGCGGTACACCCATGTGTAGCGAGCTTGTTGAGCTGCCTGATCTCATATTTATCAAGGTTGGGACACTAGATGATCCCAATTCGGTGGAGCTGGGAGGGCACATGTGGTGGCGGTCGAAGGTTGAGTGGTTAAAGATTGCGGACGACTTGGAAAAGTTGCCTGCTAATCCCCCGTTATAAACGCGTATTCACGCAATAGATCGGGACAGTCCCGATATCAATCAATGAACAGAGGTGAGAAACCATGCGGGAAGCTGTGATGGAGGTTCAGGCCGGAAGCAATCTAGCGGATGCAGACGATGTGGCAACCAAGACATCAGAAATGGTACGAGTGCTTGATGCACAGGGCGGGGCGTTTGTTGCTAACGGCTATCCGACACTTGAGCAGCGTCGGGATCGACTGGATCGTGCAATAGCGTTGTTAGAGGAAAATCGTCAGCAATTATGTGACGCGGTTAAGCGCGATTATGGCCATCGACCGGAATTTCAGACGACAGTTGCGGATATTTTTATGGCACTCGATAGTTTGAAATACTGCCGCAAGCATACCAAAAAATGGATGCGACGTGAAAACAGAGGCGCTAAGTTCCCGTTTAATATATTAGGCGCTAAAGCTTATATTCACTATCAGCCTGTGGGTGTTGTGGGTATCGTCGCGCCTTGGAACTTCCCGATTCAGTTAACGTTCTCGCCGTTGGCCAATGCATTATCAGCGGGAAATCGAGTGATGATTAAGCCGTCGGAACTCACGCCGCATACTTCAGAATTACTGCAAAACTTGGTGGCGAAGTATTTCGATGAAACACAAGTGAGTGTTTTTACGGGCGGGGTTGATATCGCCGAGGCGTTTAGTGGCTTGGCGTTTGATCACTTGGTTTTCACCGGCGCACCGTCTGTTGGAAAGCATGTTATGGCGGCGGCAGCCAAAAACTTAGTTCCAGTCACCTTAGAGCTCGGGGGTAAGTGCCCAGTCATCGCGGGTGAAGGTGTTAACGTTAAAGAGTTGGTTGAGCGAGTCATGACGTTCAAAACACTTAACGTTGGTCAAATTTGTTTGGCTCCTGATACTCTGTTTATAAAGAAAGAATTATTGGGAGAGTTTATCGAGTTAGCAAAGGGCTGGGTGCGAGAATGTTTTCCCGATTTTGCCAGCAATCCAGATTATGCGTCGATTATTAATGAGCGTCATTATCAACGTTTGATGTCATACGTCACGCAGGCGCAAGCACTGGATGTGGAAGTGGTAGGTTTGGCCGCAGAGGGAGATATTGGCGACAGCGGTGGTCGTAAGATTCAACCGACATTATTCATTGACCCGCCAGATCATTCGTTGGCAATGCTCAACGAAATTTTTGGGCCGTTGATGCCTGTGAAGACCTACAGTGACATTGGTGAGGTGATTGACTATCTCAATCGCAACGAGCGGCCACTGGGTTTGTATTATTTCGGTCGTTCGCGTACGGAGATTGACCGTTTTCAATATGAGACGGTGTCTGGCGGGATGGTGGTTAACGATGTGGCGTCGCATGTCCTGCAAGATAACATGCCGCTTGGCGGCGTAGGTCACAGTGGCATGGGGTCATATCACGGGTTCGACGGATTTAAGCGGCTAAGTCACGCGCGCGGTACTTACGAGCAAGGTCTCTTCAGTGCAGCAGGTTTATTTAAAGCACCTTACAAGGCTTCGACTCTAAAGTTGATCAGTAAAATTATGGGTTGATTGTTGGACGTAAAAAAACCGGCGAATACGCCGGTTTTTTTTGCTTTGGTTTTTGTTACGCTATCGCAGGTTGGGAGCTTGAGGAGGCCTGCTTCCCAGGGAGTATCGTGCTGACTGCCCACACGCTGTATAGGGCCGCCCCAATACTAATAAGAGTCGCAGCTTGCACCAGTAATGGGTTGGACGTTGGCCAGTGCAGTGCGATAATCATTGGCGAGCCCATGCCAAAGTTGACCATAAAAAATGTGCACGGAAAGATAATAAATAGGCTTAATAGCACCCGTTTAGATTTGGCTTTTTCACGTAATAGGTTTGCGATTAGTGCGTAAAAAATGACTTGAGTTGCCTCCAGTATACCAATCACGAGGGGGTACTCGAGTATACGAAATGCGTGGGGTCCCCAGTATTCGTAAGCACCTCCCTGAATAGCAATGATTTCGAACGCCATCGACATAGCCAGTGCAATGGCAAACCATCGAAATAATCCATCGCGTCCTAGACCATTGCGCAGACGTTCACACAACAGCATGGCAGTGCCTGAGTATAGGATGACGTAACCGCTGTGAGTCCAGTTGGGTTGCGGGATATCGAAGGCGGTGAAGTGACTCCAAATGCCAGGGGTATAAAACCACAGCATCATACCGACATCGTAGAGTGGCTCGGCGTAAGCGCCCACCAAGCCGGCCAGCACCAATAGGCTATAAAATGGCGATTTATCGCGTTTATCTTTAGCAATGGCCATCGCAAGCATAATGGCGGCAATGCTCCAGCTGGCGTAGGTCAAGATGGACTGCATAACAAGATTGAGCTCGTGGTCGACGGGGGCGCCTATCATAAAACTCTCCTTTCGTTGTATTGATGTTTTAAGTATTTTGTTCTGGGTTTAACCAGAATTTTTGTGGGCCAGCGGCGGCTCCCAGCTGGATTGCGACATCGCGGTAATTCCAGTAGGTGAATTCGCGAACAATTTTACGGTCGCGATAGCAGTGAAATGTAATGCCGCGGGTGTGGGTGGTTTTGCCTTTACAGCCAGTGATACCCAAAAAATCGTCCATGTTATGTTGTGCACGCCAGACCCAGTTCATTACCGCCCATTCGTCATAATCATGGTCGATGCCTAATAGCGTATCCTTCGACCACATTCCCCACTCTTCGCTTGAGTAGCCTTCGGGCTTTTGCGGCCGCGCAATAGCTCGCCGATCTGACGCTAATCCACCGTCATAGCGAATAATATCGAACTGATGAACGCCCATCGGAGAGTCGGGGCCGGCATCATTAAATGGAACAAAAGCGCGGTGTAAGGTTTCTTTGTCGTCAATGGCCTGAAAAAAGGTGATGTCTTCAAACACAAAATCGTCGGCGTAATAGTGAATGATCTCATCGGCGCCACCGGTAAAGAAGGTGTCGATCCAATCTTCCCCAGTTGACATGCCCATGCGGCCTTTACCGCGAAATCCGCTGTTGCTGGTGCCGCCGCCGAACGCAACTGATGGTGTTAGCCCCGCCACTAAAATACTGGCGCCCAAGGTTTTTAAGGCTTTACGACGAGAAGTTTTGGGAGGATTCTTGACCTGATCCAGATACGCTAAGTGCATAGTAGTTTATCGCTCTAGTTATGTATTAATTCATATAGCTCAATTAATAATGAGAATAACGTCCCTTATAATTGTAGCCTTTTGTGCGCATCAAAAATAAGCGCTTTTATTATTTGAGTTGAGCTCATTAGTGATCCTAGCCGGTATTGATTTATTTATCAATACTGTCATTGCTCTATTGACACAAAGGTCAATAAGGTTTTAATCTCTATTGATCTTGATGTCAATACGGTGGAGGTGGCGCCTTAGGGGGTGCCAGTTTGATGTTAGGAGGGCTTGGCTTAGGGACTACTCTGTGGGCAGGCAGAACATAAAATAATAAATCCGGAGAAACTATGATTACTTATAAAAATAAATTATCGGCTGCCGTGTTGCTGGCCACAGCGAGCCAATGGGTGGCCGCGGCACCTGCCTTGGAGGAGGTTGTGGTTACGGCCACTAAGGTGGCCGAGTCGCAGCAGACGATACCTCTGGCAATCACCGCACTAGACTCGGTGGCCTTGTCACAAAAGGGGATTGTCGAGACATCGGACATGTCGGGTATGGTGCCTTCTTTGGTTGTGTCGTCGCCTTATGGCCGCTCGCAGCCCAATTTCGCCCTGCGTGGTGTCAGTGTGGCTAATGAGTTTAATGCCAATGCAGCTTCGCCAATCGGTGTTTATGTCAATGAGGACTATAAGCAGTTCAGACCAACACACGGAATGCAGCTGTTCGATCTTGAAAGAATAGAGGTTATTCGTGGCCCGCAGGGTACGTTATTTGGACGCAATACTACAGGTGGTGCTATTTCGGTTCACACCAAAATGCCGGAGATGACGTCAGCGGGTGACTTTCATGGGTATATCAGCGGTCGATACGGTAATTATAATCGCTGGAACCTTGAGGGTGCAGTCGATGCAACCTTGATTGAAGATGTTCTGGCAATCAGAGCGGCGTACACTGAAAATCAAGGTGACGGGTATTTAAAAAATAAAACGCCTTCCACAATTCCAAGCATGGTTGATTTGCTAACAACGGGCGCATCGACGAAGCCGGTTAACGCAGTCACTAATGAGGACATGGCCTCGATTGATGACTCAGCGGGTCGGCTCACCGTTCTGTTTACGCCAACAGATGATTTCGAAGCTCGCTTTGTCGCCACCATCGGCCGTTCAGAGCCTTGGGGAACGGTGCCCATTAGTAATGAGTTTGCCGATATTAACGGCGACGGTCTGACCGAGAATGTGTTTGGTTACAGTCGTGCCATGTTTGGATTGGATGATGACGAGGTTGTAACCGATCAGAATGGAAAGTATATCGCTGAGGCTGATGACTATACGTTAACATTGGAGTGGTCGCTGTCAGACAGCCTGTCACTCACAACAATCACTGGTTACCAAGAGGGTAAGTACGATATTCAAAATGACTGTGACGGTATGCCAATAGCGGCTTGCTACGCACATTTTAAGTCGGACTTTGACCAATTTAATCAAGATCTGCGTCTGACGTGGCAAGGCGATAATACCAAATTAATTGTCGGCGCTTATTATGGTGAAGATGAGGTTGCGACCGACAATGACCAAACGTTTTTTGCGCCGCTTGAAGACCTCGCCGGTATTCCTAAAGCGGCTTTTGACGCGCTGGCCGCGACCACGCCTCTGGCCGCAGGAATATCGGCGGCGATGGATTACGCTGGTATTGCTGAGTTTCCCGCATTTAATCCACCGGTAGCCTCGTACATGGAGTTGGGCTCTTTTGTGGCGGGCTCTGCCGATCCTACGAGTTCTTTATTTGGTATTTTGGCGACTGGCTTTCAAACAAATTCTTCCTTTACCCAGCGCCGCGAATCTAAAGCGGTTTACGCAGAGATTGCACACGAGTTGAGTGAAGACCTTCGTTTAACGGCAGGGCTGCGCTATACCGAAGATGATTTCACTCTGGCGGATGTTCGCTCGACATTTTATAACGTTAACGGTGTCGCACAGTTTAACGCTATTCCACTTGCGGCTGCTGCGAATACCAGCCTGACGATGGATGATCTAGAGGGTTCATCTGATGAGGTAACAGGCAGGGTCATGGTTGATTACCACCTTCACGACAGTGTCATGCTGTACGCGAGTTACAGTCGTGGCTATCGAGCTGGTACATTTAATGGCTTAGCGTCTCAGTCGGTGACGCAGGTGACGTTTGTTGAGCCAGAATTTATTGATGCTTATGAATTCGGCGTCAAGTCACGATTGCTCGACGACAGTTTACAGTTAAATGTGGCCGCCTACTTTAATGATTATGCCGATCAGCAGGTGCAGGAGGTGGTGGGTGCAACGACCTTTCTACGTAATGCCAGTGGTGAGATGCGCGGTCTTGAAATAGAGCTCGAAAGCAACATTACAGATGATGTCTATGCGTCGTTGAGCGCAGGTTACTTAAAATCAGAGTATGACGATGGTGTCGTGATTAATGGCTTTGATATTGGCGGTAATCAATTTCCGTTCGCGCCCGAGGTGACGGCAAATCTGTTTGTGAATTGGCGCATTATGGAGATCGCCGATGGCGATTTAGAGTTGTCTACTACGGTGCGCTATCAAGATGATACGTGGTTTGATCCATTTAACGATGATAAGACATCGCTTAATGGCCCTGGTGAGTCAAAGCAGGGGCAGGAGGCATATACCTTGCTGGATGCGCGTCTGGTTTATACGGCTGAAAATCTGGAGCTTGGCGTGTGGGGCAAGAATTTAACCGATAAATACTACAAGGTTTCTGGTTTTGATACGTCATCTTTTGGCTACGATCACGCCATTCGTGGCGAGCCGCGCACCTATGGTATCGAGGCTCGGTACAAGTTTTAAGGTCTGCTAGAGCCAGCGGTCCAGCTCGGGCGGATAACGCCTATTGCTGGGCTTTTTTTCGCTCTAAATTCATATTGATATGCGGGTCAATACTGGTTATATTGATCTTAATATCAATAAAGGTCTGGGCGCTGCTCGATGATTAGGCAGTTACCAGAGTTATAAATCGTGAGGGATAGTTAAGTGTCTGTAACCCGTAGCAGGGCATCTAAGAAAGCGTCGTCTTTTTCCTATATTAAGCCTGCCAAGCGCAGAGCGACCCAGTATGAAGAGATCACACTGCACACACAGTGGGATCCTAAAAATTTTGCTGCACAGGGCTGGTTTAACTACGACAAAAATGGTCGGCCCATCTGGAATGATGATTCGACGTTGTTACGTGCAACCGACTGGTGGGCGTATCGAGACCCAAGTGCGGAGTGGTTCAAGCCGTTTGTAAAACGCCAAGCCGATACCGGCCGCGCGATTGAGCAGGCCGTTGCCGGTGCAGCTCGCGCGTCTTTATTTGATGGCTTTAATGGCCTGTGGCTGGATTTTCTAAGCAATGATTATTGTGCTTATCGCTACGCCGAATATGGCATGTTTATGGCGTTTTGCCAGGCTCAACGAGAGGCCGGCTCTGACGTGATTGCACAACCTATAGTGTTTCAGGCGGTAGAAAAAGATCGTCACGCACAAGACATCACACTCTATGGTTTGGAATTGGAAAAGCATATTGAAGGCTTTTCGGATGCAGGTTGTAAGCAAGTCTGGCTGGAGGCGAAGCATTGGCAGCCCGCGCGTAGGCTGATTGAGCGTCTACTGGCAGCGCGCGACTGGGGTGAGATTAATATCGTCATTAATTGCTTAGTAGAGCCACTGTTTTCTTCACTGTTTAACCGTGAGTTAGTACTGCGAAATGCCTCAGTGCATGGCGACAGCGTTACCTCCGTGATTGCAGAAGGTGCGGAGGCCGATCGCGAAGTTCGGCGTGTCACTACCGATGCATTCATTGCTTTGTTGTGCGAGCAGGCTCCAGAAAACCGAGATGTTATTAACGCGTGGCTGGTCGAATGGATTGATGACGTGCGGGCCGCCTGTGAAGGCTTGGCGCCTTTGTTTTCTCGTATGCCCAATGCGGCAGTCAGTTTTGAACAAGCTTACAAACGTGTGAATAGGGATTTTGATCGCATTAAAGTCAGCCTTGATCTGGTGTTGGTGTAAGGAGTGATATGAGTAATTTACAACCCAATAATTCGGTATCGGTAAAATTAATCGGCGGCGAAGAAGCAGAGATAATCGCCGATTATATGCTCGATAACATCCCTGAACTAAGCGTCGAGGATCACGAGTCCTATCTGTCTTTAACCGTTGATAATCAAACGTTGCGCTTTGATATGGAAAGTCTTAGCGCCGAAATGGGATACCCCTATTCAACGTCAAAATTCTTGGCTGTTCTAACCACGTATAAAGGCGATATTGAAGTGGGCGACGATTTTGTCGCCGTACATGTATTTTCGCCCAATAATTAACAGATATTGAGAGCTTGATATGAAAATCACAGAAGCGTACGACCGAGTCAAAGACCTCGAGTGGGAACCTACTTATATTACCCCAGAACAAAAATCGGTAGAGACAACGCGGTTTTTTATTAAAGATACCAAGCCTAACGACCCGTTTAAAACATTTGTGCGTGAGTATTGTGAGCAAGAGCTTGAAAAAGATGACCGTCACTATGCGCTGCTAGAAGCATCAACTCGACTCAGTACAGGCGAGCCTGATGCACGCTGGATGGAGGGTATGAAATTCGGATTGTCGAATTTGGTCGGCGTTGAATACGCCGCCGCCCGCGCGATGGGGCGAATGGCGAGAACGGTTGCGCCGGTTGAATTGCGTCAAGGTTATATGATGCAGATGCTCGATGAGATGCGTCACTCGAACCTTGAGATGAATGTGATTCGCCATCATATGCGTAACTGGAAAGATCCTGTTGGGTATGACATTGCCGCAAAAGCCAACGCCAACAGCGTAGGCAGTGCCATATTTCGCTCAATGGTTGAGGATTTGATGACCAGTGACCCTGTTGAGACTTCGATTGGGTTGCAGGTGTTTATCGAAACAGCTTATACCAACTTATTTTTTGTGGGGCTGTCTTCGGCTGCTGCGGCGCACGGTGATGACATGATGGCGTCGACCATGATGACGATCCAGTCTGACGAGGCTCGCCACATGGCTAATGGTTGGTCGACTTTGAGTGCGCTCCTGAGTGATGATCGCAATATACCGATGATCCAAGAGGCGATGGACAAATGGTCGTGGCGGATCCATTGCAGTTTTGGTACGGGCAACATGTTATTTTCCGACTATTTTGTTAACAAGCGTACGGAGTCGGGTAAAGAGATGACTATGCGCTGGGTCATGGACGATTTTTATGGTGGGTTCTATCAAAAACTCGAAAAATTCGGCATAAAGCCGCCAAAGTTTCTCGATCAAATGGTCACCGACCTGGACTGGACCTCTCACACAACGGCTGTGTATTTATTTGGCGCTTGGCCGGTGTTCTTTCATCGTTTCGATGGCTTGAACGAGAACGATTTTGAATGGTTTGAAGAGAAGTACCCCGGTTTTACAGAGAATTTTGGTGCTTTCTGGGAGGCCTATAACGACTGTAAAGACCCCGATAATCGTAAATTGATTCTGAAAGAGCTAGGTGGGTTGCCAAATTTTTGCCAAGTATGTAATCGGCCAACGATCTTTCCGCGACAAGATTTAGCACGCCCACGTTCGGTTCTATTTCGTGGTAAAGACTATTGCTTATGTTCGGATGGTTGTGAACATATTTTCCGCAAAGAAGCCGATCGATACGTCGGCTCAAAGAGCTTTTATGATCTGTACGAAGGGAAAGAGCTATCAGAAGTGATTCAGGCGCTAGGTTATGTCCGCGATGATGGAAAAACCTTAATGGCCCAGCCTGAGCTCAATCCCAAGCGCATGTGGACGCTTGATGATATCAAGGCGTGTGACTACGTGGTTGAGCGCCCGCCGATGCCGCCGAGAAGTGAACCGGAGGTGGTATGAGTTATCTGGTCAGGCTTGAGCCTTTCGCGGTGGAATTCCCGTGCCAAGATGATGAAACCGTTTTGGAGGCCGCCTTTAAGGCGGGTCTTTCAATGCGTCACGGTTGTAAGCATGGTGGGTGCGGTGCCTGTAAGGTTCAGGTGGTCGAGGGCTATGTCGAGCACAATGATCATGCAACGGCCATTTCGGAGGAAGAAATAGACAGCGATATTGCTCTGTTGTGTTGCGCGCTGCCCGAAGAAGATCTGGTGCTGCAGTTAAGTGACGATTATAGCGAACAAGAGCTAACGCCAGAATTTCCAGTGGCTCAATACACCGTAACACTCGAAGCACTTAACTGGGTGACGCACGATATTGCTCACGTTGTTATGCGTTGCAATACGGATCAAAACTTCAAATTTTCATCTGGCCAATATTTGGAGGTAAGTAAAGCTGAAGAGGGCCAGTGGCGTGCATTCTCTATGGCAAATGCGGATGGAGATTCACGCCTTATTGAGTTATTGATTAAACAAATACCGAGCGGTTATTTTAGTCACTACCTTAAGAACGAGGCAAAGCCTGGTGATGCATTAGAGATTCGAGGACCTTATGGCCAATTTGGTGTTGTCGATACACATGCGCCAATCATTATGATTGCCGGTGGCTCGGGTATGGCACCGATTATGTCAATGTTGAGACAGTTAGCCGCCGAAAAATCCCTGCGAGAAATAGTGTTCTTTTACGGGGCTCGTACTCAGCGTGATCTATTCTGGGGCGCGCAAATTCGATCGTTGGCGGCAGACTTAGAGAACTTTAATTATTATCCAGCACTATCGAATCCAGAGGACGACTTGTGGGCTGGCGAAGTCGGTTTAATCACAGATGTTGTGCGGCGGATAACACCGGAGTCGCTACGCAATAGTGAGGGTTATCTTTGTGGTCCTCCGGGCATGATTGATGCCGCCGTTGATGTGCTTAAAGACAAAGGTATGTTTAGCTCACGGATACGCTTTGACAAATTCTTAACGACCGCTGGTTGAGAATAATCAGACGTTAGTGGCGGGGTAAAGAGTGCGGTGAATAGGCCTTTTATGGTATCTTTTCAGGCTTTATTGCTAAATAAGGTACCTGCGCTGTGGTTAAGAAGGCTTCCGTTTCTCGTGTGACCAAAAAAACGACGAATAGCGGTTCGGATGGTAAGCCTCGTGCGCGAGCCGTTCGCATGTCACCCGAGGCACGAAAAGCACAATTACTCGCCAGTGCGTTAAGTATTTGCGCCAAAAAAGGTATTGGCGAAGCCTACCACAGTGATGTCGCTGAAATGTCAGGGGTCTCGGTACCGACCACGTTCCATTACTTTCCTACGAAAGAGAATATGGTGGATTCGGTCATTGCCGAGATTTCTCGTTTCTTAATACACGAGGTTGTCGAAAAGCACTTTGAAGATAGTGCCGCCGCGCCGGACATCATTATCAATATTCTGATGGAGTTTTGCGATACGATCGATCGCCATCCCGACTACATTCAAGTGTGGTTAGAGTGGAGTGTGGCTATTCGTGGGCGCCTGTGGGCTAGCTACCTGGAGTTTTATAAGCATGCAACCGGTGGTGTCAAAGTCGTTTTACTGCGTGGTGCACGCGAGGGAACTATTGCCCAGTCGGTAAATGCTGAGTTAGCTTCGCGAGTGATTGTGGGTGCGGCGCACATGATTGCTCAAATGCGGTTTGCGGGATCATCACGCGACGACGTGTTAGAAACTGTGACGTCATTGGTGGATGGGTATATCGCCGGTGTTTAACAAAAATATCTTGGCGTACTGAGTGTACGCCGAGAGAGTTTATCGATGTACTTAGCGTTTTTGATGATGAGCTTTTAATGCCGAAAAGCATTGGCGGACTTCATTAACAAATAGTTCGGGTTGTTCAAAAGCCGCAAAATGTCCGCCTTTTTCAGTTTCGCTCCAGTAAAAAATATCGCGATAATAGCGTTCGGCCCAGCGCTGTGATGGGCGAAATATTTCTTTGGGAAAGATGCTCACGCCCGTTGGTAAATTAACAGTTTTCCCAGCAATATCAGCGAGACTTTCCCAGTAAAGTCGCCCAGCGGACGCACCTGTTTTGTTGATCCAGTACATCATGATATTGTCGAGTATCCTATCGAGCTCTATGGCGTCTTCCGGTTGACCGTTATTGTCGGTCCAAGCGTAGAACTTTTCGTAAATCCACGCAGCGAGCCCAACAGGGGAGTCGACAAGGCTGTAGCCGATGGTTTGCGGACGTGTTGATTGTTGTTTCGCATAGCCGCTGTCATGATCTTGGTAAAATGCCATATCATCCAGTGCAGCCTTTTCTTGTGGTGTGAGCTGATCCATGGTCGATGTATCGGGCTCTACCATGAGCATATTTACGTGAATGCCTAAACACTCTGGCGGTGCAAGCTTTCCAATGGCGGAGGTAACGACAAAGCCCCAGTCGCCGCCTTGAGCGACAAATTCTCGATAGCCAAGGCGTTTCACTAGAGTTGTCCAAGCCTTCGCAATACGCTCCACGTTCCAGCCGGTCGATGTTGGTTTTTGTGAAAACCCAAAGCCTGGTAAAGACGGAATGATCAGGTGGAATGCGTCGTCTGCAGTACCTCCGTGTTTTTCGGGTTCCGTTAGGGGTTCAATAACATCGGCAAATTCGATGATAGAGCCAGGCCAGCCGTGCGTCATAATCATTGGCGTGGCGTTTTTATGAGGTGAGCGAATGTGTAAAAAGTGGATATCGAGGCCGTCGATTTCGGTTTTGAAGTGTGGCCAACGATTAAGGTTTCTTTCGCAGCGTGACCAATCGTATTGGTCTTCCCAGTAGCTGCAAAGTTGTTTGAGCTTTTCCAGCGGTACGCCTTGGGACCAATCGTTAACGGTTTCTTTTTCTGGCCAGCGAGTGAGCGCTAAGCGCTGCTTAAGATCTTGCAGAGTATCGTTAGAAACTGATATTTCGAATTTGCGCACATCGATGGTCATAAACACGGTCTCCCTTATTATCGAGTTAACAATACACCACAATTGATATATTTATCAATAGCGTTTTGATGGTCTCGAGAAGTGATTTTGTATCATCAGGTCTTGGCTGAAATTTGTGCAGCTGGGGATATCTGCTAATAGTTAGTCATGGCAGCGATGCAGCTACTTGTGGGTGAAAAGAGTTGATAGATGTTATGCGGCAGTCTCTAAATTCGACAAGCGTAAAACTTTTTCTAGCGATGATGCTTTGGCCTATTTGCTGTGCGGCCTCCGCCAATCGAGTTATCGATGTTGCTTGTTATGAACTGCCGCCGTTTTTTATGAATGTGGAAAACGGAATGCTTACAAGTGGAGCCGGTGTTGCGCGGTTATCAGCGGTATTTGATGAGTTATCTAGGGGTCCCAGGGTTTTTGCCTCCAAATATTGCAAAAACCTCTGCAGCCCCCGTCATTCCTGGCCTGTAGAGGACTATTAATTTTAATTTAGCCCAAATTTCGGTATCTTCTTCGACCTTTAGGTCAAAGAATGAGCAGAAACAAACGGCTATCAATTCTCACTGCCGGTGAAATCGAGGATTTATACAGCGCCCCTTCCTTCAACGAGTCTTATCAACGGTTTTACTTCACGCTGAATGATAAAGAACTGGAGGAGCTATCCAGAATACGACAACGCAAGTACCGTTGTATCGCCATTGCATTGTTGGGCTACTTCAAGTGCAAACCTATCTTACTCAACCCGACCTATAAATCCATGCAGGATGACTTGGTATTTATTGCGCAGCATCACTTTGCTGGTCTGAAATTTCGGCGCTTTAGCCTGAAAGCGGACCAAAAATCCCGCATCTATGAACGTATTTTATTCATTATCGGTTTCGAAAACTGGAAAGATAAGGAACATCAACCCCGGCTTGTTGAACACTTACTGGTCTGCGCTGAAAGCTGGGTGGCACCCCGCGCACTCTTTGACGCAGCAATCGAGTACCTGGCCCACCAGAAGATCACCATTCCTGCCTACAGTACCCTGCAGAAGATCGTCAGTCAGGTGGTTAAGCAGCATCAGCAACGATTGTATGATCAGATCAACGCCGCTTGCAGCCAAAGTTTAACGACTATGCTGCATACACTGGTTTCCGGTGAGGACTATTTTACATTAACACAGCTGCGCGGGAGCGCTCGCAACTTCACCGGTACCGAGCTGCAGAAAGAACTGGCGGTGTATCACCACATTCAACCGTTGATGGCGGATGTAACGACTGTACTCGCCTCACTTTCTCTGTCTCAGAAAAACCAGCAGCACTATGCCGAACGGATTGATTATTACGGTGCTAAACTTAAGCGTCAGTCGCCTGCTAACCAGTGCCTGTACCTGCTGTGCTACCTGCAATCTCGGTACCAGCAGGGCTTGGAACGCATAGCAGAAGGGTTCATCCATCACTCTCGCCAGGTGAAGCAACGAGCGCATCAGCTGGCGCAGGAGCGGGTCTATCGGGATTGGCAAAAGGCTGCTAGCAACGTGAGTAAAGCCGCTGAGATCCTGCATCTGTTCGTTGATGATCGTATCGACCCCAATACGTCATTCCATGCTGTACAGCAACAGGCGTTCCAGTTTCTCAATGCCAGCGACCTGAGTTCGGTCTGCCGGTATCTCAGCAATCAGAAACAGTCGGCAGAGGAAGCGTTCTGGCAACACCTGGATACGGAATCCACATTGAGAACCGGCCTGTTACGGTCGCTATTTTGCTGTCTGCGCATCGAAGGCACCGACAAAACACTACGGTTGGCTCGGGTCTTAGATCAAGCTCGGCAGGATCTGACCGCCGGCAATATGCTCGGAGATGCCTGCATTGACCGGCGTCTACCGCCGAAAGCCACACGACCACTATTGCTGAAACCCGATGGCAGTATGGATAAAGCCAGGTATGAATGGTTCTTGTACCTGCAGATTCCCAACCGGTTAAACGGCCAGTTAATGCTGCCAGAAGTCATTCGGTATCGCGCGTTAGAGGATGATCTGGTGAAGCCACAGACCTGGAAAAGCCAGAAGCAGGCCTTAGTCGAGGGTACGCAGCAACCCAAAATCAGCGAGGATCCGAAGCGACTGATCCCGCGCATGGCGGATGAGTTGACCTTTCGGTTACACGAGGTCAGCGAATACTTGGAACGCTCGGACAATCGGGACGTGATTCTGCGCCCGAAAGGCGGTAAACACCTTTGGCGGTTGCCTACAGCCAGCAAGAAACACCTGGTGAATAATCCGTTCTTCCAGCAAATGAGAGCGATCAGCGTCGCTGATGTCTTGCGTGTGGTGGATCAGGATACCGCGTTCATTGACGACTTCGAGCATGTGCTGGGCATGAGTTCGAAAAGCCGTCAGTACGAAGTGGATCTGTTGGCGATCCTGATCGCTAATGCCACAAATCAGGGCATCTATGGTATCGCCCAGATCTCCGATCGGACCTACGATCAGCTCAGTACTATCCAAGCGAACTACCTTCGGCTGGAAACCTTGAATGCGGCCAATGACCGTATCAACAACGCCACCACACGACTGAGCATCTTCAAGCACTACAACATTCAGGATGACAGTCTGCATGCCAGTGCCGATGGCCAGAAGTTCGAAGCCAAGCGCGAGACGTTCCGCACACGGTATTCCTCAAAATACTTCGGTACCAGTAAAGGTGTCTCGGCGGTCAGTCTGAATGCCAATCATATGGCAATCAATGCCCGGGTGATCGGCGCCAACGAACATGAATCCCATTACATCTTTGACCTGCTGATGAACAATAGTACTGAGATCATCCCAGATACGCTCTCTACTGACACCCATGGGGTAAACCATGTGAACTTTGCCTTGCTCGATCTGTTCGGCTATCGGTTCGCACCCCGATATGCCCAGGTTGGCAAGGTCATCAACGAGCTGTTCAACATCACCGAAGATGAGAATCAGCGCGTGAAACTATCGTTGCGCAAACCGATTAACACGCAGAGTATCATGGATCACTGGGACACCATCCAGCGAATCGCAGTCTCACTGGCTCACCGGAAAACCAACCAAGCCACGTTGGTCCGTAAACTCTCCGGCTACAAGCACAACCACCCGTTACTGAAGGCACTGACCGAATACAACCGACTGCTAAAGGCCCAATATCTGCTGAATTACATCGATGACGCTAGCCTTAGAAACCACGTGCAGCGAGCGCTGAACCGGGGTGAAGCTTATCACCAGCTGCGTCGGGCAATCAGCAACGTCAACAGCGACCGGTTCCGAGGCAATAGCGATGAGGAGATACAGATCTGGAACGAAAGTGCCCGATTGGTGGCTAATGCCATCATCTACTTCAACTCGAAAGTACTCAGTAACCTGCTGGACAGCTTCGAGGAACAGCGCAATGAAAGATACCAGGAAACAGTGAAGCGGGCCTCACCTGTGGCCTGGGAGAATATCAACTTCCGGGGTACGTACACGTTCGCGCCGACGGGAGAACTGCCAAAACTGGATGAATTAATGGCACCGATTGAGGGCTATCGGCCGAGAAACGAAAATTGATACCTCTCTACAGGCCAGGAATAACGAGGGCTACAGAGGTTTTTGCAATATATGGAGGCAAAATCCCTAGAACCCCATATGGGCAAATATTTGCTGATCCGGGAACATAGATAGAACACAAAAATTAGTTGTAAAACAGGAGACAACTAAAATGACAGAAGCACAAAGCAAGAGT
>PANW01000081.1 GCA_002707785.1 Cellvibrionaceae bacterium | reverse complement strand
GTCTGGTTCTTTTGGACATAAATGACACCTAGTTAATGGCGGTGAGTGTATCACCTCTAATTAGGTGGCCAAATTCACTATGCCACTACAAAGGGGACGGAGGGACTATTAAATGAACAACAGCTCTAATGATCAACATTTAATCCCTCCGTCCCCTTTTCTCTAATCCCTCCGTCCCCTTTTCTCTTTCATTTCTTCTATAGACGTGAATTACAAGAATAGCGGATATATTATCACTCATGAGGGCTGACAGAGAGAAACCGAAAAGCTAGGCTACACATTAACCTTGTAAGTTAAATCTGTGACTTCATCTCCGGTGATGCCTCTAAAGCCCCATTGGTAGGGCGCCTGCTCCTTAATGGTAATTTCAATATCAATTGGTGCGATGTGTAACTGGGATTCAATCTCTTGAAACAGCGCCTTGATTAGAGACTTTTGTGTTTCCGGCTTACGACCAGACATCATGTTTATCTCTATCACCGTATACGCATCTGATCGGCCACTGGGATAGTAGAAATCTTCTCGCTCTAACGGGATAAAACGATGCCCTCGCTTATCCTCGGGCATTCCAAGCTCGGTCTGCATACATCCATGGACAACATCAGACAGTATTGCCTTTATCGGATTGAGTTTTTCCCTTACGCCGTATATTACGATCATCGTGAATCCTTATCGATGTGGCTTTGCGTCTAGATAATTAAAATCTAGCCTGTCATGCTGCGAAACATACTGCTCTGAATACTGGAAGATAAGGGAACGGAGGGATTATTAAATGAACAACAGTTCTAATGATCAACATTTAATCCCTCCGTCCCCTTTTCTCAATCCTTATCGATGTGGTTTTGCGTCTAGATAATAGAAATCTAGCCTATCATCCTGCGAAACATACTGCTCTGAATATTGAACTGTTATCTATTCTCTACTTTTTCAAAAACGGCAAAGTAATAGGCGGCAGCGCAATCGATTGCAAAAAGCGCCCATCCAATAGTTGTTGTCCCCATAGCTTCCAAAAAATTGAAGCCTATGAATGCCTCGGTTAAGAACGACAAGAACGCAGGCAATGCTAAAACCATGAACCAAGCTGCCTTACCTCCAAGTTTTACTGGTCCTGCACAGTATGGACATACCTGTACATTTCTAGAGAACTGATACCACTTTAACGATTTTTGTAGCGGCCGGCGACCAAGCTGGTTGACCGATGCTGGCTCACTGCACCACGGACAGATCTTCTCTAACATGTCACTCTCCTAGAAACCCAACACAGAAAAGCTAACGATCAGAGTAGTCGAAAGGGACTAGCTCGCAACCGGAGCAAACGACAACGCCCAACTAAACACGGCAATCTTCAGCTCGCACAAATCTCAACAGAAAAGACGTTATCAGGAGATAAACAATGGTCGCTATATGTTTATAGACAACCACACTTTCAGCACCCGCTTGGTAAGCGAGCCACGCATCGGTAATCGGCATAACTGTGCCAAATAACGCAGACCACATCAGCAACTTGAATTCTTTACGTATCAATAGAAAACCAATGATGAAAGCCACAAATAGGGTTCTAGAGGCATAAATTGCTACCCAGTCAGAATCCCCTACAGAGAATAATTCTGTGCCTCTAAGCTCGGAAAATGCAGATGGATCTAGATAGGCATAGACCCCATAAGTCGCCTGCAAAATGGCCATCAGGGCAACCATGACCGAGGCTGCTACTTCTATTTTTTTCACTATTCTTCTCGAAATTCAGAATCTTGGCTGTAAGACTGCCTAATACAGATCAACTTAGCAACATTCTATTGGCACGATTTATGAGGTGTTTTGACACAAGAGATAACAATAGCATTAGGAATCTCTCGAGTGTGAAGAGGCCGCCGACAGAGAGCTACTTACTAGATCACTCATAACGTTACTCTAAAGCAAAGATGAATAAACATAGCCATAGATTACCAAGAAGGATCGTGCCATACATTGCATGTCTCGCATATGAAGGAACGTCAATCGAGTAATAGAGATACCAGATTACCAACAGTTGAAATACCGCCCCCAACAGAGCCACGCCAAAAAAAACTCTGTGCCGACTCTAACTCTGGGATTGTGAACAGAACCTACAGCAAAAACCGTGAGCAGAGAAAACACACTATATCCACCACCGAGATGTATACGCACGTTATCATTCGCGGCGGCAAGGGCGTACTCAGTCCAATGGATGCGTTAGCGCCGGTGCAATCGACGGATCATCAGATTCTTGAGAGACGTCGTGTTTATTTAATTGAGCACAAAAAAAGGGGCGCAACGCGCCCCAAGTGCAGAGAACAACTTAAAAAGCTCGATAAGGTCAAGCGGCCTGCAGCTGAACCTCGCCCGATTCCAGACGAATCGGGTAGGTTTTCAACTTATGCTCGGGATCTTCCAGGCACTCGCCTGTTTTTAGATTAAAGTGTTGTTTATACAAGGGCGATGCCACGACTACGGCGTCACCCAGTGATCCCATCAGCCCACGGCTAAGCACGTTGGCCTCGCCAATAGGATCGTAGTTAGATACGGCGTATAAATCAGAGGTTTGACCACAGAAAAATATCGCCACCTGCTCACCTTGATGCAGAGCACATAGGCCAGTGCTAGGACTCAGATCTTCTTGGCGACATACAGTTATCCAGTTACTCATAAAACTCTCCTTTCGGAATTTATTTCTTTATGCCAGACAACTCTGGCTTGACTCGTCGAACGGCAGTGGCAGCTCGACGGCTTTGATACTCGGTGTTAGTGGCGTCTCGCGGATAGCACTCTTCGACCAACTCTTATCTTGCGACTCCTGAAGAGCAACTCTTAATGAGGTGCCCACAGCAAGAAACACTCCGCCACTTCACAGCGTTTCAATCAGTCGACCAACTCTACTGATTGAATACGCTCTTCTTTGGTAGCCGGTCGACGCTGCCCCCGCTCGACAACGTAAGCCAAGCTATCATCACCCTCTTTTGTATTGATGAAATGCTGGAAACGCTTGAGCTTCTCTGGGTTTTCGATGGTGGTTTTCCACTCACATTGATAGTTGCCCAGACTGGCTTCCATCTCCGCCTCTAGCTCTTCACCCAAGCCAAGCTTATCGTCGATAACCACTTCTTTCAGGTAGTCTAGGCCACCTTCCAGGTTCTCCAACCAAACGGAGGTACGCTGCAGACGATCTGCGGTGCGAATGTAGAACATCAACACTCGATCGACATATTTGATCAGGGTTTCATCATCTAGATCAGTGGCGAATAGATCGCCATGACGTGGGCGCATACCGCCGTTACCACACACATATAGGTTCCAACCGTTCTCGGTGGCGATCACACCAATGTCTTTGCACTGGGCTTCGGCACATTCACGGGTACAACCTGACACGGCAAATTTGATTTTGTGTGGTGAGCGCAGACCTTTGTAACGGTCTTCAAGGTTGATGGCGAAGCCCACACTGTCATTAACACCGTAGCGACACCAAGTGCTACCGACACAAGACTTCACCGTACGCAGAGATTTACCGTAGGCGTGACCGGTTTCGAAGCCTGCATCTACTAATTTCTTCCAGATGATCGGTAATTCGTGCAGCTGAGCGCCGAACAAGTCAATGCGCTGACCGCCAGTCACTTTGGTATAGAGATCAAATTCTTTGGCAACCTCACCCAGCACGATCAGTTTATCTGGTGTAATTTCACCGCCGGCAACACGTGGCACAATGGAGTAGGTACCGTCTTTTTGCATGTTACCCAAGAAGATGTCATTGGTGTCTTGCAATCCAATGTGTGCATCTTCGAGTACATAGTCGTTCCAGAAGGAGGCAAGGATCGATCCCACAGCTGGCTTACAGACTTCACAACCCAGACCTTGACCATGGCTTTCTAGTAGCTCATCAAAGGTTTTGATTTTCTTGATGCGGACAATGTCAGCCAACTCCTGACGGGAGTAGGCGAAATGCTCACAAATATCGTTCTTCACTTCGTAGCCAAGGTTAGCCAGCTCTGAATCCAACACCTGCTTAGCCAAAGCCGCACAGCCCCCACAACCGGTGGAGGCTTCAGTGGCCGCTTTAATGCCGCCCATATCAGTGGCGCCTTCAGCAACCGCTTTTTGCAAGTCGCCCTTGGTGACGTCGTAGCAAGAGCAGATAACAGCACTGTCGGGTAGCGCATCCACACCAAGGCCAGCCGCAGCTTCACCGTCGCCTGCCGGTAAAATCAAGCCTGCTGGGTTTTCTGGAAGATCCATATCGTTGAGCATCAACTGCAATAGATTGCCGTAAGCTTCAACATCACCCACCAATACCGCGCCGAGCACTTTTTTGCCGTCTTCGGAAACGATCAAGCGCTTGTAGACCTGCTCGATTTCATCATTGTAGGTATAGGATTGTGCACCCGGCGTGTTGCCGTGGGCATCACCGATACTGGCAACGTCAACACCCAGCAACTTCAGCTTGGTGCTCATGTCGGCGCCTTTGAACTGATCTGCGCCGCCAGTAATGTGCGATACCGCTACTTTCGCCATGGTGTAGCCTGGCGCTACCAGCCCATAAATCCGGCCTTCCCACAATGCGCATTCGCCGATGGCGTAGACGTTGTCGACATTGGTTTGGCAGTTGTCGTTCACGACGATGCCGCCGCGCTCACCAATTTCGAGATCGAATTGACGAGCCAATTCATCCTGCGGACGAATACCGGCAGAAAACAAAATCATATCGGTTTCTAAATGGCTGCCGTCTGCAAAGTTCATGCGATAGCGGCAGGTTTCACCAGCAACAATTTCGCTGGTGGCTTTTTCGGTATGAACGTTTACGCCCAAGTCTTCGATCTTGCGACGCAGCAGCGTGCCGCCACCCTCATCCAGCTGAACCGCCATTAGGCGCGGTGCAAATTCCACCACGTGGGTCTCTAGACCAGCAGCTTTCAATGCGTTGGCAGCTTCCAAACCTAGCAGACCACCACCCACAACCACGCCAACCTTACTCTGTTTGGCAGATGCGCTGATGGCCTCCAAGTCTTCAATAGTACGATAGACCAAGCAATGCTCTTGATCGTTACCGGGAATTGGCGGAACAAACGGAAAAGAACCTGTCGCCAACACCAACTTGTCGTAGCTTTCTTTGCGACCGCTTTCGGTCACCACATAGTTCTCGGTGGTATTCAGCTCGCTGACTTTATCATTGAGAACAAAATTAACGCCCTTGTCGTTGTAGTAACCTTCATCGGTCATGGCCAGATCTTCAGCGGTTGCACCGCTGAAGTAGCTGCTCAATTGAACTCGGTCGTAGGCCAAGCGCGGCTCTTCCGAAAAGGTAACGATCTCATACTGATCGGCGTCGGTATCGTTCACCAAGTTATCGATAAACTTGTGGCCAACCATTCCGTTGCCGACGACTACTACACGTTGCTTACTCATGACACATCCTCAATATCAGGCTGATAATTTTTGAATTTGTTTTTGGGAATTTGTTTGATCCATTAGCGGCTTGAACCAGTCGAGACTATCGGCCAGCTTGACCACGTCGCCGACCACAATCAGCGCGGGTGATTTCACGCTTTCGCGCTCCACCATGGAGGCCAGTTCATGCAACTGTCCGCGAATAACTCGCTGCTCTGGGCAGCAACCGTTTTCAATAAGCGCGGCAGGCGTATCTGCGGCCAAACCTTCTGTGATCAAATTGGAGCTGATCATCTCGGCTTTACTGAGCCCCATGTAGAACACTAAAGTGTGATCAAGGTGCGCCAAGGAGTTCCAGTTCACCCCTAATTCGCGCTCGGCGTGCCCAGTGACAAAGGTGCACCCCTGAGAGACGCCGCGATGAGTCAGAGGAATACCGGCGTAGCTCGTGCAACCTGCAGCCGCGGTAATACCTGGGATAAGCTCAACCTCGACACCCTCTTGTTTAGCTCGCAGCATTTCTTCACCACCGCGACCAAAAACAAAGGCATCGCCACCTTTGATTCGACAGACGTTCAAGCCTTGCAGCGCTTTCTCGACCAACAGCTCATTCAATTGCTCTTGCGGAATGGAGTGCGCGTCTTTGATCTTGCCCACGTAAAAAGCCGGTGTAGACGAGGGAAATAAATCGCGAATCGCTTGGCTAACGAGATTGTCGAACAAGATGAGATCGGCTTGCTGGATCACCCGAAGAGCTTTCACCGTCAGTAGATCGGGATCACCGGGACCAGCACCCACGAGCCATACTTTTCCAGGCTTGGCATTCGATGCCTTGGGGTTCGTTTTAAATCTCACTACGTCGTTGGCTGACATGTCTCTACTCTCTTGGTGCAGAGGCTCACTGCTGTGCAATGAAACCGGTTGTGTTATCAGAGATAGAGCAAAGACAGTGCCAGCTACTCATTTTTCTTATAGAAAAAAATAATATCGTTACAAATCATGAAGTTACAATCTTTTCGAAATACAAATCTTGCTCAGTCTTCGTATTTCTGCCCCGCTCAAACACTCTACTTTTATTTTTTAACGCACCTGAACGCACCACAAAAGAACACAGACGCACCATTAAAGCCCCCAAATACGATTAAAAAGAGAATATCAACTTCATGTGATTGCCTAGACATCATATAAATATTGCACAAGAACAGTGCATAAATAGTAAATTAGGACGACAATCTAAGAAAACTGAAAGGGTTTATTAAGAAAAAACCAGTGACTGAGCGGGTCCCTATTAAAGAAACAACAGACGTCCATCGCTGGATTGCCGGTTGGCGTAGTTATTGCTTGAAGACTCCTAAGATACAAATTTGAGATTGGTCTAAGACACCAATTCAACCTAAATTAGTGTGGAGTCAGAAATTGTGACAACAGCTTCGGTTAGTCCCTGGATGAAAAGTACATGCGCATACTGTGGCGTCGGCTGCGGTATTGAAGCCCGCCCAAAAGCGAATGGAGAACTTGAAATTCGCGGCGACAAGGAACACCCAGCGAACTTTGGTCGATTGTGCTCTAAAGGGCTTGCCCTCGGCGAAACCGTAATCCCGGACGGCCGACTATTACATCCCTCTATTAATGGGATGCGCACCGACTGGCCCAGCGCACTCGATCACGTGGCCAAGAGCTTTGAACAGACCATCGCCGAACACGGCCCCGACTCAGTGGCCTTTTATGTCTCGGGGCAGTTACTCACCGAAGATTATTACGTCGCCAACAAGTTAATGAAGGGCTTTATCGGCTCCGGCAATATCGACACCAATTCACGCCTGTGTATGTCATCGAGTGTTGCTGGACACAAGCGAGCCTTTGGTAGCGATACCGTTCCCGGTTGCTACAGTGATCTCGAGCAAGCCGATATGGTGGTCATTACTGGCTCCAACCTCGCGTGGTGCCATCCGGTGCTCTATCAGCGCTTGAAAGCCACCAAACAGCAACGCCCCGATATGAAAATTGTGGTGATTGACCCCCGAGCCACTGACACGTGCGAAATCGCCGATCTGCATTTGGCCCTAAAACCTGGCGGCGATGTCGCGCTATTTAATGGCTTGTTGAGTTTTCTGGCGAACTGTCAAAAGGTTGATGAGCGCTACGTCCAAAAACACACAGAGGGCTTTAATCGCGCCTTGATGTGCGCCATGGAAGACGGCAGTGATCTGCAAGCGCTGGCCGACAAGCTCGGGCTTAATGTCGCCGAATTGAAAACCTTCTTTGAATGGTTTGCACAAACTGAGAAAGTGATGACGCTCTACTCCCAAGGTGTCAACCAGTCCACTCGTGGCGCCGATAAGGTCAACAGCATTCTCAATTGTCACTTAGCCACCGGGCGTATCGGCCAGCCTGGAGCCGGCCCGTTTTCCGTCACCGGACAACCCAATGCCATGGGCGGACGAGAAGTGGGTGGGCTGGCGAATACCTTGGCCTCGCACATGGAATTTGGCAACGCCGAACATCATCAGTTGCTGAGCAAATTTTGGCGCACGCAGCAGCTGGCCGATAAGCCGGGGTTGAAGGCAATTGATTTGTTCGACGCCATTGACGACGGTCGCATTAAAGCCGTATGGATTATGGCAACCAACCCAGTGGTGAGCCTACCCGATGCCGATAAGATCAAACGCGCGCTGGATAAATGTCCGTTAGTGGTCGTATCTGACTGCATCGCCGATACCGATACCACTCGCTGCGCCGATGTGCTGCTACCGGCGCAGGGGTGGAGCGAGAAGTCGGGGACTGTCACTAACTCGGAACGCCGTATCAGTCGCCAACGTCGCCTGTTACCGACTCCCGGTGAGGGCAAACCCGATTGGTGGATCATGAGCGAAGTGGCTAAGCGTATGGGTTTTGCTGATGCCTTTAATTATTTGCACGAGGGCGAGGTGTTTGACGAATATGCCCGCTCCACCCAAATAGACAATATCAACAAGGACAAAACCACCAAACGCGATCTCGACCTATCAGGCTTGGTGGGCTTGAAAGGCGTTGATTACGCGCAACTCTCACCACAACAGTGGCCGTTGACCGAAGTTGATGACTCGCCCGCACACAAACGATTGTTCACTGACGGCCGTTTTTTCACCCCCTCGGGCAAGGCCCAATTTATTGCCGTGCGGCACAAAGAGCCAGCCAGCCAAACCTGTGAGCGCTATCCCTTGAGCCTTAATAGCGGCCGCATTCGCGATCAATGGCACACCATGACGCGCACGGGTTTATCGGCGCGTTTGGGTGCACACTTGCCCGAGCCTTATGTCTCGATCAACGCCGAAGACGCCCTCCAGTATGGCGTTAGAAATGGGGCCATTGCCACCCTCTCCAATGAGTGGGGTAGTGCTCGTATTCGCGTGGATATATCGCCCAAATTAAATCCCGGCCAACTGTTTATGCCCATTCACTGGACGGGTGTAATGGCCAGTGCCGGACGCGTCTGCACCTTGGTCAGCCCAGACACTGACGCAGTCTCGGGGCAACCGGAGTTCAAGTTTACGCCAGTCACCATTGAGCCTTGGGAATATCGCAGTGAAGCCCTACTGCTGACCACCAAGGTCATCGATACCGATCCACTGGACTACTGGGTTCGCCAAAAAGTGTCTGGCGGTTACCTGTATCGCATCGCCAGTCGTGTCGAGCCGCAAAAGCTAGAACAACAACTGAAACCTTATTGCATACACGACAGCCAAGGCCGCCAATTGAATTTCAGCAGCCCCAACCAAGGTTTACACCGCTTTGCTCGCATCCATGAGCAACAGCTGCAAACCTGCTATCTGGTGGCGCCAAGCTTACAGGAACAAGATTTCGATTGGGTACAGAACCTGCTCGACAGCCCCGTCGATGATTATATCGAACGCTCCATTCTCACCGGTATTGCTGAAGGCAAGCTCACCCAAGGCAAGACCATTTGCGCCTGTAAACAAGTCGGCCGCAATCGCATCACAGACTCCATTCACGAACGGGGCCTCACCTCAGTCGACGACATCAGCGAATGCACCGGCGCGGGGACAGGTTGCGGTACCTGCGTACCGGAATTGCAGCAAATCTTGGACGAAGAGCTGCAATTAAGAGCGGATGATCAATTGGCCTATAGTGTGGGTTAGAAAGATGACGAGATACGAGATGACGAGCAGGTGTAACCCGCACCTCGCATCCCGTATCCCGCACCTCGCATCCCGTATCCCGCACCTCGCATCCCGTATCTCGCATCCCGTATCTCGCATCCCGTATCCCGCATCCCGCATCTCGCATCTCGCATCTCGCATCTCGTATCTCGCATCCCGCACCTCATAATCCCCCTTTTTGACCGTTTTCCCTCTAGAGCTGCCTGCAGTAATTAGGCACAATGGCAGCTATGAAACTTACCGATGCTTTTGGCCGCGAAATCACCTATTTACGCCTATCAGTCACTGATCGCTGCGATTATCGCTGTGTCTACTGTATGGCTGAGGACATGGTATTTTTGCCTCGAGCCCAGGTTTTGAGCTTGGAAGAGAGCATCGAAATCTGCCAAGCCTTTACCGAGCTTGGAGTCAAGAAGATACGCGTGACCGGCGGCGAACCGCTGGTACGCAACAGTATCGGCACCCTGTTTGAGCAGGTGGGCAACATTGAAGCGCTCGATGAATTAACGCTGACGACCAACGGATCTCGGTTGAGTAAATTTGCGCCCCAATTAGCACAGGCGGGCGTGAAGCGCATTAATGTCAGTCTCGATACCCTCGATGCTGAACAATTCACCGAACTCACGCGCTTTGGCAAGATCAATGATGTGTTGCAGGGTATTAGAGACGCACAAGCCGCCGGCATCGAGCGCATAAAACTCAATGCCGTTATTCTGCGCCATCGCAATCTCGATCAGGTCATTGCGTTAGTGGACTATGCCGTCGCCAACAACCTCGACATCAGCTTTATCGAAGAGATGCCACTGGGACAAGTAACAGAACATGGCCGTGAAACCGAATTCTGTTCAAGCGCTGAGTTGCGGGAACTCATTGCCACTCGCTATACCTTGCAGCCAAGTGATCACCAGACTGGCGGCCCTTCGCGTTATTGGAGCATTAATGGCTCGGATTCCCGCATCGGATTTATCTCCCCACACAGTGATAACTTTTGCAGCAGCTGTAACCGCGTGCGCGTTACCGCAGAGGGTAAATTGCTGCTCTGCTTAGGCAACGAAGATTCCGTGGATTTGAAAGCTATTATTCGCCGATACCCCGGCGATCGCGAACTGCTGAAGCAGAAAATTGTCGATGCTATGTCGCACAAACCTGAAAAGCACCATTTCTATCAAGACGATGCACCGCAGATTGTCCGCTTTATGAATACCACGGGTGGCTAGTGTTACATGTGTAAGCTGTAACCAAAGATTAAGTAAGCCTGTCGGACTCTCCACTCATGTAATTTGTATGCCTCAAAGCCAATCACAACGCACAATAAACCACGCATAAGCAATCACCTATGACCGACACCCCCAAAATTTTTGGAATCACCGGCTGGAAAAACAGCGGCAAAACTACACTAGTGAGTAAACTGGTGAGCTGGTTTTGTCAGCGCGGCGTCAAAGTTTCAACCATCAAACATGCCCACTGTGACTTTGATATCGATCGCCCGGGAACGGACAGTTTTAATCATCGCCAAGCCGGCGCACAACAAGTGATGCTGGCGTCGAGCACGCGCTGGGCGCTGATGAACGAGCTGCGCGATGATCGCGAAGCTGAAATGGACGAGCTACTGGCACGTATGGATCCGGTGGATCTGGTATTGGTTGAAGGCTTTAAGATGGGTGACCAAGCCAAAATCCAAGTGGTACGACCGAAAAACAATACCGAACGCTTATCCGATGAGGCTCAGCCCATTGTCGCTATCGCCAGCGACGAAGAGGTCGCCCCCTCTCTGTATGGCTGTGATGGGCCGCTGTTGTTACTCAATGACATCGATAGTATTGGTCACTTTATCGCGAGCTACTGCCAGCTGGAAATCAAACAACCGTGATTCATTCTCTGCACCTCGAACACGCGGGACCATTAGTGCCCCTCTATTGTTTGCGACCTGTTGTTTGCGCCCCATAGCTTTCGACTAATTACTATTCATCTCACTAGACGGATTACCCCATGAGCAACGAATTAACCCCACTCAATATTGCCGTTTTAACCGTGTCAGATACACGCACTGAGGACACAGACACCTCAGGCCATCTGCTTCGTGACGGCCTGCTAGAAGCCGGCCATCACTATTACGATCATAAAATCGTCATCGACAATATCTATCGAATTCGCGCCGCCACCTCACAGTGGATCGCCGACGATCAAGTACACGCCATACTCATCACCGGCGGCACAGGCTTTCACGGGCGCGACAGTACCCCTGAGGCCATGACTCCCCTATTTGATAAGACCATTGATGGTTTTGGCGAACTGTTCCGCCAAGTCTCGTTTGAACAAATTGGCAGCTCAACCATTCAATCACGCTGTGTCGGTGGTCTCGCCAATCGCACGGTGATCTTCTGCCTGCCCGGCTCCAACAATGCCTGCCAGACCGGCTGGGAACATATCATCAAACCCCAACTGGACAGCCGTCAGAAGCCTTGTAATTTTGTGGGATTGATTACTGGGCGGGGCTAGGGGCTAGGGGCTAGGGGCTAGGGGCTAGGGGCTAGGGGCTAGGGG
>PANW01000080.1 GCA_002707785.1 Cellvibrionaceae bacterium | reverse complement strand
GCTAGAAGCCATACGGCGCAACCAGGCTATACAGCTCAATATCTTGATGGACAGACCTGCTAACGATCCTATAACGCTGCCGGATAAGGTTTCCAAAATTATATCAAATTATCTTGATGAGAGGAGCTGCAGTACATCTCTTGATTCAGGCGTGTTCAGTGGTGCAACGGTGATTATGTAATCGTCTATTTTGTTGAAGAGCTATTTGCAAGGTGTTGGAATTTTTCAGACCTTAGAGCATGCTCGTTCGATTGTTGAGTTACACCCGTCGATCAGGAATGAGGAAAACCGAATTTGAGACGCTAGCCTATATGGCTAACGTCATCAAACTAACCGCGCTTAATACAAGCGCTTTGCCGAACAAAGCTATTTGGTTATGTAAGGCACTTATTAATATCTTAAGGAGAATTTTATGAAACTATTAAACAACGTACTGCTTATCTCAGCGCTAACTGTTGCACCACTGGCTGCCATCAACGCCCAGCCTATGGATATGTCTGAGCAACAAATGAGTACTATGCAAACGCATATGAAAGAAATGAACACCTTGTTGCAAAACCTAAAGCAGGAAGCTGATCCGGATAAACGTGAGGCTTTGCTTCAATCTCATGCGAAAAGTATGCAAACGATGATGGCCATGATGGAGGAAAAATCTGGGGCAAAGGGGCACGGTAAAAAAAAGGGTGGCATGATGAAAAAAGGCCGTAAGGACTCGGACACGCGCATCGAGATGATGGAAAAACGTATGACAATGATGGAAAAAATGATGGGCCAGATGATGGGCCATACGGTGGAGAAGTCCAAGTTCAAACATAAACACAAAAAATAAATGGCTGCGCCTGGCAATTTTGCAGTTCACCGAGGTTCCTTTTTTCTCCTATGACGACGAGAGGTAGTCCACTTTTGGAATGGAGGCCTCAAGGTGACATGGTTGAACGGGAAGACAGTCACCGAGTGCCTTCATCATACGTATCGAGGCTAATAGTCAGGCGTCTCCA
The DNA here is from genome assembly GCA_002707785.1 of Cellvibrionaceae bacterium. Classification (GTDB taxonomy): domain Bacteria; phylum Pseudomonadota; class Gammaproteobacteria; order Pseudomonadales; family Cellvibrionaceae; genus Pseudomaricurvus. Next base: position 18,586 of record PANW01000080.1, on the reverse strand, counting down.
TGTTTAAAAAGTACGAAGCCGTTTGGGCAATATATGCGGCGCATTAATCCGCAAACGAGAGAGGAGTGTTCCGATGCAATACCCTTTAAAAGCATTCAAGCGCTTATTGCGTTGTAGTCTGTTTTTGGCGATAACGATGACAAGCGTAACAGCTTGCGCAGTCAGCGCAGATGGAAAAATAGCACCGTCACAGTCGCCGCCGCTTGACGCTAACTCAGAACCCGATGTACCTTCAGCAACAGTACAATTTGACAAGATCCAGCAAACCCTCGGGCAGATGAATAACACGTTGAATAAAGTGCGCTCGGATGCACCAAGTGCCAAGGTGCCAGTGGCGAATGCGCCAGCACCCAAGGTAGCGAACAAGGCCATGGAAATGCCAGGCGATACACCTCAATCCCCATCCTCTATGTCCAAGGGCAAAATGATGCAATCGATGCCTTCCAATAAAGCACCCGCCAAGAGGGGGATGGGTATGTGCAAAGGGATGATGTGCAAAAAGATGATGATGGGCATGTCGATGATGGGGCAGCCGCCTGCTCCTAAAGCGACTTCACTGCAAGCCCGCGATCCGTTGCCGGGTTATCCGAATGCGCCTCACCTCTATCATTTGGGGGAAGCGGATTTTTTTCTTGATCACGCGCAACACCTTGCTTTATCCCCTCAGCAGCTCGCGTCTTTGACGGCGATCAAAAACCGTTGGACGGCGCAAGAAAAGGATATCGATGCACAGGTTTCACACCAGGAACAGGCGCTTTGGCAAGCCACCGCAACAGGACAACCTGACATTGTGAGTATTCGTAAAAAAGTGGCTGATATTGAAGCGTTAAACAGTCAGCTCAGGTTAGAGTTTATTACCAGCGTGGGTGAGTCCGTGGCCGTGCTGACGCCTGAACAAGTGGCGCTACTGATGCAAGCAGAGCAGTCCCGATGAGCGTGATGATGACAATACACCAACGGACGATGTTGTTAGTTAAACATCTGTATACGGACCTGTGGGCACTCATACCGGTGTGCCTGGTCGGGGTTTTTTTAAGCTTGCCGCTGCACGCTCAGTTGTCGGACGAAGAGCATCAAAGCCACCATCCGGACATTTATGGCGAAAAGCCGCCCCAGGCCAACCAACCCCAGCAGACTAACAGCGCTGCACCTAATGCACCACCGTCAGCAGGTATGGGGAACGGCATGGGCAAAGGCATGGGAAAAATGATGGATACCATGATGGAAAAAATGGGGGCACCAAAACCCAAGGATCTGTATCCCTCGTTGATGCGCCTACCGGATTTGCCCGCCGAGCAGCGTGGTAAGGTCGAAGGCGATGCACAGCGGCGCATGGTAGAGGGGAGCGTGATCATGGAGCAAGGGTTCGGTGCGCTAAGCCAGGCGAATGCGCGGCAAGATTTTGCGCTAATGCAGTTAGCGGTGAGCGAAATTGAACAAGGGCTGGCGCAATACGACAGTGGGTTGGCGGCCAAACGGGCGTTGGCAGAGGGGCAAGCGCCTAGAAATGTCGCCCTGCAATGGTTCAAACGCGAAATGAATTTGCTGCCAACCCTTTCCAATGAGAAGCCGTATTTTTTTATGGGAATGTCATCGTTGCACACAAGTGTTATGCTGATTTTATTGTTGTTTGCTGCACTAATGATATGGATGTATCTGTTTAAAATGCGCCGGGCAGCAGCATTGCTGGATGAATTACGTCACCGACCAGCGGTTCCCTCTGCTGTGCCTGAACAACGTGTTTCAACACCGCCCATCAACACGTCTAACGATAAAGAGTCGACCAGTGATTTGAAGACAACACCTTTGGTGGAACCCATCAAAGGCAATCGATATACGGGTCGATTAAAGGTCGTCGGTATTTTTTCCGAAACACATGACGTGAAAACATTCAGACTAGCAACGCCTTCCGGGGCGCCGTTACCATTTACCTACGAACCGGGGCAGTTTGTAACGTTTGCCTTAACGATCCCAGAGCAGGATAAGCCGGTTAAGCGCTCTTACACCATTGCTTCCTCACCCACACAGCGTGATCACATTGAAGTTACTATCAAACGGGAAGATCTGGGTCTCGTGTCGCGGTATATGCACGATACAGTGGTGTTGAATGACCTATTGGATGTGAAAGTACCGAGCGGCCGATTTTATTTCAATGGCAGCGATATCGATAGTGTTGTTTTGATCTCAGGTGGTGTGGGAATTACGCCAATGATGAGTGCAGTACGTTACTTGACGGATCAGTGTTGGCCCGGCGCGATTTACTTTCTGTTTTGTGCTCGTACCAATAATGATTTTATTTTCCAGCAAGAGCTAACGTATTTGCAGGCGCGACACAAAAATTTGCATGTACTGGTGAGCATGACACGAGCGGAGGGCACCAGTTGGATGGGGCCGCAGGGCCGCTTTACACCGCAACTCATTAATGATTTTGTGCCGGATATTGTGTCAAAGGAAATTCATATTTGCGGTCCTCAACCGATGATGGATGGTGTGACGTCGATGCTGACGGAATTAGAAGTTCCCGAAATGCTCATCAAGACCGAAGCATTCGGTGCTGCTCCGGTCGCGAAAAAATCATCGGCCTCTGTGTCGACAGTCGCTGCACCGTCGTCTGATACGGCAATCACTGCTCAGTTTTTGACATCGCAAAAAACTACCACGATGGCGGCCGATGAAACGGTACTGGAAGCAGCCGAGGCAGTGGATATTGACATCGAGAATTCATGCCGCGCCGGCAGTTGCGGCAGTTGCATGGTCAAGCTGGTGTCGGGCAATGTAGAGATGGACGTTGATGACGGATTAGAGGAAGAAGACAAGGTTCAGGGGTATATTTTGGCCTGTCAAGCCATCCCATCCACTGATATTGAGGTGGAGGCGTAACGGTATGAATACGCAAGAACGTCACCTCGTCACCGGTTTATTGGTGTTAATGCTACTACTCTGGGCGGGGTTTGTTTGGCACCGTGATCCTTCATTTCCTGGCAGTTTTACCGGCGGCATGCTTGGTATTGTCGCTGCGGTGTTTATGTTTGTGCCGTTTTTTTATCTGGTGATCAAACGTATCAAATCGCTAAAAAAATGGGTTGCCCGCCGTGTGCCGATGCCGAAATTGTTGCTGTGGCATGTCTATGCCGGGATCATTGGCCCCATCCTTGGGCTACTACACAGTGCCCATCGCTTTGACAGCACGGTGGGTATCGCGTTGATCATACTGATGTTCATTGTGGTGATCAGTGGGTTTGTCGGGCGCTATTTGCTAGGCCATATCTCGTCGGGTATTCGCACAAAAACAGCGTTAAGGAATGACTTGTACCAGGAATTTCAGCAGGCCTCTGCAGCGCTGTGTGACCAAGCCCAGTGCGATTACGTCACACGCCTGAGCAACACACACCCGTCGTTATTGCCTGCGATGAGCCTGGCGGGATGGCAACAGCGGCCAACGGGGGACAATCCGGCACAGAACATACCCCGTTTAGTGGATACCCTCTCCGACATCGATTACAGCATCGCTATGCACGACATCATTAAGCGGTGGTTTAAGCGCTGGTTGAAGTTTCACATCGTCATCTCCTGCACCCTGTATGCTCTTTTGATTTTTCATATTGTGGCTGAAATCTATTTCGGATTGAGGTGGCTATGAAGACAACACTATTGCTCGTGGTCGGTATTAGCGTGGTGGTTGCGCTGTTGAGCCACTATCTCCATTCACCGGAAGTAGTGGCGGACATTGGCTGGGAACAAACCGTAGTACCTGGCAAGCTCAGTACTGCTCATGCGTTTTTAGACGATAACTGCGAAGCCTGCCACACACCGGTTCAGGGCATCGTGCGTGACAATTGTGTGGTGTGTCACGCCAATGATACCCACATTTTACAGCGTCAACCCACCGCTTTTCATGCGGACATTAATGCGTGTGCAGTTTGTCATACCGAGCACCAGGGGCGCGAGTCCAAGATTTCAACGATGGATCATTCTGCACTGGCTACCATAGGACTGGATACATTGGGGCAGTTCAAAGACCCCAATCATGAAGGTGTTATTGCAAAAGCGTTTCTTGAAGATTTGCTGGACTCGGGCAGAAGGCCAAGCCCATTGTTCGTACACCCTGATGTGTTGACGCAAGAAGCCCTGTTGAATTGCAGTACCTGTCACGCCAATGATGATCGGCACTTGACCCTGTTTGGTCAGGACTGCGTACAATGCCATCGTACCGATCAGTGGTCATTGCCGGAGTTTTTGCATCCCTCTAACCAGTCCCGTGATTGTAATCAGTGTCACGAAGCGCCGCCTAGTCATTATATGCAGCATTTTAAGATGATTTCAGCCAAGGTGGCGGGCGAACCCCACGCGCCCGTTGAACAGTGTTTTGCCTGCCATCAAAGCACGTCCTGGAACGATATCAAACGCGCTGGCTGGTACAAGCACCACTAACACAAGGAACGATGTATGGCTCTTAACAGTATTGCCCTCGGTGTGACCTTTTTGATCGGGGTAATGTTATTTCACCGGCGGATGATCGGGTCACCGCAATGGCGCGCCACCGTTACGCCGTTGGCGTCAATTATTGGCAGTGGCTTTCTGATTATCGCACCGTTGTTGCATTCTGTGATGGGAAAATGGGCGCTACTGGGTATCACCGGCTTATCCATTTTTGCCTATGGGTTAGGTTGGATTATCCGCTATAACATTGTCAATGCCGAACCGGTCCTGCAACGCGAAAAGCAGGGCGTCATCGCGTATTTGGAGCAGGCCGCCCAATGGAGTTTAGGGGTCGCGTTTGCAATCTCCGTAGCGTTCTACCTCAGCTTATTCATTGCTTTTGTGTTTGATCGGGTTGGCATCGTTGATGTTACTGCCTCAAAGTGGGCAACCACCGGGTTGCTGATGAGCATTATGGGGATTGCGTGGTGGCGCGGTGCTCGCGGACTCGAATCGATAGAGTTGTTCGCGGTCTCGATAAAGCTGGCCATCATCTTGGGGGTACTGGCCGCTTTACTTACCTATGATGTGCAATCCGGCACCAGCTGGTTTGCTCATAACCCTATCGCTGAATTTACCACCGCACAGACGCTAGCAATGTTGGGTGGCATGTTAATGGTCACCCAGGGATTCGAAACGGCCCGTTTTATGGGTGGACAATATTCGGTGAGGCAGCGCGTAAATGCGGTCAAGTATTCCCAATGGATCGCAATTGCCTTGTACGTGACGTTTATTGGGCTTACCTGCCCTATCTTTTTGACCTATCCCATTGTTGAACTCAATGAAACGACCATCAGCGAGACGCTGGGTCAGGTGGTTTGGGTATTGCCTCTGTTACTGTTAGTGGCCGCCACGGCCAGTCAACTCAGCGCTGCTCTGGCGGATACGATTGGTGGCGGCGGCCTGTTGAAAGAACTCGTCAAACTCCGGTTATCGACCAACGTGTATTACATGCTAATTATCGCCTTGGCGTTGATTCTGGTCTGGGTCGCCAATGTCTTTGAAATCATCAATTTAGCCTCGAAAGGCTTTGCCTTGTATTACCTGATCCAGGTGTTGATTGCATTGATACTGATGATCAGACAACCCCAGCACAGCGTCTGGAAAGGCTTGATGTTACTGGTGGGTGGTGTGATGGCCGGCCTGTTGGTATTTGTTATCGGCTGGGCGATACCGGCCCCTCACAGTTGAGCGTAGGAATGGAGATGACAGCTAATGAAAACCCGACTGATCAAACCCATAAAAAGAAGAGCGGCTCGCAAGAGGCAATGCAGCATAACGGCATAATCACCATCATTGGTGTGGGTAATCTGTTGCTCAGTGACGAAGGGGTGGGCGTACATGTGGTGCGAAGCTTGGCCGAGCAACTGGAGTACGACCAGCGGATCACGTGTATTGATGCGGGCACGCTGAGTTATGAATTACTGGAGTGGGTAGCGACAGCAGACGCCGTGTTATTAATCGACGCGGCTCAACTGGATGCACCTGCTGGCACAGTCGCGCAGTTTAGCGATCATCAAGTGGAAACGCATTTTGCGTTGGCGTCCTCTCGAACCGTCCATCAAATCAGCGTGCGTGATGTGCTGAATACGGCGCGCATTTTGTATCAGCGTCCCCGGCACTGGGCCCTGATCGGGGTTCAACCGAGCATCATGACCTGGGGGGACACGCTGAGTGAACCGGTCACGCAAAACTTGCCTACGGTTTTTGCCGCTATCGCAGATACTTTACGGCATTGGGGTGTTGAAGTAGAAGATACTCTACATCCATCTTGCCACTTTTCAGGAGTAGAACAGTGACTCTGGATACAGACATTATTTTCACTACAGAACAACAGAAAACCACAGGTAATGTGTTGCCCTTGCTGCACGAAATTCGCCACGCACTTGATACGTTAGTCGATGAAAAAATACCTACAATCATCGACCTGCGCCGCATTCCCCTTAGTGCAGACGACGAAGAAAAGCTTGAGGCCTTTTTAGGGACAGGAGAGGTAAGAGCAGAAATTAGTGCATTGGGGCCAACCGTCTTGCAAGAAACACAGTATTCAGGCGTGTGGATTGAGACTCATTACAACGAGCATGACGAGGTGATGGGGAAATTTATCACCATCGCTACGGTGCCACACATACTGCTGGCGCAAGGCAGTGATATAGAAGCCGGGTTGACGCGCTTGACTCATAACCTGAACACACCTTTACCCTCAACAGGATCATCGCCTGATGATCCTGTTGAACAACGTTAGGAGTTCTGCATGTCTTCTTCAATCTCGCTGGGTGAACGTTTATCGCAACAAGGGGTTAGCCGACGTACCTTTGTTAAATTTTGTGCGACGACGGCTTCATTACTCGCGCTGCCACAAACGGCGGTACCGCAAATGGTAGCAGCTCTCAGTGCCGCCAGACGTCCGTCGGTGATCTGGTTGCCGTTTCAGGAATGCACCGGGTGTACGGAGGCGATATTACGCTCTCATGCGCCCACCCTGGAAAGCCTGATTTTTGACAGTATCTCGCTGGATTATCAGCACACCATCATGGCGGCGGCAGGTGATCAAGCCGAACGCTCACGCCATGATGCCATGCGTGACAATAAGGGACAGTATCTGTTGTTGGTCGATGGATCAGTGCCGCTTGGCAATAAGGGCTATTCCACCATTAGCGGGCAAAGCAATGTCGACATGTTGATAGAAAGCGCCAAGGATGCCGCTGCTATTGTTGCCATTGGTACCTGTGCCTCGTTTGGCGGCATTCCCAAGGCCAATCCCAATCCCACGGGCGCGGTCCCGGTCAGCAGTATCATCACCGATAAACCGATCATTAACGTCTCGGGCTGCCCCCCCTTGCCGATTGCGATCACGGCTGTTTTGGTTCATTACCTGACCTTTAACAGGTTACCAGCGCTTGATGAACTTAAACGGCCGCTGGCCTTTTTTGGGAGCACCATCCACGACCGATGTTACCGACGGCCGTTCTTTGAACAACGCAAATTCGCTAAATCCTTTGACGATGAAGGGGCAAAAAAAGGCTGGTGTTTGTTTGAGCTTGGCTGTAAAGGCCCCGAAACTTACAACGCGTGTGCCACGGTGAAATGGAATCAGGGCACCAGCTTCCCTATAGAATCCGGTCATCCTTGCCTAGGCTGTTCAGAACCGGATTTTTGGGATCACGGCAGTTTTTATCAATCACTCTTTCCGTGGGAGCGTTATAAAGCCAAACCGGGGGCAGGCAAAGGCGGGCCCAATCATTGAATATTGACATTAACTGGCAGGTACATGAGCGATGAGTGAACAAAAAAGTACTGATCGACTGGTGGTTGATCCCATCACGCGGATTGAGGGACATTTGCGCATAGAAGCGGAAATGGACGGCAATACAATTAAACAGGCGTATTCATCAGGCACCTCGGTGCGAGGTATTGAACGGATTTTACAAGGTCGCGACCCGCGCGATGCATGGGCCTTTGCGCAGCGCATTTGTGGTGTGTGTACCCTGGTTCACGGTATGGCCTCCATTCGCGGAGTTGAGCATGCGATACGGTCGGCCTGGCAATCTAACGCGCCGTTAGGGGTTGCGGCCAGCAAGCATGGTCCACCAGGCCAGTCGCCTATGGCCGCATCCGGTCCTGACGGAATGTCGATGCCGCACCCAGCAATGGGACGAGGGCCGAACAAAAGTGGGATGAAACATGGCCCACCCCAAGGCCGTGGTCATGCGATAGCCTCCAGCGCGGCACCTGCGGACATGGCCATACCGCCCAACGCGCAGTTGATCCGCAACCTGATGATTGGCACGCAATTTGTGCATGATCATGTGATGCATTTTTATCACTTGCATGCACTGGATTGGGTGGATGTATTGTCGGCACTCAAAGCTGACCCCACAAAAACCGCCGCGTTAGCGGGTTCACTTAGCCGTTATCCGCGTTCATCGCCCGGCTATTTTCGCGATATGCAAACCAAACTCAAGGTGTTTGCTGAGTCTGGGCAGCTGGGTATTTTTGGTAATGCCTATTGGGGGCATCCAGGTTACAAGCTACCCCCGGAGGTCAATTTGATGGCACTGGCGCACTATCTCGATGCGCTGTCATGGCAGCGGGACGTCGTCAAAGTACACACCATATTTGGCGGAAAAAATCCCCATCCCAACTTTGTGGTCGGGGGCGTGCCATGCCCCATCAATCTGGATGCCGATACGGGGATCAATACGCGTCGACTGGCACAATTGCAAGAAGCAATCACATCAATGCGTACCTTTGTCGATCAGGTATATCTGCCCGATATACTGGCGATTGCAGGCTATTACAAAGAGTGGGGTAGCCGGGGAGAGGGGTTAGGAAATTTTCTTACTGTAGGGGATTTACCGTCGAACGGTATGGATGATCCGTCGTCGTTTTTGTTCCCCCGTGGGGTGATCTTAAACCGAGATTTAAGTCGTGTGTATGACGTTGATTTGACCGATCCCACCGAAATACAAGAATTTGTTTCTCACTCCTGGTATGACTACCGCGGTGGCAAACAGCAGGGCTTGCACCCCTGGTCAGGGGAAACGGACCTGAATTATTCGGGCCCTGTGCCGCCATACAAACACCTGGATGTGGATAACAGTTATTCGTGGTTAAAGAGCCCCCGTTGGCGCGGCAAACCGATGGAAGTGGGGCCACTGTCGCGAGTGCTGATGATGTATGCCACCGGCGATGCGCAGGCCAGAGAATTGGTTGATAGCTCGCTAAGCTTGCTGAAGCTGGATCAGCGCGCGCTGTTTTCAACTTTGGGCCGCACATTGGCGCGCGCGTTAGAAACGAAAATCCTGTGTGACAATCTGCAGACATGGTATGACCGATTGGTCGCTAACATTAAACAGGGTGACACCCGTACCTTCAATGAGCGGTATTTTGATCCCGCATATTGGCCTAAGGAAGGTAAAGGTATTGGCATCATGGAAGCCCCACGGGGGGCACTTGGTCATTGGATCGTGATGAAAGACGGCCTGATCGATAATTACCAATGTGTGGTGCCAACCACATGGAATGCGGGTCCGCGTGACCCCAACGGGCAGACGGGAGCCTATGAGGCTGCGTTGCAAGATAACCATACCTTGGTCGATCAAGCACAGCCGCTCGAAATTTTACGTACCTTGCACAGTTTTGATCCGTGTTTAGCATGTGCGGTTCACCTGGTGGACGCACAGGGCAATGAGCAACTAAAAGTCAAAATCCGATGAATTTGGCTGTCCCACAAACAACGCTTTGGAGAATGAAATGGACAAAATAGCGACCCGTCGACGGGAACGAAAAAGCCTTGGTCGTCTCTATCTATTACTAGGTATCAGCGGTCTGTCGCCGGCTGTGTTTGCGCATGCTGGCCCTGTCGGCGAACACATTCATTATGCCGGGGCGGCGCTTCACACTTTAGTGCTGATAGCGCTCGCTGTGGCAACACTTGTGTCGACGGGTCTGTATTTAACCCGTAAAAAAACACCGTAGGGGAATGCAATGTGTTTGTCCATACCCATGCAAATCGTCGACATTAACGGGTTAACCGCGCAGTGTACTGCCAAAGGTGTCAATCGTTCAGTCAGCCTGTTTTTGCTGCAAGATACGCCGTTGGTAGAAGGCGACTATGTCATGGTGCATGTGGGGTATGCGCTTGAGCGTATTTCCCTGGAAGAGGCCCAAGTCACCTGGGCGTTACTGGATGATATGGTTTCAGCAGATGCATGAGTTCAGTATTTGCCAGAGTGTGCTTGAGCAAGTTGAACAAATGACCCGGCGTCAGCATGCCCGGCGCGTAACGCGTATCGTACTCAGCGTGGGCCCGCTGTCCGGGGTGGTTGACGTACTGCTACAACGAGCCTTTGACGCATTGCGCCTTGGCAGTGTGGCTGAAACGGCTGTTCTGGATATTCACACATCAGCTGTCATTGTGGCGTGCCCGTCGTGTAAAAAAGAGTCCCGTGTACCTACCAACCGATTAGTCTGCCCACACTGCCAACAGTGGCAAACAACGTTGGTCAGCGGAGATGAGCTGGTGTTATTGCGCATTGTATTTGCCCCCAACACCTTGTCTGACAATGGTCATTCTGTGGAGAACGAACATGTGTAACACCTGTGGTTGTGATGCCAACGATCATCAACACAAACATCATGCGCCTTCAGCATTGGTTCCGGAAAGTGCGGAGTTGTATACCGCTATTCTGCAACCTGACGAGATCGTAGCAGCCAGGAATCGGCAGCAGTTCGAGCATCACCGAGTGCTGGTAGTGAATCTGATGTCGTCGCCGGGCAGCGGCAAAACCCAGCTGATCGAACAGACTATCCAGACACTGAACGATGAAATTACAATCGCCGTTATTGAAGGGGACCTGGACACCGAAAACGATGCCCTGCGCATTCGTCGCCATGGTGTTCAAGCTGAGCAAATCACGACCGGCACTGCTTGCCACCTGGATGCGGCGATGATTGAAACTGTATTACCGAGGTTCTCTCTCGATACCATTGATATTCTCTTTATTGAAAATGTCGGTAATTTGATTTGCCCGGCCTGTTTTGATCTGGGCCAGGATGTCAATGTGGTGTTGTTATCGGTACCCGAAGGGGATGATAAGCCGGAAAAATACCCGGTCATGTTTCGCGCCGCCGATCTGATGCTGATCACCAAAACGGACTACCTGCCCGTCGCGACGACATTTTCAATCCAACGGGCGACGCAGTCATTTAGGAACGTAGGTGGTCGAGCCCCAGTGCAGGAACTGGCGGCGCCGTTGGATAGAGGGGTGTCAGCATGGATTGACTGGCTATTGAGCGCCTATGCACAGAAATTCACTGTACTATCCACCCCATCACCCTCGGAGACCGCTGATGCGCCGCCAAAGTGTTGAAACATTAATAGCAGGGCTTGATGCGATGCATCCCGAGCGCCCCTTTCGGGTAATGAATGTCTGTGGTGGACATGAACGGACTATCACCCAGGCAGGGCTGCGCAGCCTATTGGACAAGCATATCGAACTGATTCCCGGGCCGGGATGCCCGGTATGCATTTGTCCCGAAGAGGACATTGCGCAAGCGATCCATCTGGCTTTAAACGAGCAGGTTATCTTACTGAGCTTTGGCGATATGTTGCGGGTACCCGTTTTTTCACACACCGATGGGCCGCGGTCATTGTTAGCAGCAAGAGGCCAAGGGGCGGATGTCCGACCGGTGGCAAGCCCGCTGGATGCGGTGGCCATCGCACGTGCGAACGTCACACAACAGGTCGTGTTTTTTGCCGCAGGGTTTGAAACGACCATGGCACCGGTGGCGGCGATGGTGGCCGAAGGTGTGCCGGATAACCTAACCGTGTTGCTGTCGGGTCGATTAACCTGGCCTGCGGTCGCCATGCTGTTGAGCAATGACGAACAGGCCTTCGACGCACTGATTGCGCCGGGGCACGTTGCCACGATCATGGGCTCGGACGAATGGGCTTTTGTAGCCGAACAGCATGGGCTGCCCACAGCCATTGCCGGCTTTCATGGTGAAAGCATGCTTGCGGCACTGCAATGTCTCTTGCAACAACGCTCTGACAATCGCGCACAGCTAGTGAATTGTTACCCCGAAGTGGTAAAACCGCAGGGCAATACCCAAGCGCAGCAATTACTGCGTGAAGTGATGGCGGTATCAGCGGCGAACTGGCGGGGGATTGGTGTCGTGGAGGGCTCTGGATTTACCCTGCGCCCTGAATTCGCCAATGCTAATGCCCGTGTGCGGTTTTCCGAACTCACTGACCAAAGCAGTTTTACCCCGTTAGCTCCTCCGGCAGAGGCGCGCTGCGCTGATGTGGTACTGGGACGGTTATACCCGGATCAATGCCCGCTATTTGGCAACGAGTGTACGCCCAGGCACCCGATTGGCCCTTGTATGGTCTCGGATGAGGGAGCTTGCCGGATATGGATGAGTAGTGGCATGCGCAGTGTTGATGAGTCCAAGTCAACACCGGAAGGGGTTTAACGTGACGTTGCAAACCATCGTGTCACCGCTGATCCCTCAGCCTGCTGATAGTGCGGCTCAATTGGCATGTTTTATGGGTATCGTGCAGGGGGTAGGGTTTCGGCCGTTTGTGTATCGTCTGGCCATTGGCTACGGGTTGACCGGGTGGGTGCAAAATCGGGTGGGCGCTGTCTATGTCCATGTCGAGGGTGATCGTGCTTGCCTGAACACGTTTTTTCAAGAAATTGTCGTTAACGCGCCAGGTCATGCGTCTCCCTTGCTGCACACGCTGCAGGAGGTACCCGTTCGTCATTATGACAACTTTGCGGTGTTGAGAAGCGCGAGTGAACCCCATGGCCCCATTACTGTGCCTCAGGATACCTACCTGTGCTCCGCTTGTATTAGCGATTTCAACATGCCTGAAAATCCGCGTTATCAGTATCCTTTTATTAACTGTAGTCATTGTGGTCCGCGTTATTCCATTATTACCGGGATGCCTTATGACCGATCCAATACGTCAATGACCGCTTTTCCCCTATGTACTCGTTGTGAGGCCGAATACAGTGACCCGACTAATCGCCGTTTTCATGCTGAACCCATTGCCTGTCCGACCTGTGGTCCGAAGCTAACGGTCAAGGATCATACTGGCCAAGATCTTGGTGTGGAAAGTACATCGGTGGTGTCTTTTATCGCTGAACAACTCACCGCTGGTGCCATTGTCGCGATGAAAAGTGTTGGTGGCTACCATTTACTGTGTGATGCCACCAATGACATGGTCGTGAGGCAATTGCGTTTGAAAAAAGACAGATTCCATAAGCCGTTTGCTGTGATGTATCCCGAGCCACAGGGCAACGCTGTCTCTACGATGTTGGCATCCGATGTCTCTTTTACTGATGACGAGTGGCGCACACTTTGCAGCGATAGCCGTCCTGTCCTCCTGTTGCCTAAACGGACATCATCACTGCTTGCCCGCAATGTAGCGCCAGCGCTTGCTTGCCAAGGCGTTATGCTGCCTTGCAGTGCACTGCACCGATCGGTGTTGGATATGGTTAACCGTCCCCTTATCGCGACCTCTGCCAATCTTAGCGGTGAGCCAGTCGTTGTCAATGAGCAAGCGGCGCACAAGAAGCTGCGTGGCATTGCCGATTATTATGTGCATCACGATCGCCCGATAGTGCGGCCTCTTGATGACAGCGTAATAAAAACCTCAGCCGGTGCGCAGCGCCCAATACGGATTGGGCGGGGAATCGCTCCTTTGGAATTGACCTTGCCGGTGGCCATTGACCGGCCAACCCTCGCCGTCGGTGCACACCAGAAAAATACGGTATCGCTCGCCTGGAATGACCGCTTGGTGGTATCGCCACACATAGGTGATTTGACGTCGGTGGCCAGTCAACAGCTGTTTGATGAAACCATTACCGATCTGCAGCGATTGTATGGGGTCTGTGCTGAAGTAGTAGTTTGCGATAAGCATTCCGGCTATGCCTCCACTCGATGGGCGAAACGCTCTGGCCTGGACGTAGTGCGTGTCCAGCATCATGAGGCTCATGCATCGGCCTGGGCATTTGAATACGGCGTGACCGAGGCCAGTGTTGTATTTGTTTGGGATGGTGTTGGGCTGGGTAACGACGGTCATTTATGGGGAGGCGAAGTGTTTTATGGTACTCCCGGACACTGGAGAAGAATAGTCTCCTTCAAACCTTTTACACTTCAAGGCGCTGAGCAAGCGGGACGAGCGCCATGGCGAAGTGCAGCGGCGTTATGTTGGCAGGAAGGTGTGTTGTGGCCGGGGTTGGAACACTGCGATCCTGATGGATGGGTGCACCATGCCTGGCAACAGTCTGTTAATTGTCATTCGTCGTCGTCCGCCGGCCGCTTGTTTGATGCCGCTGCAGCCTTCAGTTTGGCGGTGTACACGACCACGTATGAAGCGCAGGGGCCGATGATGTTCGAGTCATTGGTCGCAGACAAACCTGCGGCGATCTCACTACCGATAGTACCTGTCCAGGATAGCTTTTGGCAGATTGATTGGGCCCCTTTATTGCCCCTGTTACTGGATGCTCAGTGTTCCGCCAAGCACAAGGCAGAGATTTTTCATGCTTCGATGGCAGGTGTAGTCAGTGAGGTTATTGGGCTGTTGGGTCCCCATTTTCCCTTTGAGCGCGTGGGGCTTACTGGCGGAGTCTTTCAAAACCAGACGTTAGTGTCCTGGATACAGGACGCCACGGAAGACCAGGCATTCAAAATCACGCTCCCCCAACAACTACCTGTTAACGACGGCGCTATTAGCATTGGACAAATCGTTGAGCACATTGCCACATCCACATGTATGGGCAATGCCTTAACGACGGAGATGACAGAATGACAGAAGAATACATTTCATTGGCACACGGCAACGGTGGTCGTCTGACGCGTGAATTGATAGACAAGGTATTTGTCCAATATGGGCAACACCCTTTGCTCGATACCGTAAACGATGCGGCCACGATGTCTCTGCCTAACCAGACGATTTGCATGACCACTGACAGCTTTACCGTACAGCCGCTGGAATTCCCTGGGGGTAATGTAGGGTCTTTGGCTGTTCATGGTACCGTAAATGACCTATCGGTCAGCGGGGCAACTCCTTTGTATCTAAGTACCAGTTTTATTATTGAGGAAGGTGTCTCGATGGCGTGTCTGATTCGGGTGGTAAAGGCGATGGCAGAGGCTGCCCACAAAGCCAATGTCAGCATTGTGACCGGGGATACCAAAGTGGTGCCTAAGGGACAGGGTGGTGGTATTTATATCAACACTGCTGGGATTGGCCTAAAAAAGACTCATACCCAATTTGACATCAAGCGCCTATCTGCAGGCGATCATATTGTGATCAGCGGGCCGATTGGTGATCACGGCGTTGCTGTGCTACTGGCAAGAGACGAATTTGGTTTGGACAGTCAGCTTATCTCTGACAGCGCGTCTGTCTATCCATTTGTTGAAGCCATCGATACCATCGACGGCGTAAAATTCCTGCGTGATCCCACTCGTGGCGGAATTGCCATGGCTATGCACGAAATGGCACAAGCGACCAATTTATCCATCCGACTAAATGAAGCAGCTATACCTTTGAGCGGGCAGGTTGAATCAGTCTGCAACATGCTTGGTTTCGATCCCTATTATCTGGCCTGTGAAGGGCGAGTTGTCGCCGTGGTAGCACCGGAAGTGAGTGAAGAAGTGGTAAGACGTTGGCAGGCCTGCACGCACGGGCAAAATGCGGCGATCATCGGTGAAGTGTTACCCTGCCAAGAACAATATCACTGCCCTGTTAGTTTAGTCACCCACATCGGAGGCGAGCGGCTGTTGGATGAATTGGAGGATGATCCTCTGCCCCGTATTTGTTAGCGAATCGATGATAAAAACGACAACCGTTTATTTCACGGAATCCTTTATGTCCTAAATAGAGTACTTGTACACAGTAAATTCTATGAAATAGCACTAATTCAGAGTTTTAAAAGAGTTGATTATGAATCATTTAATAGCGCACGCGAACGAAAAAATTGAGATGTTTAACCAAGGTATTGTAGAAAGAAACCCCGCAGAATATGAATTTCATCAGGCTGTTAGAGAGTTTACAGAATCAGTGATTCCCTTTTTGATGAATCATGAAAAATACTCTGATGGTCATATATTGGAGCGTATGACTGAGCCTGACAGGATTGTGATTTTCAGGGTGTGCTGGGAGAACGATGAAGGCCACATCTGTTGCAATCGCGCTTGGCGTGTACAGTTTAATAACGCAATTGGTCCCTATAAAGGAGGGTTGCGCTTTCACCCCGATGTATCACAAGGGGTATTGAAGTTTTTGGGTTTCGAGCAGGTTTATAAAAATGCGTTAACAGGCTTGCCTATGGGCGGTGCGAAGGGCGGAAGCAACTTCGATCCAAAAGGAAAAAGTGATCGGGAAGTGATGCGTTTTTGTCAATCACTTATGACTGAGCTGTCTCGCCATATCGGTGAAGATACTGATATACCGGCTGGGGATATTGGTGTGGGGGCACGAGAAATAAGCTATTTATTTGGTCAATACAAGCGACTAAATAACCGATTTGTGGGTACATTGACGGGAAAGGGGCTTTCCTTTGGCGGCAGTTTAATCAGAGCCGAAGCGACAGGCTACGGCGTCGTCTATTTCACGCAACATGTTTTGCATCAACATGGTCAATCTTTTTCAGACAAGACTGCTGTCATTTCAGGTTCAGGCAATGTCGCCTTGTTTTGTGCGGAAAAATTGATTCATCTGGGGGTAAAGGTTGCCACACTCTCGGATTCCAGTGGTTTTATTCACGACCCTGACGGTATTGATATTGAAAAACTACATTGGTTGAGAGAGTTAAAGTTCATAAAAAGAGGGCGTATCAGTGAATATGCGCAGCAGTTCAGTACAGCCAAGTATTATCCGGACCAACGTCCCTGGGTCATTCCGGGGGATATGGCATTTCCCTGTGCCACCCAAAATGAGCTGGACTTGAATGATGCAAAAGCACTGGTAAGCAACCATATTCTGGTTGTTGCTGAGGGCGCAAACATGCCTTGCACATTGGAAGCGGTAAGGTACTTCAAAGAAAAAGAGGTGCTTTTTGCTCCTGCTAAAGCCGCCAACGCGGGCGGTGTTGCTGTTTCCGGGCTGGAGCAAAGTCAAAATTCACAACGATTTGCATGGTCTAGAGAAGAAGTTGATGAACGACTGCAGCAGATCATGGCACACATTCACAAACAATGTGTTGAATACGGTAAGGGGGAAGGCGATACCATTAACTATGTTAATGGTGCCAATATTGGGGGGTTTGTAAAAGTGGCTGAGGCAATGCTTGCGTATGGGATCGCATGATATTGTCTTAGTTATGTTGTTGATGACTCTGGAGGCGAACCGTTCAGCGAGAATTTAGTTATCAACAACCAAGATAGCTAGTAATAAAATACAACAATGAGGGATGCGTTATGAAGATTCAATCGATTAAATTTGGTGTTGCATGTGCGCTAAGTGCGTCGTTACTTTGGACAGCATGTAGTGTTCTAGTTATAGTTTTTCCATCGATGATGCTTTCGATGTCAGGTGACATGCTACATATGGACTTGATGGAAATGAAATGGCATTTAACAACATGGGGTTTTGTTCAAGGACTGATGGGCTGGTTTATTGCAACGGGCGTAGGTGGTTGGCTTATCGCAGCAATATACAATCGTTTCATTTAAATGTTGTGGAGTGATTAGCAAGGGAGACAGTCGGACTAGTCGTGTAGATATAGTGTAAGAGCCTAAGCAACCACAGGGTTGATATTCCACGGCAGTAACATGTCGATATCATTTAATGATTGAGCCTGCGGTAGCAACTTGAAGATTTCTTTCTGGTACGTGTACGGCTCCAAATTATTGACCTTAGCCGTTTCAATGAGGCTGTAAAGGTTGGCACTAGTATGGGCTCCAGCCTGGCTAGCAGAGAAGAGCCAATTCTTTCGACCAATAACAAAAGGCCGAATCGAGTTCTCGGCACGGTTGTTATCAATAGGCCAGCCGCCATCATCCACATAGGCGGTAAGCCGTGGCCACTGATTATTGAGATACTGCACCGCCTTACCCAGCGTGGTTTTGGGTGGTGTATTCTTCAGTGCCTTTTCTAGCCAGCGTCTGAGTTTTTCGATAACCTCTTTTGATTGCTTCTGGCGTATCTTATATCGTTCAGCCGTCGATTTTTCATTGCTGAGTTTTTCTATTCCATAAAGCTTCTGGATGAGTCCCAGTGCCACATCGGCCTTACCCGTTTTACCTTTCGGTTGTTGTCGCTGCGCTTCAACAAATTTACGACGCGCATGTGCCCAGCAACCGAGGCGGGTTAACTGATTTTTTTGGCACACAGGGTTATAGCCTTCGTAGCCATCAACCATTAGTGCGCCACTAAAATTTTCCAGCAACGCTTTGGGCGTGTCGCCACTACGGCTGGCGCTGTAATGGTATAGCTCCACTGGCACGCTGGCCTGCGTGGTCATCATAACCCACATGTAACTTTGGCTTTGAGCCGTTTTACCCGGTTCGTTTAGAACTTGAAGAGGCGTCTCATCCACATGAAGTACCGCCTGCTCTTCGCAAACGTCTTGTAGGCGATTAATTAGGGGCT
>PANW01000079.1 GCA_002707785.1 Cellvibrionaceae bacterium | reverse complement strand
CGGACTGCGGACTGCGGACTGCGGACTGCGGACTGCGGACTGCGGACTGCGGACTGCGGACTGCGGACTGCGGACTGCGGGAAAGCGTGGCGTTATTCGATAGATGAGCAACAGCTGAACCACATATGCCAAACATCTATATGACTTGTTGCGCGTTGGCCTGAGATGGGATTTGGTCGAACGATCAATACCCCCTGCCTGCCCTCATTAACCCCAACATCTAATAGGCGTGACCCTGCTAGCTGTAGTCTGCTGCCTAGTCTCTAGCGACAGCTCACTCGGCGCCTAACGGGTTAGGACCTAGGCCGTTAGCCCCCGATTCACTTACTAACCGACAAGTAGGCAGGAGGCCCCCGAAAGAAGCCCCACTGCGGATCAAGCCTATACTTGTCACAGGGGGATACAGTAATCGATCTAGCGACCTTTCAATAACTGAGGGCACTCGACATCTCGATCATTAGCATTAACGAACCTGGCCGTTGTCGTCTTCTGACAAACATATGTCAGCCTGAGCGAACCCTAAAAGCCGGAGATAGGCGTACAGTTTTCTGGTGCCAGCAAACTTTACGATCAAACTTATAAGAACATTATTTTCGGCACACTTGAGGAGATAAAAATGAAACCCTTTAGTCGTAACACGTTAACCATGGCGATCGCGAGTAGCGCCCTTATCAGTGCAACCGCTTCAGCCCAAACGAAAGCTGATGGTGGTGCTGCGTTTTCGCTAGAAGAGATTGTCGTCACAGCTGAACGGCGCTCACAGAGCTTGCAAGACATCCCTCTGGCTATCTCTGCAGTATCTGGCGAGAAGATTGAGAGAGCTCAGATCACCAGAACAGAAGATCTCACTACGGCCGCACCCGGCCTGCAAATCAGCAGCGGTCGCCTCGGCGAACAGAAGCTGGTTATTCGCGGAATCGGCGGATCAGTGAGAGACAATATTGCAGCCAGCCCCAAAGTGGCGCTATTCGTAGATGATGTCTATGTATCCCGCGGTGCTGCAATGGATATGGCGTTTTTTGATCTTGATCGCGTGGAGGTTTTACGAGGGCCACAAGGCACGCTTTACGGCAAGAACGCTATCGCCGGAGCCCTGAATGTTCACAGCAAAATGCCAAGCGATACCCTCGAATCAAAGATTTCTGTGAAAGCGGGTAACTACGATCTTCGCCAAACTCGATTTCTAATCGGTGGCCCTATTTCTGAAAACGTTTCCGGAAAGTTCATCGGCGGTACTAATGAACGCGATGGCTTTACTGATAACCTTACCACTGGCAATGAACTGTCTGTGGAAGAGAGCTACTTCGGTCGGGCCACATTATTGCGCGAAGGCGAGAACTGGGATATCCGAGCCATTTTGGACTACGAAAAAAACCCATCCAATCCTGGAACGGCATTGCATATCATCGGCTCTACCGGATTTGATGGTCTAAACGCTGGCGGCGCTTTCGGCAGTGTTTCCTCCCCCAAAGATGTCTACGAAGTGACCTTAGATGAAGATGGCGAAAGCTCCCAGATCAATCAAGGGTTTTCACTAAAGGCGAGCTATACCGGCGACAACTTCATATTCGAGAGCATCACGGGCTATCGTGAAATAGAAAACTCTTTTACTCGAGACGTCGATAACTCAGACAACACCTTCGAATACGATATCGCCCCACTTTTCCCGGGCTGGGCGCCCGGCGACACTCCTATCTATTCAACCTTGGGCGTTGTTAATACAGCGGAAGACGACTCTTGGTCAATCAGCCAGGAATTTCGTATTTCATCAAGTGATGGGGGAATCTTCACCTTCGATGGAGATCTCTTTTGGACCGCAGGGCTCTACCTGTTTCATGATGAAGGTGATCGTGAAGAGCAATTCCGCGTGACTCTTCCTGGATTTCCTCCAGGTTTCGACGGCCCATTTGATGAAACTCAAGTTCAAGAAATGGACCTCGAAAGCGATACCTATGCGCTCTATGGACAAGGTACTTATACCGTTAACGAAAAACTGGATATCGTTTTCGGGTTGCGTTATAGCTACGAAACCAAAGAAGTCACTCACAACTTAACAAACGGATTAGTGGGTTTAAATCTAGCAGGTCAAACCACCATCTCCGATGCTGAAATTGACGAAAGCTGGACACAAGTCAATCCCAAGCTAACGGCAAACTACCAGATCACGCCAGAGATCATGGCTTACGCTACCTATTCAAAAGGGTCTCTAGGCGGCGGTTTTAACTTCGGCCCGGCGACCGAACTAGAAGCGCTCACAGCGAGCTTCGATCAAGAAGAAGCCGACAACTTTGAGGTGGGAATCAAAGGTACCTCATTTGATAATCGCCTGCAGTATGCAGCGTCTATTTTCTACATCGACTATAAAGACCTTCAAGTACAAGGTGTCAACGCTGCCGGTGCGACCACGACCAATAACGCCGCCGAAGCGACCAGTCAAGGCGTCGAGTTGGAAGTGACTGCGTTGGTTACCGAAGGCTTAACCCTTTCGGCCAACTACGCCTACATAGACGCCACTTTCGACTCCTACTGCGAGAATGCATTCACCGACAACAGCCTAACCGGAGCCGCCTGTTTAGCCGATGTCGACCCAACCCCTGGCAGCGGCATTCCTTTGGATAACGAAGGCAACCAGCTTGAGTATTCCTCCGAGCATGTATTTAATTTTTCTGCCGAATACGTAACGCCGTTACAAGATCTGGGTGAACTGATCTTCAACGCGAGCTACGCCTACACCAGCGAACAATTCTTTGGACCGGACAATACTGCGGGCCAGGACGATCTGGACCTGATCAACGCCAGTGTCGCCTTTGAGTCCATGGATGGTCATTGGTATCTCTCATTGTGGGGCAAGAACCTGACCGATGAGGAATACAACAAAGACTTTCTCTCATACGGCGTAACCAGTGATGGAGCCGCCTACGTTCAAGGGGCACCGCGTACTTATGGCGCGACCGTGACCTGGACTTACTAACGACAAACCACCTCTGAGTGTACCCTTCAATGAATGGTGCACTCATCTTTACAAGACACGACACCTATTCGGTTATTGCAGGAGACTCACCGTCATGTCACTACAGAAGTTTATCGATACTCCAAAGTTTGAAGACTACCAAGAAATCTTCAAAGACAACTACAAACTGCAGCGCAGCGAAGATGGCGTGATAGTAGCTCAAGCGCATACGCTTGGTGGCCCGATTCAATTGAATGTTGAAAACCATCGCTCAGTGGGACAACTCTTCAAAACCATCGGCGCCGACCCAGACAACGAAGTGATGATTTTTACCGGTACAGGCCCTCATTTCATGATGAGTATTGATCCCGAAGGATTTGAACTGGAATCTGATGATCTGGAATATTGGGCTTACGAATACGCCTACAAAGACGGCCGCATCAATGTAGCTTCGCTTATCAATGATTTAGAAATACCTACCATTGGCGCTATGAACGGCCCGGGCTTCCACTCAGAGTTATGCTTGATGTGCGACATCACCATCTGCAGTGAAGATACTGTCATCTTCGACCCCCATTTTGCCGGAATTGGATCGGTACCTGGAGACGGTATTCACAGCTGTCTACAGGAGTTGCTGGGCGTTAAACGAGCGGCCTATGCACTATTGACCGGGCACCCCATTGACGCGAAAAAAGCACTCGAGTTGGGACTAGTGAATGAAGTCGTTCCGCGCGACAAACTGCTTGAGCGTGCTCAAGAAATCGCTGACACCATCATGCAGCAAGCGAGAACCACTCGTCGTCTTACCACTCAAATTGTTCGTCGTCCGTGGAAGAAACGAATAGTCGACGATCTTGACGGCGGATTTGGCATTCAGATGTTTGGCCATCTTGCCAAGCGAAATGCACTACATGTTGATGTAGATGAGCTGGCCGAAAACAACGGCTACTTCGATCAACTGATGGCGCTCAGAGATGGCAAAGAATAACGACGCCTGTAAATAAGTTGATTCAATAAAACAGCTCGTTTTTAACCTTCAATCTAAATCGAGTCTAGACCCTGTTGGTGGAAAAGGGCCTAGGCCCTGCGTGAACCTATCGCTCAACAGTCAGATTCAGCCAGCTGGAAATCCACCAAAAAATGAATTCGTCCTAGATAGGGCAAATCGTAGTGAATGGTCATGGCGTATCGACAGCATTACGTGCTCACACTACAAATACATATGAGGTAGTACATGGTTCAGAAAAATAGCGACAATCATTTTGATGTGCTTATTGTCGGTGCAGGAATTTCAGGCATTGGTTCGGCTCATCACCTTAAGGAGCAATGCCCTAGTAAAACATTTTGCATACTCGAAGGCTTGGAGAGCTTCGGCGGCACTTGGTTAATGCACAAATACCCCGGTATACGGTCCGACAGCGACATGTTTTCGTTTGGCTATCGCTTTAAACCTTGGACTGGAAAGCCGGTCGCCAGTGGAGCGGAAATTCTCAACTATTTGAATGAAGTGATACAGGATAGTCAGTTAGAGGAGCACATCAGATACAGCCATAAGATACTGAGTGCGAACTGGTGCAACCAGAAGAAGCTATGGACTCTTACCGCTATCAACAAAGTCACCGATGAGGAAATTCGTTTTACTTCCAACTTCCTATGGATGTGTCAGGGCTATTACAAACACTCCGAGGGGTATACGCCTGAGTGGCCAGACATGGGCAAGTATCAGGGTACCATCGTGCACCCACAAACTTGGCCTGAAGACCTCGACTATCAAGGCAAAAAAGTCGTCATTATCGGCTCCGGTGCCACTGCGGCGACCCTAGCACCCAAACTGGCCGAGGATTGCGAGCATGTCACGGTATTGCAGCGCTCGCCTACCTACTTTTTACCGCGTGACAATGAAAGCCTGCTGGCGAATCAACTTCGAGATCTGGATGTCGATGACGCAGTTGTTCACGACATCGTTCGACGCTCAGTTCTGAAGGATCAGCGAGACATTGTTAACCTCTCGGAGAAAGAGCCAGAGTTAGTAAAACAAGAACTACTCAACGGCGTTAAGTCTATTCTTGGCGAAGACTACGACATCGACAAGCACTTTACTCCAAAGTACCGTCCTTGGCGTCAACGCATTGCAGTGGTACCTGGTGGCGATCTCTTCCATGGCATTAAAGCAGGGAAAGCTTCGATGGTAACCGACGAGATCGAGGGCTTTACCGAGAAAGGACTGCAGCTGAAGTCTGGAGAAAATCTAGAAGCAGACATTATTGTCACCGCCACCGGCTTTAATCTCTGTGTACTCGGCGATATAGAATTCTCAGTTGACGGTGAACTTCAAGATTTTTCGAAAGCCCTTAGCTATAGAGGCATAATGTACACAGGCCTACCCAACATGGCGTGGGTTATGGGTTACTTTAGAGCCGCTTGGACATTACGCGTTGATTTAATTGGCGACTTCGTTTGTCGTCTCTTAAACCATATGGACAAAAAGAGCGCAAAAGTGGTTACGCCGGTAGTTCCCGAAGAAGATCGCGATATGAAGCTATTACCGTGGTCTGATCCAAAGGACTTCAATCCAAGTTATTTGACCCGATCGATGCATCTACTTCCCAAACGCGGGGAAAAACCTGAATGGCAGCTCACGCAGGACTTCTGGTCAGAGCGTGAAGAACTACCAAAAGTTGATCTAGACGATGCCGCATTCGAATACGAGTATCAATAAAACTAATCTAGGTAATACTGGTCCGGGAAGTGAGATCTCAACACAGTTCCCGCGACCACTAGAAACTCTGTCAACAGAAATGGAGGGCTAGTTCTTAGCGTAAAGCCATATTCAATCCATTGTGAAGGTTGGATCCCAGATAACACCTTTAGTTGATTAAGCTCTCTGCATCAAGGGTCCAAAATAAGTTCTAGTAACATGATTTTGGTTTTACCTTGCACCTCGCCTCTCTAGGCGAGGTTTTTTTAATCTCAACGCACAACAAGACGCTCCGCCTTCTACCCTCGACGCTCAATGGCTAGCTGTCCTGGCGACTCTGCTCCCTGTATATGTTGGGTGTGGTTCCTGTCCAGCGTTTAAAAGCCCTATAAAACGAACTGAGGTCTTTATACCCTAATCTATAGGCAATTTCGGATATCGCGAAACTGGTATCTCTAATCTCTGCAAGCGTGTAGTCTTTACGAGCTTCATCAACCAGTTTTTTAAAGGTTGACCCCTCTCGAGACAAATTCCTTTGAACCGTTCTAGGCGTCAAATTAAGAAGCTCAGCGATGTCTTTCAGCTCAATATCTTTCGCAGGTAGAGATTGAAACACCGCCTTTTTGACCTTATTGAGAATTCCACTCTCTGTTAACGCGTGCAATTGTTTCAACGCTTGGCTCTCGTGCACCTTGTGCATGGCCGGATCTGCGCTAATAGACTGATAATCAAGATAGACTCGTGGGAATGAAAAATAATTCTCTTCTTGATTAAACTTCAAATCACAACCAAATACCGCCTCATAGACACTGGTATCAGCTGGTTGATCATGACGAAACCCAACTTCAAGCAACGGCAGCGTCCAGCCGACATTACTGCTCAGATTACGCCAGAAAAAGACCAGCCAAAAATCAGTGTGCTGTCGACTTGCTGGCCACCCACTAGAGAGATCGATGACGACTTTTGCCGTCTCAGTATCCTCAATGGTTTTAAACCGACCATTGTCGGAAAACACGACCACATACTTCTCGAGACTACTGAGCATTTCGCGTAGATTCTTGCTAGTCATCACTGAGAAACCTGCAGCGTTAAAGGGTGCTGTCGGCACTTCGGTGGCCAAGTGTAGCGAGAAATCAGGGTCATTACTCAGTTCACCGACAACTTCCCACATATGTAGGAGCTTCTCATGTGACACTCTGTATTCAGAATCCTCAATCAGCGATAAATCAATACCACATCGCTCCAATATCAAATCTGAATCCAGCCCCGCATTGGCAAAGACCCTGTATAGGTATCGAGTTACCACAGCCGTGGATTTGGGTTTGAACGGTAAATCGCTGTCAGTCACTAGTAAGTCGCCAATAATAGAGGAAGCTTTGTTTCGAATCTAAAAAACACAACTATCGCTCAAGAATGTGAATATTAGTTAAATACTACAACCAAATGCCCATTGAAAGAACCCTATCCTGAGTAATAAATCAGGCCTTCTATTCTTCGAATATGGTCTAAAATACACATTATTGTCACGCCTGCCGCACTGCAGGTGAAATCTTACGAATCACTTCCACCATCGGCAGATCATAGCTTATGAGTTCTATGAACATGACCACCTATCTTTGGAGGCTATTCGTCCTTTCCCTGCTGCTGTGTGCGTCTGCACAAGCGGAAGTCGAAAAATCCACGTGTACGTTAGAAATTAGCTTATGGCATACCGGTCGCCCATTCCTCTATCAAGTAGGCACGGCGCAAGAAGGTATCTTTCCAGAATTACTTGCCGAAATATTCGATGCTATCCCTTGCGAAATAGAAATAGCCTATATCCCAGCCGCCCGGATCAAAGCAAAAGCCTCCCAAAGACAGTCGGATATCTCCATCGCTTTTCGCCCTTTTGGTACTGATTATTTTCTCGGCAATCCAGAATACTCGAGCATAGAAGGCATGGGCTCCAAATCCCATCGAGAAAAAATCCAACACAAATTGATTGCCACACCCATCCTCTATCCATCGATGGCATTTATCGGTAGAAAGGACAAGCGCCATGAATTGGAGTCGCAGGAGGAACTTTTGAAGCTGAAACTAGGATCCATCAATGTTCCGCAAAAAAACGTTAAGTTCTGGAGAGATTTTATACATATTCCCAAGTCGCCAATTGGCTATAGATCACCACTACAAGGACTAAAAGCCGTGGCTTCGGGTCGGATAGACTTATTTGTATTCTACAGCGCCTCTATACAAGATTTTGACAATACAAACGTTCTGCGTATCGTCAAATCTATTGAGCCGTTTGAGTTAAGACTGATCGTGCATGAACGAGGCCTAGGAAAGATCACTGATGAAGAGATTAGAATACTGAATAAGCAGATACAGAGGTTACACAATAATGGTTCACTGCAACGTATCATTGAGAAGCACAGCAATACGCAATATTTCTACCAACCAACTCCGTCAAAAAGCACTGAACTGGGTGTAAGCAAGCAGGTCAATCGAGATTGAGGGAGCCTTCGCCCCCTAAACCACGGCGACGAGAGCGGTAGCAATTGTTCGGACAGACTAAAAGTACAAAGAGACAACCTAGTTATTCTCTCCTGAGATAATACTCGTCGACCACACCTCCGGCCGTTTGCACTTGACGAATCCGCTAGAGCTCGCATTAAAGTTCTCTGACGATGCTGACGAAATAACCGAGCAATGCGCCCTCCTCACCTAGTGACCAACATTATGAGGGAGAGCACTCTTACAATTGGACGTTGGGTTTAACCGCGATTAAGAAGTGCATTAACTTTAGGAATGGCCGCATCAAAATCAAAAGACTCCAGCGCTTCACAGACTTCAGCGACTGCACTAGCAAGATCTTCGGGCAAAGCTAATGTCTGTAAACTACTCGCCACATTCAACGCTTCACTATCGCTGTCTTGTGCTAGACGTTTTATCTGCTCCAACGCCTTGAAAAACGCTTGTGAAGAAGAATCAATGGGGTCAGAGTCATTGATTCCAACAACATAAACCAACGACTCTGACCCTATTGATTTATTGATTTTGAAACAAACAATATTCTTGGCACTACCCCTACCCATCACAAGCTGGCCAACATGAACAATTAGCCGCAGTCCAAAAGAAAGAGCCCACTCAACAATGAGTAGGCTCAGCGACTCAAGACGCCTTAAAGAGTAGACCTGACAAATCCGAAAGGGCTTGAACACTCTAGAGGCCCTTAGGACAAAAAGATAAACTTTCCCGCGAAAACAGCCGCACCAGCATAGACGGCCAACGGACACTCACGATAGCGACCGTCAACAACCTTCATTAGCATATAGGTAATAAAACCCAATCCAATCCCTGCGGTCACAGAAAAGGTCAGCGGCATGGCCAGCGCTGCTATCATCGCTGGAGCGCTCTCATCCAATTGATCCCAGCTTAAATCTGCCAAACTGCGGGCCATAATACAGGCCACAAACAACAGCGCTGAAGCTGCGGCATAGGCCGGAATGCTCTGCGCTAAAGGCGCAAAGAACAAGCATAAAAGAAACAAGACTCCACACACCACTGCGGTTAGCCCTGTTCGACCACCAGCTTCGACACCCGCAGCACTTTCAATAAAGCTGGTAGTCGATGATGTTCCCAACACCGCACCTACAGTGCTCGCCCCCGAATCCGAGAGCAATGCTTTATTTAGGCGTGGTAAGTGGCCCTTTTCATCCAGTAGATTTGCACGTGTTGAAACCGCCACCAGTGTGCCCGCGGTATCAAATACGTCGACAATCAAAATCGTGATAATAACGCTGATCATGGATAGCTCTAGAGCCCCCCAAATATCCAACTCCATCAACACCGGATCAAGCGATGGTGGCATAGCCACTACACCGGCGATTTCAGCGTCGGTAAAAGTCCATCCCAGAATCGATGTCGCTAGCATGCCAATCACTACAGCTCCGGGAATATTGCGTTTGGACAGTACCGAAATTAACACAAAGCCAAACAAACACGCCGCAGCACCAAATACCGTAACATCACCCAAGCCGACAAAAGTCACTGGATTAGCCACGATAATGCCGGCATTACGTAAAGCAATGAACCCCAAGAAAAGACCAATTCCTGCTGAGATTCCCATTTTCAAATTATGTGGAATGGCGTTAATTAACCACTCTCTTACCGGCAGTACACTCAGAACAATAAAGATCACGCCCGAGATAAAAACGGCACCTAGAGCTTCTTGCCAAGTGAATCCCATTCCCAAAACAATGCCATAAGTAAAAAAGGCGTTCTGCCCCATTCCCGGTGCCTGAGCGATGGGAAAGTTACCCATAACACCCATAACAATTGAGCCCGCCGCTGCGGCTAGACAAGTAGCAACAAACACAGCGCCAAAATCCATACCCGTCTCGGAAAGAATACCGGGGTTAACGGCAGTAATGTAAACCATCGCCAAAAACGTCGTTGCGCCCGCAACCACTTCAGTACGTACACTCGTTCCGGCCCGCTTGAGACCAAAAAAATCTTCCAACCAGTTCATATTGCGTATCCAGCAGATTTAGTTCTTCAAAAAAAAGGTCTTTTATTGGCCCCGCACAATAGATGTCGATACTTCAGACAAACAATGCGAAGGCGATTTATGCCTCTAGTTAACGTAAAAAGCCGGCCCCCTTCTCTAAGGGGTACCGGTCTTACTCATCAACGAATACGATGAGAACCTGAATTAGAACGAGTATCTTACACGAGCCATATACTGGCGTGGCGCTACATACTGTTCACCCGTAGCGGAAACCCCAAACACATCGGTCATGCGAGAGTTAACGCCATCTTCATCGAGGACGTTCATTGCCATCAAATCAAAACCCCACTGATCTCCCGGAAGATCTAGAGACGCCGTCAAGTTAACGATGCCATAGGAATCCACTCGATCAACATCGGGATTATCAAAAACCCGCTGAGCGAAACCACCACGATAGGTGTACTGCACGGTGCCGCTAAAGTTCGAACCATTATCCAAGGTGGTGTCGTAGCGCAAGTTAATATCAGCGGTTAGATTGGGCGCCTTAGCCAATTCATTTCCTTCGATATTTTCACGCTTATTGTAACGATCCAAACTTGTATCACCAAAGGCTGGCAGCACATTATCGAGAGCCTCGTAATCATCGGTTATCTCGGTTTCCAGCGCGGAAACCTTAAGATCTAAAGTCCAGTGCTCTCCAATCAATGCCAGCATTTCAAGCTCAATACCCATGATTTCAGATTCCGTGATGTTAGCTACACCACCTTCAAAAAGATCAGGGTCAGTGGCCTGAAACTGCAAATCGTCGTATTCATAGTAGAATGCAGCAACGTTGGTTCGTACACGGCCATCCATAAACTCAGACTTATAACCAACTTCGTAGGCATCAATAAATTCATCCTCGTAGGCTGAGTTCACCAAAGCTGGAGTAGCAGGATCGACATTAGCTCCTCCCACACGGTTACCATAAGTCAAATTGCTTCCGCCTGGCTTAAAGCCGCGTGTGTAAGAGACATATGCCATCGACGAATCGCTAACATCATATTCCAACGCTACTCGACCGGTCACTTCTTGAGTATCGCGCTGAAGCTTATCTGGGGTTGATGCAAAGAAGTTAGAAACTTCACTTTCTACCTCATCATCGGTCCATCGCAAGCCAGCAATTAGGCGCATATCGTCGCGGAAACTATAAGTACCCTGCCCATAAACAGAGAGAGACTCTCTCGAGGGCTCCGCATCGGACACGAAGCCAACTTCACTTGAACCAAAGAATACTTCGGGTTGAGTCGTCGCGTATCCTGCCAAAATACCATCATTATTCTTATCAAGGTCTTCGCGGATCTTTACATCGATGTCTGTATCTAGGTAAAACGCTCCCACAATCCAGTCCACAGAACCAAACAGCGGCTCATTGGAAATAACATTCACTTCAAGGGTTTTAGTTTCTTGAGTATTCTTTTCAGGTGCAAACTCGCTGCGAACATACTCTGGATTCAATTGATCAGAGTGACGATCATTATCTCGAACAATATGAATATCGTCCTTCTGCCAGCTCGCCAAAGTTTTAACGGTAGCGAAACCCGCATCCCATTCGGCAATAGCGGCATACACCTGCGACTCTAAACCATAGTAGGATTTAGTATCTTGTGCGAGCTCACGTTCGTCTGAGGTCGGATCGTCGATGCCTTTAATGGCTGCACCGTTGGTGTCTTCTTTAAAGTACTGGCCAAACACACGCAGAGACAAGGTATCAGAAACATCAAACACCCAATCAGAACGAGCACTGATATTATCAGCCTGATCGAGTTCCTGACCATTGATCACATTCTCTGAATAACCGTCGTGACGATATTGAGAAATAGAGGTGCGCGTAGCGACGGCATCAGATAGAGCCGCATTCACGGATGCCCTTACCTTCGTCAAATTGTGATTGCCCACACTGGCATCAACTTTACCAGAGAAACCTTCTGTACTTGGCTTTTTACTCAATACATTAATCGCACCACCCGTAGAGTTCTGACCGAACAGAGTGCCCTGAGGGCCACGCAGCACTTCGATTCTGTCAACATCGATAAAATCTGTTTGCATCGCAAATGGCGAGGCGATATAAACACCATCCATGTGGAATGACACTGAAGGGTTTGCCGTTGCGTTTTGGTTAGCTTCGTTACCTAACCCACGGATTGATACAATGGTTTTAAAACCTTCGTTTTTGGAAACAGTGACACCTGGTGCAATTGCACTGAGATCAACAAAAGAGCCGACATTTTTATTGTCTAGATCATCATCAGACATTGCCGTCACTGCCTGCGAAAGATCCTGTAGGCTTTCGGAGCGTTTCTCCGCCACGACAGTGATTTCTTCTAGCCTCTCCACACCATTAGCGCTAACACCGCCGCTCGAGGCAAGTGATACTGCCGCAAGTGCTACCGCCTTAGTGAGTAGAAACTTGTTATTTCTCTTTGCTTTCATGGTGCTTTCCTCAAGGTTTACAGTTCAAAAAGTTCTCGATGTCGTCATCTTATGGCGATCACTAAGATCAGTTGTTTTAACGACCCTATTGTTTTCGTGAAATATACTGAGCAACTTGCATACCAACTTCTTGACACGCGTGTCAGGTTTTTGAGGAATACGCCGTTTTTATTCAATAGGCCGCTGTTACAGGAACCTAGGAAGGCCTCCAAGATAGATCTTCATATACGCCAAAACGACTATCAGCCAGCCAAGCAGCCTCACAACAGTGCACCGACAGTTAAACCCACACTCAAGCGCCCCAAAATAGACCGCCTGCACTTTTCTGTTATTACGCTGAACACGCAAGGATTGAATCACTGAAACCTTAACAATCACTCATCGCTATGAGCCGACACACACCTAACGGCTAAGCATTGAGAGGGATCAAAGCGCTGATTAATTGAGCAGAGATCACCTATCGGTGACCCTTGAAGATACGCAATTTGTGCGTTAAACAAGCACCGCCTCACCTTTAACATAGATTGAAAGTTAAACGATCATCCACTCACATTGGCCATACAAAGCAATCACGCGAAACGTTGCACATAAACAATGACGGCCTGAGGTGGGAGCAGCTAGTAAGATAGACGAAAAGGTGAAGTCAGCGGGAGAAAGAGAAAAGAACCCAGGCCATACAGCCTGCCAACCATTAAGTAGTCAGCTAGCTAATGCAGCCCGTCCCCTTAAGAACAATGTGAGTCAGTGTTTTTGTCGCCATGGCATAATCCTGATCCTCTAACTCCGTCTTACCTAAAGCAGAGCTCACTTGGGTCTCAAAATCGGCGTAGTGTTGTGTAGAGCTCCAAATCAAGAACATTAAATGCGAAGGGTTGACTGGGTCCATTTTTCCAAGTTCGGCCCAAGCGGCAAACACGGCTACTTTCTCGTTAAACCAGGCCTCGTAACTACCATCGAAATATTG
The DNA here is from genome assembly GCA_002707785.1 of Cellvibrionaceae bacterium. Taxonomy (GTDB): domain Bacteria; phylum Pseudomonadota; class Gammaproteobacteria; order Pseudomonadales; family Cellvibrionaceae; genus Pseudomaricurvus. The sequence goes on along the minus strand of PANW01000079.1, from coordinate 17,876 downwards.
ATTGAGGCGCGGCGCACCTGAAAGTACTTCTCGTGCAAAAATACGTGATGCTAAAGGATTTGAGCGCGAAAACTCCACTTTTAAGCGAATGTATTCACTCAATGCAATAGCGGGTTCATCCGTTGGATTTAAGTCATCGAGGGCATAATCCCACAACTCTAGAATACCCGACAAGATAGCCGCGTAGAGCTTGAGTTTGTTATCAAAGTAATAATTAATATTGGTTCTAGCCACCCCCGCACGCCTGGCAATATTATCAATGGTTGCTCCCTCGTAACCACAACTAGCAAATTCAATCTCTGCGGCAGCAATGATAATTTGTTCGTTCTTTTTGCGGATCTTTCCGACGCGCTTTTTATTTTCAGATTGTCGCTGTACCGGTCTCACACCGCTTTCTACACTCATCATCACAACCTTAAATTAACATTCTTAATGGCAGGTCCGCTGCCTCAAAAGCGATTATACCGCACGTTCCTCGGGTAACAACATACTCAAAACAATGGCACTTAGGCCGGCGGTAGCCACCGGAGAGCTAAATATATTCTGCACTAACTGCGGCGCCTTAACGAGTAAATCTGGCACCATGGCCAACCCCAACCCCAACCCGAAGGAAACAGCGAGTATAATAACTTTACGCCTGTCCAAGTCTTCAGTGGATAAGATTTTAATCCCCGCAGCCGCAATCGTGCCAAACATAACCAGGGTTGCCCCGCCCAAAACGGGTTTAGGAATTTGCTGTAAAAAACTACCGACTATCGGAAATAACCCCAGCAACACCAAAACCACACCGAGATACAGCCCAATGTAACGACTAGCGATCCCCGTGAGCTGAATAACACCGGAATTCTGACTGAATGTCGTATTTGGAAATGAATTAAAAACACTCGCAATCATGGAGTTAATACCGTCAGCCAAAACCCCACTCTTAATTCTTTTTATGTAGCCTTCACCCACGACTGGCTGACGAGAAATAATACAATTAGCCGTTAGATCTCCGGCAGTTTCAATCGTACTGATAACATAAATGATGGCGATAGGAATAAATACCGTCCACTCAAAATGAAAGCCGTATTTGAACGGTTCTGGAATAGCGATGATATTCGAGACCTCTGTCGCAGCCGGCAGGGTAACCCCCAGATAAAGCGCCGCCAAAAAGCCTATTAGCAGCCCAACAACAATCGATGACAAACGGATCCAGGGATTGCTCGACATATTCAATACCACAACGACTACAATGACCAACAAACCAAGCCCAAGGTTCGACAAGTCACCAAAATCTTCGGCCCCGTACCCCCCCGCCAAATCGGTCATACCGACTTTTATCAAACTGATACCAATGGTGGTAATCACCACTCCAGTCACCAAGGGCGTCACAATACGCTTCAACCGAGGAATAAACTGACTCAAACCGATCTGCACAAAAGACCCGAGAAAGCATAAAGTTAAAATTAAGCTCAATACCTCTTCGTCACTACCGCCCTTCTCTCGTACAAAAAAACCAGCGGTTAATATTGCCCCCATAAAGGAAAAACTGGTTCCCTGTACACACAACATTCCAGCGCCAACGCCCCAAGGCCGGTAGGACTGGATAAAAGTACCCACCCCCGACGCCATCAGAGCCATACTGATCAGATAGGGTAAATGCTGCTCAAGGCCAAGGACACCGCTGATGACCAATGAAGGCGTAACAATTCCCACAAACGACGCCAAAAGATGCTGTATAGCAACAAAAATTGACTCCAAGACCGAAGGCCGATCATCCAATTCATACACTAAACTAGAGTCAACAGGTGAATATTTGGACATAAAACAACCTTCTAATGATCAATCGTGCGGAAGAAATTAAATAGGACCGTTCAGTCCAGTCAATAAGCTGACATACATGTCAACTTTATAGCTTCGCCACCTGCATGAAATAGACCACTTTAGACAACCAATTCTTATCCAATAAAAAACCTGACAACAATGTCAGGTTTTGGCATATAATCTGCAACAGCAGTATCACTGATCATTGAAATCGGGCTGACCGCGGCTGTAACAGAGAGACAACAAGGCTCTTTACGAGCCTAGAGATTTGACCTACATCGCCCTCAATGTCGCGAAAAACATGAATAGTGACTGTTAATAACACCCACAAGGTACTTTTTACATGCTCGAATTTCTGCTCAATGGTGTACCCCAGAAGGTCAACCACTGCGACCCAAACAGCACCCTTCTGGACCACCTGCGCACCCAGCTGAACCAAAATGGAACCAAAGAGGGTTGTGCTTCAGGTGATTGCGGCGCCTGCACAGTAGCCGTGGGTGAAATCAGCAATGAGGTAGATAGTGAGACCGGTGATCAAGCCGATAACTCAAACGAAGACAATATTCACTATAAGAGCGTTAACGCATGCATCACCCTTCTAGCCAACCTACACGGCAAACATGTCATTACTGTTGAAGGCCTTGCTAATGGCGAACAGCTTCACCCCAGCCAACAGGCGATGATTGACTGCCACGGCTCCCAATGTGGGTTTTGTACCCCGGGCTTTGTGATGTCGATGTTTGTGCTTGAGCGCAATCACGATAGCCCCCCAAACCGCCACGAGATCAGTGAAGCCCTCGGTGGAAACCTCTGTCGTTGCACAGGCTACCGCCCCATTATCGATGCGACCGTGCAAATGTTTGACCCTCAGTTGTCGCCGTCAAAAGATCGCTTCAGCGAGCAGCAAAGCCAGTGGCTGACGCAACTGAGAACCATGAACAAAGAGGATCACGTCAGACTGGTGCACAATGACAAAAAATACTTCGCCCCTACCCATCTTGAAGATCTGGCCGAGCTTATGCTGCGCCACCCGAACGCTCGGCTGGTTGCAGGGGGCACAGATTTAGCACTCGAGTTCACTCAATTTTTGCGTGAAATCGACACCCTGATTTACACCGGGCGCGTCGCCGACCTTAAACGCGTTGAAACTACCGACAACGAACTGAGCATCGGCGCCGCCGCCACGTACAGTGAATTTAGCCCCGCCTTATTGGCGTTCTACCCCGACGCTCGGGAGCTGATTGAGCGCATTGGTTCACGTCAAATTCGCAACCAGGGAACACTTGGGGGCAACATCGGGAACGCATCCCCTATCGGTGACATGCCCCCTCTATTGATTGCCATGAATGCACAATTAGTCCTGCGTTGTGGTGATGCGACTCGAACGATTGCCGTGGAGGATTATTTTGTCGGTTACAAAAAGACCCTACTCCATGCGTCGGAATTTATCGAAAAAATTATCATACCCAAACCTGCAAAAAACTCCGTCTTTCGGGCTTACAAAATCAGCAAGCGTTACGAAGATGACATCTCTGCCAGTTGTGGTGCATTTTCATTAACACTTAAAGACAATAGAGTGAGTGGTGTGCGAATCGCTTTTGGTGGCATGGCAGAAATTCCAAAACGTGCCCTTCACTGTGAGCAGGCATTACTTCAACAACCGTTGAGTAGCGACAACATCGCGAATGCGGCACGAGCGATGAGCAACGATTACCAACCCATTAGTGACTTCCGAGCCAGCAGCGAATACCGCCTGAAAGTGAGCCAAAACATGCTCACGCGCTTGCATCTAGAGTTGACCCACCCGGAAAACGAACACGCTACGAGGGTGATCAACCATGCGTAATCTACCCGAACTGATGCCCCCCCAAAAAACACAGAGCGATGAAATAAAAGGGGCTGTGCATACCAATATCGCCCACGAAAGTGCCGTTAGACACGTTACCGGAAAAGCGCTTTATACCGATGACCGGATTGCCCCAGCCGACAGCTTACACGCCTACGTTGGGCTTGCTAGCTGCAGTCGCGGTAAAGTCAAAAACATGGATTTGTCGGCCGTACGTGCAGCACCCGGTGTGGTAGATGTGGTGACCCTGGCAGACGTTCCTGGCCATACAGACATTGGCCCCGTCTTTCCCGGCGACCCAATCTTTGTCGATCAAGAGGTACAATTCTACGGCCAACCGCTGTTCGCCGTCGCCGCCCACAGTCATGACGCTGCTCGCAAAGCAGTGCGCCTAGCTCAGATTGACTATCAAGAACTCGATGCTGACATCACCATCGAACAGGGGCTTGAATCACAGAGTTTTGTGCGCCCCAGCCATACTCAAGCTCGCGGCGATATCGATGCAGCACTATTAACATCGAATCGCAATTTAGAGGGAAGCTTGCAGATTGGCGGGCAAGAACAAATGTATCTAGAAGGCCAAATATCTCTGGCCATCCCCGATGAAGAAGGCGGTATCACGCTCTTTACATCGAATCAAAATCCCACTGAAGTTCAAAAACTGGTGGCCGAGGTGTTGAACGTTTCAATCAACAAAGTGACTGTTGATATGCGTCGTATGGGGGGCGCGTTTGGAGGTAAAGAAACTAACGCTAATCAGTGGGCCGTTATCGCGGCCTTGCTCGCGCAACGTACCGGCCGTTCGGTAAAAATACGCCTATCTCGCGCCGACGACATTACCGCAACAGGCAAGCGCCACCACTTTCGCAATGACTATAAGGTCGGCTTTGATGACCAAGGGGTTATTAACGGCTTAGCGATGGAGCTTTCAGCTGGCTGTGGTTTCTCACCAGACTTGTCTGATGCGATTGTCGATCGGGCAATGTTTCACTCCGACAACGCCTATTTCTTACCTGCGGCCAAGATCACCGGTCATCGCGTCAAAACCAATACCGTATCGAATACCGCTTTTCGCGGTTTTGGTGGCCCACAAGGCATGGTCGCCATCGAAGGTATTGTTGACGATATCGCTCGCGCTGTGGGCCGCGACCCGCTCGATGTACGAAAAGATAACCTCTATTGCGCGCAAGGTAATCGAGATACCACTCACTACGGCCAGACGATAGAGCGTCACATCTTACCCGGCCTAATTGATCAACTCGAACAAAGCTCAAACTATCGACAGCGTCGCGAAGCCATCACAGCGTTCAACAAAGAAAATAGCGTGCTTAAAAAGGGTATCGCATTAACGCCGTTAAAATTTGGCATATCCTTCACCGTTCAACACCTCAACCAAGCCGGTGCGCTGATTCACGTGTATACCGACGGTAGCATTCAGCTCAATCACGGCGGCACAGAAATGGGCCAAGGGCTGTTTACCAAAGTTGCTCAAGTTGTCGCTACGGTTTTACAGGTTGATATCGACACCATTCTGCCGACCTCAACCCGTACTGATAAAGTTCCCAACACATCACCCACTGCCGCTTCCTCCGGTACAGACCTCAATGGTATGGCGGCCAAAAATGCGGCAGAAACGATCAAGCAGCGACTGGTAGACTTTGCTACCGAACACTTTCAAGTTGATGCCACGGATGTTCGTTTCCACAACAATCGGATCTACACCAGCGAGCAACACAGCATCAGTTTCTCCGAACTCGTACAGGCAGCCTACTCACATCGAATTTCGCTATCGGCCACGGGTTATTACCGCACACCCAAAATTCATTATGATCGTGCAAGCGCCAGCGGCCGGCCCTTCTTCTACTTCGCCAACGGCGCCGCCGTCGCCGAAGTATTGGTCGATTGTTTGACTGGCGAATACAAAGTTAGCCGCGTAGATATACTGCAAGACGTTGGCGATTCAATCAATCCAGCCTTAGACATTGGCCAAATCGAAGGCGCGTTTATTCAAGGGATGGGGTGGCTTACCACCGAAGAACTGGTTTGGGGCGAAGACGGACGCCTGCAAACGAACACCCCTGCCAGCTATAAAATTCCCGCGATTGGTGACACGCCAGAGATATTTAATGTAGCGCTACTAGAAAATAGCCCGAATGTCGAAGCCACAATTTTTCACTCAAAAGCCGTCGGTGAACCACCGCTTATGCTGGGCATTTCTGTATGGTCTGCTCTGCGCGACGCCATCGCTAGCATTGCCAACTATGACCTTAGCCCCGTGTTAGATACACCGGCGACACCCGAGCGAGTCTTGCGTGCAATCACGCAATTACAACAATCCAAAAACACAGATAGCAAAGCCGACAGTAAAGCCCCCAGTAAACATATCGATAACAGCATGGACATCGATCATGCCTAAACCTACAGCAAATACCGGCCACGGAGAGAAATTTAGTCTTGACAATAGCCCATGGCCAAAGGCGGTAAATCACTGTGAAAAGCAACGTCTGCCTTATGTATTGCTGACGGTTCTAGGCGCCAACGGTTCAACTCCGCGCGAGAACGGTACCAAAATGGTCGTCAGCTGTGATAATGATAATGACATTCAATGTTTTGGCACCATCGGCGGCGGCCATTTGGAATACCAAGCCATTGCCAAGGCGGCGCAATTGTTGGCTAGCAAAAAACCGCAACAGCACATTGAGCACTACCCACTAGGGGCAAAGCTCGGCCAGTGCTGCGGAGGCTCAACCAGTGTTTTATTTGAGGCCTTTATCCCAAGCGCCATTAATATCGTGCTGTTTGGTGCGGGGCACGTTGGCCAAGCATTGATTAGAATCTTGAGTGATTTACCCTGTCATGTTGATTGGATAGACAGCCGTGAGAATTTTCTAACACAGGAACTGCCCGACAACGTAGCCGCAATCACCAGTGACTCTCCCGAGGCAGAAGTCAAAACAATGTCGCCCGATAGCTATTTCATTGTCATGACGCACAATCACGCTCTCGATTATGAAATTTGCCGCGCAGTGCTGGCACTCGACAACCCTCACTATATTGGGCTGATTGGGTCACAAACAAAGTGGCAACGCTTTCAAATGCGCTTCGAAAAGCGGCTACTTAGCGCCGACCAGTATCAAAAGATTCACTGCCCCATTGGCCTAGAACAAGTATCAGGCAAGCTGCCGATGGAAGTCGCTGTCAGTATTGCAGGGGAAATTATTAGCGATTATCAACAGTCAGCCGAAACCCGTAAAACTCGGCGCGGAATACAATGGCGCGACCTAAAACCATTAAGCGTGGATCTGGATCAGCACACGAACGACGCCTCAACGAATACCGAAACAGTATCAACTACAGAGAAGACACCACTATGACTCAACGACTCGCCTTTCACAGCCAGCGTGTCCTATTGGATCAGAAGCTGGTACCCGCCACGGTTATTATCGAAGACGAAATAATTGTCGACATCATTGCCGATGGTGAACAGATGCCAGCGACTTTCGAATCAGATCGACCTGAATCAAAGTCTTTTGAATTTGTCGAATTGGGTGATGACGTTCTCATGCCAGGGCTGGTAGACACTCATGTTCACGTCAACGAACCCGGCCGTACCGAGTGGGAAGGTTTCAATACCGCCACCAGCGCCGCCGCTGCCGGAGGGATTACCACCGTTGTCGACATGCCACTCAATTGTAGTCCGGTCACTTGTACAGCTGATGCACTGCAACAAAAACTCGATAGCCTTGAGAACAAACTATGGATTGATTGTGGCTTTTGGGGCGGTGTAGTGCCTGACCATATTGACGATCTCGACGCGCTATTAAAAGCCGGTGTATTAGGCGTAAAATCCTTTACCATACACTCAGGTATCGACGAATTTCCACAAGTCGAAGCATCAGATATCGCTCGCGCCATTCCAATTTTGGCAAAATACGACGTCCCCTACCTGATTCACGCAGAGCTGGAAAACGACCAACAGCCTAGCGCTGAAATCGGCGCCAGCTACCAATCATTTTTGGCCTCACGTCCCCGTAGCTGGGAAAACGACGCCATCGACATGATGATCGACCAACTCGAGCAGGCTCGAGACAACGGTGTTAACGGGCGAGTACATATTGTGCATCTATCATCCGCCGATGCCATCGAAGCCATTGAAAAAGCGCGTGCTTCGGGCCTACAACTCACTACCGAAACCTGCCCCCATTACTTAACTTTATTTGCCGAGTCTATTCCCGATGGAAAGACACTCTATAAGTGTTGCCCTCCTATTCGTGAGGATGAAAATCGCCAACGGCTTTGGCAAGGGCTTGCCGACAACAGTATTGATTTTATCGTCTCTGATCACTCGCCTTGCACGCCTGAACTCAAGCACTTGGACTCCGGGGATATTGAAAAAGCCTGGGGTGGAATATCTTCACTGCAATTTGGTCTAGCAATCATTTGGACCGAAGCACAAAAACAAGGCTACACACTTGAGCAAGTGATTGACTGGATGGCCACTCGACCTGCTGAGTTCGCCGGGCTGGGACAACAGAAAGGAAAAATTGCCGTGGGTTACCACGCGGATTTGGTGGTGTTTGATGATAGCTGTCAATACACCATCAAGGCCGAAGACATCATGTATCGTAATAAAATAACCCCTTACGAGGGCAAAGAGGTGTGCGGGGTAGTGAAACAAACCTATTTACGAGGCCAACCCATTTTCTCTGACGGCGCCATGATCGGTAGCCCGCTGGGCGAGCCTATTCTGCACACACACGACTAACGCACGACGATAACAGTAGGAAAATCGATGGATCCGCTATCAGCCCCCCAAGAACAGACTCACGACGATCGTTTAGCGTCGCGCTATATCAACCTACTCGGTAGAAAAGTCGGAGGTAAAGCCCTGTCTTGCAGTGACGAATGGTTTGCGCCTTGCACCAACCTCGTCAATGACGGACGTGGCATTTTTAAAGCGGGGTATTTTGTTGAGACAGGCCAGTGGATGGACGGCTGGGAATCGCGTCGAAGCTACGACCGCGTTCGCCCCTCAGGGCTCGAGCACGACTGGTGCATTTTGCGCTTAGGCATTGCCGGCGTCATACGCGGTTTTGATGTAGACACCAACCACTTTCGCGGAAATGCCCCCGAATTCGTCTCAATAGAAGCCGCCAACGTTACTGGTGAAATCGATGATGATACCGAGTGGTTCGAACTGCTGAAAAAATCTCCAACCCAGCCACACCAACAACACTTGTTTGATTTGGAGCCCTGCGAGCTAGCAGATCAGGTTTGGACGCACTTGCGCCTTAATATTTATCCCGATGGCGGTGTCGCTCGATTGCGAGCGTACGGTGAAGCGAAAGCTAATAAGAACCACTACATTGACGGTGAATTGGTTGATCTGGCCAGCGTGGTCAATGGCGGTCGTGGCTTAACCTGCAGCGATAAGTTTTACAGTTCCCCCAGTAACCTACTCATGCCCTACCCTGGTATCAATATGGGCGATGGCTGGGAAACAAAACGCCGCCGCGATCAGAATAACGACTGGTGTATTGTGAAACTGGGTCTACAGGGTAGCATTCGAAAGATTATTGTCGATACCGCGCACTTCAAGGGCAACTTTCCCGATCGTTTCTCACTGCTAGCCACCAAGACTCAACGACAAGATATTGAAGCAGAGGATATCGAGTGGCAAACCATTTTGCCAATCACCAAGCTATACGCCGATCAGGAACATCTTTTTATCAGCGAGATAAGCGTTGATTCCACAGCTGAATTCACCCACATAAAAATGAATATTTTCCCCGATGGCGGTGTTAGCCGCTTACGTATATTCGGTCATCCAAATTGGTCAGCGAGCGACACAGCATGAGCTTAGATAGACTAAACAACGCCAGCATCGAACAAGCGCAACATCAATTATTACAGTGTTGTACCAGCCAACGATGGGTAGAGCGCATGATCAAGGCACGCCCTTTCAGCAATGCAAAAGAACTCAGCCAAGCGGCCGATCTGAATTGGCTAAATCTAACCAATGCCGATTATCTACAAGCATTTGAGGGTCACCCAAAAATTGGCGACGTTAGCTCGCTTAAAGCAAAATACGCCAGTACAAAAAGCTTGGCTGCAGGTGAGCAATCTAGCGTCAATGACGCCAATGATAGCGTCATAGACGCACTGGCTAAGGGCAATCGTGATTACGAGAATAAATTTGGCTTTATCTTTATCGTCTGTGCCACCGGAAAGAGTGCACAGCAGATGTTAGATCTTTTAGAAGAGAGATTACCTAACAATCGCGACCTTGAAGTTAAAAATGCCGCCGAAGAACAACGTAAGATTTTTCAGCTTCGCCTCGAAAAACTGCTTGGCTAACACCACTATAAAGGATGACACCATGAGTCAGATTACGACACACGTACTCGACACCGCTCGCGGCCTACCCGCCAAAGGCATACACATTACATTAGGCCAGCAAGTTGACGAGCAATGGATAACTCTGGGCTCAGGCACCACCAATGAAGATGGTCGATTACCTAATCTATGCCCTGAGATCACCTTGCCGGCAGGCACCTATCGCATGCATTTTGAAACTGCTGCGTACTTGAAAATACATAATGGCGAGGTGTTTTACCCCTACGCTGACGTCACGTTTAGAATCGGTGATGACGGCCAACACTACCATATTCCACTACTCCTTTCGCCTTACGGCTACTCAACTTACCGGGGCAGTTAATGGAGACCTTACGTCTATCTGCGCAGCCATTAACCGCTGAGGCTTTTGCTCCTTTTGGTGATGTGATCGAAATTCGAGACGAACATCAGCACTACCCTATCAATAATGGCCTAACAGAGCGTTATCATAAGCTGGCCAGCGTTGATGCCATGGATGAGGGCGGCTACCCAATCATCAATATTTTTCGCTCAATGCCGATTAAACTGCCTTTTAAAATAGAAATGATGGAGCGGCATCCTCTGGGCAGTCAATCGTTCACCATGCTAAGCGGTCAACCCTATCTGGTGGTAGTGGCTAAGGCAGGCGAGCTGAACAGTGATCAACTGCAAGTATTTTTAGCACAACCGCACCAAGGTGTTAATTATCACAAAGGTACATGGCATCACTACTGCCTATGCCTCAATCAGGTTTGCGATTTCTTGGTGATCGATCGTGGCGGTAATGGCAACAACTGCGATGAGGTCCGCATCAATCGCCATATCATTCTGGAAAATCCAACCACCGAGGCTTCCAGCTCATGATTAACGCCTACCGATCATCCATAATGCACTTTCTGGACGACCCCAGAGATAGGTCTGAAAACGCCTATGAATTTTTCGAAGACGGTTTACTCATTATCGAAGACGGACGGGTTAAACAACTGGGTGATGCTGAAACGCTACTGAAAACGCTGCCACCGGAGGTTCTAGTAACGCACTACCCCAACGCTATTATTACCCCTGGGTTTATCGACACACACATACACTACCCACAGACAGAAATGATCGCCGCTTACGGTGAGCAGTTACTGGAGTGGTTAGAAACCTACACATTCCCTACCGAAAAGAAATTCGAAGATACTCATTATGCTCGCGCCATTGCCGAACGTTTTTTAAATGAACTATTGCGCGCGGGCACTACCACCGCCTTGGTCTTTGGTACCGTGCACAAAAGTTCAGTCGAGGCATTCTTTGAGGCTTGTGAGAATCGGAATCTGCGCATGGTCTGCGGCAAAGTACTAATGGATCGCAACGCCCCATCCGAGCTAACAGACACCGCAGAAAGTGGTTATACCGACAGCAAATCCTTGATCGAAAAATGGCACAATCGTGGCCGTTTAGGTTACGCCGTTACACCGAGATTTTCTCCGACATCAACCGCCGAGCAACTGAAAAAAGCTGGAGATCTATTACAAGAGTTTCCCGATGTTTATATGCACACCCACCTTTCGGAGAATACTCAAGAAGTCGAATGGGTAAAATCACTCTTCCCGGAATGCAGTAACTATCTGGACACTTACGACCAAGCAGGCCTGTTGGGTCGTCGCAGTGTTTTTGCTCATTGCGTTCATTTAGAAGACGAAGAATGGCAGCGTTTGTCAGAAACAAAAAGCAACATTGCATTCTGCGCTACCTCTAACCTATTTCTCGGCAGTGGCTTGTTCGACTTACACAAGGCCCACGCGCAAAACATTCAGGTAGGCATAGGCACCGACGTCGGGGCAGGCACCAGCTTTTCAATTTTGCAAACGTTGAATGAAGCTTACAAAGTTCTGCAGCTGCGCGGCGACAAGCTATCGCCTTTCGAGAGTTTTTATCTAGCAACGCTCGGCGGCGCAAAAGCGTTGGATATGGATAACGATATCGGAAATTTTGAAGCCGGAAAAGAAGCCGACTTTATTGTCTTAGACAAAGCTTGTACACCGTTGATGGAGTTTCGCTTGCAACAGTGTAAAAGTCTATTCGAGACGCTATATGTCTTTGCCATGCTCGGGGATGACAGAGCCATTCAAGCCACCTATGCGGCAGGAAAGTTAGTGCATAAACGCTAGAGCTTTGACCTCAATGAACAACGCGTAGATTTTGTGGTAATAGAAATCCCTCAGGGAAGGCACACGAAACTCGCAATATACATCTTACGAAGCCGTTAGATAGTAATTTACAACAAGGGAAATCAATGGAAGCCTATATTTTTGACTGGCTACAACTCATCGTACGCTGGGCACACCTCATAACCGGTGTCGCCTGGATTGGAGCATCCTTCTACTTTGTCTGGCTCGACAACCACCTAGAAGAACCTCCCCAGTGGAAACGTGAAAAAGGTATCAAGGGGGATCTTTGGGCCATACACGGTGGCGGTATTTATGAGGTGGCAAAATACCAAATGAGCCCAGAGAAAATGCCTGATACCTTACACTGGTTTAAATGGGAAGCTTACACAACTTGGCTCACGGGTATGCTATTACTGGCCGCTGTCTATTATTTCGGCGCTGATGCGTATCTTATTGATAAACGTGTTGCGGATCTAAACGCCACCCAAGCAATCACTATAGGTCTCGCCTTTATCATCGCTGGCTGGTTTCTTTATGACTTTATCTGCAACAGTAAACTGGCCAACAACCCGACTCTGATCACCACTATCTTGCTAGCTTTACTGGTGGCCTCTAGCTATGCCTTGACCCATCTATTTAGCGGCCGAGGAGCCTACATTCACATAGGTGCAATCATCGGTACTATGATGGTCGGTAATGTTTTTGCGGTTATTATGCCGTCCCAGAGAGCGCTGGTAAAAGCGATTACTGAGGGCGGTAGTGTTGACCCCTCATGGGGGGCTAAAGCCAAGCTGCGCTCCACGCACAATACGTATCTCACCTTACCTTTGCTTTTCATTATGATCAGCAATCACTACCCGATGACCTACTCGCACGAATACAATTGGCTTATTTTATTGGCGATTACCGGTATAACCGCATGCGTAAGGCAATTTTTTGTACTGCGACATAAGAACATCACTAAGCCTGCACTGCTTATTGGGCCGATCATTGCAACACTGATCTTAGCTGCACTAATGGCTCCGATGCCCAGTCAAAACACCAGTAAAAATGAAGCGACAGATCGCGAAGAAAAGATCATCGGGCAAGCTATTATCAGCGACAGAGAAGCGCTGGCCATCATTAACCAACGCTGTAGTAGCTGTCACTCAGAAAAAGCCAGTGATGAGGTATTCACGGTAGCTCCCGCAGGCGTAATCTTAGACAGTGCCGAGCAAGTCCAACAGTGGTCCACGCGTATAATGGCTCGAACTGTCAACACCAACGATATGCCATTCATGAATAAAACAAACATGACTGACAGTGAGCGACAAGCCATTGGTCACTGGATCAACTCAAAAGGTAAGATAAATAAACATGACTAAGACTACAGACGCTACTCTCTGGATCAAAAACCCACTGGCTATTTACAGCAATCAGAGTAATAGTAGTAGCCCTTCAAACTGCGAAGGGGGATTGGTTATACGTGGCAATAAAATTGTTGAACTGGTTACCAAAAATCAACAACCCATCACCCCTATCGATACCACATTCGATGCTTCCCGGCTGGTAGTGCTGCCCGGTTTAATCAATACTCACCATCATTTTTATCAAACATTAACCCGCGCTTTCCCAACCGCGCTAGACAAACCTTTATTTCCTTGGCTAAAAAGTCTATACCCCGTATGGGCGGGCTTACGACCAGAACAAATTCACTGGTCAAGCCGTTTAGCGTTGGCAGAACTGTTGTTATCGGGTTGTACGACAGCGGCCGATCACCATTATTTGTTTCCTCAAGGACTAGAAAATGCCGTCGACATACAAGTTGATGCCGCCAAAGAACTAGGCATTCGCATGACAGTCACCCGAGGATCAATGTGCTTGGGTGAAGATGAAGGGGGCTTACCGCCACGCACCACAATCCAAACCGAGCAGGCCATCATCGACGACAGTGAGCGTGTCATCAAAGAATTTCACGACCCCGAAGCAGGCGCAATGATACAAATTGCTTTGGCGCCCTGCTCTCCGTTTTCTGTAACCCCAGAGGTTATGAAAGCCTCGGCAGCGCTGGCCCAGAAACACAATGTGCACCTACACACCCACCTTGCCGAAACACATGATGAAACTGACTTTTGCCGCGAACGCTTTGGCTTACGCCCACTGGATTATTTGGAAAGTGTCGGCTGGATGAATAACAAAACCTGGCTTGCTCACGGTATTCACTTCGACCAAGAAGAGATTGAAAGATTAGGTAAAGATGGCGTTGGTATTTCTCACTGCCCATCTTCAAATATGATTTTGGCCTCAGGGATTTGTCAGGCTTCAGCACTGGAGGATGCCGGTAGCCCGCTGGGACTTGGCGTAGATGGCTCAGCGTCCAACGACGGCTCCAATATGATTCAAGAAGTACGCATGGCATTCTTGTTGCAGCGCCTTAAAGACGGTGCAGAGAATGTTTCCCACCTCGACGCCCTGCGCTGGGCAACGCAAGGCTCGGCCGGTTGCTTGGGCCGTAGCGACGTTGGCGATATCGCGGTAGGTATGCAAGCCGATTTGGCGCTGTATAATTTGGACGAAGCGCGCTTTAGCGGTCATGGCGATCCTCTAGCGGCTCTGATTTTATGTGGTGCGCACAAGGCCGATCATGTCATGGTGGGTGGTCAATGGCGCGTTAAGGATGGCGTTATCCCTGAGCTCGACATGGATGAGCTGTTACACGAACATAAGCAATCAGCCAAACAATTGGCGCAGCGTTATTTTGAGTAATGCGATAGACATACTGCCAATAAACCTTTGCGATCAGGTTGTGCATTGTGTGTCTAGAATAGAATAACGAACATCAAACACCAGGAGCTGCTTTAGACATCAATCTCGGCAATTACTATTACCAAGATTGATATGAGAGTTTGGCATTACGAATGAGCTAACGCTGCCACGGATTTTTTGCCCACTGGTAATATTGCTCAAGATCAGGCTAGATCCTGCTCTTGAGTTTTTCAGACAAACGATTCAGCAAGAGCCTGTAGATTGGAAGAAACAACAATAGACTCACGACCACCTTAAACCCAAAGTCCACCACCGCTATTTCGACCCAGTGCTCGGCCATAAACGGATCGCTACTGGCATAAAATGCGACAGAGAAAAATACAGCGGTATCCACCATATTGCCGATGATCGTAGAACACGCTGGCGCCACCCACCAACGAGCTTCGCGACGAAAATAGTCAAACACCCGAATATCCATCAGCTGCCCCAAAAGATAGGCGGTGAAACTCGCTAATGCGATACGTGCAACAAAAGTATTGAGTTGACTAAACCCTTCGAAACCGACAAACACACCTTGCAACCATAAAACCGAAATGACATAGGACAGTAACAGCGCCGGTAGCATTGCAAAAAAAACAATACGCCGAGCCATTTCGGCCCCATAAATCCGAACGGTTAGATCCGTTGCCAAATAGACCAAAGGGAAACTGAAAGCCCCCCAAGTCGTGTGAAAACCCCACAACTGAAAGGGCAACTGAACCAGATAATTACTGGCCGCGATAATAACAATGTGAGACGCAACTAGAATCGCCAACGTCTGAGATAATCGTACCTGTGTAGAGCTTAACATGATGAACCTTTTTGATGGTCGGGGTGAGGGAACCCGCATGAACAACAACCTAACGAATAGGCTGTCGTCATTTTACGAAATTCATAATTCGATAAGAGGCAATTAAGCCATAATCCATGCTTAACATTTAGAAATGAGAAGCTACAGCTGTCTACCTTTCAACTTCACGAGTTTATCAACAATTGGCATCAGCTCTGGTTTATGCTCGACAATCTCTTTCTCTGTCAGGCCGTGCAATTCATGGGGGAACACCAGCCATTCATCTGTTTCGTGAACATAATAATCGGGTATGCGATCGGTCTTGTTATTTTTGGGCTTAAAGTAAGGCGTGGCAATTCGAATTTCAGGCGCATTTTTCTTACACGCTTCCTTCAAATCGATAATCGTTTGCTCAATGCTCAAACCAGAATCGTGAACATCGTCGACAATCAACAGCGAGTCTTCAGCTTCAAGACGTTTAATGAGATAGGTCAAACCGTGAACTTTAACGTGACGGCTACGCTCACCAATGGCGCTATAAGATGACGTTCGGATCGCAATGTGATCGGACTCTAGGCCCAGAACATCCAATAGCTCCTGCACAGCAATTCCGACCGGCGCGCCACCGCGCCATACGCCCACGATATAATTCGGGCGATAGCCGCTTTCATACACTTGAATGGCTAAATTAAAGGAATCTTCCAGCAGCTGCTGTGAGGTAATAAATTCTTTCTTCACGATGAATAATCCTAGCTTTTTCTTAAAACAATAATTTCGCTGCGCCTGGTATAGGCTTGGCAGCATGGTTGACAAGGGAAAGCAGCGCCTGAGGCAACCTTACAATCGAAATCTTTAACTGTAAGGACTCATTGAACGGGTTTATACCGCCCATTCAAAAACCCTAAGTATACTGCATTTGAAGGTAAATTTGCTGATCTGTTCTAGTCACTAATGGAGCCCCTCACGGCATGACAAGCCGTTAAGAGGTCGTGCAGAGATTGAGTCAAACCACACACCTCTTCGCGTGAAGTCCAGTTCATCCTTATAGTCATCGGCTGACTATCGAAAGCCCGCTTGAACGCCTTGAGAGCCTAACGGTAACTGCATGGCGGCACGCCCTAACTGCCGCATAAATATACAGCAATATCAAGAAGCGCCATCAGTGGGGCAGATAAGCGGGGTCAGATAATACCTATGCACCGCCCTTCGGCCTCTCTGAAAAAGAATGCCTAAGGCTCTTTCGATACTGACTTGGAGTAAGCCTGTAATCCGCCCAATAATCCAAAGCCGCTATAAGTAGAAAAATCCATGTAAAATGATGCATTAAGGAGTTTTCTAACAATGCGTAAATCCCGATACAGTAACAGCCAGATCCCAGCTATCCTCAAACAGAATGAAAATGGCGTATCTGTCGCTGATCTGTGCCATGAACGCGGCATGAGTTCTGCACAGTTCTACAAGTGACGCTCCAAGCTCGGTGGTAGGGATGCCTCAATGATGAAGCGGCTCAAGGAGCTCGCAGACGAGAAACGTAGACTGAAGAAAATAGACGCTAAAGAGCGCCTTAAAGCAGAGCTTCGACAAGAAGCGTTTGAAAAAAGTCGTAAAGCCATGTCAGCGTAAAGAGACGGCGCTACGTGCCCTAGACTCGCGGACTCTGTATGCCATCTTGTGTGACACTGGAAAACTAAAGCCCTAAAACGACAAAACCCCGCGGTATATGCGAGGTTTTGAATGATTGGTGGAGCCTAGCGGGATCGAACCGCTGACCTCAACACTGCCAGTGTTGCGCTCTCCCAGCTGAGCTAAGGCCCCATCTTTTGGGTGCTTTCCTTCGAAAGCGGAGCGCATTCTATCACCCCCACCTTAGCTGTCAACCTTTTATTTTTCAGTGGCTTAGGTGATTGATCTAGTCATTGTTATGGTCATCGAGCGGATTCTGACGCCCCTCTTCTATGCTCTCATCTAGGCTGATTTTCGGCGTCTCTATCATTTGGATATCCAAGTAACGATCGATGTCTTCGATGCCCTCTTGCACGATGTAGCCCGACTCCTCTGGCTTTGGCGGCTGATAGTTACAGACCTTATCTTGAATGCGCCGTTTCAGCTCTTCATCGCTGTG
>PANW01000078.1 GCA_002707785.1 Cellvibrionaceae bacterium | reverse complement strand
TAGGGGCTAGGGGCTAGGGGCTAGGGGCTAGGGGCTAGGGGCTAGGGGCTAGGGGCTAGGGGCTAGGGGCTAGGGGCTAAAATTTTATCGGCCACCCCAGAGCTGACAAGTCTTTTTATTATTTTTCTTTTCCTAGCTACTAGCCACTCAGTCACTAGCCACTCAAAAAAATCATTCCTCCCCCTTCACCCCCTTCGTCAAACCATTCACCCCTTCAACCGTAGACTGCAGCATATCCATGAAACCGCCCTTCTTGCCGGCCGCGGTGTTTTGCAGCAAACCGAAGCTATGGCAGGTGTCTTTTATGGGCTGGGCGATCTTCGAGGCTGAAACGCACTCCAACGCCAACTCAACTGCTTCGGTTTCGGCTTTTGATTCCAGCGCTAGTTGTATTTTGGTGGGATAGAACTCTGGGATTAAGCCGCCATAGTGTTCTTTGGCGGCGATGGCCTTACCGGCATTGCTAAGGTGACCTTGGCGAGCCATATCCAGCGACATTTCGGCGAGCTTGCTATTGGGTACATGCAGGTAGGAATTGATGCGCACCGCGTTGAGTGAGGCTCGGCGTTGATCTTGCTGATAAGAGCGCACTAGATATGCCGCATAGCGAGTGAAAGGCGCATTAGCGGTAGTACCGGAGATGCCTTTGCTGGCCATGGCGGCTGCGGCGTTGAGATCTTCCTGCGCGAGTAGCTCGGCGGCATTAAACGCGTGATCATACTGCGCCAGCAAACGTTTTGTGCTTCCTTTTTTATAGGCTCGGGCCAAATCCAATTTGGTCGGGCGAGCCGTCACATCCAATCCGAAATTATCATTCATATAGTTCGAGACTTTTGCGACGCGTTTTTCAGGCACCGGATGCGCGCTTTTGAAAAATCCTAACACAGCGTTTTTGGCTTGATCTTTAAACGTTTTCATCATGCTGTCGTTCATCTTGTCGAGCGCTGAATCTAAATCACCGAACTCACCTAACTCATCGTAACTCGCTAACTGCTCTAGCAATTGCACTTTGGTTTCTTCAACCAAAGATTGTGCCGACAAGGTCAGTGTCTCGTTCATGAGTTGCTCTACTTCAAAGGAGCTGCTCAAACGCTCAAGACTATTCTGCAACGCAACCACGGCAAAGCCACCCGCCACCATCAGGTCCGCGGCTAACAGATCGGCGTCGACTTCGGCACCGCGGCTAAAAAAGCTACTGTGGTAAGCCTGATACACGATGGATGCCCGCCGGCGTTGCGCTGAGGCTTGCATCATGCCCTTGAGAAAGCCCTCCTTAATCTCAACGTCATATTTGCCCTGCAGATTTTTGCTCACCTCGGTGCCTTGGATAAGCTCATGCAACTGCTTGCCGGTTTCGTAATAATCAAAGAACTGCTCAGCCATTAGGATGTTTTTATTCTTTTTATTGTGACCGAGTAAAACATGAGACAACTCATGGGCAATCACCGCTGCAAGCTCATCGTCGCTCTCAACCAACTCAAGCGTACCGCGATTAATGAGTATCTCATCGGCAATCAGTGTCTCGCCACCATAGACCGTATTAGGTTGGCCAACCTTTACAAAGATAGAGAGTTTGGGGGCCTCACCCGGCCAGTTTTCTAACAGGCGATCGGCAATTTTATAAAGCGGCCCCACCACTTCGGGATCGTCGATGAGAAACCCTTGATCCAAAATATGCTTCGGTTCATCGTCGTCTTTGCGACGCTCCAACCATTCCTGCAATCGATACTGAGTGAGCGCCGTCTGCGATTGGGTTTGCCCCGTGTAATAGCTTGATTTCTTAACCTTGCGAGCGTCAAACAACTCCGAGCCAAAACTCGCGAACGACGACGTTAACACCGATACCGATAACACTGCGCTGAACGCAGCGATAAGATTGCGTCGAGAGAACATACCAACCTCCTTATTTAGTGGTCGCGCTGCAACTATCTCCAAAACCTATAGTCACCCCAGGATTCGATGACTCCTTTTCACCAACTTTGCTATCAGGACATGGAATTCGCTTCTTATTTGACATCTCCAACCCCACCATTCCTAACCAGACGGGCTCGTTGTAATCGGGGAGTTTGACGCTGAGAATGGAACTACCTTTACCCCGTTCAACCACTTTAAACCCCTTGACCATCCCGTCTGAGGTTTGATGTTCGGTCATCATTTTTTCGAACTTCTTCGCACTCAATACTTCGAGAGGCTTTAGTGTGGAATCGTACAACCGAACCTTTTTAACGGTGACGCCAACTACGTAATCTTCCGTTGCGGAATCTTCTGCGACGGCATTTAACCCCAGCGCTAAACACGCAACTACAGGGATAACTCGAGCATATTTTCGACAGATTTTGGACAGTTCCGATTTCATGAGTAAGCTCCTTTTTACCAAGATCAAGAATTACAAATGTGATGAATTACATACGGTTCTGTTGCAGTATATTTTTGTCCGATCGTTTCTTATCCGAACGCGTCTTCCAGCGGTTCTCATCAGCGGCTATTTGTCGAAGATGACTAAACCACATCAAATACAGAGTGAGGACTGCGCCAGCGCCATAGATCAACGTCATCGCGGTATACAGCCAAATCGATGTATCGGGGTGCAGAGAGAAATACACCAAGGGCCCAAGCAACACACCAATGACCAGTACCCAAATTGCGCTAAACCCTAGGGCAGTCACTACCGCTTGAAGCAGGGTATTCAGATTACTGTCCCGGTGGAAAATCATAATGTTGGCTCGTCCTAAACGAAACCAACTGGTTTTCCATAGCGCTTTAAACGGCTCTGGGTTCACAATCAATAACAGTGCGGCAATGCCAATCCAATTCGTCGGCGCACTGCGCGTAAAATAAATCAACGAAGACACCAACATCGAGAGCAGCAACACCACTGTCACGCCGAACTTCACATTCATCCGTAGGCGCTCACTCTCAGCAACTCTCGATTGGCGAAAATCCATATACACACTAAAAGCCGTAAACAAAATCAACACCAAGGAGCTCGCAATCGCCTCGTTAAATTCACTGCTTCGAGACTGATCATCAACCAGAAAATTGGGGCCAAACTCTATCAAGTTATCCAGTGCCGCAGCATGCCAAAACACACCAGGAACCTGTCCGTGAACGGGGGATTCACTGATATCCGGGTACTGTTTAAGATGTGCGCCCAACAATACAATCTTATCTTTCACCAACGTACTCAGTGCTTCGGGGCTCTCGGTGGGCAACAGTAAACTGACGTTAGTATGATAGAGACAAGAGGGCCGCCAATTGCCCGAAAAGCCATTGAACGCATGAACCACAAACAACTTTAATGACTGCCAAACCCCACTAAAAAAACCCTGACGCTCAGCCTGACACTCTACTCCGGTTTTTTGGTAATAACGCGCCATACTGCCTGCGGGGGCATACCCCCACTGAATGAACATCGTTTTAGCTTCATCTTCAGCAGTGAAGGTAGGACACGAATGGCTTTTACACCAGTGCTTGTAGATGGCATAGGCCGCTGTATCAGACTTATAGCCATGCTCGTGCTGATGCATATGACTGTTTTGATGTAGCAGTTGGTCTTCATGCCTGTGCTCGTGTTCACTCTGATGCCTATGATCGTGTGCGTCTTGGTGCGAATGTTCGCCGCGATGCGCATGCTCATGTTTTTCGAAAGCGACTTCTTTCAGTAGATATTGGTAATCTTCAGCGTACATTTCGACCAATGCCGAATGAGCGGCTGGCACACCGTCAAATTCGGGCACCGGCTTATACATCATACCCGCGAAGAACACGGGCACCTGATCTTGTATCCAAAGATCATTGGCGGCCGACATCATTCGCCCCAAAGACTGACTTCGCTCTTTCGAATCTGCCACATAACTCAGGTCCACAAACACCGATTGGGCACCTGAATCAACAATCGACTGCAACAATTGCGCATGAGTAAAAGGCGACAAAGGCCATTGCCATTCATTGTGTTCTAAGTACTGATCATCAAATAACAAAATGACAATTTCATCTCGCCCTTTGACCAGACGATCGGAATATTCCGTTGAGTAATTTTCAGCAGGAGGGTTATAACTAGTTCCGTAAAAAGGCGACGCTAACGCACTAAAAAGAAGGGAAGACAAACGATCGGTGGTACTGGCCAACCCGAACGGATCAGCAAAAATCTGAAAAATCGACACCAGAATCGCGGCAACGGCAGCCAAACATTGGTAGCGAATAGTCCTTTTCAGTTCATCCATGAAACTCTCCTAGGTGCGAGAGAAACCATACTAAATAATTAGTTTTTTGGCTATATCAGATTAGGATTAACGACAGGCCGGCCTGATAACAATCTAGACTCTCTCCCTGACAGACAAATATAATTAGAATGTGGTGACAACAGATGAATCCGTCGCTAAGCTCCTCGCAATAACAGCAATGCGTCTAGGTGAAAACCACCAGAGCTTTATCTTCTAGAAAGAGCACAGTGCACAATGAGAGTAGGGAGAGGTTATGTTTAGAAACATTTTATTATTGGGTATGGCGGTATCAGTATCGGGGTGTGATTTTTTTAATCGTACTGAACGCACTTTCGATACGATGTTAGGGGGTGATTACGAAGTCTGGGTAAGCGGGCACCCTACGCCGTTTATGGTCGAGAATGACAAAATAACGTCTGAACCTGAGAAAGGGTATTACATCTTTTATCCAACTATTGATGGAAAGAAGACGCTGGTACAATCGCCCATTCAATTGACTACAATCATCAAGAAAGACTGATCAGTAGTCTCCCCCTCCCCAAAAAAGAAAAATCTCTATAATTAAGCATTGCCGGTGCACATCGCTCCAATTTAGCCATCAGAAAACGGCACCCGGCGCGCTTTAAATGCTACAACTCTAACGACAAGCTTTCACACAGCTATTTGAAGCATATATCTCGTGTGCCGGATTTTGGTTCGTAGCTCCAACAGAATTTAACACTTCCTCAACAAATACACCCCAATCCCCGCACACACCAACACTGGTAATGCGACAGCAATCAGCGGTGAAAAACCAAACACTAAGCTTGAGGGACCGAGTAGGTCTTGTGAGGTTCTGAAGACGATGCCGACGATAACGCCGGTGAAGATTCTTTGGCCCATGGTGACTTCGCGCAGCGGGCCGAAGATGAAGGATACGGCGATGAGGACCAAGCTGGCGGTGGCTAGGGGCTGTAGGAGTTTCTTCCAGAAGGCTAACCAATACTCGCTACTATCCAGTTCTTGTTGCTCGAGATATTGTGCGTAGGAGTAGAGATTTTGAATCGATATGGCATCGGGGGTGAGTACCAATACGTTGAGCAGTCGCGGTGACAGTTCGGTATTCCAGCGGCGCCAATCGTAGCTGCGCACGCTGACGCCGTCGGCGCCGATGAGGCTTTCTTTGCCGTCTTCTTCCAGCCAATGATCGCCTTGGAAAAGCGCCGTTTGAGCGAAGCTTGAGGCGGTCAGCTGGCCTTGGTCATCAAACTGGTAGCGGGTTACACCGTAGAGACGGCCGTTGGGGAGTACCGCGTTGAAGTGCATGAATTCGTTGCCTTCGCGATTCCAAAGACCGTGGCGAGATTCCAGTGCTTTCTTATCGCCCTGAGCAATGGCGCGACGGCTGTCGGCGATTTGATCGGTGAGTGGTGTGACGTATTCGCCTAAGGCAATACTGACGGCGATAAACAACAGCACAGGTTTCATTACCGCCCATGTGATTTGCGCCACCGAGACACCGGCGGCTCGCATAATCACCAGTTCGCTGGATGTTGCTAGCATTCCCAGGCCGGCTAAACAACCCACTAACGCCGACAGAGGGATATTGTTGTAGATTCGACCGGGCAGAGTGAGGCCCACGTAGATCATGGCTTCGACAAAGTCGTATTTGCCCTTAAGCTCACCCAACTGATCCACCAGTGCAGAGATGGCGTCGAGGGAGACAATCACCAACAACACCATGCCAACGGCGGCGATGACGGTACGAGCGATGTACTGATTTAACTTACGCATTGCTCACGCCTCCGCTTCTGCGCGCTTTTATCTGCAGGCGCACGCTGGGCCAAAGTAACAGTGTGATAGCGATTGCCAAAGCGCCGCCGTGTACGGCCCAGATGGTTAACCAAGGCGAGCTACCCTCTTCCACCGCACCGCGCGCGCCGTTGAGCGACACCAGATAAACAATGTAGAGCAAGATCGCTGGAATCATTTGCACGTAGCGGCCCTGACGAGGATTGGTTTTGCTTAAAGGTACCGCCAACAGCGTCACCACCAGCACCAATACCGGCAGTGAAAAACGCCAATGCAAGGCGGCGGTATTTTCAAGTGAGTCGGATTCCAGCAACGTGGAGGTCGGTAAAGAATCGGCTTTGACGTTGCGACGTTTAGCTCGTGGATCCTCGGGCAGATGCTGCCAGTAGGTTTCAAATTCGACCACGCGATAGTTGGTTTCGCCAGGATTGCCGCTGTAGCGATAGCCGTTATTGAGTTTCAGATAGCGCTCGCCGGAATCGGGATCGATGACCTGCTCGCCGGTTTCGGCCGTCACCACGGCCAAGCCAGCCTGTGCGGTATCGGTGGAATTGCCCATTTCGGCCATAAACACCTGTTGCATGATTTTGCGATCACTGGACAACTCTTCGGCGTAAGAGACTCCTGCGCCCGCTTGCATCGACTGAAAACGAGCCGGCGACAATTGATCAAATTCACTGCGCTGCTTTTGCGACTTAAAAATATCTTCGGCTTTACTCACCCCGAGCGGGCTGATCACTAAACTCAAGATCGCCACCAACACGGCGACAAAGGCGGCGGGCAACAAGCTGTATCCCACCAGTCGTTTCTGGCTCATGCCGCAGGCCGAGAGCACCACCATTTCGCTTTCCATATAGAGTCGGCCATAGGCCAAGAGAAAAGCAATAAACAGCCCTAAGGGCAGTATGAGTTCCAGAAAACCGGGCAGACGATAGCCCATGATGGCAAACAACACATCGGGGGCCAATTTACCCGCAGCCGCATCGGCTAAGTACTTCACAAAGCGACCACTCATGATGATCAACAGTAAAACGCCGCTGACGGCAATCATGCTCACCATCACTTCGCGAGCCAGATAACGGAAAATAATCAAAAGATGAGACCTGCTTGGACAATTATGGAACGGCTCATAAAATTTGTTTCTCTATTCGCTTAGAAACGGTTGCTCGAATTCAGCCTTAGCGTAAACTATTCTTCTTTCACGCTTCTCCAACTTCAGTCGGGCGCTAGTTCATTAGCTGTTTCGACTTTTGGCCGTTGGACCAGCGTATATTGAAATCACACTGCGGTGTTTCGCAGACTGGCAACATGCCCTTTTATACCGGCATTTTGCTCACTTTTTAGTCAAGGGTGGCTTATTAATCCCTCTCGACTGAAGATGTGACCACAGACTGCCGGGCATTATCCCGCAATCCAACATTTTTGTCTTGGGGAAGGACTATGGAATTTCAGGCTAAAGCCGCCTCACCACTTACACTGCGTACCGGAACTCTGGTACTGCCTATTTTCGAAAGCGGCAAATTACCCGCGGCCACCGCAGAGCTCGACAAAGCCAATGGCGGTTTGATCGCCAAGCTGATCAAGCAAGGTGATGCCAAAGGTAGCCTCGGCCACTGCTACAACTTAGTTAACCTCAACGACTGCAAAGCCGAGCGCGTATTGCTGCTGGGGTTTGGCAAAGCCAAAGATAGCCTAAGCGCCGATAAATTCGACAAGGCGCTGACCAAAGCCGCCAGTGCCGTTAAAGCCAGTGCGTCTAAAGATGTCTCCCTGCACCTTTCCGATATCGATGTGGAAGAGCGATGCGAAGGCTGGAAGGCTCGTCAAACCGCCAAGCACTTCACCAATGCCCTCTATCAGTTTTCTCAACTGAAGAGCACAAAGGCCCCGGCGATTAGCCTCAAAAAAGGCGTTTACTTGGTCGCCGAGAAAGGCCAGACCAAAGCCATCGGCGAAGCCCTAAAAGACGGTACCGCCATAGGCGCGGGCATGTCACTGGCGAAAGATCTGGGCAATCTGCCGGGCAATATCTGTACCCCCAAATACCTGACCCAAGAGGCCAAGAAATTGGCTCGTGGCAACGCTAAGCTCACGGCGAAAGCGCTGGGCGAAAAACAAATGCGCGATCTGAAGATGGGCTCACTGCTGTCGGTATCGGCAGGCAGTGTGGAAGAAGCTCAGCTAGTCATCATGGATTACAAAGGCGGCAAGAAGACCGACAAGCCGATCGTTCTGGTCGGCAAAGGCATTACCTTTGATTCCGGCGGTATCAGCCTCAAGCCTGGCGCCGGCATGGATGAAATGAAGTACGACATGGGCGGTGCTGCCAGCGTGTTTGGTGCCATGCGCACCATCACTGAAATGCAATTGCCACTGAACGTGATTGCCGTGGTTGCCGCTGCTGAAAACATGCCCAATGGCAACGCCACCAAACCTGGTGATGTGGTGACGTCTATGTCGGGCCAAACCATTGAAGTGCTCAATACCGATGCGGAAGGTCGTTTGGTTCTGTGCGATGCCCTCACCTACGTTGAGCGTTTCAAGCCCAAAGCGGTTATCGATGTGGCGACCCTCACCGGCGCTTGTGTGGTGGCACTGGGCAAACACGCCACCGGCCTATACAGCAACAACGACGAATTGGCCGAGCAGCTTTTAGACGCGGGCCAAAACGCCGGCGACAAAGCGTGGCACATGCCGTTGTGGGATGAATACCAACAGCAGCTCGACAGCAACTTTGCCGATATTGCTAACATTGGCGGCCCCGGTGGCGGCAGTGTCACAGCGGCCTGCTTCCTGTCGCGCTTCACCAAAACCTATGACTGGGCTCACTTGGACATCGCCGGTACCGCATGGTTAGGCGGCGGCGCTAAAGGCTCTACCGGTCGCCCTGTGGCCATGTTGGTTGAATACTTACAGCAACAGGCCCTATAAGTTCTATGACACGCATTGATTTCTATGTGTTGGCAGACTCGAGCGTGGATTCACGCTTGGAGTTTGCCTGTCGACTCACCCAAAAAGCTCAACAAATGGGCTCGCGGGTCTATATTGCGGTCGACGACAAACCACAAGCCCAGCAGCTCGACCAGTTATTGTGGACCTTCCGTCCCGAGAGTTTTGTGCCTCACGACTGCGAGGGAGAAATCGCTCTGCAAACACCGGTTTTAGTGGGTTTTGGCGAAGATTGCAGTGATCACCACGATTTGCTGATTAATCTTAAGTCCGATATTCCCGATTACTTCAGCCGCTTCGAGCGTCTGGTCGAGATTGTTTGCCAGCAAGAGCAAGTGTTGACCCAAACCCGCGAGCACTTCGCGTTTTACCGAGAACGAGGCTACCCGATTCAATCCCACGACATGCGCAAACGCGCCGCCGGTGGTGCAGGATAAATAGCGCACGGAAAAGGGAACGCCAAGCAGCTATTATTCTAATATCAGTCATATCATTTATCGTTTAGAAAGAAGACAGAGCATTCGATGAGCGAAGAAAAACGCGAAACCAAAGAAGCGTTATTAGGGGAGTTAGAATCCATCAAAGACCTGCTTTCAGAAGATGAGTGGGATGATATTCCCGTGCTCAGCGACACCATTTCGGTACCGCCCTCACCGGTCGACGATGACGCCCGTGATGGTGCAGCCCCCGATACCGATAGCCTTAGCGCGTCTTCCCCCAGTGTTGAACATCAAATGGATCTTATGGGCGCTGACGCCGAGGAGATACCGGCCTCAGACACTTCCGATCAAGAAACGGATATTGAGGACGACTTCAATCTCGCCGCGGCTCATATTGATACTCCGCCCGCTTCGGAAAACTTTGGCAGCACACCCGCGGACGATGAGGATAGCGCTCGTAGCACTCAATCGCTCGGTTTAGATGCAAACCAAAACACCGACATTGATGCCGCCGTCGATAAACTCGATTTAGACCTCAGTCTCGATTACGACGATGAAGAAGATTTACTGCTCGACCAAAGCTTTGAAGAAGCATCAGAATTTACCGCTGCCCATTACACTGAGCAGCCCCTTGGCGACTCTTCAACCGACAGCGGTTTGCTCGAACAGGCCTTTGATCACGCCAACGCCGCCGATAAAGAATTTGGTAACAGCGACCTTGATTTGGATCTCGACCTCAATCTCGATGATAGCCTGACTGAAATCGCTCAAGAAGAGCCTGTCGACGCCACGACAACTGCAGAATTCGACCTTGCTGAGCAAACCTATGAGGCGCCCTCAGCCACAGAAGACGAGGAGCTATTGGCTGACGTTGATAGTGAACCTTCAGCTGACTTCGATAACGAGCCTGCAGCTGACTTAGATGGCGCGCATTCAGCTGATATAGATGAAGAGCCTTTAGCGGGTTCAGTCAAAGAGCCTTTAGCGGGTTCAACCGAAGAGCCTTTAGCCGATTCGATCAAAGAGCCATCAGAGGAGCCATATCTACAACCATCAGCAGAGCCCGCCACTAACGATTCAGCCAACCGAGAAAATGCAACTCCTGATATTGCAGAGTTAGTGCACGAGCTGGAAGAGCTGGATCAGTCGATGATGGATATCGCTGGCGACGCTGATCTGGAAACAGATCGTCAAGCGAGCACCGATGACGATTCCGCCATCAACACAGAAGAAAGCGCCACGCCCGAAATTATCGAAAATAGCGAGTTTACCAAGGCGACCCCCGCTGAAGTTGAAGAATACCAACACGACGCCTTCGCCCATCTGCCGGCCGATGAAGAACCTCTTTCACCCTTTGGCCCGGCGGGCGTTTCTGCTATCGCTTCTCTGTCGCAAAACTATCCACAAGAGAATGAGAGCGAACACAGTTCAGTCAACCTCAGTAGCACTGATCCCAACTTGCCTCCGGGTGTTCTTCCTGGTCAACAGAGTTTGTTTACAGGTGACGCTAAGACCGCCAAAAGCGATCACCCAGTCACTCAACCACGAGGCGAACGCCCGACAAAGGCCAGTGGTGAAAACCCATTTTTGCCCAAACATATTCGCGACCGGCTCCACACCAACAAGGCACTGGTCGATATCATAAAAGAATCACCACTGCCTCCACCCACTGCGACTCGCCCTCTGAGCAATCAGATACACGATTCGGTAAAGCAGCAATTGCCGCCGGAGTTATCCGCCGAGCGCATGCACGATATGGTAGAAGAAGTGATGGCTTTGTACATGCCAAGAATCGAGGCGGAATTGCGCGAGCGCTTGCTCAATGAAATCAAACTGATCGAGCCATCGACAGAAGACCATGAAGCATTGGGCACAGAAACCAGTCACCTCGAAGATCTGAACGCCGAACACAAAACCACGCCAGATACCGATCAATAAACAGATGAAAAAAACCGCTGAAGATGATCGATCCCAGCGGTTTCTCAGGGTAGCAGCCCTTTATGCCCGTTTCTCAGGGTAGCAGCCCGTAGCCCGTAGCCCGTAGCCCGTAGCCCGTAGCCCGTAGCCCGTAGCCCTCAGCTTACGGATTAATCGCCAACAACTCCACATCAAAAATCAGTGTCGAGCCCGGAGTAATCATGCCGGCAGAGCGGTTGCCATAGGCCAGATCACTGGGAATAAACAGACGCGTCTTTTCGCCCACGGACATCAACTGCAAGCCTTCCTGCCAACCTTTAATCACCTGATGCAAACCAAAAGCAATGGGTTGTCCACGCTGCACCGAGCTGTCAAACACAGTGCCGTCGATTAGAGTCCCGTGGTAGTGCACTTGCACGGTATCTCTCGGGCCCGGTTTCTGTTCACTGTCGCCACTTTCAAGAACAAGATATTGCAGGCCAGAAGCAGTGGTTTGCACACCGTCTTTGGATTTGTTTTCCGCCAGAAAAGCTGCGCCTTTCTCTAAATTTTCAGCCATTCGCCCTTTGTTCGCCGACACCTTTTGCACCACAAAAAATGCCACGGCTATCAACAACACCGCGAGAAATATCTTACCCATCGTTCACCCCCATCAAAAACACATTTGCACACAGCGACAATTGGGTTGGAGATTGATTGTCGTTGCGCTACCTTAACCCCTGCATACTATCATTTAGTACTCTTTCCACCACCAACAAGTTAACCCAATCCATGAAGTTTTCGGCTCTGCGTGTTGCCAGTCTCAATTTGTTCAATTTTATGCAGCCGCCCAATGCCTACTACGATTACTACTCGATCTACAGTGAGCGCGAATGGCAGGGGAAGTGTGAGTGGATGTTGCAACACCTGCGCCAAGTCGACGCTCAACTTTGGGGCTTCCAAGAGGTGTTCAGCCCCGCGGCCCTCAATCACATCATCGACAAGATTCCCGGTGACTGGCACTTCACGGCTACCCCCGAAACTGACTTAGAACAGCAGGATTTCGTCTTCCAGCGACCGGGGCTCGCACTCGCCAGTTGCTTTCCCATCAACTCCGTTGATTTTATTCAGCCGTCACCAAGTGCATTGACTCAAGCGGGGCTCGATGTCGATTGGCAATTCAGCCGCGCGCCACTCAGGGCAATTATCCAACACCCACAACTGGGCCCTGTTCGAGTTTATATCGTACATTTTAAATCTGGCAGACCGATGGCGATTACCGACATACAGGTGGCGACTCCGAATCGGGTAACCTCACCCTCGACCCTGGAAACCATGGGCCAATGGAACGCGATGAATCATCAGCATCACGAAGCTCGCATGCTGGCCTTGGATCTACGCCAGCAGCAACTCGATCGACCGCTCCCCACAGTGGTCATGGGGGACTTTAATAACCCTCTGGACCATGACGCCTTGGCCCCGCTGCTTAATGATACTGGGCTGGAGTCCATCTGGTCGCAACTATCGCCCCCCGCGCCTTCGCCGGCTACCCATTATTATGGCTCGCTAGGACGGGTGCTTGATCACATTTTAGTGAGTGAACATTTTTGTCGCTCTCCGGTTTATGGAAGACACACTCAATCCGCTAGGGCACAGGGCAGGGTGCGCCACGCTCAAGTCCACGATGATCATCTGTGTCGACCGGTGCACGCCCGTGACCAGTTCGCTTCAGATCACACCAGTGTCAGCGCCGAGCTAGAAATCCTCTGAAAAACAGGGTTACTTATCATTGCGAATCTTAGCGCCAAAAGTAGGGGCTATTAAGCCACGCAATCCAGCGTGTCGATAAACCTTGCTCTATAGTGCAGAACTATGGATTGCGGCGTCGCTACGCTTCTCGCAATGACGTTTTTCAGAGGTGTCCTAGGTTTCGATTTTGACTTAAATGCCGTGGCTGATTGGCACGCTAGAGCCATGATCCTTCGTTGCGTAAAAGTCAGTCGCTCAATGCATTTGGGCTTTCAAACGCCAAGATTTCTACTGGTGGCACGGCGCCAAGCTTGGTAAATTGCGCCAATGACTCAAGTATCCGCTCCAGTATCAACCCCTATTCTCTATAGTTTTCGTCGCTGCCCTTATGCGATGCGCGCTCGTATGACCATCGACTACAGCGGCACCGCTATCGACCATCGAGAAATATTACTCAAGAACAAACCGGCCGCCATGTTAGAGGCCTCGCCCAAGGGCACAGTGCCTGTGTTAGTTTTGGCCGATGGGCGAGTAATCGACGAAAGCCGAGATGTGATGATGTGGGCGCTTGAAATCAGCGACTCGCAACATTGGTACCACGGCCTAGAGAGCTCGCAACAGAAGCGCATCCAGAACTGGATTGATCGCTGCGACCAGGACTTCAAACCCTGGTTGGATAAGTACAAGTACGCGGTGGGATATCCCGAGCAACCACCGGAATTCTACCGACAGCAAGGTGAGGTATTTTTAGCCGAGCTAGAACAAGCCCTCGCACACCATCAGTTTTTACTGGGAGCCGAAGAAACGCTGGCAGACAATGCCCTATTCCCGTTTGTCCGTCAGTTTGCCCATGTGGATAAATCCTGGTTCGACCAAAGCGCTTATCCACAGTTGCAGACATGGCTGACGCACTTCCTCAACGGCGAGCGTTTTCTGCGCATTATGAAGAAACACCCTCTGTGGCAGCCGTAGAATTCGGCATTTACATCCTCTTCGCCCTCAACCCCAACGCTCACAACAAACCAGAGTCACGTCCGAAAGGGCGTCAGATTCCGCGACCGGCACGCGCCAAATTTGCATCATTCTTACAACATCTCCCCTACTTTAGACTCTCGCTCATGCTAGAATCTAGCCCAAATAAGATAGATTGAGGTTTCCGTGAAGAACATCACCACCATTGATATTGAGAAAGAGTACCTGCATTTCTCCTCCGCTCACTTCACCATCTTTTCCGCCGATGAAAGAGAGCGCTTGCACGGACACAACTTCTTTGTCTCGGCCTCGGTCACAGCGGAAGTTCAAGACGATGGTATGTGCTTCAATTACAACCACCTCAAGCAAACCCTGCGCCGTCAGTGCGAAGCACTGGATGAGTATGTGTTGCTGCCCAAGCATTCACCGCATTTGAATATCGTCGAAGGCCCCGTGTACTTCAAAGCCGACTTCGCCGAAGACACGATGTTTTTCATGAAAAACGAAACCCTACTGCTGCCCGTTGTCAACGTCACTATCGAAGAACTGGCGCGTTATTTTCTAGCAGAACTTAGAACCAATCCCATCTACAGCGACAATGACGCCATTCACGAAATGGTGATTAGGGTTTCATCCGGGCCGGGGCAATGGGGATCGGCGAGGTGGGAAAGGGCTAGTGGCTAGTGGCTAGTGGCTAGTGGCTAGTGGCTAGTGGCTAGTGGCTAGTGGCTAGTGGCTAGTGGCTAGTGGCTAGTGGCTAGTGG
>PANW01000077.1 GCA_002707785.1 Cellvibrionaceae bacterium | reverse complement strand
TTTGGTACAGAAGAAAACATTTACCAAAAAAAGAGACTCTTTTTAACGGTAGTACTTTTTACGTCAAACCCAGTAACCACAAGGCCTACAGACAGGTTTGTGTCATGGAATTTTCGCCAAAGGCCTCTAAAACGGAATTTGTACTCAAGTTTGTACACACTTTCCGAGGTTACGCTTGAACATCATTGAAAAGCAAATAAACGAGAAAAAGACAAAAAGCCTTTAAATTCAGTACGTAGAGATGTGATTGTGGTGTGCAATGAAAGGTGATTTTAAGCGTTGAAAGGCTGGGCGGCATCAGGGTGAGAAATGATCGCAAAAGTCCGGCGTTTGGCCAGTTCTGACTCAGAAATACTCATATCTTCTATAAACTGCCCAGCAGTGAGAATTGAAAGGCGCGAATTATAGCGAGAATTGAGTACTGAGTCGCGACTAATTGTAAAGGTATCTCAAAGCGAGAAAAGCCCTCAGCGAGCTTGTTTAAAAGGAAATTACAGCCTCACTAAAGGGTAAAACGGCAACCTCTGAGCGGTAAATCAAGCCTAAGCCGCTCCAGCAGCGCCTCATCGACTGGCCACCTTATTGGGTTCGGTCAGAACAGCGTTCGATAGAAATACACTTGGACCAGATGCGGTGGCTGCTTTATTAAGGCGGAGGCTATTCACAGACATCCCATTTTGACCGATCGCGATGAAATTCGCCGCGGGTTTTTAGGCAACAGACTCTCTTAGGTTATTACCAGCAGCAATGTGAAACGATCATTAGAACGATAGAGCCCCCTATTACTGACCATTGATTATGAGTACCTGCCCACCCCTCACGTAGACTGTTAGAAGTATTGTTTATGGCCTCGCCCTTACGCAATCCAATCAGAGAAATTCATTTGCACCTCTCTCTCCAAATAACACCTATACCCGCAAAGGATAGAAACTTGAATTGTTCGAAACCGATCTAGGCTTCCTTCTTGTTTACGAATCTAACAAACTCCTATCTAGCAATTGCTAAAACGCATCCCAAATATCAATGTCATTTCTAGGAGTATTTTTTTCCATATTTTCAATCACCCCCCCAAATTATGCTTTGTTAAGAACAAGTCTCCGCCGTGAGAACTCTCAAACAATGAAACAAACGACAAAATCAACTTTTCTAAGAAAATCGAAAAAAAGCGATCTCGACCTAACTCAAAAATAGAAATAAAAATTGAAAAGTACGATCAGAAATCACGAATCACAGCAAACTAAATCTTAGAAAAAACCTGTCTCATTGACCTCGATCAATAGAAATATTCCCCAAAAGAAAAAAGACAGCTATTGAAATAAATCACCCTCCGCTTATCCCTATTTATTATAGGGTTGCGACTATATGTCGCACCTATTAACAGCTATAAATTAGTACTGGATTAAGCGGTTTACTATCTTCATACATGATCGCATGTCGATACAGACAAAAAGGAAATTTTCTCTTGGGCATGTCCGCGTGGATAAATAGGCAAAAGGCTCTGAAATTAGAGCCGCTCACGCGGATTCTACCGAAGCTCACCTTCACCCGCATGAATAATGGCAATCCTTTTAAGCTAATAGGGATCTGTGCATTAATTTTTCTATGCTTAACAAGTTTCTACGGCCACGCTCAAACTGACGCCTATATCCACCAATTTCTTCCAAAATTCCAGCCTCAAGAATTACATCCCGATGCTACTGGCTTCGGAGACATGCCAGAAGAAATCCCCGTCATTCCACTCATGAACAATGACGAACTGGTAGGCTACGCCTTTGTCACCACTGACTTCACCAACACCACAGGCTATTCCGGCAAGCCTATCCATATTTTGGCAAGCATCGACATTGAAGGTCGTCTCAATCGCATTGAGCTGGTTAAACACTCTGAGCCCATTGTCCTAGTAGGAATTCCAGATAGCCGTATCAAAGCAGTGTTAAAAACCTTCGAGAGCATCAACGTCGTCGAGTTGATTGAAGAAGAATTATCTCAACCAGAAGTCGATATCATCAGCGGCGCCACCGTTACCATCATGGTCATGGACGACAGCCTCATCAATGCGGCTAAGAAGATTGCCCGTCAACTGCTGATGGACGCAGACGCACAGGACAGTCAAGCGAGACAATTACGTGACGACATCACTGTGACCGGCAGCTGGGAAGAGCAACAAACTAACCAGCTGGTTGCTCATCTCAATCTAACCGTTGAACAAGTTAATCAAAACTATCTCGCTCACGACGAACCCGTCGCAGCGCAGCAGATAGAAGACGGTTTCGAGGGTGAAGACTTTATTGATCTATATCTGGCGCCAGCCTCGATCCCCGCATTAGGGCGCTATCTGCTCGGTGAAGGTGAATACAAGAATTTGCTTAATCGTCTCGATGACAATCAGCAAGCGATATTGGTGATGGCCAGTGGGCGCTATTCGTTCCGAGGCTCCGGTTTCGTGCGCGGTGGCATCTTTGATCGCGTACTGGTTCGCCAAGGTGACGATGCCATTCGTTTTCGAGATCTCAACTACAAACGCATCAATAAACTCGCGCCTGAAGATGCCCCTCTTTTTGATGAGATTGCACTGTTTATTGTGCCCAAAGACGCCCAGCTAAACTTAGCCGAGCCCTGGCAACTAGAGCTGCTGGTAGGCAGAGCGACTGGCTCGACCAGCAAGGCTTTCCTTACCTATCCCCTGCCCTACCAGATAGCAGAATCTTATCTGTTACCGCGCGTTGAAAAGGTCGTCGAGGCTGAGACTCCGTTGTGGCAAAAATTGTGGATTCAAAAACAGGGCATGATCGCCGTTTTAGGCATTGCGCTGTTAGTTCTCTCCTGCGCCTTCTATTTACAGCACTGGCTGACGATACGTCCCCTACTGACCGAACGTTTTCGGATTGGGTTCTTGATTTTTACCTTAGTCGTGGTGGGTTGGTACGGCAATGCACAACTCTCGGTGGTCAATATACTCACCGTGTTCCACGCTTGGGTTTATGGTTTTGATTGGGCCTATTTTCTCATGGAACCCCTCATCTTTATTCTGTGGGGGTCGGTCGCTTTTGCGCTGATTTTCTGGGGGCGAGGCGCCTTTTGTGGATGGCTCTGTCCGTTTGGCGCATTGCAAGAACTCAGTAATCGTGTTGCTAAATTGATTCATATCCCGCAGATAAAAGTTCCGTGGCTGCTGCATGAGCGCTTGTGGGCCATAAAGTACATTATCTTTATCGTTTTGTTTGGCGTGGCTTTACATTCCATTGAGTTAGCCGAGCGTCTGGCCGAGGTTGAACCCTTTAAAACCGCCATCATTCTCAAATTCGATCGCCCTTGGCCCTACGTTTTATTTGCGCTGGGTATGTTGTTACCGGGTTTGTTTATCGAGCGCTTTTATTGCCGATACTTTTGTCCTCTCGGCGCCGCCTTGGCAATTCCGAGCCGCATGCGCATCTTTGAATGGCTGAAGCGTTACAAGGAGTGCGGTACCGAGTGTCAGCGTTGCGCCAAGGAATGCATGGTGCAGTCGATCCATCCGGAAGGTCATATCAACGTCAACGAATGCCTGTATTGCATGCACTGCCAAGTGCTCTATCTCGATCAAGACCGTTGCTACAAACATATCAAACGCCAGAAAAAACGTCAGAAGCAGTTGCGCGGTAAAAAGGCAGCTCCCACCGAGGTGATCGCCACTGACGCTAGCGCCAATTAAAAGATGCAGGAAAACTTCATCAATCGAAATGAGTAAGAAGACAGGCCTCACAGCCACCAATGGAGAAACATCATGAGCAAAGATAGCAAACAGACCCCCACTGACAAGCAGCCCCAAAAGCTAGCTCCAACGGACGCCCAAACTCACGAAGATTCGCTCATTGACGTCAATCGACGATCGTTTCTGGGTGGTACCGCGACCTTAGCCGCAGGATCGGCATTGGGCGGTGGCGTTATCGGCGCCTCCCTACTGCCCATGGACGCCGAAGCCGCAACCTCCAGCGAAGTAAAACCCGGCAAGCTGGATGAGTACTACGGTTTCTGGAGTAGCGGTCAAGCTGGAGAGCTGCGTATTCTCGGTATTCCTTCCATGCGTGAGATGATGCGAGTGCCTGTCTTCAATCGCTGTAGTGCGACCGGCTGGGGCTCTACCAACGAGAGCATTAAGATTCTCACCGAAGGTCTGCTACCGGAAACCAAAGAGTTTCTAAAAGACAAAGGTGGAATGTGGCAAAACGGCGACTTACACCATCCTCACATGTCATTCACCGACGGAACTTATGACGGCCGTTATATCTTTGCCAACGACAAAGCCAACACCCGAGTCTGTCGCATCCGCTGTGATGTAATGAAGGTCGACAAGATTATTGAAATCCCCAACGCCTCGGACATTCACGGCTTGCGTCCGCAGAAGTATCCGCGCACGGGTTATGTCTTTGCCAACGGCGAACACCGAGTCCCTATCCCCAATGATGGCAGCGTACTCGATGATCCGTCCAAGTATCACGCCATCTTCACCGCTATTGATGGTGATACCATGGAGATTGCTTGGCAGGTAATGGTCGACGGCAACCTCGATAACTGCGACGCGGATTACCAAGGCAACTATGCCATCTCCACCTGCTACAACTCGGAAGGCGGTGTCACGCTGCCAGAAATGATGTCCTCCGAGCAAGATTGGGCAGTGGTGTTCGACATTAAGAGGATTGAAAAAGCCGTCAAAAAAGGCGACTACAAAACCATCAACGGCGTCAAAGTTATCGACGGCCGCAAGGGCTCGCGCTACACCCGATACATTCCGGTATCCAACAGCCCGCACGGTTGTAATACCGCACCCGACGGCCGCCACATTGTCATCAATGGTAAGCTATCCCCTACGGTGACGGTGATTGATGTCAATCTGTTGCCGGATGTATTCTCCGACAAAATTAAACCTCGCGATGCCGTGGTCGCCGAACCAGAACTGGGCCTTGGGCCTCTGCACACCGCCTTTGACGGCAAAGGCAACGCCTACACCACGCTCTTCCTCGACAGCCAGATGTGCATGTGGAATATCGACAAAGCGCTACAAGCCTACAAAGGCAAAGACGTTAATCCCATCATCAAAAAGATCGATGTACAGTATCAACCGGGACACAATCACTCCTCCATGGGCGAGACCAAAGAGGCGGATGGAAAATGGTTGGTATCACTGAATAAATTCTCCAAAGATCGATACATCAATGTCGGGCCACTGAAACCTGAAAACGAACAGCTTATCGACATAGGTGGTAGTGTCAGCGTGGTGCATGACGGCCCTACTTTTGCCGAGCCGCACGACTGTATCATTGTGCGAGCGGATATCGTCAATCCCAGATCCGTTTGGGACCGCAATGATTCTATGTGGGAGGATGCACGCCAATGGGCTAAGAAAGATGGCGTCACACTGGAAACCGACAACAAGGTGATTCGAGACGGCAATAAAGTCCGAGTCTATATGATCTCTGTGGCACCCAACTTTGGTCTCGACAAATTTACGGTGAAACAAGGTGATGAAGTGACGGTGATTGTCACCAACGTTGACCAAGTGGACGATCTGACTCACGGATTCACCATGGCCAATTACGGTGTCGCCATGGAGCTTGGGCCTCAGGCAACGGCTTCTACTACCTTTAAAGCCGATCGCCCAGGCGTACATTGGTATTATTGCCAATGGTTCTGTCATGCTTTGCACATGGAAATGCGAGGACGTATGCTGGTTGAGCCCGCATAGTGCGTCTAAGCGGGAACAAGCGCGAAAACTTTTGAACACGGAGTTGGATGACGTGAAGGGAAAACCATTGGGGGAATGGTGGACTCGGCCTGTAGCTAGCGCTACGGCCGTCGCGCTAAGCGTCACATTAGTCGCAGGGGCTGGGCTAGGAAGTAATCTCTATGCCCAGTCTTCCCTCCCCTTATCAGTTGCCTCATCTACCATTTCAAGCAGTGTGAGCAGCAACCCGAAAGATTTCGTGGCTGACATCACTGCATCCTCTTCTGAACAAAACCTTTCGCTGCAACAACTTCTTGATAGTACTGAGCCCGGTGACACCTTAGATCTGGAAGCCGGCACTTACGCCGGTAACATCACTATATCCACCCCCCTACACCTTCGCGGTAACGGCGAGGTTATTATTAGTGGCAATGGTAGCGGGCGAGTCATTACCGTTGACGCCGCCGATGTCAGACTATCGGGTTTAACGGTGCAAGATTCTGGTATTGACTTGTCGGTTGAGGACGCTGGAATTTTTGTTACGAAAAACGGCATCAACACTCACATTCATGACAATCAATTACACAACAACCTGATTGGTGTCTATCTCAAAGGCGCACGCGATGCTCTGGTGGAAAACAATCAGATCCTAGGCCGCAGTGATTTGCGTATGAACGAGCGCGGCAATGGCATACACCTGTGGAATGCCCCTGGATCCAAGATCATCGGCAATGAAGTGCGCTTTGGCCGAGACGGTATTTTTGTCACCACCAGCAAAGACAATCAGTTTCTCAACAACCAGCTATCCGATCTACGTTTTGCTATTCACTATATGTACACCAATCACAGCGAAGTCAGTGGCAACTTTTCAAGTAACAACCATATCGGCTACGCCATCATGTACAGCCACCACCTAAAGGTGCATGACAATGTGTCCGAAGGCGATCGCGATCACGGGTTGATGTTGAATTACACCAATCAATCGCACTTTCAAGCCAATCGCGTGGGGCCGACAGAACAATCCCAGGCGGGACCTGAGAAATGTGTATTTATCTACAACGCCAATTTTAATCAGTTACTCGACAACGACTTTGAACGCTGTCACATTGGTATTCACTTTACGGCGGGTTCACAAGACAATAGGGTCGCGGGGAATACCTTTGTGCAAAATCGTACCCAGGTAAAATACGTGGGCAGTCGTTTCCTCGAGTGGTCGAATGATGACCGCGGAAATTACTGGAGTGACAATTTGGGATTTGACCTCAATGGCGACCAAATATCCGATCGCCCCTATCGACCCAACGACATGGTCGATCAATTGGTGTGGCGCTACCCGCTGAGTAAATTATTACTCAACAGCCCCGCAGTGGAGCTATTGCGTTGGAGCCAGTCGCAGTTTCCCGCCTTTTATCCGGGCGGCATCACCGATAGCTATCCACTTATGAGCCAGCCGACACGGGAACACTCTTCTCAATGAACAGCGTGACCCCTCAAGAAATTATCGAAGATGCCACCTGCGTTAATAGTGCGCGAGTCACCGTGGAGTCACTCACGAAACGCTACGGCGATCAATCGGTTCTGCAGGATTTCTCTCTAACTCTCAACGGCGGAGAAACTCTCGCGTTACTGGGGCACAACGGCGCCGGAAAAACCACGCTGATCAAATTAATCTGCGGACTCATTACGGCAACTATCGGCAGCATTCGCTATCACTTTTCGATGAACGATCAATCCGCCAACTCGGAACAGTGGCGCTATCAGCTCGGCTATCTGCCGGAGAACATTGCCTTTAACCAACACGTTAGTGGTAGCGAGTTAATGCACTTCTTCGCCCGTCTCAAACACGTCGATCCTTCCAGTTGCAGTGAATTGTTTGATCGAGTGGGTTTAGCCCAGAAAGACCAAAGCCGCGCCGTACGTGAATACTCCAAAGGTATGCGTCAACGACTTGGCTTAGCACAAGCTCTATTGGGCCAACCAAAGTTGTTACTGTTGGACGAACCGACGAGTGGCCTCGATCCCAGTGTTCGTCGCGATATCTACCGCATCTTGAACGAGTACAAAAGCAATGGTTGCTCACTACTGATCTCATCACATTCACTGGACGAAATTGAACACCATTGCGAACGTGTCGCGATGATCAAACAGGGAAAACTCATCGCCCAAGGCAGTCGGCAAGAATTACTAACACAAGCCCACCTGCCTATCGTGATAGACATCACCAGCGCACAAATCAATCCACTGAAAACGCAATTGACTAACTACCACTTAGAGCAATATGGCCCGCAACAGTTGCGTATTCACTGTGAACGCTCACAGAAGATGACACTACTGAAAGACTTAACACAAGATTCATCTATCAGCGATCTACAGGTGCGAGAGCCCGGCTTAACTGATCTCTACACCTATTTTTGTGATGCCGATGATCGTTGATCATCTACCCAACGAGAGATTTCAAAAACGATGAATACCCTGTGGTTATTCGCTTGGCGAGAATTCCTTAACGCCATCCGCAATCTTTGGCTGCTTATGTCAGTGACTGCACTGCTACTCTTGTCATTGAGCCTGGCGTTATTGGACAGCGCCCCCGCCGGTCAGCTCTCGGCCAGCGCTTTGCAAGTCAGCGTGGTGGGGCTGACTAGTCTCGGTGTCTATCTGATTCCGTTGATAGCGTTGTTGATTTCTTTTGACACCATCGTCGGTGAACAGGAGCAAGGCACACTGTCGCTGCTACTGAGCTATCCCGTTGCCAGACGACAATTATTACTGGGTAAATTTCTCGGCGCATCGACCGTTCTCATTATCGCAGTATTGATTGGTTATGGCAGCAGCGCGGTCGTGTTAATGATGACCAGTGAAGAGGGAATCTCCGGCTGGCAAAGTTTTGCACAGCTGTTGGGCAGCTCTATCTTATTAGGGGCCGTGTTTATTGCGCTCGGCTGTTTGATCAGCGCCAAAGCCCGTAAACGCAGCTCAGCTATCGTGCTGTGTCTGTCGTTATGGCTATTACTCGTGGTGCTCTACGACCTCGGTTTGCTGGCGCTACTCGTCAGCGTAGAAGAAGGTGTACTGAGTGAGTCTTTGTTTGTGTCTCTACTGGTCAGTAATCCCGCGGACGCCTATCGGGTGCTGAATTTATCCTCACCTGAGGTAGGCAAACTGGTAGGACTCTGGGGAGGTGCAGACATCAGTGTGGGAACAGCGATGGGAGTGATGTCGGCATGGACAATTATTGCACTGTGGGGAGCTATTCATTGCTTAAACAAAAAACAATTGTAGACCCGGAACTTAACCGTTCGCAGCACAAATCTTCGTCACCGCTCGACTTCAAACTCGGAGCTCTGGTCGCACTGTGCTTTATCGTCCTACTCAGCGGCTGTGAAAAAGAGACACTGCCAACGCCTGACGCGAAAAACATCAGCGGCGAAGAGATCGGTTATTTTTGTCGTATGCTAGTGGTCAATCATCGCGGTCCGAAAGGCCAAGTACATCTGCGCAATACCGCAGAGCCGCTTTGGTTTACCTCAGTGCGCGACACCATCGCTTTCACATTGATGCCGGGAGAACCCAAATCCATCACCGCTATCTATGTGAACGATATGGAGCAGATGTCACTGGACTCTTTACAACCTTCGAGCGACTGGTTGAATGCCTCGGAGGCGTGGTTTGTGATCGACAGTGATGCGATTGGGGGTATGGGCATGCCTGAGCTGGTGCCTTTTGCCAACGAAACTGCGGCCAGCCATTTTCGAGCCCAACACGGCGGTCAATTGATTCGATTAACCGACATCGAACTCAGCGATGTGCAGTAACTCAAGCGAACCAACTCGAGATAGACCATGAGAGAAACCCTCAGGCGCTAGCTTGGACAGCTGGCCGCCGCTTCATCCGTACTGGATTGCACTCGCGATAAATATCGCTTCAACCAAAAATATCCCACCACACCAGTGATAACATTGGCCAAAGCCGTGGCGATAAACAATCCATTCAAGCCCCACAACCACTGTCCTAACCACGCCAACGGCAAGTACAGTACCAATACTCGCATAATGGACACTACCATCGCCGGCATGGGATAACCCAATCCATTGAAGCTTGCGTTCACCGACATGACTAGACCATACAGACCGTAACTCAAGGGCGCGATCGCCAGATAGGCGATGGCCACTTTTTGAATCTCTGGCGAATCGCTGAACCAGCCAATCACCCAAGGGCCA
Organism: Cellvibrionaceae bacterium; assembly: GCA_002707785.1. Classification (GTDB taxonomy): domain Bacteria; phylum Pseudomonadota; class Gammaproteobacteria; order Pseudomonadales; family Cellvibrionaceae; genus Pseudomaricurvus. Next base: position 23,466 of record PANW01000077.1, on the reverse strand, counting down.
ACCAACCACAACAGCAAAGCCACCCCCAAGCCAAACAACAAACAAAATTTAACAACCACGGCAATAACTTGATTCTGTCGCTGATGATATTGGCCAGCCATATTCTGACCTAAGAAAGGCCCAATCACTCCAGAGGTGGCGTAAAAAGCAATCAACACGACGGGCTCAATGCGCATAGCCACACCAAAACCCGCCACCGCATCAACGCCGTGCGCGGCGACCATGGCCACGGTAATGCCACTGGCAAATGGAATGATCATATTGTTGCCCATGGCTGGCAAGCCGATATGAAGTACGGACTTCCATGAATTCATCAAGCCTTGCCAATGTCGATGCGGCCAAGTCATCAAATGCAACCGCCGGGTGACAAAATAGAAAGAAGCACACACCATCAGCAGGCGAGTGATTACCGTCGCCCATGCGGCACCGGCGATCTCCATGCGAGGAATCCAGCCCCAACCAAAAATGAGTAGCGGATCCAGAATGGCATTCACCGCAGCCCCCACCAACATTAAGGCGCCGGCAACACCGTTATTGCCCGACGCGCGCATCAACGCCGACATCACCATGGGTGCGATCACAAAAGGCGTGTTCAGGTACCAAATGGCCATGTATTCCGAAATTAGGGGCAGTAAACGAGGTTCAGCCCCTAGCGCTAAAAACAGTGGCTCCATGGTGAGCCATCCGAGCACCATCATCATGGCCGACAAAAGCAGCGACAACACCAAGGTATCACCGGCCATCTGTTGAGCTTCGAGCTTTTGCCCCTGCCCCAGCAAACGCGCCACCACCGATGAAGTACCCGCGCCTAGGCCAATGGCCATACTGGTCACCACCATCACCACTGGAAACGTAAAACTCATAGCCGCCAGCTGGTCATCACCGAGCTGTGCGACAAAAAACGTATCCACGGCATTAAATGACATGGTCGCCAAAAGACCCCATACCATGGGCATTGCCATGCGATAAAGCTGTCGACCTACGGGGCCTTCGGTAAAAGAAACTGCTTGCTTCACGGTGGATCCAAATTCTGTGACGGGCTCAAAACCCAGAGCGGTAGTTAATCAACCGCGATCATAATGCCCGCTGCACTGCTAGACATCCGAGCCCGCTATTAAACCACAATGAACAATCACCAACCTAACCTCAATCTCCCTATGCGCCAATTGATCCTATAGTTTGTCTAGCGGTTATCCCTCTCGCGAAGTTTTCGGAAAATCCCCATCTAAGGTTTGGTCAATAGTCTCTGATGATTTGATCAATGCATGGCAGAGTAATTGGAGTAGACTCAATAGAATTCCCAAATAAGAGGGGCAAACCTATGACGAGCAAGATCTTCGAAGATGTGAATGAATATCGCCATTCAGATCTCGCCAGCAAGTACCGCTCAACGGCCGGTTCACAACAGGATGTCGACGCGTCGGTCATCGACGGTCTGATGACTAAACTGGAACGGGATGGCTACGTCATCATTGACAAGCTCATCAGCGAAGAGCAGTTGCAGCGCATCCGCAGTGAAGCGAAAGCTCTACTGCCACCACTGACGGGTCGCAATAATTTTGAGGGTGAAAAAACTCAACGGCTCTATTCGGTGATTGAGAAGACCTTGTGTTGCAATCCTCTGGTTGAGCACCCATTGATTCTCGGGCTGCTCGATCGAATCATGCAACCCAACTATTTGCTGTCGCAGCTGCAGATGATCAACATCTTACCCGGCGAAGCTCAACAACCTATCCACTACGACGACGGCTTCTACCCCATCCCTCGGCCGCGACCACCCTATGGCGCCGCCACCGTCTGGGCCATTGAAGACTTTACCGAAGACAATGGCGCTACCGTGGCGATTCCCGGCAGTCACCACTGGGGAGATCGCCTGCCTAGCGCCGATGATCGTCAGGTCAGTGCGGTGATGCCTGCCGGTTCCGTTATCTTTTTTCTGGGCACACTCTGGCACGGAGGTGGCGAGAATCGCTCCCAACACAATCGCCTCGCCGTTACCGCTCAATATTGTGAACCTTGGTGCCGGCCGCAGGAGAATTTCAGCCTTTCCACTTCTATCCCAAGAGTCAAACAGTGCAGCGAGCACATTCAACGACTGCTCGGTTACAGCATCCATCCGCCCTTTATGGGTTTCGTCGATGGCAAGCACCCCAAACGCTTACTGGAAGATTGATTCCTTCAATTATTACCTTAGGTGAACACCAACCTCGCACCTCCAAAACGACAATATAGAGGCCACATCGCTGGTGTTACAAACATCTTCAGCGCCTCTGAAAACCCGCCGCGGCAAAGCGGGTGCGACAACATGAAACACGCTCAGAGCGTATTCTAGGGGCCTCAGCGGCTATTGGCATTAGAATAGTGACCTTGACGTCACTATTGGTGGTCACTATTTCTCGATTAGTCGTCATAACAGGCGATAAATCATGGCATATGCCCAATATTTGCTCAGACGGAAGAGCGAAAATATCTGGCGATTCAGAATCCAAACACCAAAAGACTTACGAGGGAGATTACCAAGCGAGTTCCAAAAAAGTACCGGAGCTCAAAATAAGCGAGATGCTGCTGTAATCGCCGGTTTTTTTGCGATAGTGTTTCGTGAATTTTTCGAGAAGGCACCTTACATGACTGACAGCGAGCTACACCGCAAACATCTACTTCTCAAAGGAAAGCTTTCTGTCGCAAAAGGGCAAGCTCAAAATAATGCCTTTGAGGCAAAGGTATCCGAGCATCGCCTTGAGTTGATGACCGAGCAAAACAAGGTGTCACAGGCTAAAGCTTCGGCCCTACTCGAGGCCCTCACGACAGTGACAGACTCAACGTCTCACAAGGCACCGGAACCCACGATAGATAACCCTCAAAAGTTATCTACTGTGGCCAAAGAGTGGCTTGATCAATTCTCAGCCAGAGATGTAGCTGAACGAGGGAAAAAAGACGCTAGATCCAGCTATAAGTTTTGGTGTGACTTTTTTGGGGACATCCACTGCCACGAAATCAAGCGATCCAAAATGAGAGAAGCTCGGTCGATTGTGGATAACCTGCCAAAACGCACCAAGCTACAGAGCCTCACACACGCAGAGATTTTCGAGATGGCTCTCGATGGCGATCATGATGTAGACACCGTTGGCCTTGCGACTAAACGAGCGCGCTTCAGGCACTTACGAGAGATCTTTGAAAAGGCTAATTACGAAGACTCAATGACCCAAAGCTTTGACATATACCTTCAAACCAAAGGGCTTAAAGACCAACCTACCATTGAACGTAAGCCATTTAGTGACACCGACCTTCAAACTATCTTCGGCCCTAATTACGGGAGCTATCGCGCAAGCCAGCATGCGAACCAACAATCATTACCCGTCAGGTTCTGGGGACCACTACTGCTCGCATACAGCGGGGCTCGTAGGAAAGAGATTCTCAGCCTTAGAGTCGATAACATTCACGCCGACGAAGGGATTCACTTCATTGAAATAAATGATCGCTTTGAGGGACAATCGCTAAAAAATGAAAATAGCCGCAGGAAAATCCCCATCCACTCAACTCTTATTCGTGCGGGCTTTCTGAACTTTGTGGCAGAGCGGAGAGCTGAAAACGGAGCAACAGGGGTACTATTCGAATGGCCCAGTACGGATAAGTTAGAGCTGTTTAGCGATTGGTTTCTCGAAAAAGCAGAAAGCGTGGGAGTCGAGTTACTAGGCGTAAATGAGCGCGGTAATGAGTGGGTTAAGACTCTACACTCTCTACGCCATACAGCTGCAACAAACCTAGACAGCCGTGACAGTACTCAGGCTGAAATAGGGGCGCTTCTGGGTCACACAACTGCGGTACAGGTAGAAGCCCTAGCGTCACCAACAACAGCCCGATACACCCACCGAAAAGCTGCTAATTTGAGTAAGCTTAAGGAGGTTGTTAATAACATTAAATATGACGGGGTCAACATCGATTCACTCAGCTGGCAGGCATTTAAGCTACACAATAAGCTATAAATCCACGTTTCCTATGACATCAACGGCTCTTAGTCTCTCCGAACCTGAAACAAAGAGCCAATGACTCAAACATACCCTACTTTCATTACCATCCACTCCAGCTAGTGACGACGCCGTTCTCCAAATACACATATCGGTTGCCTGGATACACCCACTGGGTTTGTTTGCCAGATCGACCGACGGACTCATTGACTCTCATGGGTGGCCCAAGGGCTAAGGCGGCCGACTTCAAATCAAGACCAACGGCAATGGTCTCGTTTCGAATGTGGGCTTCGTTGTCGGCGTTGATAAGGCCTCTTCTTCTTAGCTCAGCTTCAACCAGTTGCGTTCTGCTGTGAGTAAAGGACTGAGCAAGCTGGCTATCCGGCACGATCCTAAGTTCCTCAGCGGTCATCGATTGAATACTCCACGGGGATCCGGCGCAACCGACCAGAGTTAAAACAGCTATCGCGGTGGTGATTTTCTTCATGTGGCAAAAACATCCTTATTGGTTTGAATTGGGAACTTGATTGTGAGACGCCCAGCGCGTCCTGCTCTATCATCAATACTCTTGCGCCACCCGCTGGTAGTTCCTGATTGGATACTAAATACGACTGGGGGGACTACTCGTTTACGGATTTATGTCACTCAGGACATTTGATAAAAACCAACGAGATGCATGCAGCAGGGATAGACACTTAAGCCCTGCGTCGTAGAACAAATCCTTTCCCTTGGATCATATATTTGCCAGCGGATAAATCAACAGGTTACAGCACTTTTCAAACGATCAGAGTCTTTGGTATCTGGTTTTGATTTTCCACGTGGCCTATGCGTCTAAGCCCGCTAACCACATTGAATATACAAAGAGCTGTAATCCTTTCCTTCAATTGCTCACAACAATTTTCGTATGGCTTCGGTTTATTTTCACACAGTGAAGCTGAACCGTTCGTTCTACCTAATGCCACATGGCTCAAAAGGTAATAGTTTTGAGCCATGCGGTTGCCAGCCCTACAGAGTGGCTCAAAAATGGGATTTACTTATTGTGAGCCAACCCCCATAATATGAGCCATCTTATGAGCCAAGCAACGGAGCAGCATCATGGCCACAATCGCTTACTACAGAGTCAGCACCCGAGATCAGACAATAGAAACGCAACGTCACGAACTCAGCCAAACCTACAGGGTTGACCGTGAGTTCTACGATGAGGCCGTATCAGGGACCGTGAAAGGTGAAAACAGGGAAGGCTTTGCAGAGCTATTGGCCTACATTCGAGAGGGCGACACGCTGGTCACTGTAGACCTTGACCGGTTAGGTAGAGACTCTATCGACGTACAGCAGAACATCGCTTCACTAAAAGCCAAGGGCGTGAACATCATCATTAGCCGAATGGGTGTAGACCTTGCGACCGATGCAGGCGAGCTATTGGTGGCGATTCTGAGTAAGATTGCGGAGATGGAGCGCAGGAAGACTATGGAGAGGGCTAATGCAGGTCGAGCAAGAGCCAAAGCAGAAGGCATTCATCTAGGACGCAAGCCCAGCGTAGACCATAAATTAGTCAAAAAGCTTCGAAAAGAGGGTCTGTCTATTTCACAAACTGCCACGAAACTTGGGGTCAGCCCCGCTACAATAAAACGAGCCCAAGCCAAATAAATCTGAAATCACTAGTGATTTTATTCTTTAAAAACAAATAGTTAGATCACTAGTGATTTACTGGTAACTGTATACATTAATTTAAACATGGTATAATTCAGGCTTCTTATACTGGAGCCCAATGAATGGCCACCCCACCTCGCGGACGAGGCCGACCCAAAGGCCGAAACCCAAACAGCCTTAGTCGAACTCAGATAACACGCCGACAACGCCTCAAACGCTCACACCTAAAACAAACAGCCTTAATTCATGGGGCAGCTCCGCAAGAGGTTTGGCTGAATAAATCTCTCAGCGAAGCCGTTCAAGTCTTAGCAGACGATCAAAAGATCGACACGAATGAACTGCTCAATGCAGCAGTTTATGACTATCTCAAAAAGACCCCAGCTTCCAAACGACGAGAGCTAGGGATCAAACTTTATGCAGCGGATAAAGATCTTCCGTTTGGGCTGATTCGCTATGAGGCCCTCCGCTCCTACGCACTCGAGCTCAACGGCATTTCAGATGAGGAAATCGACACTAATGAACAATAAACCGCACGGCTTTCGACGTATTCAGTCGGGGCTGAACGAGAACGCTCAACAACCAAACCAAGTAACACCAGACGAAGCGGCAACAATCGAACGTTTCCGCGTTAAGTTCGCGCTGGCGGATGAGTACCAACGCGGCTTTGAAGCCGGTATAGCAGCGGCTCAGGAAGCCACAGAAACGTGAGTAAAACTGCCGAGACCAAAGCTCAGCGAGATCAACAAATTGTTCTGATGCGCGGGCTAGGCTGCCCCCTGATCGACATAGCCCACGAAACCGGCTTGAGTGTTGCGACAATAAAGAGAGTCCTTTCCAGACACAAAACAATCAAAGGTTCGCTTTGCTCTGAGGCACTGGCAGAGGCCCGAAAGCGTGTACTTGCTAGTAGCGCAAATGACGAAAACTTGCGGCTTCTAACTGCTACAACAGTTCGGTCCGCGCTTGTTTTAACTGATCGAATTCAAGTGGAAGCGCTGGCAACCTTGGACGTTCTAAACAAAGACCCACACGCGGCACTTATTCGAGCGAGAGCACTTGGTTCGCTCTCAAATGTGGTGAAGCTCAATGCTGATGGTCTACGGAGCGCGGTGAAGATCGCCCCTCAATCTGAAGGCGACCCAGACGAAGAGCTACCTGAAATCGTCGTTCGCGAGCTGACCGATGATGATGTTGCAGAAATTCGCCGCCAACAAGAGCAGGAAGATATTGCGATGGGATTGGCACCAGCGGAAGTAGACCAATCCGAGATGAGCCATGAATGAGCCAGAAGTGAGCCAGAAGTGATCTGTCATAGTCTTAGATCCACAGGCTGGCAGTTGACCCCAATGGTCACAGAATTTTTAGCCAATTTTCAGAAACCACCAGATGAGAATTATTCTCACCCCCAAAACCTTATACTTGGAGATTTACCATGACACAACTCACCAACTCCGGAGTCCTAAATCTCGACACCTTGCGTCCAGAGACGGAGCGGACTGCAATCATCCAAGGCGTTAGCTACACGTTGAGCTCTGAACGTCTATTGAAAAATCGAGATGACGCAATTGCACATCGCGTCTTAGACCGCCTACGAGGAGGCCTAAACTCTAGGGCTGCACGGAATTTAGCGACGGCTGACGAACAACAGATTCGTGAGCTGGCTTCTAATGCTTGCCCTGATTGCCCGAGCGAGGTGCTTGATCAACTTTCAGTCGAAAAGCTAGCGACAATGATCCTACACGCGAACAAATTTAATCGTCGCAGCCACTAAGATTCAGGCAAAATAAAACCCCGATCAAAGCGATTGCAGTCGCTACGGGGTTTTATTCATTTAACTCACCAATAGATTGTAGCACGCCAATGGCACCTAAAACACTCTCGAATGTCGCGCCCAATACAAACGATAAGACTTCAGCAAAAACCCGAAAAAACACAAGATCCAAAAAGAGCCTAAGCCCAGTAACCTTAAGGCTCGCAGTCAAATCAAATGACGGCGTTCTCGTATATACAGATTATGGAAAACAGCTTCTTCAATGGAGAGATGCTTCTAGCTCGCAGAAGATACAAGCATTTCACGATTGCTGGTTCTTCTCAGGCGAAGGAACTACCGTCGCGCTGACGATAAACCTAACTGAGAGCGCAACGAAAGCAATACTCACCAAAGAAAGCTTAGAGTACCCTCGCTCGGTGATCAGAAAGCAATTTCAATCCTTTCTGAAAGCACATGGATACGTTGACTTTCCTATCCTATTTTTTTTCACGCCAGAGCAAACTAATAACGCCAAAAACCGCCTACACCTACACGGAACTTTAGTCGTTCCCGATTCGCTCACCAGCGACTTCCACTTGGCTTTTCTGGAAAAAACCATTGGTGGCTCGCTCAACAAAAAATACAAACGTAAGAGCTCCACAAGAACCAAAATAAAGAGCGGCTTTCAAAGGAACTCGGAAGGTCCAGAGAAACCTGTATCACGGGGCTGGGCCTCATATTGCCACAAGAGCAAGGTTTACAGACTACGTGATTTTGCAGTTAGTCGGGAGCTTAGGGGACTCGCAGAGTCATACTGGGAAGAGGTAAGAACCGGAGGGGCTAACTCCTAGACATTACACAATGGTCTCGAGATAAATAAACTTATGCGGTAAACCCACTACTCGATACGCCTCTTTCGCTTCCAGCATTAATGATTTTCCATTAGCCGCGAATAAACCAGCTATCTACCCTCGCACCTTCCTTTTCTATAGGGGAGCGGACTTCTATTTGACGAAGCGATAGTGGTTCTGTTACTTCTAAAAAAGGGCCACCCGATGCCTGTCTTTTAAAATGAAACGCAATCTACGGAGATGAGATCTTGAGAGAAATAAGTTTTGAAAAGGGCCTTCATATTTTGAGCTGTCTAAGCGTCGATAGTCACATCGACACTGGAGCTACGGATTTCTACGAAGGCGATCACCCGATGTTAGGTGAAATAACACTGATCGTTGCAGATGGAACCTGCGTCTTGATCAAGAAATAAACCAAAGCAAAGATTAATCGAGCAATAGTGACGTCACTATTGGCAGTCCCTATTGGAGCCCAATAGCCCTAAAACGCCCTAAAAGCCTCTATATGACGTGTTCTCCAGCGATCCTATACATTTAGGTGCGACAACATGTCGCATCCCTTGCACTGCACATATTCTTTATTATGGGAGGGATAAAATAGTCTATGGAGAGCCCCTGATGTCGACCACTGCCGACTCGCGTTTTACCCCTTCCTCTGAACGTCGTCCAACGCACTATTTACAGCGTTGTTTACTGGCCGCCGGCATTGCCTTGGCCCATCAAGCCAGCGCTGAACACATGCCCGAAGTGTCCGTAGAAGAGAGCCCGTGGCCACTGACCGTTGAACACGCCATCAGCAGTGAAGACCTCCACCGTGCAGACACGGCGGAAGCACTAAAAGTTATCCCAGGTGCTGCCGTAAACCGTAACGGTGCACTCACCGGTATTGCCCAGTATCGCGGTCTATTTGGCGATCGACTGAATGTCAGTATTGATTCTGCCAGCATTGTCACCGGTGGCCCCAACGCCATGGACGCACCGCTGTCTTACATACCCGCAGCCCTGCTCGACTCACTGGAAGTGAATCGCGGCGCGGCCTCGGTAAGCCGCGGCCAGGAAACTCTGGGCGGCCACATTCAGGCCACCAGCTATCAAGGTGAATTCACCGAGAGCGAAGCGTTCGAACTGCAGAGCCGAATTCACAGTGATTGGACCGAGCACAATCAAGGCAGCAGCTCTAGCTTGCAAGTCATCGGTGCCAACCAAACTCATAAAATGGGTTTTAGCACCAGCTACGACAATGGCGACGACGGTGAATTTGCCGACGGTGATCTGGACGCTACCGAATTTGAGCGCCGCCGCCACGATGTGTTTTACGGCTTCAAACAGGGCGACACGCAAGTTAATTTGAAAGTGGGTAAAAACAATACAGGCCTCGCGGGCACACCGGCATTGGCGATGGATATCTCTGCCATTGACAGCGACATTGCCAGCGCCGATTTAGTGACCAAAATCGGCGAAGCCACTCTGCGCTGGAACACCAGCTACTCCGATATTTTCCACAGCATGGATAATTTCACCCTGCGCCCGACTCCGATGATGGGCCCCCGTGAAACCCTCGCCGACGGCGATCAAATAGCACACAAACTGCAACTCACTCTGCCCACAGAGCAAGGTGAATGGAATTTGGGTGTCGACTATTCCGACAGCACCCACAGCGCCGAAGTCACCAATCCCGACATGGCCGCTTTTTCGATTCAAAACTTCAATGACGCCAACCGCGAAATCAGCGGCGTTTTTGCCGAATACCGCCAGCGCAATGGCGACTTTAGCTGGGAGATAGGCGCGCGAGCTAACCGAGTGAAAATGGACTCCGAAGAAGTCGATGCGTTTTTGGGCATGGGCAGCAATGGCATGATGAACATGACCATGATGACCACCATGGCCGGAGTGCTGGCGACCAACTTTAACAATGGCGATCGCTCTGAGACCTACAACAATCATGACCTAGTGTTGAAGTTAGGCTATCAATTGAATGAACAAACCACGCTCAATGCCAGTTTGTCTTCGAAGCAGCGCGCGCCTTCGTACCAAGAGCGCTATTTGTGGTTACCCATGCAAGCTACCGGAGGCTTAGCCGACGGTCATACCTACATTGGTAACTTCGATCTGGATAGCGAAACCGCCAATGAGCTCAACCTAGGCGTTGATTATCAAACTGAAATCCTGGCGCTGTCGGTGCAGGCTTTTTACAAAGACATTGACGATTATATTCAGGGCACCCCTTACGAAGCCTCCGGCGTGATGATGGTGGACAATGCCATCGCCATGTTTGCCAACATGATGAGCAGCGGTAATCCGCCTCTGCAATACAACAATGTTGATGCCAAACTCTACGGTGCCGAAGTCAGCTATGCGCTGCAGTTTAATCAGCAGTGGTCGCTGGCAGGCAATCTCAGTTACGCCCGCGGTAAACGCACGGACGAGAGCGATGATCTCTACCGTATTGCTCCACTCAATCATCGCTTGAGCGTGACATATCAAGCCGATCAATGGCGAGTCGAGCTCATTAACGAGCTGTTTGCTGAACAAAACAAGGTTTCCGAGTACAACAGTGAAGCCGAAACCAGCGGTTACGGATTGTTGCACTTGGCCGCCAACTATCAGGTGACGGATACCCTGCAGCTCCGCGCCGGTGTCGACAACCTCACCGACAAACGTTATCAAGAGCATCTCGCCGGTTACAATCGAGTGATGGGCAATGAGGACATCGCTGTTGGCGAGCGCCTCTACGGCACAGGTCGCAGCGCACGAGTGGGCGTCACCTATAAATTCTAAGGGTTACTAGTATTAAGGGCTCTTACAGCGAAATTGAGAGCCAATCAGCAGGGAGCCCAAGACTTCTCGTGGCTCCTTGCTGGATTGACGATCAGACACTCTAGTCTATTGCCCATAACTCACCTATGATCACCCAATGACGACTTTTTCCTTGGCCACCTCGGCCCCGCAAGACAATCTACGACGCCTTCTTATTATTCGCGGCTTTTTTCTACTGGCCACCTGTATGACCTTGGCAGTGTGTTATTGGCAGCAACAATTAGAGCTACCCTATCGCAGTATGCTGTGGATTGTTTCGGCTTTGACGGTGGTTAATTTGGTCATGCTTGTGCATCTGCGGTTATCCTCCCACAGCTCGCAACTGTTGTGTTTCAGCCAATTGTTGATCGACATCATCGCGCTGTCGCTACTGCTCTTTTTTGCAGGGGGTGCCGACAACCCCTTTGTCTCTTACTACCTCGTGCCCTTATGCATTGCCGCCGCCACCTTGAGTTGGCGACTGACCCTGCCGCTGGTGGTAATTTCTCTGCTTTGCTACACCTTGTTGTTTTTTATCAACACACCACTGCCAGAAATTGCGCCTCACCACGATCATGGTGGCACAAGCAATCGCACCATCAGCACTCACACCATCGGTATGTGGATTAACTTTTTAGTCAGCGCGTTGCTGATCACTTTTTTTGTCACGCGCATGGCAAACTCACTGCGCCAACAAGATCAAACCTTGGCACAATTGCGCGAAGATCAACTGCGCGATGATCAATTGATGGCCGTGGCAACGCTGGCGGCAGGTACCGCTCATGACTTAGGCACGCCGCTGACCACCATCAAGACCTTATTATCGGAAATGAAAAACGATTATCAACAGCCACAAGAGCTGGCAGACGATCTGACGCTGCTGAATCATCAGATCTCTCACTGTACCAGTACCTTGCAACAACTGAATCGACAGGCAGGCGAACTCAAAGACGGGGTTATTCCTTTACTGGCAATCCGCAAACACTGTCGAAAAATTATCGACGACTGGCTGTTGCTGCGCCCAGAAGTCATTGCCGAAATCACCATTGACGAGAAGTGCCCCGATCTTGATATCCGTTGGCAGCCCACCATTGGGCAATCCATTAGCAATCTACTCAATAACGCCGCTGACGCTAATCCCATCGACATTTGCGTTCACGTGGAGTGGGATCATCAGCGTTTGTTGTTCACCATCCACGATCGCGGCCCGGGTATTGATCCCGATGTTGCGAAGAATTTGGGCAAGGCTTTTGTCACCGACAAAGGCGAGGGCCGTGGGCTGGGTTTATTTCTCACTCAAGCGGCTATCTCGCGCTACAAAGGTTCACTGGAACTCAAGCCTCATCCCGCAGGCGGCACCTTGACCACCTTAGTCTTGCCCTTGGACAACCCAAGCCCTAACCTCAATTCAAGCCCATCGGAGACCCGCTCGTGAAGGATCCCTTGTCATTGCTGTTGATTGACGACGACCCTGTGCTCACACAAGTATTAGCTCGCGCCTTTAAACGTCGCGGTTATCAAGTGTTGGAAGCGCACAATCGCGCTCAGGCTTTAGAACACTGCCGTCAGTCACCTATCGATCGCTGCGTTTTGGATCTCAAAATCGCCGACGAATCCGGCTTGCCGCTAATTCCAGAATTACTCGATATCCACCCGCAACTCAACATCGTGATGTTGACGGGATTCTCCAGTATCAATACCGCAGTTGAAGCAATCAAGCTGGGCGCTAATCAGTACTTATGTAAACCGGCCGATGCCAATGACATCGAACAAGCTTTCGAAAAAACCGAAGGCGACAGTGAGGTGTATATTCAAGACACTCCACCATCAGTGAATCGATTGGAATGGGAACACATTCAAAAAGTACTCGCCGATCACGATGGCAACATCTCAGCCACCGCTCGCGCCCTCGGCATGCATCGTCGTACGCTGCAACGCAAACTGCAAAAGAAACCGGTTAAGAATTAGCCCAAATTGCGTTAAGAACAATCGTTCGCCTGCTTTTTTCTGCGCCGTTTACGGCCTGACATTCACCACCCAATTGCCGCGTTTACCACTCTCGTCGTAGTCGCGGTGAGCTTGCGTTATTTCATCAAAAGCGTAGCGTCGTTCAATCCAAGGCATAAAAGTTCTGGTGGAAGCGAGACGAGCCAATGTTTGCAGATCTTGCGCATGCTCCGATGCATACCCCACTCGCCCCGTCTTTCCGTTGCGTTTGGGTGTTAGATACATCGTCAGCGCTTGCACCAAGTCCGCCGCCACCAACAAAAGTTGGCCGCCGTGCTTTAGCCATGGTTCAGCCTGTCGATAGCTGATACTGCCACTGGTGTCGAGAATAATATCGAAGTGCCCTTTCCTCATGCCTTGTCGCTTCAATTCGGCAGAATCTAACAAGTCACAGGCGCCAAGCTCGGCGAGTTTTTCGAAATGCTCCTCTCTGCACACCGCAGTTACCTTCGCCCCTAGGTAGTTTGCCAATTGCACGCAGGCACTACCAACACCGCCACTGGCACCAATGATTGCCACCTCATCCCTCACCTGTACTTGGCCAAGACCAGACAGAAACTTCAACGCCGTGCAGCCGCCAAACGACAGAGCTGCCGCCTGCTCGAAACTGAGCGATGTCGGTATATGAGCAATGGCGCCATACTGGGACATCAATGCGTACTCGGCGTAGCCTCCAAATCGCGCGCCCGGAAAGGCAAACACTCGATCGCCCTCCAAAAAACCGCGCACATTTGTACCGACAGCCGCCACCTCCCCTGAGAACTCTGAACCCAGTATCGGTTGTCTCGGCCCGCGCAGACCGAACACCAAACGCCCCAACCAACCGTAACCTCGTGGCATGTCCAAGCTGCGCGCCAGACGATCTCCGCTGGTCACCGTAGTGGCGTGAACTCGGATCAGTATCTCATCATCATGGGGAACTGGTTTTTCTGCGGTTGCCATGGCCAGCACCTCGGCTCCTCCATAACGCGAATACTCTACAAGCTGCATGAATTTCCCAACCTCTTTAACTTTATCAATGCACTCAACTCATTTTCTCCCGATACCATCTAATCCCTATTCATTTCGGCAAAATTCTACCCATGCAATAAAAGATGATAAATCAGCATTATTGACATACCATCAATACAAATACGTATACCAAGATTTATAAGCGTCGCAGACGCGGTAAGAGTAAAAAGAATGGATTGGACCGCTGTAAAATTTGATTGGAATCGTGCTCGAGCCTTCCTCGTCACCGCCGAAGAGGGCTCTTTATCCGCCGCAGCGCGCGCGCTGGAGATGACACAACCGACTCTCAGTCGTCAGGTGGCCGCTTTAGAGGAGGAGCTTGGCGTCGCCCTGTTTGAACGACTCAAAGGCGGTTTAGCCTTAACCCAAAGCGGTATAGAACTCTTGGCCCATGTACGAGCCATGGGAGAAGCTGCCAGTCAATTCTCCCTCAGTGCCACCGGCCAATCTCAAGCACTCGAGGGAAACATCTGTATTGCCGCTAGCGAGATAGACGCGACCTTCCGACTCCCCGCTATTATCCAAACCCTGCGGACACTCGAACCCGGCATCAACATAGAGATTGTGGTCTCCAATCAAGTCAGCGACCTGAAACGGCGAGAAGCCGACATCGCCATTCGCAGCTTTCAACCCACCCAACCCGACCTGATCGCACGCAAGATAAAAGACATCAATATTTGGGCTTATGGCGCGCGTGATTACTTCTCTTCGCGTCGGTTGATTGAAGATCCAAAGCAATTAGAAGAGGTCAGTTTTGTGGGGTTCGATCACACCAAAATGCTCATAGATGCATTGCAAGCAAAGGGCATCGAAGTCGACGAAAGCCACTTCCCCATCACCTGCCCGTTTCAACTGCTTCAGTGGGAGCTGGCCAAACAAGGCTCGGCCATTGCCATTTTCCCCGAAGATATTGGCGATGAAGAACCACAGTTACGCCGAGTTTATAAATCGCTTGGTCCGCTACTTACCCTGCCCATGTGGTTGGTGTGCCACCGTGAACTGCGAACCAGCCGTCGGGTGCGTCGAGTATTTGATCTACTGGCCAAAGGATTAGGTGCGCCAGATGTCAATCTCAGTAGCGGAACCTAAAATCGGAATCATTAATTCCAACAACAGCGCTATAAAGAACCAAAGAAGAGACAAAGAAGCTAGGAAAACGCTCGAGACAAAACCATAATAGCGCCATGACTCCACTCTCATTCATACCGACGCTTTATGTGCTTGGCATTGTCCAAGGGGCTTTCCTATCCTTAAGCCTAGTCACAAGTAAATCTGGCAACCACCAAGCCAATCGCTACCTAGCTTGTCTAACACTTCTATTTACCATTGCCCTAGTTGATTATTTCGCCGATATCACCGGACTAACCGCACGCTACCCGATGATCCAAACCTTACTGTGGCCAAAAGAATTCTTCTATGGCGTGTTCGTCTATTTCTATGTGCGACAGCTCACCAGCGCACATCCAATAGTCATTCAGGGTAAACAGTGGCTACATTTTTTGCCCGGCACAGTGCACCTAATTCTAAGCTGGACGCTATTACTGCTCTCCAGCGAGGAGCAAAGCGCCATCTTAGACCAAGCCGAACACTTGATCGGCTGGCAAAACCTGTGGAGAATTCTATTGGGAGACGTAGAGTTTCTGCTGTCCCTCTTGCATCTCGGGTGCTATCTGACGCTGTCATTGATCAAACTGAATAGACACCAACGCGCGGTGCTGCAGAATTTCTCCGAACAGGAATCCATTAATCTGCGCTGGTTAAAACGACTGCTACTCGGCGTTTCAAGTATCTATATCATTTGGTTGATGCAAGAAGCAGTTGCTAGCGAGGAAGGTGATCAATGGCTGGATACGCTTCTCGGCGTCAGCATGGTGTGTCTCATCTACGCTATGGGGTATTTGGGTTTACGCCAGCCGCTGATTTTTTCACGCTCGCAACAAGACTATGCCGACCCAGACTATTGCAGCCCGAACCGCGCAACACTAGACCACACAAACCAAAGCATCGAGAACTCTGAGCCAGAGGTAACTCCCCCTGTCGAGCCAACCGGCGCTGGCGAGGAAAAAGCTCATCAAACAGCGACCGACAAAACCGTCGACGAGAAGACTACCCCGCGTTCGGCTAACACGGCGTCAGCCACCATGGTGGAGGACAGCGACTCAAAAAAATACAAAAACTCTGGACTCACACCTGAACTCAGCCGAGAACTTCTCGACAGCGTCACCCAAACATTAGAAAGCCAAAAACTGTATCTCGACAATCAACTATCACTGCCACAACTTGCAGACCACATAGGTCTATCAGCGAATCTGTTATCACAATGTATAAACGAGAACTTGAATCAGAATTTCTTCGAGTTCATCAACGGCTACCGAGTGCGTCAGTCCCAGCGCTTGTTGCGCGAACAACGGTCAAAATCCGTGCTGGATATCGGGCTGGAATCGGGCTTCAATTCGAAATCAGCCTTCTATGGTGCATTTAAGAAACACACGGGCATGTCGCCTGGCGCCTATCGTTCACAACCGCAATAACAGCGGTCAATCGAGGCGTTTCTTAAATCGCAACGCTGCGATGACCATGCCAATCAACGCAAAGGCGCTAAGCCAGACAATGTCAAAAGTAAGATCCAATAAGCCCGCATCGCGCAATACCACCCCGCGAATAGTGCGCACAAAATGCGTAGCCGGCAAAGCCTCCGCGATCCACTGTGCCGCACGTGGCATTCCCTCATAGGGAAACATAAAGCCCGATAAGAGAATCGACGGCAGTAGTAAAAAAAACGTCATTTGCATGGCTTGCATTTGCGTCTGTGCGCGAGTAGAAATCAACAGACCTAACACTAGACTGGCCATAATAAACAGTAAGGTCACTGCAAATACAGTCCCCAAACCTCCATTAATAGGCACGCTAAACACCCAATAACTCAACGCCAATACAATACAAGTCTGCACCAAACCGACAAAGACATAGGGCACGATCTTACCCAGCATTAACTCCATGGGATGGACCGGTGTGGTGATCAAGAACTCGATATTGCCCTGTTCGCGCTCACGCACCAATGACGTGGCGGTAAACATCACCATGGTCATGGTGAGAATGATCGCCAGTAAGCCCGGCGCGGTATTCACCACGCTGCGCTGCTCCGGATTAAAGTACGGCAACACCGCAAAAACTTGTGGCGCCGATGTCGGCGCCGACTGCTCGAACAGTTCGTTTAACGGCATACTGCGCAAACCATTCACCGCGGCAGTAATCAGTGTATCCGAGCCATCCACTAGCCACTGCGCCACCGGGCGCGCCAACAACGCTTCAGGCTGCGATATCCCACTGCTGTTTTGAGCAGAAGAATACTCTACCAAGCGCGAAGAAAAGTCCCTCGGCACGACCATCACCGCCCGAACATCACCTCGGGTTATGGCCTGCTCGGCCTCATAGACATTGTCGTAGCGGGCAACAAAAGTCACCACCTGAGTGGCCTCTACGGTTTGCGCCAAATTGCGCCCGTAGCTGCTGCCACTGTGATCCACCAAACCCGCGGGCAAATGACGAACGTCGGTATTAATGGCGTAACCAAACAGCAACAACTGCACCAGAGGAATGACAACAATCATGCCAAAAGTCACCCGATCGCGAGACAGCTGCTTGAGCTCTTTCACCAACAGCGCAATGATTCGATTAAGCGATCCCACGGCGACCCCCAGTACAACTCACAAAGACATCTTCAAGGCTGGGACGGGCTAGCTCCATCGAACGCTGCTGCGGCAATAACTGTTGCAAATAAGAACGTGGGGCGTCTATGTCGCTGGACACCAACACCCGTAGACGGGTGCCCAACTGCGCCGCCGATAAGACAGCCGGCAACTGCAATAGCTGCGATTTCAATTGGCGTAAGTCTTCACCACCACTTGCGCCTCTCGCTGCCGCACCAACTGTGCCACCTTCGATCTCCACCACATTCACCCCCATTTGTGCCATAAGCTCCTGCGGTGAACCATCGGCGCGCTTGGCGCCATTTTCTAAAATCGCCAAACCGTGACAACGTTCCGCCTCATCCATGTAGTGTGTCGACACCAAAATGGTTTTGCCTTCACCACATAAATCAAACAACCGCTCCCAAAATTCACGACGATTTTCGGGATCGACGGCCGAGGTAGGTTCATCTAAAAACAATAAATCAGGATCGTGTAAGGTGGCTGCTGCCAGCGCTAACCGCTGACGCTGACCACCACTGAGTGTGCCAGCGAATTGTTTACGCCGCTCGCGTAAATCATAGAGCGAGTAAAGCTCATCAATTCTGCGCTTTAAATGTTTGGCAGAAAGATTGTAGATACGTCCAACGAACTGCAAATTTTCTTCAATGCTCAAATCTTGGTAGAGCGAAAACTTTTGCGTCATGTAGCCGATACGTTGACGCAGTTTGTCGGCATTTTTCGGGAGTGTTTCGCCGAGCACCCGAATATCCCCTTCGGTAGGACTCAACAACCCCGTCAACATACGAATCGATGTCGACTTGCCGCAACCATTGGGGCCCAAAAACCCATAGATAGACCCTTTGGTAATGGATAGATCCAATTGATCCACAGCTTTTAGATCGCCAAAGTGGCGACTCATGCCACGGGTTTCAATGACAATATCATTCATCTTAGGCCTCCTATGGGAGAAACACTTGAGCGGGTAAACCACTGGGCAGATCAGCAGCCTCGCGACTCAATTGCACTTCGGCCAAATACATCAAGCGCGAACGATCCTCTTCGGTTAAGGCATAGTAGGGAGTAAAAGCAGGATCACTTTGAATCCTCTTAAAGACACCTTCAAACGCGCCCTCGACACCATCCACCGACACGCTCACAACATCGCCCACCGCCACCGAGGCACGTTTGGTCTCAGGAATGTAGACACGCACAAAAGGTGCATCATCAGCCAGTAAAACGACCAACGCCGTCCCCACGCTGACCCGCTCCCCCAAGTTCCACGGCAGGCTATCAATCACGCCGTCTCGCGTGGCAATCACGGCGAGATCTGAGAGTTGTTTCTCCATCACTACGACCTGACTTTCAGCGGCTCGCCATTGAGCCTCAGCCTGCTGGATCTCCTCAAAGCGAGTGCCGTGTTCCAATAACAACAACTGCTCACGAGCGTCTTCCAATGCCGCTTGCGCGGCGTCGCGATCGGCCAATGCTCGATCCAAATCGGCCTGGCCCAGCATTTTCTTGGCCACCAACGCCACTGCGCGCACATGATCTTTTTGCCGCTGCAACAACTGTGCTTCAGCGCTCACTACCCGCGCCCGATACGAAGCCAGCTCCTCTTGCCGTGCGCCATTCTTCAGCTGCAAGAGATACGCCTTGGCATTAGCAAACTCGGCTTTGGCTTGATCCAGTTGCGCCTGCTGAGTGCGGTCGTCCAACTGCATCAGCGCATCACCGAGCGCTACCCGATCGCCTTCTTTGACATGAATTTCACGCACCACCTCATTGGCTGTCGCGGTCAAACGAATACGGTCGCGCTCCAAGGTACCTAACGCTTGGGTATCACTGTCGGTTTGGCAAGCGGTCAATAGCGTCGTCAACAACACACCTGTGAGGACTAGGGCACTCGAGGCTCGTCCCTGACTGCGAGCGAGATTAGGGGGTTTCATGGTTTAAAAGTCCTTGTTGAAGTACGCGAATATTGTGTTCAGCGAGCTCTAAAAAATCCTCTTCGCTTAAATTCAGATTGTGCAATTTAAGTATCGCCTCAGGTATGAGAAACGGGATCACCGTCAGCCCCATGACCGTCAACCTAGAAAAGTCGGCGCGATACTCGGGCTTTAGCCTCGGCTGCAACCGCTCAGCATCTAGGACCATGGAATCACCACGAGTAAAGAACCGCTCTAGAATGCTGCGAATGACCGGATGTTGAATATCCGTTTGATCCGACATAATACGAAAAATCAGTTTCGGCACGTCGGGATTGGGGGCCATGGCTCGGTAGTAAGCTCTCACAAAGGCTTCAGGATTGAAGGCTTGTTGCATGTCTTGAGCGTCAAGAATCTCTCGTACCGGCGCCAGAGTTTCCAACAACATGGTTTCAAACAGGCCGGATTTGTCGTTGAAGTAATAGTGAATCAAAGCTGAGTTAACGCCTGCGACCTCGGCGACCATTCGTGTCGACACCTTCTTAAACGGCAAAGCGGTAAAGAGCGTTCGAGCAGCATCTATCAATAACTGCCGAGCATTGGAGTTGCCAGGTGGTCGTCCCGTCTTGGCCATAGGGTTATCCACTTAATTAATCAATTCGCTTAATAAAGTAGGAATTTCTGCACTTTTGAGCAAGTAGATTAATTAACAGCAATGATGGATTTGATGAATTCCCGCCATATTCAACACCGCTTTTGCACCACGGAATGTGCAGATGCAGAACAGCTGGGAGTTTTGCAGGCTGCAGAAGGCAATCCTAACCCTCTGAAATTAAAGAACTTTAAAGCCGCTCCTGAGAATCTGGACGTATACTATTCCAATCTCAAGGTGCAGACTTATAGGATAAAACGACACGCCGGTCGCGGCTGAAGATACTGGCTCCCGAACTACATCCTTTTAAACCTTTACCGCTATGGAGCCCCATGAAAAACCTATCCCTCACACTCAGTGCAGCATTATCCCTGTCTCTTTGCCAACCGGCCTTCAGCGACACCACTCTGAGCAGCTTCCAAGCTGCCGCTGAAGACGCGCAAGCGGTCGAATCCCAATCAGATCTAGGTAGCCACATGCTGATCTTCCGCCAAAGCAGTTTGCAAGCCTCTCTGGCTGACGTGCGGCTGGCCGAAGACGATCACTACTTTTCCGCATTGGGGCAAAACGAATATACCCGTTTTGCTGTTGAACCCGGCTTCAAAACCTTTCGTGCCAAAGCGGTGGGAAGCGTGTCCTCGAAGATGAACATCAGCGTCGCCGAGAATGAAACCGTGTGTGTCGAAGCTCGTCCCAATCACGAAGACTTGTACCTTCTGGTCATTCCTTTTTTGAATGCACTGGTACCCAGCTTCAAGTTGGTGGAAGTAGCCTGCCCCAATGAAGCGGAACTGGCAGCTTTAACACGCATATAGCCCGTTACGGGGCTCTCATGAGCCCCCTTTTCATAGACCTAATACGTGATTTGTCATGCGAACACACCCCGCTACTCAGTTGCGCAATTACCGTCACGGATCACTATTGCTGATCAGCGCTCTCTTGCTGTCGATCCAAATTCCAGCCCAAGAATTCGTGATTCCGGCGACTCAGGGGCTGCCTCTGGATGTGGTTTTGAGCAGTAAACTCTCGCTCGAAGCCATTGCCCTGTGGAGCATTCTTTTGAGCTTCAGCTACTGCTGGCGTCCTTTAACGTCGGCGCTCACGCTAAGCCGTCTGACCTTGCTCTGCATCTGCGCTTTACACGTCGCCATAGTGTTGCAACAAAACACGCTCGATTGCTTTCTCGAGGCAACCAGCGCGTTCGGGCAGTGGCTGCAGCTACCCAACTGCATTAAGGGTTCTCCTTGCTTCGGCGTAGCAATCCATAACTCTCCGCCCAAATTGAATTCGACCTGCACACCAACACTCATAAATGGCGCAGCCCTGGTTCACAATCTATTGGCCTTAAGCCTAACTTTTCAGCCGCCGACGCCAAGGTCTCGGTAGACAGTAAAGTAGAGCTGCCCGCTTACCCCTTCACCTGCTGGCCCCAGATCAGCACTGCAACGCCCCATGCAGGTAGCCCCCCTCATTTAGAGTCATTACTCCGCCAAGGAAAACTGCTAGAATGCCAACCAATCTCACTATATGCGGTACTGCTAGCGTTCATGAAAACACCCAAACGCCTTCAACCCCTCGTCGATGACGGCCTAATCGATGAAGTTATCTGTCGCTTAATGAGCGGCAAAGAAGCCGATATTTTTATTGTTCGCTGCGGCGATCTGCGCCGCTGTGCAAAAGTCTACAAAGAAGCCACCAAACGCAATTTCAAAGAAGCCGCCAGCTACCGCGAAGGCCGCAAGGTCCGCAGTGGTCGTCGCGCTCGCGCTATGGAGAAACGCTCCAACTACGGCCGCAAACAGCAGGAAGAAATTTGGCAAAATGCCGAAGTCGATGCCCTATCAAAACTGGCAGCGGCGGGCGTGCGCGTGCCCGAGACCTTTGGTTGCGTAGAAGGCGTGCTGCTCATGGAATTGGTGTGCGACGACGAGGGCGACGTGGCACCACGACTCGACGATGTTCTACTCGATGAAGAACAAGCACTGGAAGATCACGCGGTAATGATGCACTACATCCAATTGATGTTGTGTGCCGGCTTGATTCACGGCGACCTGTCGGAATTTAATGTACTGCTCGACCCCTACGGGCCGGTGATTATCGATCTGCCACAGGCGGTGGATGCGGCGGCGAACAACAACGCCCAGGCTATGCTGACTCGCGATGTGGATAACATTACGCGCTACTATTCTGAATTTGCCCCCCAGCTCGAGGCAACCCGCTACGCCGAAGAGATGTGGTCGCTCTACGAAGAGGGCGAACTAAAACCGGAAACCGAACTTACTGGTCTCTTTACCGACAGCGGTGAAAGCGCCGATGTCGATGGGGTGCTCGAAGAAATTAAAGCGGTGATGCAAGAAGAGCGAGAGCGACTGGAACGAATCCGCGAAGCCGAAGAAGATGAAAGCTAACACGCCCAAGGGTTCTTAATAACGCCATTTGAACACCGCAGGCTTAGTCTTCTAAGCACGAACACCGCTTACTTTTTAAGCGGCCCCGACGGCGGTTTCAAACGCCCCTTGCCTGCCAGCCTCAACAAACGCAAAAACTTCGGGCATTCAAAATGATTGGGGGCATCGCAGGCAGCCGCGTGACGCAAGCCATTGCGCATGGCCGTCAACTCTTTGATGTGTGCCTCTAATTCGTCGGCCTTGGCGAGCAGCAGATCTCGATCAATATCCGGCCCCTGCGGGGTGAACATCTTGCCGATTTCATCCAGCGAAAATCCAGCACTGCGCCCCAGCGAGATCAAGCCCAGAGTTTCCAACACCTTAGCGGGGAACAGCCGTCGCAAGCCATTGCGGCCGTTGGACTGAATCAAACCTTTGTCTTCGTAGTAACGCAAGGTAGACGCGGGCAAGCCCGTGGCTCGAGACACTTCACCAATATCCATACTCAACCCCCTGTAACATTGAACTCTCAGCTATCGACACTTAGCTGCTATAGCTAGGGAATCGCTGAAAAACGTCATTGCGAGGAGCTGTGCGACGTGGCAATCCGTGGTTTAGCACTATAAAACAAGCCTTACTGCCAAACTGGCTTGCTTGGCTTAATAGCCCCTACTTTTGGCGCTAACGCTCGATGTGTGGACTCCCCCTCCTAAGAGGGTAAGCTTCTAGCACCACACTGAAAACTGGAGTCCACACACATGAATAAGCATAACGTCATCG